>NZ_JBFUGR010000001.1:0-1011389 GCF_056402815.1 Mesorhizobium sp. P3_B5 | reverse complement strand
GCACTGACCAGCAATGGCTGGGCGACCGGCAATGGCGGGGTGACCTACACCAAGACCGGCACCTACGGCACCGCCACGCTGACCACCGGCACGGGCGTGGTGAGCTATGCGCTCGACAACGCCGACACCGACACCAATGGATTGGCGCAAGGCGCCGGCGTCAGCGACAACTTCACCGTCTTCGTCAAGGACGGCAGCACCGGCACCGCCAGCACCGCGGTCAACTTCGCCATCACCGGCACCAACGACGCGCCAGTGCTGGATCTGGACCTCAACAACTCGAGCCTGAAGACCGGAGCCGACTACCAGGCGACCTTCACCGAGAACGGTTCCGCGGTCGCGGTTGCCGACACGGACGTGAGCGTCACCGACGCCGACAATACCAATGTCACCTCGGCGACGATCACCCTGACCAATGCGCAGGCCAGCGATCTCCTGGCCGTCAACGGCGGGCTGCCGGCCGGCATCGTAGCGTCGAGCTACAATTCCGGAACCGGGGTGCTGACGCTCACTGGCTCGGCGACGCTGGCCGCCTACCAGACGGCGCTACATCAGATCGTGTTCAGCAACTCGAGCGACAATCCGAGCGCGACAGACCGCAGCATAACGGTGGTGGTGAACGACGGTTCGGCCAACAGCAACACGGCGACCTCGACCATCCACGTCACCGGCACCAACGACGCGCCAATCGGTGTAAACGACACCAGCCTCAGTGTGGGTGCGGTTGCGGCGACCGAGAAGGGCGGCACGGCCAACGGCTCGGGCGGCAACAACGCTACCGGCAACGTACTCACCAACGACACCGATCCTGAAGGCAGCAGCCTGACGGTCAGTGCGATCCGTACCGGCGGCGTCGAAGGCGCCGGCACGGCCGGTTCGCTTGGCGTCGGCCTGGTCGGCGCGCACGGCACGCTGACGCTCGGCGCCAACGGCACCTACACCTATGTCGTCAACGAGACCGACAGCGCCGTTCAGGCGCTGAACACCGGCGGCACCATCACCGACACCTTCAACTACACCGTCAGCGACGGCGGCCTGACCGACACGGCAGTGCTCACCGTCACCATCAACGGTGCCAACGATGCGCCGGTGGCGCAGGGTGATGTCTACTCAGTGGCGAGCGGCGGCCTACTTCACATTGTCGCCGGGGGCACGCCTGATGGCGTGCTTGCGAATGATACGGATGATGGCGCAATTACAGCGGTACTCAATGTAGGACCTGCGCACGGCATTCTCACTCTAAACGCGAACGGAAGCTTCGACTACACTCCGACATCGGGTTATGTCGGCACCGATACCTTCACCTATCACGCAGATGATGGATTATTGTCCAGCAACGTCGTCACGGTGTCGATCGCGGTAACGGCCGGATCTTCCAGTGGACATATTATTGACTTTGGATCGGCTCAGGACGCTGCCGACTTCTCGACAGCCACGTTTGATAACAACCCGGCAACAGGAGGCGCCTGGTCGGTCTATATGGGCGGCAGTCAGGACACTCTTACAACTGCATGGAACCATCTCAACGGAACGACATCGTACTTTGCCGACACTGTACCAGTCGGAACGCCTGGGAATCCCAATGACAGTGTGACCCTGCTTTTCTCCGCGGCTCAGCTAGAATCAATTCTGGCGGACGCCACCTATGGCGCGCGTTTGCAAACATATCTGGACGGAGCCATCGGCAACAGCGACGCACTTGACCTTTCTGGGTCGGCTTGGAACGCCAAAGTGGCAGGTTTTGGCATGGCCCAATTGGCAGTGGCCGCCGCGAATGGCGCGGTCATCAAGTATACGGCCATTGGCACGACCGATGCGAACCTGCCGGATCTCTTCACAACAAACTTGACTGGAAACAGCGGTGACAACACGATCGTTGGCACTGCTGTTGGCCAGACCATTGGCGCCATCGACGGCAACGCAAACGGAAACGGCAATGACATTCTCGTAGGCCTCGGCGGTGACGATTCACTCCTTGGCGGTGCCGGCTCGGATCTGCTGCTCGGCGGTGCCAACAACGATACACTAACCGGCGGGACAGGTGCCGATATCCTATCCGGTGGAACTGGCGCTGACGTGTTCGCATACACCAACACCAACCAATCAGATGCTGGGAACGGTATCGACACCATCATCGATTTCACGGCAGGTACCGACAAGATCAAGCTGTCGAACACGATTGACGCAAACGGTGCTGCCGCGGGAACTCCGAGTTTCACAACCGTCACGAACACAAGTGCTCCGACTGCTGCACAAAACAACAACGTGTGGTGGTTCTACAGCGCGGCTACCGACGAGACGATCATCAGAGCAGACACCAACGGCAACGTGACCTCGGCCGAGCTCGAGATTCACCTGTCTGGAAACATCGCACTCACGGTGACCGATTTCGTCCTCAATACCGCTCCGGCGGGCGTCGCAGGTTCTTCAATCAATCTCGGCCTGCCCGCTCTGCCGCTGGCGGACGGTCAGTCCGCGAGCATCCTTGTCAAGGGTGTACCATCGGGATGGACCCTCGACGGTGGGACGGACAATGGCGACGGCAACTGGACCATGCAGACAAGCGACGTGAAATCGCTGACGGTCACCTCTCCAACCGATTTCGCCGGCGCCATCACGTTGAACATCATCGAGACCTGGACGGGAGCGGATGGCAACACGCTTACCCAGTTTGTTTCCGACAACGTCGAGGCCTACGCGCCGGGCTCGCCGATCTTTGCCTGGTCGGGCGACGACGTGCTGACCGGCTCCAGTGGCAACGACCTGTTCGTCTTCTCACAGCCGATCGGCAATGACACAGTCCATAGCTTCGATGCGGCGGCGGACAAGATCGATCTGATCGGCTATTCCGGCTTCGCGAGTTTCGCTGACGTCCAGGCGCACATGGCCGACGACGCCAACGGCAACGCGGTGATCACGCTTGGCGACGGGCAGTCGATCTTGCTGGATGGCGTGCATTCGAGCGCGCTCACGGACGGTAATTTCGCCTTCGACCAGACGCCGGTGGTCAACAATGCCGGCACCATGACCATGGGCGACGGCGCTCTGCTGCCGCTGAGCGGCATGATCAACAACAGCGGCCTCGTCTCGCTCGACTCCAGCGGCGGCGACACGCTGCTGCAGATCATCCAGAACGGCGTGACCCTGCAGGGTGGCGGGCAGATCCTGCTGTCCGACAGCGCTGCCAACGTCATCTCCGGCACAGGGCCGGACGTCACTCTGGTCAATATCGACAACACGATCTCGGGCGCTGGTCAGCTGGGCGGCGGGATGCTCAGCCTCGACAACAGGGGCACCATCATCGCCACCGGCTCGAATGCGCTGGTCATCGATACCGGAGGCARCGTCGTCGTCAATTCGGGAACGCTGGAGGCAACCGGCTCCGGCGGCCTTACGATCACCGGCGGGCTGGCTAATTCCGGCATGTTGTGGGCCAATGGCGGTAACATTGACATCAACGGCCAGGTCACTGGCGACGGCGATGCCACGATCGGCAACCTGTCGAAGCTGGAGTTCGGCGGCGCCTCGTCGACGGACGTCACCTTCGCGCATGATGCCGCCGGCACATTGCAGCTGGACGATTCATTCGACTTCAGCGGAAGCATCGCCGGCATCACCAATGACGACAAGGTGAACCTCGAAGACATCCTGTTCGGCACCGGAACGTCCGCTGCCTATCAGGCGGACCTCGACGGCACCGGAGGAACATTGACCGTCACGGACGGCACGCACAACGCAACGCTCCACCTCCTTGGCGTCTACGATGCAAACAGCTTCGCAATTGCCGACGACGGCGCCGGCAGAACGGTGGTTCACCTGACGACGAGCGACTTTGTGGTGTGAAACAAGCAAGTGAGCCGCGCGGATATGCGCGGCTCAGCTGATGTGGCCGGTGCCTGATTCAGCTTACGAATTAAGGTTTACGGCAGGATTAGGAAGGGAACGCGTGGCCGGTTGGACGATCAGGAGTAGGATCGGTTCGGGGCGCGCATTTGGGCAGGGGGCGGTTCTCCGCTGGGTATCTTGAGTCTCGACAACAAATCCAAGATCGTGAAGGACGCGCTTCGGGCGTGCCGCTACTATTTCCTGGTCGCGGCGGCGTTCAGCCTGGCGATCAATCTGCTCTATCTCGCCTCCCCGCTCTACATGATGCAGATCTACGACCGGGTGGTCACCAGCGGCAGCCAAACCACGCTGGTTATGCTGACATTGGTGCTGCTCACGGCTTTTCTCGCGCTGGCTGGACTCGACCTTGTGCGCGCCTGGATCCTGACGCGCGCCAGCGCGCGCCTCGATCGGCTGCTTTCGGCAAAGATCCTGGCCGCATCGGTCGAAACGCCGTCGCCGGGCGCCTCGCAGAGCCAACCGATCCGCGACTTCGATACGTTCCGGCAGGTCATCACCGGCAGCGGCATCCATGCGTTGTTCGACCTGCCCTGGTCGCCCATCTATATCGCCATCATCTTCCTGCTGCATCCTTGGCTGGGCTTCTTCGCGCTCGGCTGCTCGCTGCTCTTGGTCGCCATGGCCGTGCTCAACGAGTATCTCGTGCGCTCGCCGCTGAAGCAGGCCAACGACATCGCGACAACCAACTACAACTTCACCGAGATGAGCCTCAGGAACGCGGAAGTCGTTCGCGCCATGGGCATGATCGACGGCCTCATCCGCCGCTGGGGTCGCGACCGCAACCTTGCGCTATTGCGCCAGGCGGAAGCCAGCGACCGCGCCGCGCTGATGTCGGGGCTGATCCGCTTCCTTCGCCTGACCATGCAGTCGCTCATCCTCGGCCTCGGCGCCTATCTGGTGATCGAACGGCAGACCACCGCCGGCTCGATGTTTGCGGCAAGCCTGCTGCTGGGCCGCGGCCTGCAGCCGATCGAGCAGATTGTCGGCCTGTGGCGCAGCCTGATCCTGGCGCGCGCCGCCCTGGCGCGGGTGCGCAAGCTGGTTGATGGCGACGCGCAGAAGGAACGCTCGTTCAACCTGCCAAAACCCACCGGCAAGATTTCGGTCGAGCAGGTGAGTTTCGCCATTCCGAACCAGCAGAAGGTACTGCTGCGCGACGTGTCGTTCCGGCTGGAGGCGGGCGAGGCGCTGGGCATCGTCGGCCCTTCGGGCGCCGGCAAGTCGACGCTGGCCAGGCACCTCGCCGGCGTCATGCAGCCCAGCCGCGGCACCGTCAGGCTGGACGGGGCCGACATGTCGCATTGGGGCCGCGACGCGCTGGGCGACCATATCGGCTATTTGCCGCAGGACATCGAACTCTTCGCCGACACCGTCGCTGCCAATATCGGCCGCTTCAAGACCAATGTCGACCAGGAGGTGATCGAGGCGGCGCGGCTGGCCGGCGTGCACGACATGATCATCCGTTTGCCGCAGGGCTACGAGACGCAGATCGGCGAAGGCGGCGCGGTGCTGTCGGGCGGCTATCGCCAGCGCATCGCCCTGGCCCGGGCGGTGTTCGGCACGCCGAACCTGATCATTCTCGACGAGCCGAGTTCCAATCTCGACGCAGATGGCGACCGCGCGCTGAGCGACTGCGCGATCGAGCTCAAGCGCCGCGGCAGCACGGTCATCATCGTCTCGCACCGGCCCTCCACGCTCGCCAATGTCGACAAGATCCTCTTGTTGCGTGACGGCGCCGTCGAAGCCTTCGGCATGAGAAATGAGATCGTGGCGCTGCTCAACCAGCGCGCGGCTCCAATGGCGGTGGCAACCCAATGAGCTGTGGCCGGAGAGATCGATGAGCGACGGCGCCCTCACCTACCGCAGCCTGCCCGGCGAAGCCGGCGTCCCGGCCTCGGATTCGATCCGGGTGCCGGCCGTGATCGGCCTGTTGATCATCCTCGCCTTCTTTGGCGTCTTCGGCGGCTGGGCCGCCTTTGCGCCGCTGAACGGCGCAGTGCTCGCCGATGCGGTCGTCAAGGTGGAAGGCAACCGCAAGAGCCTCCAGCACTTTGACGGCGGAACGGTGAAAGAGATCCGCGTCAAGGACGGCGACATCGTCCAGAAGGGCCAGATCCTGCTGCTGCTCGACGACACCAGGCTGCGCTCAGAGTTCAATCTCTATGCCCAGCAATATGCGCTGTTGCGCGCAACCGATGCCAGGATTCGGGCCGAACTGGACGGCCGCGAGGCTGTTGCCTTCCCAAAGGACATCCTCAAGGACCACGAGGCCTACCTTAGGGATGCGATGGCAAACCAGATTGCCGACCTGGAAAGCCAGCGCGCCTCGATGGCCGGCGCCAGGCAGATCCTCGAACGGCGGATTGCCGAGCTCGATGAGCAGATCCAGGGCAAGCAGGCTCGGGTCGAATCCTACCAGGCCCAGCTGCAATCGACGATCGACGAGAAGGCCAGCCTGTCAAAGCTGCTGAAGGCCGGATTGACGACCCGCCCGCGCATTCTGGAACTGGAAAGATCCGCCTCGGATCTGCAGGGCCTGATCGACGAGAACCTCGGCGCGATCGCAGGCAGCCGTCAGAACAAGGCCGAACTAGAAAGCCAGATTGCCCAATTGACCAACGAACGCCGATCCAAGCTTTCGGCCATGCTGATCGACACCCAATCGAACCTGGCGGATCTTGTGCCCAAGATGTTCGCAGCACAGGCGGCCATGGACCGCGCCGAGGTGCGCGCGCCCTATGACGGCCAGGTGATGGACCTCAGCGTCTTCTCGATCGGAGCGATCGTCGCCCCGGGGCAGACGATCCTCGACATCGTGCCGACGCAGAATTCTTTGATCGTCCAGGCGCAGGTTCGCGTCGAGGACATTTCAAATCTGCGCTCCGACATGACGGCCGAAGTTCGCTTCACCTCCTACAAGCAGCGATCGATACCGATCATCCACGGGCGTGTCACCCACATTTCGGCCGACCGGGTCACCGACAGCAAGACCGGCCTTCCCTATTATGTCGCCGACATCACGGTGGATCCGGCGGAACTGGCCGCCGCCCCTCAGATATCGCTCTATCCGGGCATGCCGGCCTCGGTGATGATCGTCACCGAGGAACGCACAGCACTCGACTACATTTTGGGCCCGCTGGTTGGGTCGTTCCACTCCGCCTTCCGCCAGAAGTAACGAGCTTCGCGTCAAAACATATTCGCGTTTTTCAATTGCCGATCGCGGTCCAAAGCAGGTGGCGAGGCCAGGCTCCCCAACCAAAAACTACATAAAAGCAACTATTTAATTGGACAAGTTGACCCTATTTCATTTTTCATCGGCGCGATCCCCCGTGGCGAAAAAGATTGGTGGCCACTGGTGCGTGCCACTGGCTAAGCTTCGTGACAGATTCCCGCACGAGGCCGCTTCATGCCCACCGATAGCCAGTACATTCTCGACAGCATCAGGCAGGGATGCGTGATGCTTTCCGATGACGAGTTCGTCATCGACAGGCTGGTGAAATATTTCGGCAATGGCAGGATCCGGTGGCACGTTGAATTCCGTGGGCATCGCATCGAACTGACGACAGGCCAGATCAAGAAACAGCCGACCTTCCGCAGGAAGATGCTCGAACAGGCTGGTGTACTGCCGCCGCAGCGTGCCGGGGTCGACTACAGGCGATGGGCACTCGATCTGAGAAAGAATGCCATCGAGCTTCCCTGGCGGGATAGGCCGGTCGATGCGGGTTTCGCCATCGAGAGGCTCACCAGCCACGGGGATGGGCGCTGGACGGTTGAATACCAAGGCAAGCCAATCAAGTTCACGACCACCAAACTGCGCAGGCAAGTCAGTTTCCGCAAACGCATGCTGGCCAAGGCCAAGGTGCTGCCGCCCCAGCTGGACCCGGCTGCCTATCGGAAGTGGATGGGCTGGCTCATGCAAAACGCCAGCGAGGCCGCACCGGCGGCCGGCGATGCCTTGATGGCGGAGAAAAGCTGGCTTGACGACCTGCCGGAACTGGCCGGCTGGCAAGAATGAAGCGCCGGCCCAAGGGACCAGCCAGGGAAAGTACAATCCGCTCATTCCGCGATTCAACTCGTTAAAGTCGGCTGAGCCTCCTATGCCGCCGGGCCGCCATTGTCAGAAAGCCGCCATCGACGGAAGCGCTTCGCTCCAGCACGTCCCCCGCGCGGGGGATGTGCTCAGGCATACGCCTTGGTAGGCCCCGGCGGTTGGTGGCTCAGCCTCGATGCTTGGCGCCACCTCTGATGAAATATGGAGAGATTTTCATGCTCAGATTTGCCTCAACGCTGGCGCTGCTGCTTCTCGGCACGGCGCCCCTGTTTGCCGACGACATGCCGATGAACGCGGACAGCATCAAATGGGGGCCCGCTCCTGCTGTCCTACCCGCCGGCGCCGACTTGGCCGTTATCGCCGGAGATCCGTCAAAGGATGGCATCTATGTGCTGCGGCTGAAGCTGCCCGCCGGCTACAAGATCCCCGCGCACAATCATCCGACGTCGGAATATGTGACGGTGATTTCCGGCAACTTTCATATCGGCATGGGCGACAAGCTCGACGAAACGAAAGGCATCGAACTGACTGCCGGCGGCTTCGGCGTGGCCCCGACCGGAATGAACCACTACGCGTGGACGACAAGCGATACGATCGTCCAGGTTCATGGCTTAGGGCCTTTCGCCATCACCTACGTCAACCCGGCGGACGATCCTAGCAAAAAGTGACGGTTCGCACTCTGGCTTTGAACAGTCGAACGGCCGAATGCTGTTCTGATCTGCTGGGCTAGCCAGACCTTCAAACCCCGGCCCGGTGCCGGGGTTCTTTTTCTGAAACTTACTCCGCTACCTGCACCCGGTTGGCCTGGATGATCGCCCGGATTTCTGCGCAGCAGAAGCCGCAATTGGTGCCGGCCTTCCGCGCGCTGCCGATGGCTTCGCCGGTCGCGCAACCCGTCCGGCTGCGGCAAGCTGCCAAGCTGCTGTGATGCAAGTTATATTAGCAATCAACGATATGTTAATAGCTATGGTGCAGCCTTTCCGTATCGGGGATGAGAAGCAACCTCCGATCGACGTTCCAGCGCCTCTTAATGCCTGGACGTGCGACCGATGCGGAGCAAAACGCATGAGTGTCGGAATAGGACTGGCACAGCTGCTGCGGATGATTCACCGTCGCGCCCTGAAAATAGCGGCGTTGCCAGACGATGAGAGAGATCCGCACTACGATCTCATCCGCCTGTCATGCTGCGGAGCCGCTGAACAGATTGGGCAAAGTCCCGATAAGGCAGCTGTCACGGCAAACAGTATGGTTGAATTTACGCGCGCGATGGTTGGGATCATTGAGTTAGGCCGCGGATCAGACGTGCGGCGAAGCGCCAATTGGCCGCTGGGCGAGAGTTCGACAGTTTGGCGGCCTGGGCGATCGCAGTAGGCATGGTCGCTGGCCCGCTTCATCACCCATAGCTGCCAGCCTTCAAGAGGTCGAGGCTTGACGAAGGCCTAGCAGCCTGGGCTCTGCGCCCTCACTCCGCCGCCTGCACCCGGTTGGCCTGAATGATCCCCCGGATTTCGGCACGGCAGGAGCCGCAATTGGTGCCGGCCTTCAGGGTGTTGCCGATGGCTTCGACGGTCGCGCAGCCCGCCGCCACCGCCGCCGCGATCTGATTGGCGCCGACGCTGAAGCAGGAGCAGACGATGGCGCCGGCATCCGGCCGCTCGGCCCCTGCGCGGCCGGCGACGATGCGGAAGCGCTCGCGCTGGCCGGCATGGGCCGCCTCAAGCTGCTCGGCCGCCCAGCCGCGAGACACGGCGACCGGGCCGGGTGCGACGAACAGGGCTCCCGACAAGCGGTCGCCGTCGAAAGCGGCGATGCGATGCTGGCCGGCGTCGCGGTCGTGATAGGCGAGGATATCGGCACTAGGCGACGTGTCGAATAACGATCCGGCGAAGGCGGCCCAGTCGATGTCGTCATCGGCAAAGGCCAGTTCGACGCGCCAGCCGCCCCGGCATCTGGCCACGGCCCAGTAGCTTGCGGCAACCGCCACCGGCAGCCTTTGCATCACCGCGAAGCCGAAGGCTTTGGCGGCGAATTTCTCGATGCGGGCCGCGACATGTTTTAGCGCCGGCTGGCCGGAGATCGGGTCGGTCAGCGGCGCGGTCAGTGCATCGAGCCGGCCTTTGGCGGCAAACTGGTCGGTCCAGTGCATCGGCGCAAACACGCTGCCCTGGCGCTGGCGGGACGTAACCAGCGCGCGGACCAGCACATCGCCGCGCGGGCTGGACACGCGCACGATGTCGGCGTCGCCGATGCCGTAGTGCTGCGCGTCGACCGGGTGGATTTCGACGAAGGGCTCGGCAATGTGCTGGGACAGCCGCGGACTTTTGCCGGTGCGCGTCATCGTGTGCCAGTGGTCGCGGACCCGGCCGGTGTTGAGGATCAGCGGATAGTCGGGGCTGGTGCGGGTGTATGTAGTCGGGCGGATGGCGATGAAGCGCGCCTTGCGGTCGGGCGAGTAGAAATTGCCGTTGGCGAAGAAGCGGGTGCTCTCGCCTTCTGACTGAAGTCGAGCTTGAGCCCCCCCCTCTGGGCTCGGCGCTGGCCATTGGAAGGGCGCCAATTGCTCATACGCCTGCGCATCGATCGCAGCATAGTCACCAATGTCGAAATCCCGCGCGCCGTTATTCTCGAACCCCGACAGCGCGGCGTGTTCGGCGAAAATCTCGGCTGGCGTCTCATGTGCAAACGCCTCGGCAAAGCCCATCCGCTTGCCGACTTCGGCGATGATCTGCCAGTCGGGCCGCGCTTCGCCCGGCAGGCCCAGAAACGCCCGCTGGCGCGAGATGCGGCGCTCGGAATTGGTGACGGTGCCGTCCTTCTCGCCCCAGGCGGCGGCGGGCAGCCGGATATGGGCGTGACGGACCGTGTCGGTGTCGGCCAGCACGTCCGACACCACGACGAAGGGGCAAGCCTTGATCGCCGCTTCGACGGCGTCGGCGTCCGGCATCGAATCGACCGGATTGGTGGCCATGATCCACAGCGCCTTGATGCGCCCGTCGGCCACCGCTTGGAACATGTCGACCGCCTTCAGGCCGGGTTTTTTGGCCACGGCCGGCGCGTTCCAGAAGCGCTGCACCCGGTCGCGATGCTCGGGGTTTTCGATTTCCATATGGGCTGCCAGCATATTGGCCATGCCGCCGACCTCGCGGCCGCCCATGGCATTGGGCTGGCCGGTCACCGAAAACGGCCCTGCCCCCGGTCTGCCGATGCGGCCGGTGGCAAGATGGCAGTTGATGATGGCATTGACCTTGTCGGTGCCCGACGACGACTGGTTGACGCCCTGGCTATAGACGGTCACGGTTTTCGCTGTGGCGGCAAACAGGCTGTAGAAGCGGCCAAGCTCGTCCTCGCTCAAGCCGGTGGCGGCGGCGATGCCGGCAAGATCGAGCGCTGACGCAGCAAAAAGCGCTTGCCCGAAGCCGGTTGTGTGCTCGGTGACATAGGCACGGTCGAGCGCGTTGTGTTGGCCGAGATAAGCGAGCAGCCCGGTGAACAGGGCGACGTCGCCATCCGGCGCGATCGCCAGATGCATGTCGGCGATGTCAGCGGTCATGGTGCGGCGCGGATCGACCAGCACGATCTTCATCTCCGGCCGCTTTTCGCGGGCCGCGGCGATGCGCTGGTAGAGCACGGGATGGCACCAGGCGAGATTGGAGCCAACCAGCACGATGAGGTCGGCAAGCTCGAGATCCTCGTAATTGCCCGGCACGGTGTCGGAGCCGAAGGCACGGCGGTGGCCGGCAACCGACGAGGCCATGCACAGGCGCGAATTGGTGTCGATATTGGCCGAGCCGACAAAGCCCTTCATCAGCTTGTTGGCGACATAGTAGTCCTCGGTCAGCAACTGGCCGGAGACGTAAAAGGCAACTGAGTCAGGGCCGTGCTCGTCGATGGTTTGCGAGAAGGTCGAGGCGACGCGGTCGAGCGCCTCGTCCCAGCCGGCCCGGCGGCCGTCGATCTCGGGATAGAGCAGCCTGCCGTCGAGATCGATGGTCTCGGCCAGCGCCGAGCCCTTGGAACAAAGCCGGCCGAAATTCGCCGGATGGTCAGGATCGCCGCGGACGGACACCTGCCCGTCCGCGGCGACCTTCGCCAGCACGCCGCAGCCCACCCCGCAATAGGGGCAGGTGGTCCTCACCTCGCGCGCTGCGTCGATCTCCATGATTTTCAGGCCGCGCGGCTGGCCAGCGCTTCCAGCGCAATGAACAGAAGCTCGCCTTCGATCCTGACCGGAATGGTGCGCACCACGCCCTCGTCGGCGCCCAGCGCCTTGCCGGTTTCCAGCGAAATCACCCAATTGTGCAAGGGACAGGTCACCGCCGTGCCGTGGACGATGCCCTGGCTGAGCGGCCCGCCTCTGTGCGGGCAGTGGTCGTCAATGGCATAGACCTGATCGTCCTGCGTGCGGAAGACGGCAATTTTTCCCTGAGGCGTGGCGACGCAACGGGCGCCGCGCCGAGGTATGTCGGAGATGGAGCCGATTGATATCCAGTTCATGTGCTCCATCCTTCTTTGCGCGTGTTTTTGACCGAAAACCGGCCTCCACTTTTCGGGAACATGCGACTACTCCGCCGCCTGCGCAAAACCGACCGAAGCCATCGGCCGGAATTCGTGCTTGTCCTTGCCGGAGACGCGTTCCGACCATGGATCGACCTGGGCGAATTTCTGGCTGAAGACGAAGCGCTCGTAATAGGCCTTGCGCTTCTCGCCATCCTCCATGATCTGGCGCTTGATCTCCGGGATGCCGATGCGCTTGGCCCATTTGTAGATGCGCTCGAGATAGCGGCCCTGCTCGCGGTACATCTGCGTCAGCGCCACGATATGCTCCAGCGCCTCGTCTTCCGTCTTCACAAGTCCGAGCACTTCGGTGCCCTTGATGTCGAGACCGGCGGCCCCGGCGAAGTGGATCTCATAACCACTGTCGACGCAGATGACGCCGACATCCTTGCAGGTCGCCTCGGCACAATTCCTCGGACAGCCCGACACCGCCATCTTGACCTTGGCCGGCGTCCACGAGCCCCACATGAATTTCTCGATGCGGACGCCAAAACCGGTCGAATCCTGCGTGCCGAAGCGGCACCAGTCGGAGCCGACGCAGGTCTTCACCGTACGCAGCCCCTTGGCATAGGCATGGCCAGAGACGAAACCGGCCTGGCCGAGATCTGCCCACACCGCCGGCAGGTCTTCCTTGCGGATGCCGAGCATGTCGATGCGCTGTCCCCCGGTGACCTTGACCATCGGGATCTCGAACTTGTCGACCACGTCAGCGATGGCGCGCAGTTCGGCGGCGTTGGTGACGCCGCCCCACATGCGCGGCACCACCGAATAGGTGCCGTCCTTCTGGATGTTGGCGTGGACGCGCTCGTTGATGAAGCGCGACTGGTAGTCGTCGGCGTACTCGTTCGGCCAGTCGCAGACGAGGTAGTAGTTGAGCGCGGGCCGGCATTTGGCGCAGCCGCAGGAGGTTTTCCACTCCAGTTCCTGCATGACGGCTGGAATGGTCTTAAGGTGCTTGGCCTTGATCAGCCGGCGCACTTCGTCATGACCGAGCGTCGTGCAGGAGCACATCGGCTGCACGGCGGCCGGGTTGTAGGTGTCGCCAAGGGTCAGCACCATCAGCTTCTCGACCAGCCCGGTGCAGGAGCCGCAGGAAGCAGACGCCTTGGTGTGCGCTCTGACATCGTCGAGCGAGGTCAGGCCCTTGCCGGTGATCGCACCGGTGATCTTGCCCTTGCAAACGCCGTTACAGCCGCAGATTTCCGCATCATCCGGCAAGGCTGCAACGGCCGCCATAGGGTCCAGGGGGGCACCCCCCTGGTATGACTGGCCGAAGATAAGCGTGTCGCGCATCTCCGAAATATCGGTCTGCTTCTTCTTGAGGTCGTTGAACCAGGCGCCGTCGGCCGTCTCGCCATAGAGCACGGTGCCGATGATGCGGTCGTCCTTCAGGACGAGGCGCTTGTAAACACCGGCTGAGGCGTCGCGGAGCACGATCTCCTGGCGGTCGTCGCCATCGGCGAAGTCGCCGAGCGAGAACAGCTCGATGCCGGTGACCTTGAGCTTGGTCGGCGTGTCCGAATGAACGAAGGCGGCAGTCTCGTCGCCGGCCAGTTGGCTGGCCGTGACGCGTGCCATCTCGTAGAGCGGCGCCACGAGGCCGTAGACCATACCGTTGACCTCGGCGCATTCGCCGAGCGCGAAGATATCGGGATCGTTGCTGCGCATGCCTGCATCGACGACGATGCCGCGGTTGACGGCAATGCCGGCCTCCTTGGCGATCGCCGCGTTCGGACGGATGCCGACAGCCATGACCACCAGCGTCGCCGGGATGATGGTTCCGTCGGCAAGTTCCACCTGCTCGACCTTGCCGTTGCCGGTGATTGCTTGAGTGTTGGCCTTGGTAATGACCTTGATGCCGCGTTCTTCAACCGCGCGCTGCAGGAGGTAGCCGGCGGCGGGATCGAGCTGGCGTTCCATCAGCGTCGGCATGACATGCAGCACGGTGACGTCCATGCCTTGCGCATTGAGGCCGGCCGCGGCCTCCAGCCCGAGCAGGCCGCCACCGATGACCACGGCCTTTGCCCTGGACTGGGCGGCAAGCATCATGGCGCGGACATCGTCCAGATCGCGATAGGTGAGCACGCCGGGCAGATTGTGACCCGGCACCGGGATGATGAAAGGCACCGAGCCGGTGGCGATGACAAGCTTGTCGTAGGGCTCGGTCACGCCATGATCGGAGATAACGGTCTTGGCCTGCCGGTCGATGGCGACGATCTTGTGGCCCTTGTAGAGGGTGATGCCGTGTTTGATGTACCAGCCGTCACCATGAATGATGATCTCCTCATAGGCCTTCTCGCCCGACAGAACCGGCGACAGCATGATGCGGTCGTAGTTCACGCGCGGCTCGGCGTTGAAGATGGTCACCTGGTAGCGGTCCGGCGCCTTTTCTAGGAGATGCTCCAGCATGCGCCCGGGGGCCATGCCGTTGCCGATGATGACGAGTTTCTCGGTCATATTGTTGATCCGCTCCGGTCTCACTCAGCCGCGTATGACAGGCTTGGAGCTTCGGCTGACGCCGCGCGCTCCATGCGCCTGATGGAGACGTGCATCCAGGCGAAGCCGGTGACGACGATCACGAAGAGCAGCATGAAGCAGCTCGACCACACGCCGGTAAGGTCGTTGAGGGCGCCGAAGGCGATCGGCAGGATGAAGCCGCCGAGCCCGCCGATCATGCCGACAACGCCGCCGACGGCGCCGACGCTTTGCGGATAGTAGGCCGGGATGTGCTTGTAGACGGCGGCCTTGCCGAGGCTCATGAAGAAGCCGAGCACGCAGGCGACGGCGATGAAGGCGAGCGGGCCGATCTCGAAATGAAAGGCGATCGGCCCGCCTATGCCGCGCACGACGTAGTCTGCCGAGGGGAGAGACAGAACGAGAGTCGCGACGGCACTGACCGCGAAGGTCCAGTAGAGCACGGTGCGAGCGCCAATCCGGTCGGACAGCACGCCGCCATAGGCGCGGAAGATGCTCGCGGGAATCGAATAGGCGGCGCCGATCATGCCGGCGGTTGCAAGCCCGAAGCCGTAGACGCCGATCAGGTAGCGCGGCAGCCACAGCGACAGCGCCACAAACGCGCCGAAGGCGAAGAAATAGTAGAAGGCGAAGCGCCAAACCTGCAGGTTCTTGAGCGGCGCGAATTCCTGCCAGAAGCTTCTGGTCGGCGCCGCCTTGCCGGCACGGCGCTCACGGATGACTGGATCGTCGCCGGTGGTGAACCAGAAGATGGCGGCCATGACGACCAGGGCTGCCGCCCAGATCAGTGCCACCGACTGCCAGCCCCAGGAAAGAAGCACGAACGGCGCCAGGAACTTGGTGACCGCGGCGCCGACATTGCCGACACCGAAGATGCCAAGCGCCGTGCCCTGCCTGCCGGCCGGGAAGAAGCGCGAGACATAGGCGACACCGACGGCGAAGGAGCCGCCGGCGAGCCCAACACCGAGCGCGGCGACCAGCATCTGCCCGTAGGTGTGCGCAAAAGCCAGCAGGAAGGTCGCGACCGCCGCCGCAAGCATGGTCGCGGTGTATACCAGCCGTCCGCCAAAACGGTCGGTCCAGACACCGAGCACCATGCGCACGAGCGAACCGGTGAGGATCGGCGTGCCGACCAGCAGGCCGAACTGCGTCTCGTTCAGCCCAAGCTCCTGCTTTATGCGCACGCCGATGATTGAAAAGATCGTCCACACCGCGAAGCAGACGGTGAAGGCGATGGTGGACATCACAAGCGCCTGCCGGGAAGCACTGTCCTGGCTGGGCGCGGCTGGGAGATTTGCGGTCAATGTCTGGCTCCGGTTTGCGGCGTGGAAGGCACCGCGGTGTCTTGTGAGTGAATGATCAGCGGCGCGGCATCGGTGCGTGCAACGAGACTGGGCCGGCCACGGTCAGGTCCTTGCTTTCGGTCTTGGCGTCGACGGGAAACAGCAGGAGTGCCGCGGTGAACAGCGCCGCCGTCAGCGCGCTGCTGGCCAGAAAATCACGGCGCGTGAAGTCCGCGAGGGACGCGCCAGTTCCGATCCGTTTCGTCATCGTCGTCTCCGGTTGGGCGCCGCCTGGGGTCAGCGCCGTCGATTGGGTCAAAACAAAAAAAGCCGCCGGCCAGGTCTTCGCGTGCCCGTCCATCCGGGATCGCGTATTGACCTGAGCGGCAGCTTTGCCTGTGGCGCCCGCCATTGGACGCCGTGTCACTTGGCCCTTGTGGGCCTGCATTCCGAAAAGCAGGAAGCGTGCCAATTCGATTTCGCTCTGGATTATCGAATGAAATCAATGCGAATTGTAGCCGCGCAACTTTCGATCACGCCCGGCAGCGGATCAAAGATTAGTCAGAATGCCTTGCACAGCAGCATAATATTTGTGCAATGCGGTAGATTGCCCATTGTCGATGCAGGTTGCCAATTGCGTTTTTCGGTCATGGCCTTACTCCACGGCCTCGACGAAGCGGTGGCGTTCGTAGAGGAACTTCAGCACCGCCTCGCGACAGCGCAGGAAGGTGCGGTCGGAAGAGAGCTCGACGCGGCGGCGCGGCCGGGCCAGCGGCACGGCAAGCACCTCGCCGATTGTCGCCGCCGGACCGTTGGTCATCATGACGATGCGGTCGGAAAGCAGCACCGCCTCGTCGACATCGTGGGTGATCATGATCGTCGTCGAGCCGAGCCTGGAATGGATGTCCATCACCGCATCCTGCAGATGCGCGCGGGTCAGCGCGTCGAGCGCGCCGAACGGCTCGTCCAGCAGCAGGATCTTCGGCTCCATGGCCAGCGCCCGGGCAATGCCGACGCGCTGCTTCATGCCGCCCGATATTTCCGCCGGACGCTTGTCCCTGGCGTGCGCCATCTGCACGAGGTCGAGGTTGCGCATGATCCAGTCATGGCGCTCGGCCCGGCTCTTGCTGCGGCCAAAAACCTTGGACACCGCCAGATTGATGTTTTCGTAGACGGTGAGCCACGGCAGCAGACTGTGGTTCTGGAACACTACGGCGCGTTCTGGCCCAGGGCTGTCCACTTCCTTGTCTTCGAGCAGCACGGCGCCGGCGGAGACCTTGGTCAACCCGGCGATCAAATTGAGCAAGGTCGACTTGCCGCAGCCGGAATGGCCGATGATGGAGACGAATTCGCCCTTGTCGATGGTCAGCCTGATGTCTTTCAGCACCTCGCTGACCTGGCCGCCACGAGCAAAGGATTTGTCGATATGGTCGAGTTTCAGATAGGCCGCCATCGCCCCTCTCCTCACTTTGCCGTTGTGCCGCGGGTGACGAAGGCGCCGACGCCAGCGACCAGGCGGTCGAGGCAAAAGCCGGTGACGCCGATATAGGCGAGCGCGACGATGATGTCGGGCAGCCGCGACGAATTCCATGCGTCCCAGATAAAGAAGCCGATGCCGACACCGCCGGTCAGCATTTCGGCGGCGACGATTGCGAGCCAGGACAGGCCGATGCCGATGCGCAGGCCGGTGAAGATGTAAGGGGCGGCTGCCGGCACCATGATCTTCACGAAGAATTCGAGCTGGTTGAGCCTCAGGATGCGCGAGACGTTTCGGTAATCCTCGGGGATGTTGCGCACGCCGACGGCGGTGTTGATGATGATCGGCCAGATCGAAGTGATGAAGATGACGAAGATCGCCGACGGGCTGGAATCGCGAAACGCTGCCAGCGACAGCGGCAGCCAGGCGAGCGGCGGCACGGTGCGCAGGATCTGGAACACCGGGTCGAGGCCGCGCATCGCCCAGATCGACTGGCCGACCAGGGCGCCAAGCGCGACGCCGACGATTGCCGCCAGGCCAAAGCCGATGGCGACGCGCTGCAGTGAGATCAGCACGCGCCAGGCCAGCCCGATGTCCTGCGGGCCATTGTTGAAGAACGGATGCGCGATCAGATCGTAGGCCTCGGTCCACACCTGGCTGGGCGGCGGCAGGCTTGATGTGGGCGACGAACAGGCAATCTGCCAGACGACGAGCATCAGCGCGATGACGATGACCGGCGGCACCAGCGCGCTCGCCAGTTTGCCGGCGATCGCCACCGGGTCGAAACGGCGTCTTGCCTTGCCAGTGAAGGCAATGACCTCAGCCGGCTTGGCCGGCGCGGGAAACGTCTTCACCTTGGTGTCCTCGATGGCTTGGATGGACATTTCTGGAAAAGCTCCTTGGGCGGTATTCTTGGGTGACAACAGCGCAAGCGCCGTTGCGCCGGGGTCGGTGCTGGCGACAACGGCGCATGCGCCGTTGCGCTTAGGCCGATGCCTTGATCTTCAAACTGTCGAGATAGGCGGACGGGTTGGCCGGATCGAAGGTCTTGCCGTCAAAGAAGGTCTCGACGCCGCGCGACGAAGACGCCGGAATATCGCTTGCCGCAACGCCTAGATCCTTGGCCGCCTCGCGCCAGATATCCTCGCGGTTGACCTGGTCGACCAGCGCCTTGATGTCGGTGGTCGGCGCGAATTTGCCCCAGCGGATGTTTTCGGCCAGGAACCAGCTGTCGTGGCTTTTGAAGGGATAGGATACGCCGCCATTCCAGAATTTCATGTAGAGATCGGTGCCGGTGGCGACGCGGCCGTTGCCGTAGTTGATGTCGCCCTTGAGGCGGCCGATGATGTCGGCGACGGGCACGTTCATCCATTGCCGCTTGCCGATGATGGCGGCCATCTCGTCCTTGTTTTCCTTGGCCTCGCACCATTGCTGGGCCGCCATGACGGCCATAACGATCGCCTTGGTGGCGTTCGGGTTCTTGTCGATGAATTCGGCGCGCAGGCCGAGTGCCTTTTCGGGATGGCCCTTCCAGAGTTCGCCTGTGGTGGCCGCGGTAAAGCCGACGCCCTGGTGGACGAGCTGCTCGTTCCACGGCTCGCCGACGCAGAACACATCCATGTTGCCGACCTTCATGTTGGCGACCATCTGCGGCGGCGGCACGACGATGGTGGAAACGTCCTTGTCGGGATCGATGCCGCCGGCGGCCAGCCAGTAGCGCAGCCAGAGATCGTGCGTGCCGCCCGGGAAGGTCATGGCGGCCTTGACCTCCTTGCCCTCAGCCTTCTTGGCGGCGAAGGCGTCCTTCAGCTTGGAGGCGTCGAGGCCGACGCCGGTGGCGGCGTATTCCTGTGCAACCGAAATGCCCTGGCAGTCGTAGTTGAGCCGCGCCACGATCGCCATCGGCATCGGCTGGTTGTTCTGCGTCACCTTGCCGGTGTGCATGAGGTAAGGCAGCGGCGTCAGGATATGGGCGCCGTCGATGCCGTTGGCCTCGCCGCCGAGCATCAGATTGTCGCGCGTCGCACCCCAGGAGGCCTGCTTGAGCACCTCGACATCGGGCATACCGAATTTCTCGAAAAACCCCTTCGCCTTGGCGATCATCAGCGGCGCCGCATCAGTCAGCGCGATGAAGCCGAGCTTGGCGCCGGTGACTTCCGGAGCGGCGGTCGCCGCATAAGCTCCCGACGGCAGCAGCGCACGTGCGGCCGCCAGGGTTGCCGCGGTGGCAGCACTTGCCATCAGGAAATTGCGGCGAGTCATGACCTCGAGAGAGGCTTCGGTCTTGATGCGTTTCGTCATCGTCATCTCCGGTTGGGCGCGCTTGGGATTCGCGCCGTCGATTGCGTGTTCGATCAAAACAAAAAAGCCGCCGGCCAGGCAGCGCGCGTCCGTACATCCGGGATCGCGTGTTGACCTGAGCGGCAGCTTTGCCTGTAGCGCCCGCCATTGGACGCCTGTTCCGTGACCCCGAGAAGGGTCTGCCTATTGCAAAGCAGGAACCGTGCCAGTTTCGGGACGGATGACAAACATCAATTGAATCAATAATATGACGCAATCGTCGGCGCGCCGGCGCGCTGGGCGAGCAAGCCAAAGATTGTTCATTCAGCGCAGTTGCACGCACAATTTTTGTGCAATGCACAAGAATGGCGCGAAAATGATCAGGCGTCAGTGCGGGCCGATTTCTGGCCTGCAATGTAGGCGTCAATCTCGTCGGGATCGAAGATCTGGCCGTCGAAGAAGCCGTCGGGACCGAGCACGAGGCTGGCGCCGGCGGAGCCGACCGGGGTCGCGGCCTTCAGCGCACCCTCGACCTTGGCATTGGCGCCGGGAAGGGCCACGCCAAGCGGCTTCAGCGCCGAGCGATAGAGGTCGGGACGGTAGCAGTCGCGGGCAATGGCGAGGTTTTCCGGCGTGTGCGCGACATGTCCCCAGCGCACCATCTGCGTGTAGAACCACAACGCATGGCTCCTCCACGGAAAGTTCGCCGCCTTGTCGAAGGGCAGGAAGAAGTCCTCGACCACGCGGTCGGCGACCTCGCCCAGCCTGAGTTTTCCCGTCAGGATCGGCATCTGCACCGCCGGCGGCAGGCCGAGGAAGCCCGGCTGTGCCATGACAGCCGCCAGTTCGCCATGGTTGGCCGGATCCTGGCACCAGCGCGCCGAATGATGCAGCGCGCGCAGCAGTGCTGCCAGCGTCTCCGGGTTTTCGTCGGCCCAGGCTTTGCGCACGCCGATCACCTTCTCCGGACTGTTCTTCCACAGCAGCGCCTTGACGGTGACGATGTGGCCGATGCCGGCGGCGACCGCGGCGCTGTTCCAGGGTTCGCCGACGCAGTAACCATCGATGCGGCCAGCGGCCAGCGCGTCGGCCATGAGGGGCGGCGGCACGATGACGATCTCGATCTCGCGTTCCGGATCAATGCCGCAGGCGGCTAGCCAGTAGCGCAGTTCGTAATTGTGCCCTGAATGCGGATGGACGACGGCAAAGCGCAGCGGCTCGCGGCCGGCAGCGGCCCGCTCACGGATGAAGGCACCGAGGGCTGCACCGGCCCGCGCGGGCTCGAGATCGGGCACAGCACCATGCGCCGCCATGCCGGCCCAGACGGCGTTGGAGATGGTGATGCAATTGCCGCCCAAGCCCAGCGAGAAAGGCACGATCGTCTCGGAAGCGAGCGGCGTCAGCCCGAGATTGCAGGCGAGCGGCATCGGCCCCAGCATATGGGCGAGATGGAAGTGGCCGATGGCGATGCGGTCGCGAATGTTGGCCCAGGAGGTCTCGCGGTGCAGCGTGAGGTCAACGCCCTCGCGCGCCGCAAACCCCAGTTCGCGCGCCGCGACCAGCACGGCACTGTCGAACAACGGCATGAAGCCGGCGGTAATCTGGTGTGTCGCGCTCATTCGTCCTCCGCCGGTCCGAGCAGCCCGGCGGCGGTCACCAGGCTCTGGGCGATGTCGCTGATCTTGCGGTTCTGGTTCATCGCCGTCTTGCGCAGCAGTGTGTAGGCAGCCTCTTCGGAGAGGCCGCGCGACTTCATCAAAATGCCCTTGGCGCGGTCGATGACCTTGCGGCTTTCGAGCTCGCCGCGAACCTCTTCCAGTTCGCGCGCCATGCGCGAGAAAGCGTTGAAGCGGCTGACCGCCATATCGAGGATCGGCTTGACGCGTTCCTGCCTGAGGCCATCGACGACATAGGCCGACACGCCGGCATCGACCGCCGCCTCGATCGAGGCCTGGTCGGAGCGGTCAACGAACATGGCGATCGGCCGTTTTACCGCGCGCGACAGCTGGAACATGTTTTCGAGCATGTCGCGGTTGGGGTTTTCCAGATCGATGACGATGACGTCGGGCTCGATCTCGGCGATGCGCCGGGCAATGCCCGACACGTCATGGATGACGGTGACCCGCTCATGGCCGGCCTCGCGCAAGCCGGCCTCGATGATCGAGGCGCGGATGCGGTTTTCGTCGATCACCAGAACGGCGAGTGAGGAACGGACCATGGCTCCAATATGTCGAAGCGGGGGGATTGTGCAATGCGGTATGGTGAAGTTGCCGGCGCCGCTCGTTGGGAGATTGGGGTGCCCGCCAATGGTTATATTAGCATAAGCGCAAGGAGCGGTTGTTGCGCGAACCCGGAAGGCGCTGCCTCGCCAGCCCTCACGCTACTGCCCGTCGTTGAGCCAGGCACTCAACGAGACAGCCGTAGCCCCGTCGAACCGCTCACTCCTCGAAGGAGCTCGCGGCGATATAGATCGAAGCCAGTTGCTCGATGCCGGCCTGGTCGGCCTTGTCGAAGCGGCCGGGCGTCGGGCTGTCGAGATCGAGCACGCCGAAGACGCCGTCATTGTCCCTGAGCAGCACGACCAGCTCCGAACGCGAGGCGGCGTCGCAGGCGATATGGCCGGCAAAGTCATGCACGTCCTTGACCAGCATCGACATTTCGAGATCGACCGCGGTGCCGCACACGCCTTGGCCGACCGCGATGCGCACGCAGGCCGGCTTGCCCTGGAACGGCCCAAGCACCAGTTCTTCGTCGGATGCCATGAAATAGAAGCCGGCCCAGTTGATATCGGGCACCATTTGGAAAATCAGCGCTGATGTGTTGGCTGCGTTGGCGATCGAGTCGCGCTCACCATCGAGCAGCGCCTTCAGCTGCGTGGCGAGGTCGCGGTAGAATGCTGCCTTGTCGGTGGTGTCGATGGCCTTGGCCGCAAACATCGTGCCTTCTCCGTTGCCGGCGTGCCGAAACGCCCGCTCCCTGTCTGCCACCAATGCAGCGGCCGCGAAATACACAATCGCGAATGTTGCCAGCCGAAAACGCCACGGCGTTCAGCCGTTCACTCGCCTGAACTGGCTATCGGCGCTCATATCGGCCGGCGGCCAAAGACGCGAGCGGCTCGCCCAAGCAGGCCGGAACCGGCACTGGCTGATGGGGCCGGTTGCGCCGCATTGTCGGCTGGGGGATGATTTCTCTTGTCGGACGCCATTGCCATGACCGCTTTGCTGGCGTCGAAGCCGGCGGTTGGCCTTGCGTCCTTCATTCTTTGCTGGGTCAGCGGCGAACATGTCGGATGGCCGTCGGCGCCGAGAATCTCTCCGACAGTCAGTTGGTTGGTGAAGCGGTAAATATCCCAAACGGCATATTTGACGGCCTGTGCGTCATAGGCGCCGCTTTTGTGCTTGGCATGCATGTCCATCAATTGCGGGATCAGGAATTGCGCCTTGTCCGGCGCGGCCTCGCCTTCAAATGGCAGCGTGCTCCAGCCAGACTTTATCAATGTCGACCTGAGTTCGGCCGGCCCTCGCCACAGTGCGACAGACGTTGCAGGATCGACAAAAGTGGCAACGTAGTTGCCCTTCATGTTGTGGGCGATGCCGACATCGGCCAGCAGGTCCTTGCATTCGGGGACGAGCCAGACGGCCTTCGGAAAGATCGATTGCAGTTCGAAGTCGTAGTTGAGTTCCACCGCCATCGTTCCATCGACTGACCTGGTGCCATTCTCGCTGTTTCCGCTTAAGGTTTTGCTATCCCGTTTGGTGAACGGTTGGTTCGCTGGCAGACAGGGCGGGCCGCAACATCGTTTGTCGTCTCCGTTGCCAGTGTGCCGAACCGCCCGCTACAGTTTCCCCTGTCAGCCACCCATGGGCGCGAAAGTCATCATCGTGAATGTCACCAGCAGAAAACGCGACCGCGCGCAGCCGACGACAAACGAAGGCCCCCTTACCTTCGCCGTGCTGGTGTTTCCCGGCTTTCCGATGATGGCGTTCAGTTCGGTGATCGAGCCGCTGCGCGCGGCCAATGTGCTGGCGAAAAAGGACTGCTACCGCTGGGTGATCGTTGGCGCTGCCGTGGGGGCAGTGGAGGCCTCCAACGGTGTCGTTATCCAACCCGGCTTTTTCGCCGGTGGTGCGCCCAAGGTCGACCGCATCGTCGTCTGCTCGGGCGGCAATGCCGACCATGTCGTGGCGGACGACGCCATGAACTGGATCCGCAAGAGCCTGCGCAATGGCGCCCATATCGGCGCGGTGGCGGATGCCGCGTTCTTCCTCGCCAGGGCCGGCCTGCTCGACGGCCATGCCTGCACCTTGCACTGGACCAGCCAGGCTGCCTTCACCGAAGCGTTTCCGGATATCGAGCTCAGGCGCGATCTCTATGTCATCGACCGCAAGCGCTTCACTTCGGCCGGCGGCGTCGGCAGCCTCGACATGATGCTGGAAATCATCACCAACGACTATGGCGCCGAACTCGCGGCCGGCGTCGCCGAATGGTTCGTGCACAGCCCTTTGCGCTCCAGCGTCGACCGCAAGCTGATGCCACTCAGGTTGCGCACCGGCGTGCAGAACGAACTGGTGCTGTCGGCCATCGCCATCATGGAGGATGCGGTTGAGGAGCGGCTCGCCATGACGGAACTGGCGGAGCGGCTCGGCGTCTCCTCAGACAAGCTCGAACGCAATTTCCGCTCCGAGCTGAGCATCTCGCCCAATGGCTACTACCGGCGGCTCAGGTTGAAGCGCGCCGCCGACCTTTTGGCGCACTCAACGCTGATGGTGCGCGACGTGGCGCTGGCCTGCGGCTTCGCCTCGATGTCGAGCTTTGCCCGGGCGTTTCGCGAAGAGCATGGGCATGCGCCAAAGGCGATGCGACGGCATTAGCTGTAGCGGCATTTCGCACGACATTTGCGGGAATCCGCACAGAAATTGCCCGACGCACCGCTATGTTCTAGCCTTCAGGAGGCACCCATGAGCATTGTCGTATTCGACCCCGACAACACCGAGGACGTCGACTTCAAGGACCGCATGCGCCACCCGGCCACGGCGGACCCGGCCGGCGGCATGTGGCTGTCCGACACCGAGCCGTCCTTCATCGATGCCGATGCTTTGCGCAAAGGCCGGCTGGCAAAACTGCGCGGCTGGATGCGCGAGGCCGGCTATGGCGGCGTCGTTTTGTTCGATCCCTACAACCAGCGCTACGCCACCGGCTCGCGCAACATGTTCGGCTATTTTCTGCGCAACTCGACCCGCTATTTCTTCATCCCCACCGTTGGACCGATCGTGCTGTTCGAATATCCGCAGAGCTACCATGTCTCAATGGTGCTCGACACGATCGACGAGGCGCGCCCGTCCAAGCTCGTCTGGTCGTCGGTCTCGGGCCGCGACGACGAAACCGCCGGACCTTTCGCCGACGAGATCACCGAACTGTTGAAGCAACACGGCGGCGGCTCGATGAAGCTCGGCCTCGACCGCTGCAGCCATTTGCAGGCGCTGGCCCTGGAAAAGCGTGGCTGCGAGGTCCGGGATTGCCAGGGCGAGATCCTGGCGGTGCGCGCGGTGAAGACGCCAGAGGAAGTAAAATGCCTGCAGGTGTCGATGGCCGGCGCCGAAGCCGCTGTCTACGCCGTGCGCGAAGCGATCAAGCCCGGCGTCTCCGAAAACGAGTTGTTTGCCATCATGTATGGCGAGGTGATCCGGCAAGGCGGCGAGTTCATCGAGACCCGCCTGCTCACCTCCGGCCAGCGCACCAATCCGTGGTTCAACGAGGCGAGCGGCCGCAAAATCCGGCCGGGCGAACTTTTGGCACTCGATACCGACACGATCGGCTGCTACGGCTATTATTCGGATTTCTCGCGCACCTTCCGCTGCGGGCCCGGCAAGCCGACCGATTATCAGAAATCGCTCTACCGCATGGCGCATGACCAGGTTCAGCACAACATCTCGATCGTGAAGCCGGGCATGGCGTTTCGCGAGATCGCCGAAAAAGCCTGGAAAATCCCGGACCGTTTCGTCGACCAGCGCTATACCTCGGTCATGCACGGCGTCGGCATGCATGGCGAGACGCCGTTCATTGCGCATGCCATGGACTACGAAACCTACGGCCGTGACGGCCATATCGTGCCAGGCATGGTGGTGAGCGTGGAAAGCTATATCGGCGAGAAAGGCGGCCGCGAGGGCGTCAAGCTGGAGGACGAGATGCTGATCACCGAGACCGGCACCGAGCTTTTGTCGCGCTTTCCCTATGAGGATGACTTTCTGGAGAAACAGGTTTGATGAAGGTTGCACGCCTCGATGAACCATCGCCGGCTGTTGGGAATAGCCGCAGCGCCCATCGCTTCGTCATCCTAGGGCGAAGCAAGGAGCGCAGCGACGCGGCGCAGACCCTAGGATCCATGCCGCGACTTCCGAGCGCTGCCGCAGTACTGATCTGGTCTGCTGCATTCCTCGGCCAAGGTCACGGCATGGATCCTCGGGTCTGCGCGTCCGCTTCGCTTCCGCTCCGCCCGTGGATGACGAAGTCGGGGAGGCTTCGGCCAATCACCAAGGGCGATAGCCCACTGAAAGCCACTACGTTGCCTCTTGCAGGCCCATCCGCATGAAGGCCCCCATCTCCATCAAGCGCCGCACGGTGGCGGCGGTGTTCATCGATCTCCAGGAGGAGCACCGGCAGGACAAGCGCTATCTGGTCGAGGGTTTTGGCGACATCCTCGCCAACGTGCAGCGCCTGCAGGCGGCGGCGCGAGCCAATGATGTGCCGCTCCACCACTGGGCCTATATCGTCGACCTCGCCAAGGCGCGGCCGTTCCATCCGGTCGACGCCAATGGCAAATCGGCCTTCTCCGACAAGAGTGATCCGCTGACCGCGATCTGCCCGGAAGTGGCGCCGGCGGCGGGCGAGACGATGCTGGTCAAGACGCAAGCCAGCGCCTTCGGCGCGGGAACTGCGGCAGACGAATTGAAAGCGCGCGGCATAGAGTGGCTGGTTGTATCAGGCGTGTGGACCGAGGCCTGCATCGACGCCACGGTCAGGGATGCGGTGGCATCAGGCTTTCGCGTGCTGCTGGTCAAGGATGCCTGCGGCAGCGCGAGCAGCGCCATGCACCAGACCGCCATCCTCAACCTCGCCAACCGGCTCTACGGCGGCGCCGTCACCAACACCGAAGGCGCCTGCCGGCTGATATCGGGCGATACGGTGACCGCATGGCAGGTTGAGGGCTCGGTGCCTTTGCGCTTCACTTATGAAAACGCGGCCCGGCTCTACGACGAGCTTTGACGATTGGATTGCTGTGGGCACGATCCACCAGATGACGGAGCGCGGGAAATACGCCAGGCGGCTCGATCCGGCTTTGTGGGCTTATGTCGATCGGGTCAATGACTGGTACCCAACCGAGATCGCCGAACTGCCGATCGACAGGCAGCGCGAGGTCTATGACGCGATGTGCCGGGCCTTCCACCAGGGTCATCCGCCGGGCGTATCCGTCAGTGATGGCCTGATCGCCAGCGCCGACCACGGCATTCCAGTTCGCCGCTACCAGCCTGCCGGCAAGGCCGCGCGAGCAATGGTCCTCTATTTTCATGGCGGCGGCTTCGTGCTCGGCGGGCTCGACAGCCATGACGACATCTGCGCTGAAATCTGCGCCGGCACCGGCTTTGCCGTGCTTTCCGCCGACTACCGGCTGGCGCCGGAACATCTGCATCCCGCCGCCTTCGACGATGCGTTGGCGGTGTTCGAATGGGCCGCCGCGACGACCGACCTGCCGATCGTGCTGTGCGGCGAAAGCGCCGGCGGCAATCTCGCCGCAGCGGTCGCTCACGCCACGCGCCGCCAGGCGAGTGCGACAGCCGGCCAAGTGCTGATCTATCCCGACCTTGGCGGCGACGAGAGCGCCGGATCCTACATCGAGCACGCTGAGGCGCCGCTGCTGTGCGCGCGCGACGTCGAGACCTATCGCAGCATCCGCTCGGGCCCAGCGCAGTCACCGGATGATGCGACCTTCTCGCCGCTGCGCGACAGTGATTTCTCCGGCCTGCCGCCGACGGTCATCATCACCGCAGAGTGCGACCCGCTGTCCTCGGACGGCGAGACCTATCGCGACCGCATTCTGGCCGCCGGCGGCAGGGCGTGGTGGCACGAGGAGAAGCGCCTCGTGCACAGCTTTCTGCGCGCCCGCACGACGGTGCCGCGCGGCGCCGAGGCCTTTGCGCGCATCATCGCGGCGGTTGCGGCGCTGGGTGAAGGTGAGTGGCCTTACTGAGGGCCAACGAAGCAGCGCCGATCTCCCCCCTCGTGGGGGAGATGGCCGGCAGGCCAGAGGGGGGCGCGAAGGATCACCACCGTCGATCCGATTATCCGAAATCCATCTGAGAGCACTGCTGAACTTGGCTGAGAGGTCGGCGGGACAGCGCCCCCCTCTGTCCTGCCGGACATCTCCCCCACTTGGGGGGAGATTGGCTGTCCCATTGGTTGCGGAACAGCGCACAAGAACTGCGGAAAGCCGAACACTCCGCTGCGTAACCCGGCCCTATCATCCCTCGAGGCAACGGCGTCCCGGCGAAACGCATCGCGTCGGTGTTCCGCCGGGGCGCCCAACAAGAGGGAACGACGATGAAGTTCATGCTGACCGACAGAAAATTGCACCCCAAAGCCAAGCCCGTCGCCGACGATTTCAAAAAGGGCGGCCTGAACCGGCGCGAATATCTCGCCATGATGGCCGCCTTCGGCGTCAGTGCTGCCGGCGCACTAGCGCTGGGTGGCCTCAGCACCTCTCCGGCCCTGGCCGAGGAGCCGAAGCGCGGCGGCACCTTGCGCGTCGCCATGAACGTCAAGGGCTTCAAGGATCCGCGCACATTCGACGGTGTCGAAATGTCCAACGTCGCCCGCCACTGCAACGAATATCTGGTGCGCTGGAACACCGACTTCACTTTTGAACCCTGGCTGCTCGAAAGCTGGGAAGCCAGCGATGACGCCAAGACCCTCACCCTGCATGTGCGCAAGGGCATTTCGTGGTCGAATGGCGACGCCTTCAACGCCGACGATGTCATCCACAATCTCACGCGCTGGTGCGACGCTTCGGTAGCAGGCAATTCGGTCGCTGCGCGCATGGGCGCGCTGGTCAACGCCGACACCAAGAAACTGGTCGATGGCGGCATCCAGAAGGTCGACGACTTCACCATAAAACTCAATCTGCCGAAGCCCGACATTTCGCTGATTGCCGGCATGGCCGACTATCCGGCGCTGATCATGCACCGCTCCTATGAGGGCGACGGCGACCCGATGAAGGCGCTGGCGATCACCACCGGACCTTGCGAGCTGGTGAAATGGGATGCCGAGACCGGCGCCGAGGTTAAGCGCAAGGACAAGCCGTGGTGGAAGGGCGACTTCTACCTCGACGGCATCAAATGGGTCGACTACGGCTCCGACCCCAACGCGATGCTGTCGGCCTTCGAATCCGGCGAGATCGACACCGACCACGAAACCGCTTCGGACGCCGTCTCGCAGACCGAGCAGATGGGCTTACAAAATTCCGAGATCGCCACCGGCTCAACCATCGTGGCGCGCTTCAATGTCGGCAATCCGCCCTATGACGACGTCAAGGTGCGCCGCGCGGCCCAGCTCACCGTTGACAATTCCGCCGTGCTGGCGCTCGGTCTCGGCGGTCGCGGCAAGCCCGCCGACAACCATCATGTCGGCCCGATGCACCCCGAATATGCCGATATCGGCCCGGCCAAGCGTGACATCGATACGGCGAAGAAACTGCTCGCCGAGGCCGGCAAGGCCGATCATGAATTCGACCTCATCTCCGTCGATGTCGAGTGGCAGAAGAGCACCGGCGACGCCATCGCCGCGCAGATGCGCGAGACCGGGCTGAAGATCAAGCGCACCGTGCTGCCGGCCGCCACCTTCTGGAACGACTGGAGCAAATATCCCTTCTCCACCACCGAATGGCTGGGACGGCCGCTCGGCGTCCAGGTGCTGGCGCTTGCCTACAAATCGGGCGCTGCATGGAACGAGAGCGCCTATGCCAATCCCGAGTTCGACACACTGCTCGACAAGGCACTGGCAATGCCCGACGCCCAGGCCCGCAAGGAGATCATGGCCAAGATCGAGCAGAATTTGCGCGACTCCGGCATCATCATTCAGCCCTACTGGCGCTCGGTCTACCGGACCTATCGCAAGGGCGTGCATGGCTGCGAGCAGCACCAGTCGCTGGAGCAGCATTTTGAGAAGGTCTGGCTGGAGAGCTGATCCGTTTTGACCGGATGCCTGGCGCGGCCACCGACTGTGGGCGCGTCAGGCAATAGCCTGCCTGACGACGTCCGGAACCCGTCCGACCGACATCCGCTCGATGATGGTCGTCGGAAGAACGATCCTTTCGGGCGGCCTGTCATCGCCTTTCAGGCGGCGTATCAGAAGCTCCGCCACGGATTTTCCGAGCGCATAGACCGGCTGGTCGATGACGGTGATCGGAGGCGTCGTCACGCTGGTCCAGTCGGCATCGTGGAAGGTGATCAGCGACATGTCCCGCGGAATGCGCAGCCCGCACTCCCGGATCGCCTTGAACAGTTCGAGTGCGACGACGCTGTCGGATGCGAGAATTGCGGTCGGCCTCTCGGCGCTCCGGAGCAACGCATGCATCGCCGCCCGCGATGTCTCGGACCGTCCGGTACCGAAATGGATGTTGCGCTCGGCTCGCTCTATGCCGGCGTCCCGGCAGGCATCGAGGAAGCCGACAATGCGCTCGCGCACGCTGGAGGTGTTGATCCTCGACTCGCCGCCGCGAAAATCTCCGGACAACACCGCAGCGGTCACATAGGCGATCCTGGTGTGGCCCGCCCGCGTCAGGATGCGCGTGGCGCGCAGCGCCGCATCCCGGTCATCGACGGTGACGGTGTCGACATCGAGGCCCGGCAGCGCCCGGTCGAGCAGCGCCAGCGGACAGGCGGAGTGCGCAATTTCGACGAGATGGGCGATTTCTCCGGATTGGGCGGGCGTGACGATCAGCCCGTCAACCTGCTTTGCCATGAGCACGCGTATTGCATTCTTCTCGGCTTCGACCTGTTCGCCCGAATTGGCCAGAATGACATTGATCCCCGACAGGCGCGCCGCGTCGCTGATGCCGCGCACCGCAAGCGAGAAGAACGGATTCTCGATGTCGCCGACGACCACGCCGATGCTGCCGGAGCGTCCGGTCGTCATGCTGCGCGCCAACTCGTTCGGACGATAGTCGAGCACCTTTGCGGCTTCGAGCACGGCGGTGCGCACCTCCTTGCTCACCCGACCATAGCCACCCAACACGCGCGCTGCCGTCGCTTTCGAGACCTTCGCCTGGCGGGCGACGTCGCTGACAGTGATGGAAGCAGCCTTGGTCGGACGTTTCATTCTCGAAAAAATCGCTTCTGAGTTCGTTGACGGATGGTCATTCCTGTGGCTACAAATGTCAAGAGACCGGTCTCAATTGCATTTGAGACCGGTCTCACAATAAAGAGCGCCTGGAGGCGTCGTACTGAAAGCCGTTTCGAAAATTGGCGCGTGTCCGTTGTGAAAGCTTCAGCGCCCCCTGCGGACCGATCTTCAGAGTGGAGAACAACAATGAGCATCTATGGCCCTTTCACATCAAGCCCGCGGCAGCGTGTCGGCTCGATCATTTTCGCCATCGCACTGGCTGCCCTGTCCTTGCCCAAGGCATGGGCCGCCGGCGACAACCCCTACAATCTGATCGATGCCAAAACGATCAGCGTCGGCACGATGGGCGATGCCAAGCCCTACGCCTTCACGACCGCCGATGGCAAGTTCACCGGCTTCGATCTCGAGTTCTTCCTGAATGTGGTGAACCGGATGGGATTCAAGGCGGATCAGGTGACCTTCACTGGGCAGGAATTCTCGGCACTCATGCCCTCGGTCGCCAATGAGCGTTTCGACGTCGCGGTCGCCGCAATCGGCACCACGGCCGAGCGGAAAAAGAACGTCGATTTCTCCGACGGCTACCTGGCCGGCTACCTCTCGGTGCTGACGTCGGACGCCAAGATCACCGATGCCGAAGGCCTGGCCGGCAAACGCCTCGGGGTTGTCCAGGGCACGCTGCAGGAGATCTATGCCGCGAAAAGCTTCAAGAACACCGACCTGGTAAAATTCCCGGACAACAACTCCGCAATCGCAGCTCTCAACAATGGCACGGTCGACGCGCACTTCCTCGATTACGAGGCGGCGAAACAGTACGGAGAGCGCTATCCGGCGTTGAAGATCGCGATCAATATTCCCTCCTTCGACGCGCCGGCAGGCTTTGTCATCCGCAAGGGCAACGACGCATTTCGTGAAGCACTCAACAAGGGCATTCATGAAGCGATGCAAGACGGCACCTGGAGGGATCTCTACCAGAAATGGTTCCCCGGATCGCCGATGCCGGAACAATATCTTCCCAAGAAGAACTGAGCCGCGTAGGGCCGCCGGCGCGAATGCCGGCGGCCCTCACCTATGAGCGATCGCGCGACCGGTGGCCTTGCCGCCGCGCAAGGCAGGTTTGCAGATGAACTGGCTTGAGAACATTCAGCGCAGCTTTTTCGACTGGGACGCGATGGCATCGGTCCTGCCGACGCTGCTTGCCGTCGGGCTGAAAAATACCCTGATCCTCGCGGCGGCTTCCACCGTGCTCGGCATCCTGCTTGGCATGGTCCTCGCTGTGATGGGTATCTCGCGCTCAGCCTGGCTGCGCATTCCGGCACGCATATACACCGACATCTTTCGCGGCCTGCCCGCCATTCTCACCATCCTGCTGATCGGCCAGGGATTCGCCCGCATCGGCCGCGAGATTTTCGGCCCCTCGCCCTACCCGCTCGGCATCCTGGCGCTCAGCCTGATTGCCGGCGCCTATATTGGCGAGATCTTTCGCTCGGGCATCCAGAGCGTCGAAACTGGTCAGATGGAAGCGTGCCGCGCGCTCAGCATGAGCTACGGCCAGGGCATGCGGCTGATTGTGATCCCGCAGGGCGTGCGCCGCGTGCTCCCTGCCCTGGTCAACCAGTTCATCGGCAACGTCAAGGATTCCAGTCTCGTCTATTTCCTCGGCCTGCTTGCCTCCGAACGCGAGATCTTCCGCATCGGGCAGGACCAGGCGGTGGTCACCGGCAACCTGTCGCCGCTGCTTCTGGCCGGAATGTTCTACCTGATCATCACGGTCCCACTGACCCATGTGGTCAACACCATCGACAATCACCTGCGGCTCGGCAGGCAAAAATCCGGCGGCGTCGTCAGCGGCCTCGTAGAAGTCGGCGAGCTTGAGACCACGTCAGGCAAAGCCTCGGTGTCGACCGGCGCCGCGCCGTCAGCCATCAAGGCCGGCAGCTTGGACGTCCGCGATCTCGACATGGCCTATGGCGATTTGCAGGTGCTCAAGCAGATCCGGCTCAAGGTCGAGCCGGGAACAGTCACCTGCGTCATCGGACCGTCGGGTTCCGGAAAATCGACGCTGCTGCGCTGCCTCAACCGGTTGGTCGAGCCGAAGGCGGGCGACGTACTGCTCGATGGCGAAAGCATCCTGGCGATGAAACCGGAGACGCTGCGGCGTCGCGTCGGCATGGTCTTCCAGCATTTCAATCTGTTCCCGAACCATACCGCGCTCGAGAACGTCATGCTCGCCCTCACTGAGATCAAAGGCATGGCGAAAAGCCAGGCCAGGCGCCAGGCGGAAGCGCGCCTTGCCGAAGTGGGCCTGGCCGCGCGCAAGGACTACCGGCCGAGCCGCCTTTCGGGGGGCCAGCAACAGCGCGTGGCGATCGCGCGCGCCCTGGCGATGGACCCGGAGGTCATCCTGTTTGACGAGGTGACCAGCGCGCTCGACCCCGAACTCGTCAAAGGCGTTCTCAATCTCATGGCCGATCTCGGCCGGCGCGGCATGACGATGATCGTCGTCACCCATGAGATGGGCTTTGCCCGCAAGGTGGCGGATCAGGTCGCCTTCATGGACGAGGGCCGCATCGTCGAGGTTGGCCCGCCGGCGGAGATATTCGACAGGCCGAAGAGCCCGCGGCTCAAGCAATTCCTCGCCGAGGTGCTGTGAAAGATGCCGCCGCGCCAACCGGCCAGGCTCGGCGCATCCCTGAAAAACCCACCATCCGATCATCGAAAGCTGCTTCTATGACTGATAAATCCGCTCTCAAGGTCGTCGTCGTCGGCGGCGGCATCTTCGGCGTCTCCACCGCCGTCCATCTCGCCCGCCTCGGCGCTAAGACGACGATCGTCAATGACGGTCCAGCCGCCAATGGCGCATCGTCGCGTTCGCTCGCCTGGCTCAACTCGGCGCGAAAGCGCTCGGCCGCCTATCACAGGCTCCGCATGCAGGGCCTCGACCGCTACAGGACGCTGGCCGCCAGACAGGACTGCGGTGCCTGGCTCCGCCTCGACGGCGGGCTCACCTGGGACACCGATGATGCTTCCAACCAGATCCCGGAAATCTTTCGCCACGAACAGGCGATCGGCTATGAGACGCGTCTGCTCGCGCCCGGCGACATCGCCGCCGTCACGCCGGGTGTCGATGCAAGTGCCGTCTCGCCCCAGGGCGCGATCTTCAATGCGGGCGAAGGATGGGTCGACCTGCCTTCGTTGATCAGCCTAATGCTGAAGGAGTTTCTCGAACGCGGCGGCCGCATCCTCACCGATGCCGGTTCCGCAGACGTCACTCTCGCCAATGGCCGCGTCAGTGGCGTGAAGACTGCGTCCGGCCAGGTCGTTGATGCCGATGCCGTCGTGGTCGCGACCGGTTCGGCAGTGCCGGACATGGCCGCAAAAGTCGGACGACGCATCGGCGACGGCACGACGCGCGCGCTGCTCGTCTTCAGCAGCCCGATCCGGCATCCGCTGCGCGCAGTGTTGAACACGCCGCGTATCGCCATCCGTCCGACGCCGAACGGGGCCTTCGCGCTCGACTCGGCCTGGTCCGAAGACGAAGTCGTCGTGCGTGCCGACGGCACGTACGGGGCAAGGCCATCGACGATAGCGGGACTGCTCGACGAAGCCTCCAAGGTCCTGGATGGAAACCCGACGCTTGCCCTGCAGAGTTATCACACCGGGCCAAAACCAATTCCGGCGGACGGCGAGCCGGTGATCGGCCAGTTGACCGGCATTCCAGGCTATCACGTCGTCTTCAGCCATAGCGGCGCGACGCTCGGGCTCGTCGCCGGAGAATTGCTGGCCGGCGAGATCGTCAGTGGAAAGCCCAATCCGTTGCTCGAAGGGTTTCGCCCCGGAAGATTCGACGACTGACCCGGGGCACGCAGCGGTCGAATGCCATTTGCCTTGCGCACGCATTCGTCACAAATTGCACTGACCAGACTTATCGGCTCAGGCCAGGAATTTGCGCGAGACGCACGCAGGCATGCACCACTTCAACCTTGGCACCTATCGGCGCCCCATTTCCACCCGCTCAGCAGAAACCCAGCGCTGGTTCGATATCGGCCTGAACTGGTGCTACGGCTTCAACCACGAGGAAGGCATCAAATGCTTCGAGAAGGCACTGGAGACCGATCCTGATTGCGCTTTCGTGCATTGGGGCATCGCCTATGCCGCCGGGCCCTTCTACAATTTGACGTGGAAGGAGCATGGCGAGGCGGAAGCCAATGCGGCGACCAAACGCTGTTTCGAACATATCCAGCTTGCACGCGCCAACGCGGCTCACGCCAGCGCGGTGGAGAAGCGGTTGATCGAGGCGCTGGCCTGTCGTTTCCAGAAGCCGCACGCTGTGACGCCTCCAGAATTCGAGCAGTGGGACAATGCCTACGCCGCCGAGATGCGGCGCGTGTACCAAAGCTTTCCCGACGACCACGACGTGATGGCGCTGTTCGTCGAGGCGCTGATGATGCGCACGGTACGGCGCCTGTGGGACCTCAAGACCGGCAAGCCGGCGCCGAACTCGGACGTCGTCGAGGCGCTGGAGGTTTGCGAGCGGTCGATCCGGCTCGCTGACGAGGCCGGCGTCGCGCAGCATCCGGCGATCGTCCACCTGCACATCCATCTGCTGGAAATGTCTGTTATGCCCGAGCGCGGGATGCGCTCGGCGGATCTGCTCGGCGAAATGTGCCCCGATGCCGGACACATGAACCACATGCCGGGGCATATCTATGTGCTGTGCGGCGACTATGAGAAAGCAAAACTCGCCAGCGAAAAGGCGGTGCGGGCCAACGACCTCTATCTCGCCTATGCGGACGAGCCGACCTACTATCTGCTCGGCTGCTGTCATGACCTGCATCTGATGATGTTTTCTTGCATGCTGCTCGGCCAATACCAGCCGGCGCTGTGGGCGGCCGACAAGGTGCGCAGCCTGGTCACCCGCAGTGTCGTCAGCATTCCGGACCGGCCAAAGCTCACCCAGACGGTGGAAGGCTATCATGCGATGAAATCGCATGTGCTGGTGCGGTTCGGGCGTTGGCAGGAGATCATCGACGAGCCGATGGTCGAGGAGCCCGAACTTTATGTGCTGGCGACGGCCATGCAGCACTACGCCAAGGGCGTCGCGCATGCGACACTACGAAACTTCCCCGAAGCTGAACAGGAGCGCGAGCGATTCCACCTTCATCTGAGCCGAATCCCCCTAGAACGGCGTTTTCTCAGCAACCCGACGCGGGCCTCGCTCGCCGTCGGTGCTGCCCTTCTCGATGGCGAGCTTGCCTATCACCAGGGAAGGCACGAGGAGGCCTACCGCCATCTGCGGCAAGCGGTCGAACTCGACGACAATCTGTCCTACACCGAGCCATGGGCGTGGATGCACCCGCCGCGCCATGCGCTGGCGGCGCTGCTTCTTGACCAGGGCCATGCGCAAGAAGCCGAGCAGGTCTATCGCGACGACCTCGGCCTCAGCGGCAAGGTACAACGCTGCGCCCAGCATCCCGACAATGTCTGGGCGTTGCACGGGCTGGTCGAATGCCTGAAACGTCGCGGCGAGAGTGTGGAGCTGCCGGGGTTGCAGGCCAGGCTCGCCACAGCACTTTCAAAGGCCGATGTGGCGATCACCTCATCGTGCCTGTGCCGGACGAGCGTGCAATCGGAACATGGCTGCTGTCATTGAGGCCGTGGGGGCCTCGGGAATGCCTGATGCCCCGGCTGCGACCCCTGCCGAGATCGGCCTGATGTCTCAGGCCGATCGTCGACGCGGCGACGCCTTTCCTACGAGAAGACTTCCGCCAGCTCTTCGACGCTGGTGCCTTCCTTGACCTGACGCAGTTCGACGTAGCTGACCGCGGCCGCAATCGACAGCACCATCGACACCACCGTCTGCACCAGGGCTGCCGCCACATAGGCGACAATTCCACCAAAGAGCAGAACCACCAGCGCTATCGCCCATTGGATGACCGCTGCGATGATGATCAGGATCAAGAACAGGCCGAACAACGGCCAGCGGTTGCCCTTGGTCAGGACGCGACTGCGCGACATCGAGCCGAAAACGCCAAGCCGCTCCTGGATCAGAACCGGCACCGACACCGACCAGCCAAGCCACAGGATAATGCCGGGCACCACCAGGGCAATCATGGCCAGGGCCGATCCCAGACCGACGAGCAGGCCGATCCCCAGTGTCGGCAGCAAAAAGCGGATGGCGATCTGAATGCAGTCGCCAAAGGTCGGCCGCTTGCCGTTCAAGTCCTCGATGGTCGCCCGCACAAGCGCCGACTGGAGCAGCAGGGCGAGAACAAAGGATATCAACGAGGCGGAAATCGTGACCCAAGGGTTACCAAACATCGCAGCAGGGTTGGCCGCAGCGCCGGGTTCGGCTTGCAGAATCGCGTCGATTTGCGGTTGGGTCAGCAGTCGAATGACAATCGCCGGCAGGCCTGAGAACAAAAAAGCCAACCCGAGGCACAGGCCGATATTGCGGCCGATGACGGCGAAGCTGTTGTTGAACACCCTGCCGATTCGGAATTTGTCCGTCCCACCCAGTGTTACAGAAGTCATGATGCGTCCCCCCGTGATCACCGCCGAATAGCGGCGGCTATCTTAACAGTAAATCTGCCAAGTTTGATCTCCGGCGTCCAGCCCACTTGCAATTTTCTTGCTGCATTGCCAGTGTCCGCGCGGAACCGCAGGTTGCAGGGGGAGTGGGTGACAGCTGCACAGCCAGACGCTGCGGGAGCCGAGTGGCTGGCCAAGGTGCACAAGCAGCTGCTCGCAGATGATTCGATTCAGTTCGACCTGCCGACCCTTGTGCAGCCCGAGCCGCCGGCATGGCTGAAGCCTATGCTGGACGGATTGGGGAAGATTGGCCCCTACATGATTTATCTGTTCTGGGGCGCGGTGATCATCGGCCTAGCAATCATCGCGCTGCTCGTCGCTCTCGAAGCAAAGGGGGTGGCGTGGCGCCTGCCGTGGCGGCGTGCCCGCAAACAGGCAGAGGCGGAAGAGGAATGGCGCCCGGATGCCGGTGCGGCGCAGATCCTGCTCTCCGAGGCCGACGCGCTCGCCGCGCGCGGCGCGTATGACGAGGCGGTGCATCTTCTGCTTCGGCGCAGCGTCGCCGACATTGCAGGGCGGCTGCCCGACTTCCTACGCCCGTCGCTGACATCACGCGACATTGCCACTGCCCCTTCCCTGCCGTCGCGGGCACGCCAGGCATTCAGCGAGATCGCGCGTATTGTCGAGGCTGCCCTGTTTGCCCGCCGGCCGGTCGGCGTCGAAGGCTGGCAGCAGGCGCGCGGCGCCTACGAGCGTTTTGCCTTCAGGGATGCCTGGACATGAGTGCGCCTGCCGTCGATGCCGCGCAGGAACCGTTCAACCGCAGAACCTTGTTCTGGGGCATTTTTGCCAGCCTGCTCGCGGCAGCGGGATTTTTCCTGCTGTCGACCTACGCGCCGGACTTCCGCCAGCCGGCAGGCGGCGCCACGCCGCTCTCCAAAGGCGGTTCTGGGTATGCAGGGCTTGTCGAATGGCTGAAACTTGCCAACGGACAATCACCACCAATGGTGCGTAGCGAGGAAGATCTCAGTTCCGGTCTGGCGTCCGGTTTCCTTTTGATCGTCACCATCGCTCCGAACAGCGACCCAGCTGCGCTCGAAAGAATCATCAGGCTTCGCTCGGGCAAGGACACGCTTTTCGTGTTGCCCAAATGGGTCACCATGCCGTCGTGGGAGCATGAGGGCTGGGAGATGAAGATCGAGCGGCTGCCAGATACAGCCGTCAACGACTGGCTCGGCCGCATCGCCAAGGCGAAGCTCGGCGCCGGCAAGACCACAATGGAACAGATCAGCGTCGAGGGTCGCATGGTGGCCACGCCGGATGATTTGCAGTGGGTTGCCGACGAACACCCGCTGATCGCTGCAGGCAACGGCAAGGCCGTTCTCACCGAGCTCGACAATGAGCCGTTCTACATCCTGACCGACCCCGATCTGATCAACAATGCGGCGTTGAAGGATCCGCAAAAGGCTGCTGCGGCACTCGACATGATCGCCATGCTGGAGCCCGGCAAGGGCGCGGTGATGTTTGACCTCACCTTGCACGGCATCGGGCAGAAATACGATCTTGCCAAGCTTTTGGTCGAGCCGCCCTTCCTGGCGCTGACATTGTCGGTGCTGGCGGCGGCCGCACTTGCCTTCCTGCACGGTCTCGGCCGGTTCGGGCCGCCACGCACAGAGACCCGCGCCATCGCCTTCGGCAAGCGGGCACTGGTCGACACCACGGCGATGCTGCTCAGGCGCGCCGGACGGCTGCAGGAGCTCGGCGACCGTTATGCGGTACTGATGCGTGCGCGCGCCGGAGCATTGCTCGGCGCGCCGCAGGGACTGCAGGGGGAAGCCCTCGACCACTGGCTAGACTCCCGTGACAAGGACGAAGCCGGCGGATTTACCGCGCGCTTCAAGGCCGCGAACAATTCCGGCACATTGGCTAAAATGCACGCGGCAGCGCAAGAGCTGCATGACTGGACGACAAGGAGGCTTGGTGAACGTCGATGATGTGAAGGCCCTGGCGAACGCGATCAGGGAAGAGGTGGCGAAAGCCATCACCGGGCAGCGCGACACGGTCGATCTGATGCTGACGGCATTGTTCGCCGGTGGGCACATATTGCTCGAGGGTCCGCCAGGTACGGCCAAGACCATGACCGCGCGCTGCTTCGCGCAGGCACTCGGCGTCGTCTACGGGCGCATCCAGTTCACGCCCGATCTGATGCCTGGCGACATCGTCGGCTCGAACATCTACAATTTTCAGAGCGGGCAATTCACGCTGACGCACGGTCCGATCTTCTGCGACCTGCTGCTTGCCGACGAGATCAACCGCACGCCGCCGAAGACGCAGGCGGCGCTGCTGGAAGCCATGCAGGAACACGCCGTCACCTTCGACGGCACGACGCATGCGCTCAGCCAGAACTTCATGGTGGTGGCGACCCAGAACCCGATCGAGCATCAGGGCGTCTATCCGCTTCCCGAAGCCCAGCTCGACCGCTTCCTGTTCAAGCACAAGGTGAGCTATCCCGACGCGCAGGAGGAACGCGCCATCATCGTCCATCACGGCGGCGGTTCCGCCTCCCACGACATCAAGCAATACGGCATCGCGGCACAGGCCGACAGCAAGACGCTGGAGAAGGCGCTCGCCACCGTCGGCCAGGTCACGCTGGTCGACGATGTCGTCGGCTACATTGCGGCTCTCGTGCGCGGCACGCGCGAAAGCCCCGACCTGGAGGTTGGCGCCAGCCCGCGTGCGGGCGCCATGCTGGCGCGCGCCGCGCGCGCCAGGGCAGCGCTCGACGGCCGCGCCTATGTCATCCCCGACGATGTCAAGGCACTGGCGGTGCCGGCTCTGCGTCACCGCGTTATCCTGTCGCCGGCGGCGCAAATCGACGGGCGGCTGGTGGAACAGATCGTTTCCGACCTCGTCGACCAGACGGCAGCGCCCCGTTGATCTATCCGAGCGGCCGAGCGGTCTGGGCAGCGGCGGCGGGCGCCATCCCCGCCTTCCTGATCGCGCTTGCGCTACCTTCGTTCTGGTATCTGGGCCTGTTGTGGATCTGCGCGCTGCTTGCTTTCCTGGCGGTCGACGCGGCCGCCGGGCGTGGACGCGCCTCGCTCACCGCCAGCCTTTCAGCGCCGCCGCAAGTCGGCGTCGGCGGGCGGTTCACCCTGCATATCGCGGCGAGCCTCGGCGGGCGGGCGCGCATGCTGCAGGCGCGAGTCGGTCATGACCAGCGGCTGGCGCCGGTCGCCGGCACCGGTGGCGCACTGCCGGCCAATGGCGGCACGCTCGACCTCGAATTCGATGCGCTGAGGCGCGGCATCGCCAGCTTTGATCGGCTATGGCTGCGCTGGCGTGGACCGTTCGGACTGATCTGGAACCAGGTCGTCCTGCCGATGGACCGGAAAGTGGCGGTGCTGCCCGACGTCAGCAGTGCGCGCGACGAAGCGATCACATTGCTGCAGCGCTCCACCCTTGCCGACGGCCACGCGCAAAAGCGGGCCGGCCAGGGACGCGAATTCGAGTCGCTGAAGGATTACCAGCCGGGCATGGGCCGGCGGATGATCGACTGGAAGCGCAGCGCCCGCCACGGCAAGTTGCTGGCGCGTGAGTTCCGCATCGAGGAGAACAACAACATCGTGCTGGCCATCGACAGCGGAAGGCTGATGTGCGAGCCGGTCGACGGCGTCCCGAAGGTCGACCGCGCGGTGACTGCCGCCTTGCTCACGGCTTTCATCGCATTGAAGGGCGGCGATCTGGTCAGCCTGTTTGGCTTCGATGCGCGGCCGCGCGTTTCCAGCGGTGCGGTGCGCGGCTCGGCCAGCTTCGCGATGATCCAGAAGCGCGCCGCCGAGATCGACTATTCGACCGAGGAGACAAATTTCACCTTGGCGTTGACGACATTGGCAGCCAAGCTCGACAGGCGCTCCCTGGTCATCATCTTCACCGACTTCGTCGATCCGATCAGTGCCGAGCTGATGCTGCGCACGGTGGGACGGCTGACCGAGCGCCATCTGGTGCTGTTCATGATGATGAAGGATGTCGAGCTGGAAACCTTGGCCGATATGCCACCCGCGACCCCGGAGGATGTCGCGCGGTCGGTGACCGCCGGCGGTCTGTTGAGGGAGCGGCAAGTGGTCATCGGGCGGCTGAGGCTGCTCGGCGCACATGTCATCGAGGCCGACCACCAGCGCCTCGGCCCCACGCTGATCGAGCGCTATATCCAGCTCAAGGAGGAGAACCTCTTATGACGCTGCCCGCCGGCACCGATGCGGTACGCCAGTCATTGGCCAGCTTCCGGCAGGAGCGCGAGGCCGATTGGAAGGCGTTCGAGGCGCTGCTCGCCCGCGTCGAGAAACGGGCGCCGCGCGTGCTTTCGGAAGACGAGCTGCTGTCGCTGCCGCTGCTCTACCGCTCGGCGCTATCCTCGCTTTCGGTAGCCAGGGCCACTTCGCTCGACAGCGCCCTGGTAGCCTATCTCGAAGCGCTCTGCCTGCGCGGCTATTTCTATCTCTACGGTGCGCGGCGCGGGCTGCGCCAGCGCATCGGTGATTTTTTCCTGCGTGACTGGCCGGCGGCGATCCGCGATCTGTGGCGCGAGACCTGGGCCTCGGTCGGATTGACGCTTGTTGGCGCCATTGCCGGTTACTGGCTGGTCGCATCCGACAAGCGCTGGTACGACGCCATCATTGCGCCCGGCCTCGCCGGCGGGCGCAATCCGGATTCGTCGGCCGAGATGCTGCGCAGCGTGCTTTATGATGGCGGCAGTCACTTCCTGTCCGGCTTCGCCGCCTATCTCTTCACCCACAACACCCAAGTGGCGATCCTGGCCTTTGCCCTCGGTTTCGCTTTTACGGTGCCAAGCGTGCTGATTATCCTGATGAACGGATGCATGCTGGGCGCCATATTCCAGATCTATGCCGCCAAGGGATTGGGCTTCGAACTTGGTGGCTGGCTGTCGATCCACGGCACCACCGAATTGTTCGCTATCGCGCTGGCGGGTGCCGCCGGCATGCGCATCGGCACGCGCATCGCCTTCCCCGGCGAGCTGAGCCGCATGGCGGCAGCTGCCCAGGCCGGGCGGATTGCGGCGACCGCCATGGTTGGGGTGATGATGATGCTTTTGTTTGCCGGCCTGCTCGAAGGCATCGGCCGGCAGACGATTACCGGCGATACGGCACGCTACGCCATTGGCGGTGGCATGCTCGCGCTATGGATCGCCTATTTCTACCTGTTGCGGATGGTGCGGCATGGCAACGGCTAGAAACCCGGCCGCGCTGACAAGGCCTTTGATTACGCCGGAGGGCGTCGACCTCAAGGTCAAGCTGGCGGATGCCGGCACTCGGGCTGCGGCCTTCCTGCTCGATGTGGTCATCATCGTCATCGCTGCAATCGCGGTCACTCTCGTTGTGATCTTCGGTCTTGGGGGGCTCGGCGCGCAAGAAGCGGAGCCGCTCTTCATCGCCTGGATCATCTTCATCTTCTTCTTGCGCAACATCTATTTCATTGCCTTCGAGGCTGGCCGGCGCGCCGCAACGCCGGGCAAGCGGATGGTCGGCGTTCGGGTCGCTTCCCGCAGTGGCGCCGGTCTCACCATCGATCAAGTCATCGCGCGCAACCTGATGCGCGAGATCGAGGTGTTTTTGCCGCTTTCGATCATCGCAGCGCGCGGCGGGGCCGGCGTCGCCGATACGCTGTCAACGATCTTCGGTCTGGTATGGGCGCTGCTCTTTTCGCTGTTCCCGCTGTTCAACCGCGACCGCATGCGCATCGGCGACCTGCTGGCCGGAACCTGGGTGGTCGAGGCGCCGAAGGTCGCGCTGGTCGAGGACCTGTCGACACGCAAGGATCCTGGCGCCGGAACCTTCCGCTTCAGCCAGGCCCAACTCGACGCCTATGGCATCGCCGAACTGCACAAGCTGGAGGAGGTGCTGCGTCGCGACGATTATTTCGCGCTGAAGACGGTGGCCGAGACGATCGGGCGCAAGATCGGCGCGGCCCCGCAAGCGCATGATGCCCGCGCGTTCCTGACGGCATACTACGGAGAGCTACGCGCGCATCTCGAACGAAAGCTGCTGCTTGGCACCCGCAAGGCCGACAAGCACCAGCGGTAGGTCGTCTTTTGGACGCGCCCTACCCCACCCACTTCTCATAGTCCGACACCAGCAGATGCAGCGGCGCTACATCCTCGTCGATGTTGGAAAAGCGGCCGATCGGCTCGCGGAAGACGTTATCGGTGAGATCGTCATTGACGGTCGAGACCTCGCCGATCAGCACATCCTTGCCCTCGGCCCAGAAGGCATGCCAGACGCCGGGCATCAAGGTGACGCTCTGGCCCGGATCGAGCTTCAGCAGCCCGCCCGCCGGCAAGCGGTGGATGGTGCCGTCGACCGGCACCGACACCTCGGCCTTCGGATCGATCCCGCCGTCGCGATCATGCATGAACAGTTCGAGCACCAGCTTGCCGCCGCCACGGTTGATGATGTCCTCGGCCTTGATGTTGTGGCGGTGCATCGGCGACAGCTGGTCCTTGCGCGAGATCATGATCTTTTCGGCATAGAGCATGCCCATGCCCTTCTTCATGTCGGCGTAGACGCCGTTGCGCACGGTGAACAGAAACAGGCCGAGTTCATCGAACTTCTCCTGTCCGTAGTCGGTGATGTCCCAACCGAGCCGCGAGCTAAAGACGGCGGCGGAGTCCGCTTTGCGCGCCTTCATCTCTTCCGGGCTCCAGTAGGCGAAGGGCGGCATGATGTAGCCGAACGAGCGGATGAAGGCGTCGGCGTCGCGGATAATGTCGTTGATGGTGGAGCGCTTCATGATCATGATCCCTTCTTCAGGCGGTGCCTACAGCGCATAACCGAACACCGATCCGGTGTCGACGTAAACTGCATGCTGGCCTCATGACATCCGGCTCGATCGAGGCCATAAGTCTGGGCAAATTTCCCAAGGTGATATTCATGCTCAGCATAGACGATCTCGATACGCCGGCGATCCTGATCGATGCCGGCCGCGCCGAAGCCAACATCGCGCGTGCGCAGGCCCATGCCGACCGGCATGGGTTGAAACTTAGGCCGCACATCAAGACCCACAAACTGCCTTACTGGGCCAGGAAACAGGTCGCCGCCGGCGCCGTCGGCATCACCTGCCAGAAGATTGGCGAAGCCGAAGTGATGGCCGATGCCGGGCTTGCCGATATTTTTCTACCCTACAACATTCTCGGGCGAGCCAAGCTGGAGCGCTTGCTGGCGCTGCATGGCCGCGTGACGCTTTCGGTAACCGCCGACAGCAAGGAGACGCTTGAGGGACTGGCCGCCACCTTCACCGATGCCGGCCACCCTCTGCCGGTGCTGGTCGAATGCGACACCGGCATGGGGCGCTGCGGCGTCCAGTCGGCCAGCGAGGCGGTGGCGCTGGCGAAAGAGATCGACAGGGCAACGGGGCTTAGCTTCGGCGGGCTGATGACCTACCCGGCTGCCGGTCGGGCCGACGAGGCCGAAGCCTGGCTTGCCGAGGCCAAGCAGGCGCTTGCCGCGTCCGGCCTTGCCTGCGAGCGCATCTCCAGCGGGGGCACACCGGATATGTGGCGCTCAGGCGAAGGCAGCGTCGTCACCGAATACCGCCCCGGCACCTACATCTATCTTGACCGCTACCAGGTTGCCAAAGGCGTCGGCAGCCTTGACGATTGCGCGCTGACGGTGCTGTCGACGGTGGTCAGCCATCCGACGCCGACCCGGGCCATCCTCGATTCCGGCAGCAAGGCGCTGTCCAGCGACACGCTGGGGCTTGCCGATTTCGGCGAGTTGCTGGGCATTCCCGGCGCCAGGATCACCGGCCTCAGCGAGGAACATGGCAACATCACGCTTTCGGGCGACGCCAAGCTTCGTATCGGCGAGCGCGTGCGCATCGTGCCCGACCATTGCTGCGTCGTCACCAATCTGTTCGACCAGGTGCATCTGATTGCGGGCGAACAGGTGCTGGAAACGTTGCCGGTGGCCGCGCGCGGCCGCACGGGGTGACGCACATAATCCAAACTCCGAGTTCAAGGTAGCCCTCGGTCGCCCCTGTCTAAGGTCCGGCTTGTCGCCTGCGTTCCCTTACGTCAATCTGCGTTCAGCAGGCTGGCCATTGGATGGATTCCGGCTTTGCTCGGGAGGAAAAAATGGCTTACGCAATCATGCATTATTTTCCTGGCGGCACGAAGGAGCAGTACGAGGCGTCCATCGCCGCGGTGCATCCAGCAGGCGGAAAAAGCCTGCCAAAAGGCCAGGTCTTCCATGTTGCCGGTCCGTCGGCCGGTGGCTGGTCAATTGTTGCGGTTCACGAATCCAAGAAGAATTGGGAGCAGTTCCGAGACGATATCCTGATGCCTCAAATGAAAAAGGGCATCAAGGGCGGGTTCACCTCGCCGCCTCAGGAGACTTCGTTCGAAGTTCACAATCTGCAAAAATGACAGGCCGGCGCAGCGGGCCTTAGATCGGCTACCCCTCCGCCTGCCTCGCCGCCACCCGCCGCATGGCAATCACGCGGCGGCGGCGGATTTCCGTGCGCATCGCCATAAGGTGCAGGGCGAAGAACAGCACGGTGAAGCCAAGCGCCATCACCAGCAAGGGCCACAGCAGGCTGGGATCGATGGTCGGCCCGCCGAGGCGGAACACCGATGCCGGCTGATGCAGCGTGTTCCACCAGTCGACCGAGAATTTGATGATCGGGATGTTGATGAAGCCGACCAAGGTGATGATGGCCGCGGCCCAGGCGGCGCGGCTGGCGTCGTCGAGCGCGCGGGTCAGCGCGATGATGCCGAGATACATCAGAAAGAGGATGAAGACCGAGGTCAGCCGGGCGTCCCACACCCACCAGGTGCCCCACATCGGCTTGCCCCAGATCGAACCGGTGATCAGCGCCAGGGCGGTGAAGACGGCGCCAATGGGTGCGGCGGATTTCAGCGCGACGTCGGCCAGCGGATGGCGCCAGACCAGCGTGCCGAGGGCGGAGATCGCCATCACCGTGTAGCACATCATGGCGAGCCAGGCGAAAGGCACGTGGATATACATGATGCGCACGGTGATGCCTTGCTGGAAATCTTCCGGCGCCGTGAAGCTCATATAAAGCCCGATGGCGAGCACAATGGCGGCGATGGACGCCAGCCAAGGCACGATCCTGTCGGCCAGCCCGACAAAGCGCGTCGGGTTGGCAAGATCCATCCAGCCGGCAAGGCGTGAAGTCGTGTCGCTCATGCGGTTCTACATAGACCGGCGACGCATGGGGGGCAATCGAGTGGTGGTGTCGCAGGGCGCTCTTACCTTCTCCCCTTGTGGGGTGAGGAGCGGTCCGCGCTGGCGGACGAAAAGCCAATTGCTTGGCTTTTCGAGCTTCGAACGCCCTGAGCCTGCGAAGGGCCGGGGTCGCCGATCCACCCTGCCGGGTCCCCGCTGCTTCGCAGCGTCCCGGCGTTCGCCGGCCTTTCATCGTGCCACTGGCACGATGAATTCGCTTACGCGAACCGGCTGCTCACCCCATAAGGGGAGAAGGTAAAGGCACCTGTCAGGCAGCCTGTTCCTGCTGTTGCTGCACGGTGCGGCTGAGGCGGCGAACCTCCTCGTCGTTGAGCAGGCCGCCGGCACGCAGCAGGCTGGCAAAGCGGCCGTTGCGGATCGACAGTTCGGCGAAACCGCCCATCTCGATCACACGTCCCTTGTCCATGAACACGACTAGGTCGGCGTCGCGAACCGTGGTCAGGCGGTGGGCGATGATGAAGGTGGTGCGGCTGCGCCGCAATTCGTCGATCGCTTCCTTGACGCGGTCTTCGGTCTCGACGTCGAGCGCGCTGGTCGCCTCGTCGAGCACCAGGATCGGCGCGTCCTTGAGCACGGCGCGGGCAATGGCAATGCGCTGGCGCTCGCCACCGGAAAGCTGTCCGCCGCGTTCGCCGACGACCGTATCGTAGCCGGCGCTCTTCGACAGGATGAAGTCCTGCGCGGCAGCGGCATTGGCGGCGGCGTGAACCTCGTCATAGGTCGCTTCGGCGCGGCCGACGCGGATGTTGTCCTCGATCGTGCGATTGAGCAGGCCGGCATCCTGGAACACGGTAGCGATCGAGTGGCGCAGCGACTTGCGGGTCACCGCGCGGGTATCGACGCCGTCGATCAGGATGCGGCCGCTGGACGGCGTGAAGACGCGCTGCAAGAGATTGATGAGCGTGGTCTTGCCAGCGCCGGTCGGTCCGACAATGGCCACGGTCTGGCCAGCCTGGACCTCGAAGGACACGTCGTCGACGCCCTGCCCCGAATTGGCGAATTCGAAGCCGACATTCTCGAACCGGACGTGACCGGTGACATTGGCGAGATCGCGCAAACCATCGGGCTCGGCGGATTCGGCCGCAGAGTCCTCGAGCTGATAAAACTCCTCGAGCTTGGCCCTGGCTTCGGAAATCTGGTTGGCGAACGCCGACATCTGGTCGAGGCGAGCGATCAGCAGCGTGGCAAAACCGGTAAAGGCAATGACGTCGCCGATGCGCAACTGGCCATGCATCACCAGATAGGAGCCGATCAGAAGCACGATCATCATCGAAATCGTCGACGACAGGCGGTGCAGCGCGTTGGCCATCGCCCACCAGTCGAGCACCGGATTCTGCGCATCAAGCAGGTTCTTGACGTAACGCTTCAGCGCCTCGGTCTCATGACCGATGCGGTTGTAGCTCTGCAGCACGGCGACGTTGCTGACGGAATCGGTGACATGCGCGAACACCTGGTGATAGTGCCGCTCGACGGCCGCCTGGCCCTCCTTGGTGCGACGCATGACCAGCCGACCGATGCCGACATAGAGTACGCCGAGGCCCAAGAGCACCAGCGACATGCGCAGGTCCATGCTGATCGCGGTCGGCACCAGCAGAACCAGGGCGACGGCGGTGGACAGGTGCTGGCGCATGAATTCGAGCCAGAGGCTGAACAGGGTCTCGACCGCGCGCAGCAGCGTGTGCAGCGCGTTGGAGGTGCCGCGCTGATGATGCCAGGCAAGCGGCATGGTGATCACGCGCTCGAACGACTGGCAAAGCACCTCGCTGCGGCGCTTGTGGGCAAAGCGGTCGGCGCCACGCGCCACCAGAACGAAGGCGACGATGTTGAAGGCGCCAAGGCCGGCCCACATCGCCAGCGTCTGGAAGACGGAGCCGCGTTCCGAGATGGCACCGATCACCCGTCCGAACATGATCGGCTCAAGGATGGCTATGGCTGCGAGGGCGACATTCGCGCCGCAGATAAGCGCGACGCGCTTCCTGTCGGCTGCGAGATAACCCAGCGCTCTCCAGTAGATTTGCAGAAGGGACACTTCAGCTTACTCCGCCAAACTATTTATTGTGCACTGCATCATTTTCAGACTCGTACCTGTTGATGCGTCGCAAAACAATGCCCCTGTACCGCGTCAGTTCCCATTTCGCGAACAAAACATGGCGACGGCACGAAATCTGGCGTGATCATCTAACGGTTTGAGATAAAAGGTGAAATGCCAGCCTTGCGGCAAAATCATGGCAGCGGACGGACCCTGCCACAATTTTAATCAGCAAGTGATTGCGCGCGTCCCCGAAGCCCTCGGGCGGCTTGCCGGAGATTATCTCGGGCCAAGTAAAAGCGATGAGCACCGTACGGCACGCGGACGCTCTAAGCCATTGAATCTACACCCCTTGGTTTCCCCGTCGAAGGTCAGATGGGCAAAAGTCGGTGCCGATTTCGAATGGATACTGTGGCGCGCCCCAAAAAGGGGCGCGCGGCATTCCGGAACGCGGCGCTTTAGGCCGGAATCCTGACGATCACGTCGGTCTTGTCGCCGGCCTTGGGTTCGAAAGACGACCCTTTTGTCTTGGTGCCGTTGACCTCGAGCGAGATAGCCTTGGCTTTTTTGTCGCGGATGACGCGAAGCTTGATTTCGGCGCCCAGCATTTTGAGGGTGGCCGAATAGCCATCCCAATGTCCCGGCAGTTTCGGCCTGAACTGGATGCTCTGGCCGCGCCGTTCGATGCCGAGGATGCTTTCGACCGCGGCCCGGTACAGCCAGCCGGCAGAGCCGGTGTACCAGGTCCAGCCGCCCCGCCCGCCCTTGCCTTCGCCGGCATAGATATCGGCGGCGACGACATAGGGCTCGACCCGATAATGCTCGGCCGCACCCTCATCGAGGGCGTGGTTGGCCGGGTTGAGCATCGAGAAACAGCGGTAGGCGTCGTCGGTGCGCCCCATCTCGGCGAGCGCGATGACGAACCAGGTCGCCGCATGGGTGTACTGGCCGCCATTCTCGCGGACACCCGGCGGATAGCTCTTGATGTAGCCCGGATCCTTCTCCGTCCTGGAGAAGGGCGGGGTGAACAGCTTGACGATCTTGAGCTCGTCATCGACGAGCATCTTTGTCGCCTGCTGCATGGCCGTGGTCGAGCGCGCCGGATCGCCCTCGCCCGAGAGCACGCTCCACGACTGGGCGATCGAGTCGATCTTGCATTCGTCGGAATCGTGCGACCCCAGTGGCGTGCCGTCGTCAAAGCTGCCGCGGCGATACCATTGCCCGTCCCAGGCGGTGCTTTCCAGCGCCCGCTTCAGCACGTCGGCATGCTTGGTCCAAGCCTGCCCTCGCTTGCTGTCGCCTTGCGTCTTGGCGACAGCGGCAAAGTCGCCCAGCGTCTTCAGAAGGAACCAGCCCAGCCAGACGCTCTCGCCCCTGCCCTGCTCGCCGACGCGGTTCATGCCGTCGTTCCAGTCGCCGCCAAGGATCAGCGGCAGTCCGGCAGGGCTGCTGCGCTTGACGGCAAGGTCGAGCGCCCGCGCGCAATGGTCGTAGAGCGAGGCGGTGGTCTTGGAGATTTCAGGGGTGAAGAAGGCATCGTGCTCGCCCTCACCCAGCACCTGCCCGTCGATGAAGGGCAGTTGCTCCTTGAGGATCGCGGTGTCGCCGGTCACCAGCAGATAACGTGCGGTGGCGTGCGCCAGCCAGACCACGTCGTCCGAGATCATGGTGCGCACGCCCGCATCGGTGCGCGGCAACCACCAATGCTGCACATCGCCCTCGGGGAATTGCCGCCGCGCCGCGTTGAGGATCTGGTCGCGCGCCAGTTTCGGATCGTGCGCCAGAAGGGCCAGCGTGTCCTGCAGCTGGTCGCGGAAGCCGAAGGCGCCACTCGCCTGGTAGAAGGCGGAGCGGGCGCGGATGCGGCAGGCAAGGCTCTGATAGGGCAGCCAGTGGTTGACCATGGCGTCGAGCGCCTTGTCCGGCGTCTCGACCTGGATGGTGTCGAGGAAGCCGCGCCACTCGCGCTCATTGTCGGCCAGCCGCTGATCGAAATCCTTACCGCGGTGGGTCTGCACCAGGGCACTGGCCTCCTCGGGAGAAGCTGCGTCGCCGAGCAGCCAGAGCAGTGTCACGTCGCCGCCGGCGGGGATGTCGACGTCGCGTGCGATGGCAGCACAAGGATCGTCGCCAGCCTCGACCCGGCCCGACAGGCCAGCACCGCTCAGCACAGCGTGCGGCAGCTCGCTGGTGCCGTTCCTGCCGATGAACTCGCCGCGGTCGGATGTCACCGAATGCACGGCGCCATCGGCGGCCAGGAAAGCCACCCGTTCGGCAAAATCGAGCCCGTAGGGATTTTGCGCCAAGAGCGCGCCGGTGGCGGCATCCCTTGACGAAACGATGGTTGCAGCCGTGCGCGACCGATGACCGCCAAGCACCCATTCGGCATAGGCATAGACGCGCAGCCGCGCCGGCAGCGAACCCGAATTCTGGATGCGCAGCCGCGTGATCTTCACCGGGTCGAGCGGATCGACGACATGGGTCAGGTCCATCGACAGCGGCCCGCGCCTGGAGCGGAAGGTCGAAAAGCCCTGGCCGTGCCATGTCTCATAGGTCATGGCCGGATCGCGCACCACGGCGGCTGTCGGCGAGAACGCCCGGCCGCTGGCATGGTCGTAAATGTAGATGCCCTCGCCCGGCCGATTTGAGACCGGATCGTTCGACCACGGCGTCAGCTGATAGTCGCGGCTGTTGCGGCTCCAGGTGAAGGCAGCGCCCTCCGCCGAAACGTGGAAGCCGAACGAGGCGTTGGAGACGACGTTGATCCATGGCTGCGGCGTTGTGCGCCGGCCGGCAAGGCGGGTGACATAGTGGCGTCCGTCGCCTTCGAAGCCGCCAAACCCGTTCCACAGGCTGAGACCGCTGCCGTCAGCACTGCTATCGACCGGAGCATGAAATACCGGCGCGCTCGGCACCGGCAAGGACGGTTCGCGAAGGGTTGTCGTACCCGGCGGCAACAGTGCATCGCGCGCCTGCAGCGCTGCCGCCTCGGCGCGCTCGATCTGGTCGAAGATGGTGCCGTTGCGGGTGTGCAGCACGACGCGGGCGACGGCGAGCAAGGTCTTGTAGGTCGCCTCGTCCATCAGGTCGCGGCGCACGGCAAAGATGTGCTGGCGCGGCCCGAGTTCCTTGCCGCGCAAGCGGCTGTTTTCGCACAGCGTCTCGACGGCGCGCTGCAGGTCCTGCACGTAGGACGAAGCCTGCTCGTTGACGACGACGAAGTCGATCATCATGCCGCGGGCGCGCATGTACTCCTGGAAGCGAAGCGCCTGGGCGACGATCTCCAGATCGGCGACGTCGCCGATCCTGACCAGGAAGATCGGGAAGTCGCCGGAGATGCTGGTCGGCCACAGGCTGGATTGCTTGCCGAGCCCCGACGCGATGGATTCCGCGGGAAGGCGCAGGAACGGATCGGGATAGATCAGGTAGCGCGCCAGCTTCTGCACATTGGCGGCGTCGGTCAGGCTGAGGCCGAGATGGCGTGTCTGCACCTGGCTGCGCGTCCAGGCGAGCATCGCCTGGCGGGCGAAGCTTTCGGGATGATCGAGCCGCGCGACGGCTTCATCCAGTTCGGCACGGTTGGCGCCAACCACGGTCCAGAAGGTCAGCGAGATCTTCTTGTTGGCGGGAACGCGCACTTGCCGGCGCAGCGAAGCGACCGGGTCGAGCGTGAAGCCGGAATGGCCGCTAAGTTTGGCGCCCTGATCGAAGGCGGCGGCCTCGGCGACGGTGCGGCCGCGACCGATGAAGGCGCGACGATCGGTCTCCGCCTCGGCATCACGCGCCGACCCGGACGGATCGGTGACGAAATGCACCACGGTCACGTCTGGTTCATTCTTGTCGCGCTTGCGCCGAGTGGCGAAGATCGCCGCGTTGTTGGCCGCGATCTCGGTTTCCACGAACATCTTGGAAAAGGCCGGATGCGCATTGTCCGACGTCTCGGAACCCAGCACCAGTTCGGCAAAGGAGGTCACTTCGATATGCCGGTCGGTGGCGCCGTCATTGAACAGCGTGACCCGCCGTCCCTCGCCATTGCCTTCCGAGATTACGATGCATTCGACCTCGGAACGCAGCGATCCCACCGATTTGACGAAACTCGCCTTGTCGTCGGAAAACAGCGTCTGCACCCGTTCATCGGTTGCACGCTTCGGCTCTGATGTGGCCGACCACCAGTCGCCGGTGCCGGCATCCCTAAGGAAGATATAGGAGCCAAGCCGGTCCTCGGTCGGGTCCGGCTGCCAGCGGGTGACGGCAAGTTCGCCCCAGCGGCTATAGCCGGAGCCGGTGGCGGTGACCATGACCGAGTAGCGGCCATTGGACATGACGCTGGTCGAACGCAGCGCCCTGGCCGGATCGAGGATGATCCGGGAATCCGGGCTCTCGAGCTCGGTTTCGTCCTTCGACCGCTCGTCGGCCTCCGTCCTTACGGTGGCGGTCGGGATGTCGCGTGGCGCCCTCTCCTGCAGCAGCAGTTCGGCCGACTCAATCACCGGGTCGCTGTGGAAGCGGTCACGCAGGCGGCCTTCGAAGATGGCGTTGGCAACGGCGGCGATCGACATTCCGGAGTGGTGGGCCATGTAGTTCAAGACGACGGCATGGTCGGTGCCCTCAGGCACGCGCTGCGGCGTGAAATCGACTGCGTCGTAATAGCCGTGCCGGCCAAGGGCGCCGATCGCCTTCAACCTGGCCAGATTCCGGACGGATTCGCGCGGCGTGAACTGCGCCGCCAGCACGGTCGCGTAAGGCGCGATCACCGTGTTCTGGCCCAGGCCGCGCTTCAGGCCGAGGCCCGGCACGCCGAAATTGGTGTACTGGTAGGTCAGTTCGCGATCGCGGGCGTTGTAGGCCGCTTCCGAAATCCCCCATGGCACGTTCTTCGAGCGGGCATACTGGATCTGGCGCTTGATGATCAGCTTGCTGGTCTGGTTGAGGATCGAGCCTTGCGGCTCCTTCATCACCAGCGGCGGCATCAGATACTCGAACATCGAGCCGGACCAGGACATCAGCGCGCCCTGGAAACCGATCTCGACGATCGGCCGGCCAAGCCGGAACCAGTGCTCGGTCGGCAGGTCGCCCTTGGCGATGGCGAACAGGCTGGTCAGCCGCGCCTCCGAGGCGAGCAGGTCGTAGCAACTCTCGTCGAGCTGGTGTTCCTCGACCCGGTAGCCGATCGACAGCAGCTTGCGCTCCTGCCGCAGCAGGAAGGCGAATTCCATCTCGAAGGCAAAGCGGCGCGTACGCTCGCGCAACGCCAGCAGCTTGGCACGCAAGGCTTCGATGGCGTTTTCGTCGCTGTGCGAGTCATGCACATGCGCCTCGCAGGTCGCCTCCAGCCGCGCCGCCCAGTCGGTGATGACGTCGCTGCGCGGCGATGCGGCTTCGGTGTGGATGGCGGTCGCGAGCTTGCGAATCTCGCCGGCGAGCACCGCCAGGTTGATGGTACGGATCGACGCCATTTCCGGCTGCGCCTTGATCGTCATCACCGCGCGCCGCATTCCGTCAAGGCGGTCGGCCAGACGCTGGCGCAACGGCCTGAGCTGACGGCGGTCGTCGGGCAGTTCCTCGAGGCTCTCGTCGAGGATCGTCACCGTATCGAGAACGCCTTCGAAATCGCCCTGCAGATGCACGGACGGCGCTTCGGCCCATTCGGCGCAGGCGGCAGCCACTGCCACCAGGTGGCCAGCGAGATTGCCGCTGTCGACGGCCGAGATATAGAGCGGATAGAGCGGCTTCAGCGTCGTCGTATCGTACCAGTTGAACAGATGGCCGCGGTTGCGCGGCATGCTCTCGATGGTCGTCATCGTCGCATCGATGCGGGTGATGGCATCGGACAGGCTGATCCAGCCGAAATCGCGCGCTGAAACCACGGACAAGAGATAGACGCCGATATTGGTCGGCGACGTGCGCGGCGCCACCACCGGCGCCGGGCTTTCCTGGAAATTGTCAGGCGGCAGATTGTGATGCTCTGACGTCACGAAGGTTTCGAAATAATGCCAGGTGCGCCGCGCCACCGTGCGCAGCGCATGGATGTCGGCCGCCGATATGCGCAGCCGGTCCTCGGTTTCGGCCGAGCGGCTGATCCAGGCGGCAATGGCCGGCGAGCCGATCCAGAACAAAGCGAAGAAGAAGGCGACGAAGGCGCCGGTGGAATCGGCCAGCACCGGAATGGCGAGGCCGACGAAGCCGATGATCACGGCGCCATACATCATGCCGTAATAGGAGCCGATATCGTTGTCGCCGCTCTTATGCGCCTGCGACGCCGTGCGCCATTCCAACAGGTTCTGTCGGCTGACAAACAGGCGGTAGAGCGTACGCACAATGGCATCGCCCATCATCCAGGCATTGTGCGCCATCAGCACGATCTTCAGCGCCACCATGGCGGTGCCGAAGGCGACATCGCGCGCCAAAGCGGAGAAGTGGCCGCGCGCCGTCTGGTCGCCACTCTTCGGCAGGATGGCGTTGACGATATTGAAGGTCGGCGCCATGAACAGGCTGAGGATCAGCAGGGCCTGCCATTGCGCGGCCTGCGTGAACGGCAGCAGCGTCCAGCCGGCGATCGCCGCCATCACCCAGAAGATCGGCGTCAGCGAGCGGCGCAAATTGTCGACCATCTTCCAGCGCGACAGCGCCGGCACGCCGGAGCGCGGGTCGAGGATGAAACCGAGAAGCTGCCAGTCGCCACGCGCCCAGCGATGGTGACGCGACGCATCGACCGAATAGCGGGTCGGATAGTCCTCGACCAGCTCGACGTCGGTGACCAGCGCCGAGCGCGCCAGCGCGCCTTCGAGCAAGTCGTGGCTGAGAATGGTGTTTTCCTCGATGCGGCCTTTCAGCGCCGCCTCGAAGGCGTCGACGTGATAGAGGCCCTTGCCGGTGAAGGAGCCGTCGCCGAAGACGTCCTGGTAGAGATCCGACACGGCAAAGACGTAAGGATCGAGACCGCGATTGGCGGAAAACACCCGCTGGAAGAACGAGGCGTCGTCGCCGCTGGTCAGGGACGCGGTGATGCGCGGCTGCAGGATGGTGTAACCGGCGGTCACAACGCGCTTGGCCGCGTCGAAATGCGGACGGTTGAGCGGGTGGCAAAGCTTACCGACCAGCGTGGCGACTGCGTCACGGGTGGTGCGAGTATCGGCGTCCAGCGTCATGACGTGAACGACGTTCTCCGGCAACGGCACACCGGGCGGCAGGAAAGTCGTATCGCTGTCGCCGCGCAGCAGCAGATCCAGTTCGTGCAACTTGCCGCGCTTGCGCTCCCAGCCCATCCAGCAGCCTTGAGCGGCATTGTAGAGCCGGCGGCGGTGCAGGACATAGAAGCGCGGTGCGCCCTCTGAGGGATAGCGGGCATTCAGCCGGGCGATCTCGTCGCGGGCATATTGCAGGATCTCGACGTCGGCCGCATCGATTTCGGTCTTCGAGTCCGGCCAGTCCGAAAGCAGCGCGAAATGGATTTCATCGGCCGTGTTGGCGAGATGATGCACTTCGATGTTGCGGATGCTTTCCTCGACGTCGTCGCGCGAGCCGATCAGCGATGGCACCACGACCAGCGTGCGCGCCTCGGCCGGCACGCCGTGCCTGTAGTCATAGCCGATGAGCCGCGTCGGCTTCAGGAACAGCGACACGACGGTGTTGAAGAAGGCGAGCGCGCCTTCGCTCGCCGGCACGGCAAACAGCACCAGCATGAGGACGATCGACGGCACCGACAGGCCGAGATTGGCCAGCGCATTGCCGGAAAGGACCAGAAGCAGCGCCGTCAGCGCAAACACTGGCACGACGATGCCGAGCCAGCCGGTCCTGGCGAATGCCCGTTTGACCGCAACACTGATGGTCGGCCGATAGCCGATCGCCTTTTCCAGCTCCTGCCGGCGCGGACCGACGAGAAAGAACCCGACATCGGCCTTGGCAACCGGATCGGAAGGGGTCGCATAAGTGCCTGAGGCATCGCCTGGAGCGGCATGGCCGGCAAGCTCGATCGCCGTTTCAGCGACACGAAATTCGGAAAGATCGGAGCGGCGCGCCAGCTCCTCGATCGAAGTCCGATACTGGTCGCGCGAGAAGAAATCGAGCGCGGCGAAATCGGTGCGTTCGCGCAGCAGCGTGTCGATGCGGCTGACGCCCTCGAACCACACCGTCCAGTCGACGTCGTTGATGAGACGCAGGCCGCGGATGATGTTGCCGGTGGTGACGTTGCCGCCGGACAGCGTGCGATGCTCGCTGATGATGATTTCCTCGGCGTCGGAGCCGGTCTTCTCGAGCTCACCCTCCAGCCATTCCAGCGCCCGGCCGGCATTCTGCGATCCATCGCGCAGGCGGTAGAGCAACTGGGTGGCGAAGGTGGTGTCCTGCGCATGGGCGCCGTAGTTTGCAAGGATCGCCTGGCGGTCGGCGCTGTCGTCGGTGGCCAGCACGCGGTCGGCGACCTCATTGGCAATCTGGCGCATCTGCCTTGTGCGGTTGACGCGAACCGCGATGCGGCGAAGGTTTTCGATCAGGACGAAGCGCAGCAGCGACGGCAGCGCCCACAGCTCGCCGATCTTCAGCGGCTCGATGAACTGAAAACCCTCGACGATCGACTTGAACATGGTCGCCGAGACCGAGCTGTCGGAATGCGCGACATAGGTCCATGCCAGCGCCAGCGCGCGCGGCACGGTGGCGCGTTCGGACAGCTTCAGGGTCGGCAACTGGCGGTAGAAACGGCGCGGCAGGTCGCGCTTGACCTGGAAAATGGTCTCTTCGACCAGATAATTGTTGTCGAGCAGCCATTGCGCCGCCGGTGTGATGGTTTCGCCCCGCGCCTGCGCGGCATTGGTCGAGCGGTAGACTTCGAGAATCTTCTTGGCGCTGTCGCGGATGCGCGCCTGGAAGTCGAATGGCGTCAGGCCAAACAGATCCGCAAGGTCGCCCTTGGCAAGGCTGACGCCCAGCGTGCGCAGACGATCCTCCGGCAGGAAATTGGAGCGTATCGGCTCTTCGGTGATGGCCGGGAAGCTGGCGCTCGTCTTTTCGATCTGGGCAGGATTCGTCTGAATATTCATTGAAAATTCCGCATGGGGGGACGCAATGCGGCGTCACCGCCACGGCAATGTCCCTAAAACCGTTTCAAATGCAATTGGTTGCATCGCAACACTTGGCCGAAAGTTTGTTTTCGCACCGCGACAGGGCGTCATCCCTCAGCAACTCAAAGACGAGCGCCCCACGCTCCCGTCCGCATTTGATCGACGGAAGGATTCGGGCTTTTTCGTGATACGGCCAACAGCTTACGCGATATTTCGCCAGGGTTGCGATCATGTTTGGCAACAGGCGTTAATCGTTGCCGGAAACACCTTCGATGCGGATGACGAACAGGGTCGTCTCCCCGGCCGGCTCGAGGCGCAATTTCCCGGCCCCAGGCCCGAGCAGCAGCGCGTCGAGCGGTCCGATGCTGACCGGTGCTACACCAGCCACCGTGACATCGCCGTCGAGAGGCAGAACGAGGGTCGTATCGGCCGCCGGCTGAACCTCGGTTGGAGCGGAAAGCAGCAAGCGCTCGACCGTGTGGGTCATCCGCCCGCGGCGGGTCATGACGTTGAGATCGGTGATCGGACCGGCGATCAGCGCGGCTGATGTCGACACATCGGCCGGAAAGGCAAGCGGAGCGGAAACCCTGGTCAAGGTGGCCGGCGGCTGGCCGGCGATATCAAGGATGATGCCCTCGCCTTCCAGCACGGCCAGCGTTCGGTCGACGCCGGCAAAGCCGGAGAATGGCCCGCCGCTGTCGACCCGCGCCATCGACACGCGCCAGTCGAAATCGTCGAGCCCGGCGCCGTCAGGTGAAACGGCGATCTCGGTCGTCGTGCCGCCGCCATTCTTCCACGGCATGACGCGGTAGTCGGCTGCCCGCAGGATGCGCATTTGTGCTGCTCAGCCGAGAATGCCTGGCAAATTGAGCTGGTGCTCCTTGGCGCAGGCAATCGCAATGTCGTAACCGGCATCGGCGTGGCGCATGACGCCGGTCGCCGGGTCGTTCCAAAGAACGCGCTCCAGGCGCTTGGCCGCTTCGCGGGTGCCGTCGGCGACGATGACCATGCCGGCATGCTGCGAAAAGCCCATGCCGACGCCGCCGCCATGGTGCAGCGACACCCAGGTGGCGCCAGACGCGGTATTAAGCAGTGCATTGAGCAACGGCCAGTCGGAGACGGCATCCGAGCCGTCCTTCATCGATTCCGTCTCGCGGTTCGGCGAGGCGACCGAGCCGGAATCGAGATGATCGCGGCCGATGACCACTGGTGCCTTGAGTTCGCCCTTGGCCACCATCTCGTTGAAGGCCAGTCCCAGCCTGTGCCTATCGCCGAGACCGACCCAGCAGATGCGGGCCGGCAGGCCCTGGAAGGCGATGCGCTCGCGCGCCATGTCGAGCCAGTTGTGCAGATGGGTGTTGCCGGGCGTCAGTTCGCGAACCTTGGCGTCGGTCTTGTAGATATCCTCGGGATCGCCGGAGAGAGCCGCCCAGCGGAACGGGCCGATGCCGCGGCAAAACAGGGGGCGGATATAGGCCGGCACGAAGCCCGGGAAGGCAAAGGCGTTCTCGAAACCCTCATCCTTGGCCACCTGGCGGATGTTGTTGCCGTAGTCGAGCGTCGGCACGCCGACGTTCCAGAATGCGACCATGGCCTCGACATGCTCGCGCATCGACGCGCGCGCCGCCTTTTCGACCGCCTTTGGATCGGAAACGCGCTTTTCGCGCCATTCAGCCATCGTCCAGCCTTTCGGCAGATAGCCGTTGATGGGGTCGTGCGCCGAAGTCTGATCGGTGACCATGTCGGGGCGGATACCGCGCCTGAACATTTCCGGGACGATCTCGGCCGTATTGCCGAGCAGGCCGACCGACTTCGCCTCGCCGGCCTTCGTCCAGCGCTCGATCATCGCCATCGCCTCATCGAGCGTCTCGGCCTTCTCGTCGACGTAGCGGGTGCGCAGACGGAAATCGATCGAGTCCGGATTGCATTCGATCGCCAGGCAACAGGCGCCGGCCATGACGGCCGCCAGCGGTTGGGCACCGCCCATGCCGCCGAGGCCGCCGGTCAGGATCCATTTTCCCTTGAGATTGCCGCCATAGTGCTGGCGACCGGCTTCGACGAAGGTCTCGTAGGTGCCCTGCACGATGCCTTGCGTGCCAATATAGATCCACGAGCCGGCCGTCATCTGGCCGTACATCATGAGACCCTTCTTATCGAGCTCGTTGAATTTATCCCAGGTCGCCCAGTGCGGCACGATGTTGGAATTGGCAATGAGTACGCGCGGCGCATCGGCGTGGGTGCGGAACACACCGACCGGCTTGCCCGACTGCACCAGCAGCGTCTCGTCGTCGCCAAGCGTCTTCAGCGAGGCGACGATCTGGTCGAAATCGTTCCAGGTGCGGGCGGCACGGCCGATGCCGCCATAGACGACCAGCTCATTGGGGTTCTCGGCGACCTCCGGGTCGAGATTGTTCATCAGCATGCGCAAAGGCGCTTCGGTCTGCCAGCTCCGGGCGTTGAGCTTGTTGCCGCGCGGCGCGCGGATTTCGCGAATGTTGTGACGGGGATTGGTCATCATTGTTCCTTTCGAGTGGGGCGGCGCGTCAGCGCCCGGCCCAGGAAATCGCGGTTTCGAGAATGGTCTTCAGCGTGGCGCGGATCGGAGCGGCGAAGGTGGCGTCGTATGGCACCGGCCAATTGCCGGGCGCACCCTTGCCTTCCGGCTCGCGCATATAGCCGCGGTTGGAGAGCTCCATCTGCAGCGCGTGCACCCCGTTCTGCGGGTTGCCAAAATGGCGGGTGATCCAGCCACCCTTGAAGCGGCCGTTGACGATCCAAGTCTCGCCGGTTGCGGCCATGATCCTTGCGACCTTTTCCTGCAGCGCCGGATCGGCGCTCTTGCGGTCATTGGTGCCCAGGTTGAAGACCGGCAGCGTGCCCTCGAACAGGCGCGGCAACACCGAGCGGATCGAGTGGCAGTCGTAGAGCACGATCTTCTCGTGCATGCCGCGCAGCCGGCCGATCTCGGCCTGCAAGGCGGCATGGTAAGGCGCGAAATAAGTCTCGCGGCGACGGTCGATCTCGGACGGCGTCGGTTCCTCGCCCATGCGGTAGAGTGGGTCGCCGTCGAAAGTCTCGGTCGGACAGAGCCCGGTCGTCGCCTGGCCGGGATAGAGCGAAGCGCCGGAGGGGTCACGATTGACGTCGATGACGGTGCGCGAGATCGCCGTGTGAACGACGGTCGCTCCGAGGCCTGCGGCGAAATCATAGAGATTGTCGATCCACCAGTCGCAATCGCGGCGGCCGAGCCAGGGCGAGACCAGCCGGTTGTCGATGCCGGCGAGATCGATACCGGTATGCGGGATCGACACCAGCAGAGGCGCCGTGCCACGCGTCACCGTGAGCCAGTTGGTCACAATGCCCCTCCCGAAATGGATGGCAGCGCGATCGCGCCTGCCGCTTTCACCGCCGCGCCGCTGCGCACCATGGCGATGGCCCTTTCCATGTCGGGGTGGAAATGCCGGTCATTGTCGAGATGCGGCACTTCGGCCCGCACCAGCTTGCGCACCGCCTCGAGGGCCGCACTCGACGGCAGAGGCGCATGGAAATCGCAGCCTTGCGCCGCGGCCAGCAATTCGATGCCGATGACGGCCGTCGCGTTCTCGACCATGCCGATCAGCCGGCGCGCGCCGTGCGCGGCCATCGAGACATGGTCCTCCTGGTTGGCGGAGGTCGGGATGGAATCGACGCTGGCCGGATAGGCTTTCTGCTTGTTCTCGGAGACGAGTGCGGCCGCCGTTACCTGCGGGATCATGAAGCCGGAATTCAAGCCGGGCTTCGGCGTCAAGAAGGCCGGCATGCCGGACAGCGCCGGATCGACCAGCATGGCGATGCGGCGCTCCGACAGCGAGCCGATCTCGCACACGGCGAGGGCGATCATGTCGGCGGCGAAAGCCACCGGCTCGGCGTGGAAATTGCCGCCGGAAAGTGCTGTGTCGTCCTCGGCGAAGATCAGCGGATTGTCGGTGACGCCATTGGCCTCAGTTCCCAACGTGTCGGCCGCCTGGCGCAACACGCTGAGGGCAGCGCCCATCACCTGCGGCTGGCAGCGCAAGCAGTAGGGATCCTGCACGCGCTCGTCACCGACGCGGTGCGATTCACGGATGGCACTGCCGGCCATCAGATTGCGCAGTGCTTGCGCCGTCTCGATCTGGCCGGGGTGTTTCCTGAGCAGATGGATGCGCGGATCGAAGGGCGCGTCCGAGCCTTTTGCGGCATCGGTCGACAGCGCACCGGCAACCAATGCCGACTGGTAGAGCACTTCGGCCTCGAACAAAGCAGCCAGCGCATAGGCGGTCGAAAACTGGGTGCCGTTGAGCAATGCCAGACCTTCCTTGGCGCCGAGCGTCACCGGCTCCAGCCCGTGCGAAACAAAAGCGACCTTGGCCGGGAAGCGGCCATGCGGGGTAAAGCATTCGCCGACGCCGATCATCACTGCCGTCATGTGTGACAACGGCGCGAGGTCGCCTGAGGCGCCGACCGAGCCTTGCGCCGGCACCACCGGGATGACGTCGTTGGCCAGCATCGCTTCCAGAAGTTCGATGGTCTGTGGCCGCACGCCTGAAGCGCCCTGCGCCAGGCTGGCCAGCTTCAGCGCCATCATCAGCCTGGTAACAGCGACCGGCATCGGCTCGCCGACACCGGCGGCATGCGACAGCACGATGTTGCGCTGCAGGGTTTCGAGATCGGCGGCGGGGATACGGACGCTGGCCAGTTTGCCGAAGCCGGTGTTGATGCCATAGACCGGCTCACCCTTGGCGACGATGCGGGCCACCGCCTCGGCGCTGGCCTTGATTTTGGGACGGCAGGCATCGTCCAGCTTCGGCACGGCGCCACGATAGATGGCGCGCCATTCGGCCAGCGTTGAGTTGCCGGGCTTGAGGGTGAGTTCGGTCATTGTCCTCTCCAGATGCGGGCATGCAGCGGGTTGAAGCCCATGCGATAGACGAGTTCGGCCGGGCGCTCGATGTTCCAGATCGCCAGGTCGGCGGATTTTCCCGCCTCGAGTGTGCCGGTCTGGCCCAGCAACCCAAGCGCACGCGCGGCCTCGCGGGTGACGCCGGCCAGACATTCGTCGACCGTCAGGCCAAAGAGCGTCGCCGCCATGTTCATGGTCAAAAGCAGCGAGGTCAGCGGTGAGGTGCCGGGATTGTTGTCGGTGGCAACCGCCATTTTGACGCCGTGCTGGCGAAACAGGCCGACCGGCGGCTTCTTGGTCTCGCGGATGAAGTAGTAGGCGCCGGGCAGGATCGTCGCCACGGTTCCGGCCTTGGCCATCGCCGCGGCGCCCGCCTCGTCGGTGTATTCGAGGTGATCGGCCGACAGCGCATCATAGCGCGCGGCGAGTTCGGCGCCGTGCAGGTTGGAGAGCTGATCGGCATGGAGTTTTACGGGCAGGCCTGCCGCCTTGGCTGCATCGAAGACGCGCGCCATCTGCTCCGGCGAAAAGGCAATGCCTTCGCAAAAACCGTCGACGGCGTCTGCCAGGCCTTCGGCGGCGACCGCTGGGAGAATCGTCTTTGCCACCAGATCGATAAAAGCATCCTTGTCGCCCTTGGCTTCCGGCGGCAGGGCGTGAGCGCCGAGGAAGGTTGTGCGCACCGTCACCGGCCGCTCTTTGCCCAACTGCCGCGCCGCGCGCAGCGATTTTGTCTCGTTTTCGAGGTCGAGCCCGTAGCCCGACTTTATTTCGACTGTGGTGACGCCTTCGGCGATCAGCGCATCGAGGCGCGGCAGCGACTGAGCGACCAGTTCGTCCTCGCTGGCGGTTCGCAGCGCCTTGACCGAGGAGACGATACCGCCGCCGGCCCTGGCGACCTCTTCATAGGTGGCGCCGGCAAGCCGCATCTCGAATTCGTTGGCGCGGTTGCCGGCATGGACGAGGTGGGTATGGCAGTCGATCAGCCCAGGCGTGATCCAGCGGCCTTCGCAATCGATGGTCTCCGCGCCCTGAGCGAGCGCCGCCGGCATCTCCGTTTCGGGGCCGGCGTAGACAATCAGGCCATCGCGAGCGGCAATCGCACCCTTTTCGACGATGCCGAGGCCAGCTTCGCTTTCGGCCATGGTCGCCAGGCGCGCATTGCGCCAGATGCGAATCGCCCCTGCCCGGCTTTTGCTTTCTGCAGCCATCATCTTTTCCGTTTGATTGGATGGCGATTATGTATATACATATTGAAACGCACTGCAAGTGCTATCATGCCATGAGACACAGAGAACCGGAGAGAAAAGTGACGGCGATCTTTGCAGAACAGGCGCTCCTGCCTGACGGCTGGAATGCCAATGTGCGGATCTCTACAAGCGACGGCCGCATCGCCAAGGTCGAGTTGGACACGTCACCGCTGCCCGGCGATGAGCGCCACGGCATTCTCTTGCCGGGCATGCCGAACCTGCACAGCCACGCCTTCCAGCGCGGCATGGCCGGTCTCGCCGAATTGCGCGGCCCCTCAGCCGACAGTTTCTGGAGCTGGCGCGAGGTGATGTACCGTTTCGCACTGTCGATGACGCCGGACCAGGTCGAGGCCGTCGCTGCCCAGCTTTATGTTGAGATGCTGGAGGCCGGGTTCTCGCGCGTCGGCGAGTTTCATTATCTCCACCACGACCGAGATGGAAAACCCTATGCCAATATCGCCGAGATGGCCGAACGCATCGCGGCTGCCGCTTCCGAAACCGGCATCGGCCTGACGCTGCTGCCGGTGTTCTATGCGCATTCGTCCTTCGGCGGTGCCGCCCCCAACGAAGGCCAACGGCGATTCATCAACGATGTGGGCAGGTTCGCGCGGCTTGTTGCGAAAGCCCGCGAATCGGTCCGCGCGTTGAATCACGCCGTGGTTGGCGTTGCTCCGCATAGTCTGCGTGCCGCGACGCCGGAGGAACTCACTGCAGTCGCCGCGATAACGCCCGATGGGCCGATCCATATCCACGTCGCCGAACAGGTCAAAGAAGTCGAGGATTGCCTGGCCTGGTCCGGGTCGCGGCCGGTCGAATGGCTGCTCGCCAATGCCAAGCTCGACCACCGTTGGTGCCTGATCCACGCCACCCACATGACCGAGGCGGAAACGATCGGCATGGCCAAAAGCGGCGCCATCGCCGGCCTCTGCCCGATCACCGAGGCCAATCTTGGCGACGGCACGTTTGCCGCACCTTTGTTCACGCAGCACGGCGGCCGCTTCGGCATCGGCTCCGATTCCAACGTGCTGATCGGCCTGCCCGACGAGTTGCGGCAGCTCGAATACTCGCAGCGCCTGGCGCACCGCGCCCGTAACGTGCTGGCCGTCGCCGGTGGCTCGACTGGGCGTGCTCTGTTTGATGCGGCACTCGATGGCGGTAGTGCAGCGCTTGGCGCCGGTCCGTCACGCATCGCTGCCGGTGCTCCGGCTGATTTCGTGTCGCTGGACGGCAACCACCCCTCGCTGACCGGCAAGAGCGACGATGCCGTGCTGGACGCCTGGATCTTCGCCAATGGCAGCAAGGTCGATTGCGTCTGGGTGCATGGCCAGAAACTGGTCAGCGGTGGCAGGCACGCGAGGCGCGATGCCATTGCCGCGCGCTTTCGCCAGGTAATGACGGTACTTGCGGCATGAGCATGATCGCGGCATTGGATGCGGAGGGTGGCGGCTCGCTCCACCAGCGCATCCTGTCCGACATCAGCGAAAAAATCCTGTCCGGCGCCTGGGCGCCCGGCCACCGCATCCCGTTCGAGCATGAGCTGACGGCGGAATATAATTGCTCGCGCATGACGGTGAACAAGGCGCTGTCGCAGCTAGCCAAGGCCGGGCTGATCGAGCGGCGGCGGCGCTCCGGCAGTTTCGTGCGCCGGCCGCAGTCGCAAGCGGCGGTGCTGGAAATCCACGACATCAGGATCGAGGTTGAGGCGCTCGGCCTGCCCTACCGCTATGAGCGGGTGGCGCGGCTGAAACGGCGCAGCAGCACCGACGATCGCAGCTTGCTGGAACTCAGCGCCGCAGGACCGGTTCTGGCGCTGGAATGCCGGCATTTCGCCGGCAAGCGGCCGTTCGCCCATGAACAGCGGCTGATCAATCTAGCGGCGGTGCCTGAAGCAGCTGACGAGGAGTTTCTCGGCACCGCGCCGGGTCCATGGCTGATCGGCCGCGTGCCGTGGAGTGCCGCCGAGCACCGCATTCGCGCCATCGCCGCCGACAAGCACATTGCTGCGGCGCTCGATATCGAAACCGGCGCGCCATGCCTGGTGGTCGAGCGCAGGACATGGAGCGCCGAGCACCCGGTGACGCATGTGCGCTTTATTTATCCGGCGGAGAGCCACACGTTGGTGGCAAGGTTTACGCCGTCGCAGGGGTGATTGATCTCCCCCCTTGTGGGGGAGATGTCCGGCAGGACAGAGGGGGGCGCCGTAGAGCGCGACTCTTGATTTTGCCTGCCTTGGAATTCTCCGAGACGGCACCGGTTAAGCTGCAAGGCTGGAGGGACAGCGCCCCCCTCTGCCCTGCCGGGCATCTCCCCCACGAGGGGGGAGATTGGCAGCTTCAACTTTGCCTCAAATCGCCGCCGTAATAATAATCTCAACCGTGTATTCCGGGCCGGCAAGCTTGGCTTCGCCTGTGGCGCGGGCGGGCGTGTTGCCTTGCGGCACCCACTTGTCCCATTCCTTGTTCATCTCGGCGAAGGTGCCCATGTCGGCCAGCCAGATGATCGCCTGCAGGATCTTGGTCTTGTCGGTGCCGGCCTTGGCCAGCAATTCGTCGATGGAAGCCAGGATCGACTTGGTCTGCTCGCCAACGCTTGCGCCGGGCGTGCCGACCTGACCGGCGAGATAGACGGTGTTGCCGTGAATGACGATCTGGCTCATGCGCGGGCCAACATCGATGCGACGAATGCTCATGGGATGTTTCCTTCCTTTGTGGTTGCGCCTCTTTAGAGTCGTGACCGGCTTCGGGCAAGGTCGCCGGTGCGAATCCTTTTGAGCCAAGGCGTTCAAAAAGGCACACGGCAAGTTGACCGGGACGCCGCAATTCCGCCGGATTGGCTTGTTGACTAATGTAATAACATCACATATCCAATCGGCCGCTGCCCGCTGCCGCCCGTATCGCCCACGGATCGCTGAATGACAACAAACTGCCTGACCTTCCGCGACCTGACGCTTGGCTATGGCAGCCACCCGGCGATCCATCATCTCGACGGCACCATACGCAAGGGCTCATTGACCGCCGTGGTCGGTGCCAATGGTTCGGGCAAGTCAACTTTGATGAAAGGTATCGTCGGCGTATTGAAGCCGATGGCGGGTGCTGTGACGCGGGCCCCCGGCGTGCGTGCCGCCTATCTGCCGCAGCAGTCGGAACTCGACCGCTCCTTCCCTGCCCGCGTCGTCGATCTGGTCTCGCTTGGCCTGTGGCCAAAGCGAGGCATGCTCGGCCGTTACACCAATGAAGATCGCGAGTCCGTCAGCCAGGCGCTGATGGCTGTCGGCCTCGGCGGTTTTGAGAAGCGGCCGATCGACACGCTGTCGGGCGGCCAGCTGCAACGCACGCTGTTTGCCCGCGTGCTGTTGCAGGACGCCGACCTGATCCTGCTCGACGAACCGTTCAACGCCGTCGACAGCAAGACGGTCGGTGACCTGATCGCGCTGATCAAGCGCTGGCACGGCGAGGAACGCACCATCATGGTCGTCGTCCACGACCTCGATCTGGTGCGGCAGAATTTCCCCGAAACGCTGCTTTTGGCGCGCCAGCCGATCGCCTGGGGCGAGACGAAGGAGACGCTGCGGCCGGAAAACCTGTTGCGCGCCCGCCGCTTCCACGAGGCCTGGGAAGAAAACGCGCCGTGGTGCGAGCCGGACGGCCACGATCACGCGCATGACCACAGCGGCCACGACCATGCTCATGGGCACGACCATGATCATGACCATCATCACGGCCCAGGACCGAGGGCGGCCTGATGGACTTTTTCTACGGCCTCTTCATCGCGCCCTTCGCCGATTTCGGCTTCATGCAACGGGCGCTGTTCGGCTCGCTGATGCTGTCGCTCGGCGCCTGCCCGGTCGGTGTGTTCCTGATGCTGCGGCGCATGAGCCTGTCGGGTGACGCCATGGCCCACGCCATCCTGCCCGGCGCTGCCGCCGGCTTCCTGCTGTACGGCCTGGAAATCCTGCCGATGACCATTGGCGGCCTGATCGCCGGCATCATCGTCGCGCTCGGCGCCGGCGCTGTATCGCGCTTCACCATCCAGCGCGAGGACGCCTCGATGGCGGCCTTTTATCTGATTTCGCTGGCCATCGGCGTGCTGATGGTGTCGATCAGAGGCTCCAGCGTCGATCTCATGCATGTGCTGTTCGGCACCGTTCTGGCGCTCAACAATGAAGCGCTGACGCTGATCGGCGGTATCGTGTTGCTGACGCTGGTCAGCCTCGCCATTTTCTGGCGGGCTCTGGTCGCCGAATGCCTCGACCCGCTGTTCCTGCGCTCAGTCAGCCGGCTCGGCAGCCCAGTGCATTTCATCTTCCTCGGCCTCGTCGTGCTCAACCTCGTCGGCGGTTTTCAGGCGCTCGGCACGCTTCTGTCGGTCGGGTTGATGATGCTGCCGGCCGCCGCCGCCCGCTTCTGGACGACACGTGTCGAGCCGATGTGCGTGCTGGCGGTGCTGATCGGCTTTGCCTCATGCATTGCCGGGCTGCTGCTGTCCTATCACGCCTCGCTGCCGTCCGGCCCGGCCATCATCCTGTCGGCGGGCGTCGTCTACTTCGCTTCGATCCTGTTCGGCACGCGCGGCATTCTGCGCGCCCGCATCGTCCACCACCGTCACAGAACGGCCTGATCCCCCGCCCCTAACAAGGAGACCTCTAAATGCTGAAATCGATCCGCGCCGCTTTGACGATGAGCGTTATAACATTATCCGCCTTTGGCGCTTCGTCGGCCTCCGCCGCGCCCCTGAAAGTGGTCGCCAGCTTCACCGTCATTGCCGATTTCGCCAAGAACGTTGGCGGCGACCGCATCGCTGTCACCACCATCGTCGGGCCGGATGGCGACGCCCATGTTTACGAGCCGAGCCCGGCTGACGCGGTGGCGATGGCGGGAGCGGATCTGGTGCTGGTCAATGGCCTGCATTTCGAGGGCTTTTTGCAGCGCCTGGTCGATGCCAGCGCCACCAAGGCGTCGATCGTCACCTTGACCAAGGGCGTGACGCCGATCGATTTCAAACCCGAATTCGCCGATGCCGATGCGGCCGAAGGAGCCGGCACCGGCGGTGGCAAGACAGTCACCGATCCGCATGCCTTCCAGTCCATCGCCAATGCCAAGATCTACGTGAAGAACATCGCCGACGCCTTCTGCGCCGCCGATTCGGCGGGCTGCGTCAGCTACCAGACCAATGCCGCCGCCTACACGAAGAAGCTCGATGCGGTCGAAGGCGAAGTGAAGGGGGCGATCGCCTCCATCCCTGAGGAAAAGCGCGTCGTCATCACCTCGCATGACGCTTTTGGCTATTTCGAACACGCATACGGCCTCACCTTCCTCGCCCCGCAAGGCGTGTCGACCGACTCCGAGCCTTCGGCCGCCGATGTCGCCAAGCTGGTCAACCAGGTCAAGCAGGACAAGGCCGCGGCGATCTTCGTCGAGAACATCACCAACCCGCGGCTGATCGAGCAGATCGCCAGCGAAACCGGCATCAAGGTGGGCGGCACGCTCTATTCGGATGCGCTGTCGCAGCCCGATGGCCCGGCCGCGACCTATATCGACATGATGCACAACAACATCGCCCAGATCAAAGGCGCGATCCTTGGCAGTTGATTGCCTGGCCATTTCCATTCGGTCGGGCTGAGACAGCCCGGCCGGATTCTACCTGACGGCAGTTGCCGATCCCATCGGGGAGTGGCAAGACTCCCTGCAAATCAGATTGCGAGGACTGCTATGGAATATCGTGAGATCAGCGAGGACTATTCGGTCTCGGGCCAGATCCAGCCCGAAGACGTCGCCGCCATCAAGGAAGCCGGTTTCAAGAGCGTGATCTGCAATCGGCCGGATAACGAGCAGCCAGGCCAGCCTTCGGCCGACACGCTCAAGGCCGCGGTCGAAGCCGCCGGTCTCGCCTTCCGCTACATCCCCGTCATCAGCGGCCAGATCACGGCTGAGAATGTCGAGGATCAGGCCGAAGCGCTCGAGGCACTCGATGGGCCGGTCTTCGCCTACTGCCGCTCCGGCGCGCGCTGCACCAACCTTTATGGGCTGATCCAACAGTCGAAGGGCTGAAAATTATCTGGCGCAAGGTGTGCTGAGATTCAGGTCAGGCCGAGTCGAAAATGGCTGATACCGAGAACCGGAGCGGAGCGTACTCAAGTACGTGAGCACCGGAAGCGCAGGTATCAGGCATTTGCAGACCGGCTTCACCTGAATATCAACACACCTTAGATCGGCAGCGAGCCGGTTTCCTTCAGCGTCTCCAGCACGATCGCCGTCTTCACATGCTGCACGGATTCGTGCGGCAAGAGCACGCCGTTGACGAATTCCGACAGCGACTTCAGGTCGGGTGTCACGACCTTCAGGATGTAGTCCATCTCGCCGGTCAGCGCGTGTGCCTCCTGCACTTCCGGCAGCCGCGCCAGCAATTCGCCGAAGCGGCGCGCATTGTCCCGGTTGTGGGTGGCCAATGTCACCGAGATGACGTTGACCAGCGAAAAGCCGAGTTTGTCGCGGTCGAGCACGGCACGGTAGCCCTTGATATAGCCGTCCTCCTCCAGCCGCTGGCGGCGGCGTGAGCATTGCGACGCCGAGAGGTTCACCCGCTCCGACAGGTCATTGTTGGTCAGCCGCGCGTCGCCCTGCAGAAGCGCCATTATCTTGCGGTCGAACTGGTCTATGCGCGTCTCATCCATGATATTTACCCTATTAGTGCATGATTTGCGCATGATCTGATCATTTCAAGCGTTTGAATGCAAGCATCGTGCGGCCGATCCGCGCTATGATTGCGCAAATGTGGCCCGATGCGGCCGCCGCCAGCTTTGGAGCACTGCCATGGGTCCCTTCCCGCACGACGCACCGCCCGCAAAGATCAGCGCCGCCAACCCGGCCGGCACTGACGGTTTTGAATTCGTCGAGTTCGCGCATCCGGAGCCGGAAAAGCTCGCCGAACTGTTCACCCGCATGGGCTATGTCGCGGTGGCCAAGCACCGCAGCAAGGCCATCACCATCTGGCGTCAGGGCGACATCAACTATGTCGTCAATGCCGAGCCGGGCTCGCATGCGATGAAGTTCGTCGACAAGCATGGGCCTTGCGCGGCCTCGATGGCCTGGCGGGTGGTCAATGCCAAGCATGCCTTCGACCATGCCGTTGCCAAGGGCGCCACGCCGTATGAAGGCGCCGACAAGGCGCTGGATGTACCGGCCATTGTCGGCATTGGCGGCTCGCTACTCTATTTCGTCGAAACCTATGGCAAGAAGGGTTCGGCCTATGATGCCGAGTTCGACTGGCTGGGCGCGCGCGACCCGCGGCCGCAAGGCGTCGGCTTCTATTATCTCGACCACCTCACCCACAATGTCTATCGCGGCCAGATGGACAAATGGTGGGCGTTCTACCGCGAGCTGTTCGGCTTCAAGCAGATCCATTTCTTCGACATTGACGGCAAGATCACCGGCCTGGTCAGCCGGGCGATTACCTCGCCCTGCGGCAAGATCCGCATTCCGCTGAACGAATCCAAGGACGAGACCAGCCAGATCGCCGAGTATCTGAAGAAGTACAATGGCGAAGGCATCCAGCACATCGCCGTCGGCACCGACGAGATTTATGCGGCCACCGACAAGCTGGCCGACAACGGGCTGAAGTTCATGCCCGGTCCGCCGGAGACCTATTACGACATGTCGTATGACCGCGTGAACGGCCATGACGAGCCGATCGAGCGGATGAAGAAGCACGGCATCCTGATCGACGGCGAAGGCGTGGTCGATGGCGGCATGACCAAGATCCTGCTGCAGATCTTCTCCAAAACCGTGATCGGGCCGATTTTCTTCGAATTCATCCAGCGCAAGGGCGACGAAGGCTTTGGCGAAGGCAATTTCCGCGCGCTGTTCGAATCGATCGAACAGGACCAGATCAAGCGTGGTGTGATCAAGGTAGACGGCAAAGCGGCCTAGCGCTCAGATTACCAACGTCGAGCTGCCCCTCACCTGCCTGCCGGCATCCTCTCCCCGTAAACGGGGCGAGGGACGCTGTTGCGACTGCTTTCGCCAAGTGCCACCGTCGGAGAAGATGGCGCCGGCGGCGCTGCCAGCCTCTTTCTCCCCGTTTACGGGGAGAAATGCCCGGCAGGGCAATGAGGGGCGGCGCCGACATTAGGAATTGGTCGATCGCAAACCTAGCCGCTTGATCTCTTCCTTCCTCAACTTCAAATCATAATCGAGCAAAAACTCGTCTAGCTGTGGCGGCGCGACTGACGTGCCCGAGAGCATCGCGTGCACTTGGCCGCGATGATGGATGTCGTGCAGGAAGACGTGAGCGAGGATGTCGCCGATGCGCTCGGGGATCATGCCGTCCTCGCGCCGGTCGGTGAAAACGCGACGGTCGAGATCGTCCGCGGACAGGCGGTCACAGAAAGCGATCAGCCGCCGGTCGGCCACGACCTGAGCGGCAAACAGCGCTTCTAGCTCATCGAACGACACGAAATCGTCATAAGCGGCCGCCCCCACACCACCCTCCTCGAGGAAATCGAGATAGAGATGATCGACCGCGAGGATGTGGTTGAGCGTTGCCTTGAGCGACGGAAAAAAGCTGGTGCGTTCGGCTTCGAATTCCCCGGGCTTGAGCTGCAGCACGGCGCGGTAGAGCCGGTCGTTCGACCAGAGATTGTTGCCGGCCATGCGGCGCAGATGGTCGAGCAGGTTCATGATTTCATCCGGCCGAACGGACCAGATACAAGCCTGCCCACATGATCACGAATCCGGCGAGAACGATCAGCAAAAGCCGGTTCATGCGCTGGCGCAGCGCCTGTGTTTCCTCATCCCGCGCCACATTCGTGTTGGTGACCGTGTGGAACATCATCGCCTTGCGTGGAAAACCGCTGCGATTGGTCAGGTCAGGCGAGCGCGCCTCGATGCGGTAGCTCAGCCGGATCGCCTGGATGAAGACCGCCAGTATGGCAAGTGCCCACACACCGCACAGAAGATAGAACGTCTCGCCCACCATTTCGCTTACCCCTCGTATTTCTCGACCTTCTGCTCGATAGCGCCGAAGATCGAGTTTCCGCTTCTGCTCTTCATCTCGATACGCACTGTGTCGCCAAAGCGCAGGAACGGCGTTTTTGGTTCGCCTGCTTCTATGGTCTCGATCATGCGCAATTCGGCGATGCAGGAATAGCCGGCGCCGCCCGCCGAGGCCGGTCTACCCGGCCCGCCATCGAGCTTGTTGGAGACGGTGCCGGACCCGATGATGGTGCCGGCAACCAGCGGCCGCGTCCGGGCGGCATGGGCTATCAGCGCCGGGAAATCGAAGGTCATGTCGACGCCGGCATTGGCGCGACCGAACGGCTTGCCGTTGAGATCGGCGAGCAGCGGCAGGTTGACCTTGCCGCCATCCCAGGCGTCGCCGAGTTCATCCGGCGTCACCGCGACCGGCGAAAAGGCCGAGGACGGCTTTGACTGGAAGAAGCCGAACCCTTTCGCCAGTTCCGGACCGGTGAGCGCGCGCAGCGTGACGTCGTTGACCAGCATGACCAGCCGGATCGAGGCCCTTGCCTCGTCAAGGCTCGCGCCCATCCGCACGTCGTCGACAATGACGGCGACCTCTCCCTCCATGTCGATGCCGAAGGCCTCGTCGGCCATACGGATCGGGTCGCGTGGCGCGATGAAGCTGTCCGAGCCACCTTGATAGATCAGCGGGTCGGTCCAGAAGCTTGCAGGCATCTCGACGCCGCGCGCTTTTCGCACCAGCTCAACATGGTTCACATAGGCCGAGCCATCGGCCCATTGATAGGCGCGCGGCAGCGGCGAATGGGCGTCATGCTCGTGAAAGCGTGCCGAGGGCACCGCATTGTTCTCCAGCGATTCCGCGATTGTCGCGAGGTGCGGCGAAATCCTGCGCCAGTCATCGAGCGCTGCCTGCATCGTGCGCACCAGGAATGAGGCGTCGGTGAAGCGTGTCAGGTCGCGTGAGACGACGACGAGTTTTCCGTCGCGCGTCCCGTCCTTCAATGTGGCAAGCTTCATGCGGTTTCCTCTCCTCGTGCAGCTTTGGCGCTGCTTTGGCTTTTTGTCTTACGCATGATCTTTTCCGAAAACCGGCTTCCACTTTTCGGGATCATGCTAGCTCCACAACAAGGCCGTCGCGGGCGATCGTCAAGTCGCCGGCCCATGTTTTCCTGACAGCGGTGGTCCAATCGACCTCGCCGATCTCGGCATCGTCCGCCGGAATGAGGTGATTGAGCACCAGACTCTTCACGCCGGCATCGCTGGCGATGCGCCCTGCCTGCTCGGCAAAACTGTGGCTGGCAAGCAGATGCTCTCGCAATCGCGCGCCATTGCCGGTTTTGGCGACCAGCCGCTCGATGCCCTGCTCCAGCATGGCTTCATGGACGAGGATGTCGGCGCCCTTGGCGAAATCGGCGAGTGGCGGGAAGAACGCGGTGTCGGCCGAGAACACAACGCTTTTGCCTGCATGGTCGAAGCGCAGAGCAAAACAGTCGGTGACCGGCGGATGGTCGACGCACAGTGCCGAAACCTTCAGGCCGCCCTGCTCTACAATCAGGCCTTCGCCGAATTCGACGACCGAAACCATGTCCCTGATATCAGGCCGGCCTTCGTCGGCGATGCGGATGTCGATGTCGAACGCCATGGATTGCTTGAAGTGCTGCCAGTAGAGCCGGGTGCCGGGTGGCCCGAACACCGTCACCGGCGTCGCCAGCCCCGCCGTCCAGGCGGTGTGGATCAAGGCCCCAAGTTCCAGCATATGGTCGGAATGCAGATGGGTGATGAAGATCAGGTCGAGCGCCTTCAGGCTGATACCGGCATCGGCCAGCCCGCGCGTCACGCCAAGTCCGCAATCGACCACGATGCTGCGGCCGCCGAATTCCAGCAGCGATGAACTCGGCCACGGCCCACCCGGCCGGATCGCCGGGCCGCCCTTCGAGCCGAGAAGCACCAGCCGATCGCGCCCCAGATCAGCGCTCAAGACCAGTCGCCCTCGGGCGTGCCATTGAAACGCTTCTTCAGATCGGCCCAGCAGTCGATGTAATTGTCCTGCCGGGTTTCCAGTTCGGCGCCATAGCGGGTCAGCATCTGCGGGTAGCGGGTCTCGAACATGAAGGCCATGGTGTTGTCGAGCTTGACCGGTTTCAGGTCGACTTTCGAGGCCTTTTCGAAGCCTGAGGCATCAGGTCCGTGGGCCAGCATCAGATTGTGCAGGCTGATGCCGCCGGGAACGAAGCCTTCCTCCTTGGCATCGTACTGGCCTTGGATCAGGCCCATGAACTCGCTCATGATGTTGCGGTGGTACCAGGGTGGCCGGAACGTGTCCTCGGCCACCAGCCAGCGCGGCGGGAAGATGACGAAGTCGATGTTGGCGGTGCCCTCCTCGCCGCTCGGCGCGGTCAGCACGGTGAAGATCGACGGATCGGGATGGTCGAACAGCAGCGCACCGACCGGCGAAAAGGTCGCCAGATCATATTTGTAAGGGGCATAGTTGCCGTGCCAGGCCACGACGTCGAGCGGCGAATGGCCGATCTCGGTGACATGGAAATTGCCGCACCATTTCACCGTCAGCCGGCACGGCGTTTCCTTCTCCTCGAACCAGGCGCAAGGGGTCTTGAAATCGCGTGGGTTGGCCAGGCAATTGGCGCCGATCGGGCCGCGATCCGGCATGGTAAGCTTGGCGCCATAATTCTCACAGACATAGCCGCGCACTTCGGCATCGACGAGTTCGACCTTGAAGACCAGACCACGCGGCAGCACGGCGATCTCGCCGGGCCTCAGCTCGATGACACCCATTTCGGTGACAAAGCGCAAAGCGCCGACCTGCGGCACGATCAGCAACTCGCCATCGGCGTTGAAGAAATGGTCGTCGACCATCGAGCGGTTGGCGACATAGACATGCGCCGCCATGCCGCTCTGCCCGAGCACGTCGCCGGCGGTGGTGATCGAGCGCAGGCCGGCGATGAAATCGGTCGGCTCCTTCGGCATCGGCACCGGGTTCCAGCGGTACTGGCCGAGCGCCAACTCGTGGTCGCCGACATTTGGGGCGGTTTTCCACAGTGGATAGTTGGCTGCCTTGAAGCGGCCGGTGTGCTTCACGCTTGGCCGGATGCGGTAAAGCCAGGAGCGCTCATTGGTGCCGCGCGGCGCGGTGAAGGGCGAGCCGGAAAGCTGTTCGGCATAGAGGCCATAGGCCGGCCGCTGCGGCGAGTTTCGCCCCTGCGGCAGCGAACCCGGCAGCGTTTCGGTTTCGAAATCGTTGCCGAAGCCCGGCATGTAGGAATAGGCCATCGCTTCCTCCCTTGCGCATCCGCGAAGATGTGAGGCATCGCCGTGGATTGACCAAACTGGTTTCGTTTGTAACCATCGAAAATGTAACCATCAATGGCGACTTTGAAAAATGGCAACCAAGGATGAAGCTTCTGACGAGCCTGAAGTTCTCGATCTGGAGAACTTCCTGCCCTACAGGCTCTATCGGCTTGCTGACGCCGTCAGTCGCGAATTCTCCAGGATTTACAAGGACAGCCATGGCCTGACCCGGCCCGAATGGCGAACCCTTTCCGGGTTGGGACAGCGCGGCACCATGACCGCGACGGCTCTCGGCGAGCAGTCGGCCATGCACAAGACCAAGGTCTCGCGCGCCGTCGCCGAGCTCGAACGGCGGCGCTGGCTGACCAGAACGCCCGACGAAGAGGACAGACGCGTCGAACATCTGACGCTGACCAAAGCCGGCCTTGCCGCTTATCGCGAAATGGTGCCGCTGGCGAAGGCGTACGAGCGGGAGTTGCTGGCAAAGCTGAGCGCCAGTGAGCGAGCCGCGATCACGGGCGGGCTGGCAGCGCTCGAAACAAATCTCAGCAAGACCTAGGAGGAGCTCTGCGGCAACGGTTGCGTCTATTTCAACGCCTCGCGGCTATGTGCGTTCTCCCTGACATGAGGCCGCCGGGGCCAGCCCATTTCTGCTGAGTGTCTGCGCGGGCGACGAGGACTTCACCGGTTCCTCCTTTTTTTGACGAATACGACATGATCGAAATGCCTTGCCGCCCAGCGCCGAATAGCTGTCGCCAATTGGGGCTGTCTGTGGGCGGTTCCTATTTGCAGCCGTGCTGCTTGATTGTGGCCATCCAATCAGCGGCAAGTCCGTCCAGAGCCTGCTTTGCCGATACCTCGCCACCGAGCACATAAGACGCGATGCGCCGATTCATCTGCTCGAGCAGAGTCGTGTAGTAGGGAAGTGCCCAAAAATCCTTCACCGCAAACATGCTCTGGTAGAAGGCTTCATTATAAGGGGAAGCGTTGCGAAACTTCTCGGACCGCATGATTGTGGCATCGGGAGTGAGGCCTCCGAGGTCAGCCCATTTCTGCTGAGTGTCTGCGCGGATGACCCAGCCGAGGAACTTCATCGATTCCTCCTTTTTGGACGAATACGACACGATCGAAATGCCTTGACCGCCCAGAGCCGAATAGCTGTCGCCAGTTGGGCCGGCCGGGTTTCTGAAGAAGCCGATGTGGTCGGCGTGGGAATTGACCGACGGATTGACCAGTGAAGGGAAGAAGGCGAAGTAGTTCATGCTCATCGCTGCCAGCCCCACGGTGATCGCCAGATTGTCCTGCAGGGTGTCAGCTAGCGTCCAGTTTGGCGGAGTCACCCGGTAGAGCCGCCCGTACACTTGCAGTGCCTCGACCGCGAGCGGTGAGTTGATGATCCCTTCGACAGCGCAGGTGGCGCGGTTGCCGATGTCGCCACCGTAGCTATAGAGCACCGTAGTATAGCCCATAGCCAAGGAATCGCCGATCACGCTCGTGTAGATGGCAATGCCATATTGAGGCGGATCGGCGTTGGGGCGATAAAAGAATTCGGCAATGTCTTGCAGCTCCTTCCATGTCTTGGGGGCGGCAAGCTCGTAGTGATATTTCGCGCGAAAGGCCTGTTTCGCTGAAGGTTCGTCAAACCAGTCCTTGCGGTAGGCCCAACCAATCGCGTCGGCCTCCAACGGCACGGCCCAGTAGTGACCGCTGCCCTTCGGATACTCCGAAAGGTTGGTCATCATCGCATTCGCCATTATCTCGTTGAGTTTGTAATCCCGGACAAAATCGCTGAGCTCGAAGTAGTGTCCTTGCGTTGTCGCCAAACCGAGCCACTGCGAGTCGCCCACCACCATGTCGTAGTTATCGCTTTTGTCGATAAAGCTGGCGAAGGCCTTGGTCTGGAAGTTTGACCATGCCACGGTTTTGACTGTGACCTTTACACCCGTTTCCTTCTCGTATTCGTTCGCGAGTTCCTGCAGGCAGTTGGCCGGGTCCCAATCTGCCCACAAGATCGTGAGCTCGGTGGCCGAAGCCGGCATGCCCGCGACCAACAGTCCCGTGCAGACGGTTAACCCGATCAAATTGTGCGCGAACATCGTCTTCCTCCGGCGTCTCGCAGCGCAGCGCTTACGCCGTTTGACGACCGCTTAAGAAAGCCTGGCAGGCCGTTGGTGTCCATCCGTTCGCGTCGTGACCAGAGAGCGCCAAACGCTACCATGCCTGTTCTCTCGCGTCGCTATGTTCGTCGGGCATAGCCGCGAACCTGCCCCAAAAGGACCCAAGATTTCAGGTTGTGACGGCGCGCGCCCCCTTTCGCTTAGCGCGTCGTCCGATCGACATGTTGGCGCGCCATTCGCCGCTCACGGAAACTATGAGCGCAAACCCGACGGACCGGCAGGTGCAGACCCGGAGCCGCCGCCTACCAATCCATCACCACCTTGCCCGAACTGCCGCTACGCATCGCGTCAAAACCCGTCTGGAAATCGTCAATGCCGATGCGGTGGGTGATCAGTCCAGTCACGTCGAGCGGCCCCTGCACCAGGGCGATCATCTTGTACCAGGTCTCGAACATCTCTCGCCCGTAAATGCCCTTCAGATGCAGCATCTTGAAGATGACCTTGTTCCAGTCGATCTCGAAGCCGGTCGGCGCGATGCCCAGAATGGCGATCTTGCCGCCATTGTTCATGGTGTCGATCATATCGCGGAAGGCGGGGGCGGCGCCCGACATCTCCAGGCCGACGTCAAACCCCTCGGTCATGCCGAGCGCCGGCATCACGTCGCGCAACCTTTCTTTGGAGGCGTCGACGACATGCTGGACGCCGAGCTTCCTGGCCAGCGCCAGCCGCACCGGGTTGATGTCGGTGATGACCACCTTTCTAGCGCCGACGCATTGCGCCACCAGCGCACCCATGATGCCGATCGGCCCGGCGCCGGTGACCAGCACGTCCTCGCCGACCAGATCAAAGGACAGAGCGGTGTGGACGGCGTTGCCCAGGGGATCGAAGATCGCGGCGATCTCGTCCGGCACATTGTCGGGGATCGGCACGACATTGTGCTGCGGGATCGCTAGATACTCGCCAAAAGCGCCGGGACGGTTGACGCCGACGCCGAGCGTGTTGCGGCACAGATGCCCCCTGCCTGCCCGACAATTGCGGCAATGGCCGCAGACGATGTGGCCTTCGCCCGAAACGCGCTGGCCGACCTTGTATTCGGTCACCGCGGCGCCGAAATCGGCGACCGTGCCGACAAACTCGTGACCGGTGACCATCGGTACCGGCACTGTCTTTTGCGCCCACTGGTCCCAATTGTAGATGTGGACGTCGGTGCCGCAGATCGCAGTCTTCTTGATCTTGATCAGCACGTCGTTGGGGCCGATCTCCGGCACCGGCACCTCTTCCATCCAGATGCCCGGTTCGGCCTTGGCCTTGACCAGCGCCTTCATCATGTTCGACATGCTTCTGTCCCTTGAATCTCTTGATCCGGAATCGCTTGTCGCTTCCGGCCTTTCAGGAAATGACCCCGAGTTCGCGCCCGACGGCAGCAAACGCCTCGACCGCGCGATCAATGTCGGCGCTGGAGTGCGCCGCCGACATCTGTGTTCGGATGCGCGCCTGGCCCTTTGGCACCACCGGGAAAGAAAAACCGATGACGTAGATGCCGCGCTTCAGCATGCGCGCCGCCATCTCTTGCGCCAGCGTCGCGTCACCCAGCATCACAGGGATGATCGGGTGATCGGCGCCGGCAAGCGTAAAGCCGAGCTTACCCATCTGCGACCGGAACTGCTCCGCATTTGCATAAAGCCGTTTGCGCAGACCGTCACCATCCTTGACCAATTCGAACACCTTGATCGAGGCGCCGGCGATCGCCGGCATCAGCGTATTGGAAAACAGATAGGGCCGGGAGCGCTGGCGCAGCCAGTCGACCACCTGTTTCTTGCCCGATGTGTAGCCGCCGGAAGCGCCGCCCAGCGCCTTGCCGAGCGTGCCGGTGATGATGTCGACCCTGCCCTCGACGCCGCAATGTTCGGCCGAGCCGCGGCCGTTTGCGCCGACGAAGCCGACGGCGTGGCTGTCGTCGACCATCACCATCGCACCGTATTTGTCGGCGAGATCGCACACGCCCTGCAGATTGGCGATGATACCGTCCATGGAAAACACGCCGTCAGTGGCGATCAACCGGAAACGGCAGTCCTTTGCCTCCTTCAGCCGGGCTTCGAGATCCGCCATGTCGTTGTTGGCGTAGCGGAAGCGTTTGGCTTTTGACAGCCGCACGCCATCGATGATCGAAGCGTGGTTCAGCGCATCGGAGATGATCGCGTCCTCTTCGCCGAGCAGCGTTTCGAACAGGCCGCCATTGGCGTCGAAGCAGGAGCCGTAGAGGATGGTGTCGTCCATGCCGAGGAACGAGGAAATCGTCGCTTCGAGCTGCTTGTGCTCTTCCTGCGTGCCGCAGATAAAACGCACCGACGCCATGCCGTAGCCGTAGCGGTCGAGCGCCTGCTTGGCGGCATTGCGCAACTCGGCGCTGTCGGCGAGGCCGAGATAGTTGTTGGCACAGAAGTTCAGCACCTTGTCGCCACCGACCTCGATCTCAGCCGATTGCGTCGAGGTGATCACCCGCTCGGATTTGTAGAGCCCGGCCGATTTCAGCCCGGTGAGCTCGCTGTCGATATGGGAGAGGAATGAAGCGGTCATGATCAAGCCCTATTGAGAGTGCGCAGGACTGTCGCCCCGCAGGTGCGAAAAATCCATCGCAAAAGCGACGGCTTCGGTGGCACGACAAAGCTCAACTACAACGCGAATCGACGGCATGGATTGCATGCTGAAGTAGCACCCAGACAAATACAGCTGGATCATGAAAGCACATGATAACCATTTTGGCAGCTTTCCCCGGCGGCTTTGCTGGCCAATGCACCGGCTTCCGGACCTGTTAACCCTTTCACGCCAATGGTCTTCTCGCCAGGAACCTATGGCAGGAATCCGTTGACCGGAGGGTCACCCAGAAATGTCGCAGCAGCCAGTGCATAGCGTCTCGCGCAAGCTGATCATGGTAATCAAGAGCGGCTACTGGCTGGCGCTGATTATCATCGCGGCCATGGTGATGGCCTCTTTCATCCTGCTGCAGCAGATGATGGCGGCGCAACAGCATAATGATACGCTGCTCGACATCGTCAGCACCGAGAAGGCGCTATCGCAGCGCATCGTCTTCCTTGCCAGCGCAACAGGTGCCGCCTCACGCGACAAGCAGCCGGCGCTGGTTAGCGCGCTCAAGCAGGCGACCGTGGAGTTCGAGACGAATTACGATCTGTTGCTCGACCAGACTGGGGCCGATCCGCTGTCGCCGGCACGGCTCGATCCAAAATCGATCGAGAGCGTGCTTTACACCAAGCCGTTTCACCTCGATTATTTCTCGGTCGGGCTTATCGCCAATAGCCAACGGCTGATCTCGTCGTTTGAATCCCAGCTCACCTTGGCTAGCAATGGCGGCTACAAGGGCGGCGACGAGCGCGTTAATCTCGACGCCTCCGTCGCCAACGCGACGCTGTCCGGCTATGCGGCGCTTGGCCAGCGCATCAGCACCTATGCCGACGAGCGGTCGGAAAAGCTCCTCGATCTCCACCGCACGCTGTTCTACTCCACCATCGGCGTCATCGTGCTGGTGGCGCTGTTCATCTTCCGGCCGATGTCGAAAGCTATTCTGCGCAAGACGCATGAACTGGTCGATGCGCGCAATTCGATGGCCTTCATCGCCGTGCATGACGGGCTGACCGGCCTGCACAACCGCACCTTCCTGACCGATCATTTCGAGACGCTGATCAAGGGCGCGCATCGACGGCGCGAGCGCCTGGCGGTGATCCAGCTCGACCTCGACCGGTTCAAGCAGATCAACGACACGCTCGGCCACGCAGCCGGCGACTATGTGCTGGTCGTCACCGCGCAACGCATGCGAGACGCCTGTCGGGCTTCGGATCTGTGCGCACGCCTCGGCGGCGACGAGTTCGTGATGATCCTCAACGGCGCCGGCGGCACCGAGGACATCAACATGGTCGCCAGGCGCATCCTGGAGCAGATCAACGAACCGATCACCTTTCAGGGCACGACCATCCTTCCGGGCGCCAGCGCCGGCATAGCCGTCTATCCGATCGACGCCGACAATGCGCAGGATCTGCTCGTCCACGCGGACCTCGCGCTTTATTCGGCCAAGAAGCTCGGCGGTGGCAGCTTCTCTTTCTTCTCCGAGGAATTGCGGCGCGAGCTCGACTATCGCAAGCAGCTCGAGCACGATATCAAAGTCGCCATTTCGGAGAGCGCCTTCCAGGTCTACTTCCAGCCGCAGGTTTCGCTGACCGACGGCACGATCAGCGGCATCGAGGCTCTGGTGCGCTGGAAGCATGCCGAACGCGGCATGATCTCACCCGGCGAATTCATCCCGGTCGCCGAAAAATGCGGCTTCATGCCAGAAATCGGCCGCATCGTCATCGCCAAGGCGATCAACGAGGCCGCAGAATGGGACCGCGCCGGCATCGCTTTCGGGCGTCTTGCCGTCAACGTCTCTGGCACCGAACTGCGTGAGCCTGATTTTGACAGGTTCCTGTTCGACACGCTGGAGAAGGCAGGTCTCGCGCCGCAGAAACTGTCGCTGGAAATCGTCGAATCCGTCATTCTCGACGACGAAAAGACGGGAATCGCGGCGAAGCTCAGGCACATCCGTGCGGCCGGCGTTCACCTCGAACTCGACGATTTCGGCACCGGCTACGCCTCGCTCAGCCACGTCAATCCGAACGAGATCGACCGGCTGAAGATCGATCGCCGTTTCGTCCAGAACATCAACGAAAACGGTGACAACACCAAGATCGTGCGCGCCATCACCGAGCTTGCGCGTGGCCTCGGCATCTCGATCGTCGCCGAGGGCGCCGAAACCGAAGCCGAACTCGATTCGCTGATGGCGATCGGCTGCGACCAGGTGCAGGGCTATTCCATCGCCTTCCCGATGCCGCAGGACAAGGCGCGCGAATGGCTGTTGGCCCGCGCCCCAAAAAAGAAGGCCAAGCTCAAGGTGTTGCAGGGCAGCCTGGCTTAAGGATGGCAGAGCCACGCACGACAGTCACCCGGCGCTAGCGTTCCACATTCGCCCGCAGCGCCGCCAGCACCTCGGCAAACTCAGCCAGCCTCTCCTCCGGCAATCCCGTCCGCAGCCGCTTGTCGAAGACAAGTGCTGCCGCGCGTAGTTTGAGGAACATCGCCTCTCCGGCTGTAGTCAGCTCGACCAGATGAACACGGCGGTTCTCCGGATCGCGGCGCCGCGTCAGCAGGCCCTGCGTCTCCATGGCGTTGAGATGGTGGGTCAGCGTCGCGCCCTGGATGCCGATCATGCCGGCCAACTCGCGCTGGTTGGCCAGTTCCCGTGACTTGACCGAAAGCAGAGTGAGCCAGACCGGCAGCGTGCCGCCGGCCTCGACCAAGGCAGCGTCGAAGGCCTGGGCGACAAGTTTGGCGGTGCGGCCGAGATTCATGCCGACTGGCGGGCGGTCAAAGGGTGTCATGAGCAGACACTAGAGCAATGGATATGCGGATGGAACTGGTTCGGTCACAAACATTGACATCGAATCATTCGATATCTAACTTTGTGATCTGCAGCAGGCAAAAGAGGAATGCGGTCATGCAATATGTCTACATCGTCGTTCTCGGTCTTCATGTCATGGCCGGCGTGTTCTGGGCCGGCACGACCATCACACTGGCCCGCGACCCTGACATAAAGGCTGAGCGCTTCATCCAACCACAATTGGGCGCGGCCGGCATGGTTTTCCTGACCGGCGCGCTGCTCTGGTATTTCTTCCATGGCGCCTATTTCGGCTCGATGGAGCGGGTGCTGGCGCTGGGCATCGTCACCGCCTTTGCGGCCGCCGGCGTTCTAAGCGCCCTGGTTCGTCCCGCCACCAGGCAGCTTGCCGGCGCGGATGCGGCGACTGAATCCCACCTGCGCGCGAAGATGGCACGGGGCGAGCGCATTGCCGCCTGGCTGCTGGTCATCACGGTGCTCTGCATGGCCGTCGCCAGAATGTTTTGAGCGTCGCTGCCGCAGTCGCAGCTCACAGGATCGCACGCTGCCGGCGCCACGCTGGCGACGTGCGCGGCGCGCAGACCGGACCGACGTGCCTGATGGCTCTCCGTACGGCGGTTCGGCTGCGCGCCACCAATTCGAACGGCAAAGGATCGTCGCCTCGCACGGGGCATTGGCAACGTGCCCTAAATCACCTCGACCGAGCCTCCGCGCAGATTGACCCGGCGCAATTTCAGGTATGTGCGCAAATTCGGCGCGATACGAAAGCCCTCCAGCTTGGTTTCCTGGAGCGCGGCAGCCCAAGCCATGTTCTCGTATCTGCCGGCATAGGCTTCGGTGGTCGCTGCGAGGCTTTCGCGGTCCAGACGCCTGGCCAGTGCAGCGCAGGCGGCGATTCGCGATCGGAGTGACTGGCCGTATTTAGGAGCAAACGCCAAGCCGCCGTCCGCCAGGTCGTCAAGCTCGTGGGCAAGCACCACAAAAATGAGGTCCTCGTCACCGGCCGGCACGCCGTCAGTGATAAGGCGCTCGGGGTCACCCGTCTCGAAATTCATGTCGACCAGGCGCGCGACAAGACCTTCAACGTCGGGACCAATCTTTTGCTTCAGCCATTTGCGATGGGCATCGCTGCGCTTGCCGGATTTGCCGTCTGGAAACTGGCCGCAATCGTAGGCGGCATGAAACATCGCCGCCAGCACCAGATCGATCCTCTTGTCGAAATGCGCGACTGCCGACGCAGCGCCGACCGCATGACAGATGAAAGGCCGCCCCGTCTTGCGGTATCGGCCGTTGAACATGGCGCAACAGACACGATAAGCCTCCTGGACGCGGAGGATATCGGCGACAGGGTGCCCAGCCTCGTACAGCTGCATATAGAGCGCCGTGTTGGTCTGGCGCGGAACGAAGAGTTCTTCTTTGGTCAAATCGGCCCCCGACTTCGTTTGACGTGCCGTCAACTTTTCGCAGGAAAAGCGATCCGCGTCAGGATTCCCGTACAGACCCTTCGGTAGTGCTCTTCCCGCCTGGATCAGCCGGAGCGCGGAAAGTTACAAATATGACCGGCCAAGTCCAGTCCAAGCGAGGCCTAGCGGACGCTCAGATCCTGATGCCGAACCGGATGCCATCATAGATCGCGGCGTGGATGTTGCGCGAGGCGACCGCGTCGCCGATGCGGAAAAGCACAAAGCCACCTTGCGCATTGCGCGCCGGAAAAATGTCGCCGCCATTGACCAGCCGCTCGTAATCGACCGCGCCGGCGTTCTTCGACAGCGGCTTCAGCGCCAGATAGAGCTCATCGAGGGGCAGCGTGCCGTGCTCGACCACCACCTGGTCGACCCGCCGCTCGCCGCGCCAGCCATCGGCGAAGTCGGAAGCCAGTTCCGCCACCAGTTGATTGCCCTCGCGCCGTACCGACCGCAGCCGCGTGTTGATGGTGACGGTGACGCCCTTTTCCTGGAACGCGCGCATATAGGGCACATGGTTCATGCCGCCCATTTCCGGCGCAAAGAAACGCTCGGGCGAAACCAGTTCCAGCCTGGCGCCGCTGTTGGCGATCAGCTCGGCCGCGCCCATTCCCTGATGGCCGCCATTGTCGTCATAGAGCAGCACGTTCTCGGCCGGCTTGACGCTGCCGGCCATGATGTCCCAGCTCGACGTGACGAGATTGTCGCCCGCCGCAAGCGGCGGGTTCTGCGGCAAGCCGCCGGTGGCAATCACCACCACGTCGGGCGAAAGCGCCAGCACATCGTCCTTCTCGGCCCAGGTGTCATAGCGGATCTCGACCCCGAGCCGCTCGAGCTCGGCCAGCCGCCAGTCGATGATGCCGATCAGCTCCTTGCGGCGCGGGTTCTGCGTCGCCAGTCGAACCTGGCCACCAGCCTGGCTCGACGCTTCCAGCACCGTCACCTGGTGCCCGCGCTCGGCCGCGACACGCGCCGCCTCCAGCCCGCCGGCACCGGCGCCGACGACGATCACCTTGCGCTTTGGTCCTTCGGTCTTGACGATGATGTGCGGAATCTCGGCCTCGCGCCCGGTCGCGGCATTGTGGATGCAGAGCGCCTCGCCGCCCTCATAGATACGGTCGAGGCAATAGGTGGCGCCGACACAGGGGCGGATCTCGTGCTCGCGGCCTTCCATCACCTTTTTGATGATATGCGGATCGGCGATGTGGGCGCGGGTCATGCCGACCATGTCGAGCTTGCCGGTGGCGATGGCATGGCGTGCGGTGGCGACGTCGGAGATGCGCGCCGCATGGAAGGTCGGGAACTTCGTCGCCGCCCTCACCTCGCCGGCAAAATCGAGATGCGGCGACGAGCGCATGCCGGTCACCGGGATCACCCTGGTCAGTGCTGCATCGGTCTCGATCGAGCCGCGAATGATGTTGAGGAAATCGACCTTGCCGGAGCCGGCCAGCCGCTTGGCGATGCCGACACCCTCCTCTTTCGACAGACCCTTCTCAAAATCCTCGTCGGCGACCATGCGGATGCCGACGACGAATTTGTCGCCGACCGCCGCCCGCACCGCGTCGAGCACCATGTTGGTGAAGCGCAGCCGGTTGTCGAGCGAGCCACCGAAATCATCGTCGCGCTGGTTGGTGGCCGGCGACCAGAAGCCGTCCATCAGATGGCCGTAGGCCTCGAACTCGATACCGTCGAGGCCGGCCGCCTGGCAGCGCTGGGCGGCCGAAGCGTAGTCGGCGACGATACGCTCGATATCCCAATCCTCAATGGTCTTCGGGAAAGCGCGATGCGCCGGCTCGCGCACCGGCGACGCCGACAGAACCGGCAGCCAGTCGGCCTTGTTCCAGCCGGTGCGGCGGCCAAGATGGGTGATCTGGATCATCACCTTGCAGTCATGCTCATGGCAGGCGTCGGTGAGCTCGGCGAGCCATGGCACGATCCTGTCGTCATAGACATGCAGATTGCCGAAGGCAGCCGGGCTGTCGCGCGAGACGATCGCCGAACCGGCGGTCATGGTCAGCGCCATGCCGCCTTTGGCTTTTTCGGCGTGGTAGAGCCGGTAGCGCTCTTTCGGCATGCCGTCCTCGGAATAGGCCGGCTCGTGGCTGGTCGACATCACCCGGTTCTTCAGCGTCAGATGTTTGAGCTGATAGGGCTGGAGAAGCGGATCGTTGCTGGCCATCGTCTTCCTGTCGTTTCAAATTGTGCGGAAGCAGCGTGCTGCTCCCGCTTCTATTTCACGCATCGGATTTTTCCGAAAACCGCTGCGCACTTTTCGGTCCGATGCTATTGAGCGGCAAAATCGAAAGGCCACCGCCCATGACTGTCACCAAAGACCTTACCCAGCTCGGCGCACACGTCGAGCCGCCAAAGAGCCCCGAAACGGCGGTCCTCGAAACCGTGCCATTTGCGCGCGGCGACGGCCCGCCGGCGATCGTGCGCTTCGTCTGTCCGGAGTTCACCTCGCTGTGCCCGGTCACCGGCCAGCCGGATTTCGCCCATATCGTCATCGACTATGCACCCGATACGGCTCTGGTGGAATCGAAGTCGCTCAAGCTGTTCATGACCTCGTTTCGCAACCATGGCGCCTTCCATGAAGAATGCACCGTCATGATTGGTCGCCGCATTGTGGCAGTGACCAAGCCCTTGTGGTTGCGCATAGGCGGCTATTGGTATCCGCGCGGCGGCATTCCGATCGACGTGTTCTGGCAGACCGGCGCGCCGCCGGAAGACGCCTGGCTGCCCGACACCGGTGTTGCGCCCTATCGCGGGCGCGGCTGATTGAGCATCAGCCATTGTCGACACCGATCCGGCACAGCGTTGTTGCGAGGAAGGGAAGGACCGCATCGCGATAGCGCGGCTGGTCGTAGCGCCACCGGCAGCGACGAGCCCGACCAGCGCGATCGCGAGCAGAACGCGAAGCTTCATTGCCGATCACCAGGGCGCGGCCAGCAGCTCATTCGCACTGATACTGGCTGAGCGCCCATTCGCCGGTCACCGACAAAAGGTCCGATATCTTCCAGTCGCCGTCGACCTTCTTGAACTTCCATTCCAGCCGATGCGGATTGCCTGACACGACGAAGGCGACGATGACCTTGGCTTGGTCGCCATTGACCGCTTCAAGCGTCCTCAGGCTCTTGTCGACCTCGGCCTTGTCGTAGTCCGCATTGTCGAGCGCCATGTTGGGGTCGAGGCATTCGCCCTGCCCCGATTTGCGCAGGGCGTCGCTCTTGTCGAGCACGGTCTTCGCCGGGTCGACGAAGTGGCTGCGCTGTGCCGGATCGATCTCCAGCCCGACCTGATCGTAAAATGGCCGGACCACCGCCGTTGGCGATCCCGGCTGGATCGGCACTGGCGCGCTGTCGGCCGGCGGGGCCGCGAGCGGTGGCGTTGCCGGCTCCGAAGCACCGCCTGGCGCATTGGCAGGGGGTGCACCGAGCAGGCCTTGAGCAGTGGCTATGCTCACTATTGGCAGGCACACAGTCGCCAGGACCAGAAGACGGCAACGGGCCATAGCATCACTCCGGTGCCTTGTCGGGCATGCATTCCAGCGCGCTCAGCGTCCAATTGCTGGTCTTCGAGCTGATATCGGCGACCTTCCATTTGCCGTCGACCTTCTTCAGCGACCACAGCATTTCGCGCTTGGAATCGTCGCCTTCCGGGAAAAGGCTGAAGGTTGCGGTGACTTCGGCGGTGTCGCCGTTGACGACTTCGGCGAGCTTCAGCGTCTTGGCCACGGTCTTCTGGTCGAAGTCCTGCGCGTCGAGGCCTGGATCGAAATCGATGCAGGCGACCTCGTCAGGCTTGTTCTTCTGCGCTTGGTCGTTGAGATCGAAGAGTTTCGTCACCGGTTCGGTGAAGCGGTCGCGGTACTTTGTGTCCGCCTCGAATTTCACTTCAGGCACATAGAAAAACTTCACGGCCTTGGAAGCCGGCCCGGCAAGTGCAGCGGCGGGCAAGGCAATTGAAAAGACAGCGGCAAGCACCATCGGTTTCATGCAGGATCTCCGGAGTCGGCGGCAAGGCGGCAATACCACACATCCTGCATATCGGCTTTTTTGCGACTCATGAAGTCTTCCCGGCAACGCGTCAAAGACCAAGCGCCACCTTGCGGCCATCGTGAATGGCGAACGCCGCCTGTCTGGAAGCGGTACAGTCACCGATGGCGGTATGCACGATTCCGCGTTTTTCGAGCTCCACCGACAGACTGTCCTGCGCCATGCTGGTGGCAGCGAACACCAATGCGTCGGCTTCGCATTCCTGTTCGGTCCCGTCGAGCAACGACGTTATCCGGGCCACCTTGCCATCCCAATGCACGACGGCGCTTTCTGTCACAAATCTGACCTTCAGCGCCGCAAGCGCGCGGCGCAGCGGCGCATCCACGGCCATTCGCTGAAGTTCTTTGCCAACCATGGCGTCGGGCGTCACGATCGTCACATCATGACCGTCCTCCGCGAGTTTCCAGGCGGTGCCGCATCCTTTCCAGTTGCCACCATCGTCGAGGACCAGCACGCGCTTGCCCGGCCTCGCCTCCCTGGACATCACGGCTTCGGCCGAGAAGACCGCGCCTCCGCCCGGAACGTTTTCCCATTGCGGCAGCGCCCTTTGGAAAGCGCCGTCCTGGGGCATGGCGCCGGTCGCGACGATGACGTGATCGGCGCCCTCGCGCTCTATGTCCTCTGCTTCGACATATTGGCCATAGCGCACATCGACCTGAAGCTGGCCAAGCTGGCGCTGGTACCAGTCGATGAGGTCGAGAATCTGCGCCCGGCGCGGCTGCAGGCCGGCGAGCCGGAATTGTCCGCCGAGACGGTCCGACGCCTCGGCGAGCGTCACGCGGTGGCCGCGCTCGGCCGCCACGCGCGCGGCTTCGAGACCCGCTGGCCCACCCCCAACGACAAACACATGTTTCGGCTGGGTGGCCGGGGTGAAGCGATCGCCTCCCCATTCCCATTCCCGCCCCGCCGATGGATTGATCACGCAGCTGATCCAGTAGTCGCGGCCGCGCCGGCCCCAGCACATCTGATTGCAGGACAGACAGCCGCGAATGTCCTCATGCCGGCCACCCGCAGCCTTTGCAGCCAGATGCGGATCGGCGATCTGCCCGCGCACGATCGAGACAAGATCGGCGCGACCTTCGCTCAACACGCTCTCGGCGTTTTCCGGAGTGCGGATGTGGCTTTCCGCCGTGATCAACGCGTGCCTCACCGTCGATTTCAACACGGCGGCAAGGTCCGTCCCAAGCTTTTCCGGATAAAGGAAGGTCGGCATGATCTTGTAGAAATCGAAATACGAACCCGTTCCGCAAGTGACGTAGTCCATCAGATTGTCACGGTCGTGCAGGTTGACTATCTCGGCCAATGCTTCTCGCTTTAACGCCACCTCGACTTCCGGTTCGTCATTGATTGCGAGACCGACGATGAAGTCGTCGCCGCACACCTTGCGGATGCGGCTCATCACCTCACGGCTCATGCGGGTGCGGTTTTGCAGGCTGCCGCCCCATTGGTCGTCGCGGCGGTTCGACCAGGGCGTCCAGAACTGATCGAGCATCGAATGATAGGCGGCCCAGACCTCGACGCCGTCGAAACCCGCCTCCCGGCAGCGGCGCGCGGCCTGGACGAAGCCGTCGATCGTCTCTTCGATCTGGCGCTCGGACATGCGGTGCGATCCGTCTGAATCGTGATAGCTCGGCAGGCCGGATGGTGACCAACCGGCATGGAACGAGTTGTCTGCATCGGCATGCTGGCCAACGTGGTAGAGTTGCTGGATGGCGACAGCACCGTTGCCGCAGATGGCATCCGTCACCTTGCGGAAATGGGGGATGACGCTGTCGTCCGAGGGGCGGAAATTGCCGCGTGTAAGCACCGCGGCCTGATGTACCGGCATCGGCTCGATCACGATCATGCCCGCTCCGCCAATAGCGCGTTCGGCGTAGTAGCCGACATGGCGGGCAGTCGGCAGGCCATCCTCGGCCATATTTGCGGTATGGGCTCCAAAAACGATGCGGTTACGCAATGTCTTGCCGCGCAATGTTGCGGGCTCGAACAGTCGCTTGAAGACCCGCCCAGACATTCGCGTACTCCCCTTCAATCTTGGCGGGTATGTCGACCCGCCGGCACCGCAAATGGCGCCGGCGCAGCTTGCGGCCAGCGTCGTAAGCTAGCTGTCCAGCCAGACGTTCTGGAAGTCCATTTCGTAGGTCTGGTGCATTCCGTARTTCTTCACCTTCTTGCTCATGTGGCAGTAGAGCTTCTGCCAGAAMGGCTGGATGATGACGCCGGAATCCTGCAGGATCTGCTCGACGTCCTTCATCACCTCCTTGCGCTTGTCGGGATCGGCCAGCGAGAGCGCCTGCTTCAGCTTGGCGTCGAAATCCGGGTTGGCATAGGCCGTTTCGTTCCAGGCTTCGCCCGAGCGATAGCCGAGCGCCAGCACCTGGACGCCCAGCGGCCGCATGTACCAGATGGTCATCGAGTACGGATACTTCGTCCAGTCATTCCAGAAGGTCGAGCCCGGCAACACTGTACGCTTCACCTTGATGCCGGCATCGCGCAACTGGCCGGCGATCGCATCGCCGGTGTTCTTCTGCCATTCGTCCTCGACGGTGATCAGCTCGTGCTCGAAGTCGGCCTGCCCGGCATCCGCCATCAGCTTCTTGGCGGCGGCCGCATCGCGTGTCTTCTTGGGCAGCGGATAGTATTCGGGATGGATCGGGGCGACGTGGTGGTTCTCGCCGACCGTGCCGAGCCCGGCGTAGCCGAGCTGCATGACAGCATTGTTGTCGACGGCCATCTGCAGCGCATTGCGCACCCGCTGGTCGTCATAGGGCTTGTGGGTGATGTTGGTGCGGGCAACCAGCGTGGTCGCCGTCGCGACCTCCGATTTCACCAGATCCATCTTGTCGAGGGCGTCGATGAAGTCGGCCGGCGTTTCGAAATCGAGGTCGATCTCGCCGGACTCGAAGGCATTCAGCGTGGCGTTGAAGTCGGTGCCGTAGTCGATGAACTCGACACCGTCGAGCGGCGCTTCGCCACCCCACCACTTGCCGTTCTCGCGACGCTTGACGACCGCCTTCGTACCCACCGCATAGGACACCAGTTCGAAAGGTCCGGTGCCGATCGGCTTCTTGATCGGGTCGGCGCCATCCTTGTCGAAGTCGCGATGCACGACCAGCGCCGGATAGTCGGTGAAGCCCGGTATGATGGCGATGTCGGGTTCGGCCAGCTTTAGCTTGACCGTGAGGTCATCGACCTTGGTGATGGCGCCATCCTTGGCCTTGCCGGTCGTTGTATCGATCAGCGCGCCGACGCGTGCTGCCATGGAATTGCCGGACGCACCTTGTCGCACCAGCGGTTCAGATTGGCGACCACGTCATCGGCGTTGAAGGCATCGCCATTGTTCCAGGTGACGCCTTTGCGCAGATGCAGTGTGTATTCGGTGGCGTCGTCATTGACGTCCCAGCTTTCGAGCAGGACGGGCTCGAACGTGAACTCGTGCGTGTAGCGGACGAGCGGCTCCAGCCAGCAACGGGTGACGTTTGCCATCTCGGTCCAGTCATAGGTGCGCGGATCCTTCTGCGCCTTGACCGACATTGCGACACGCAGCGTTCCGCCCTTTTTCGGTTCATCGGCCAGGGCTTTGGTCGGCGCGGCAAGGCCGATCATGCCGTAGGCGAAGGCCGTCGAGGCGCCGAATGCGCTGGCAAGCGCGAGGAATTCGCGGCGGTCCATATGGCCTGCACGCGCCTCTTTCGCCATTGCCTCGATGGTATCAGGCACGCGGTCGCCATTGCTTCTGAAGAACCTCATTTTTTTCTCCCTTTTTTGTTCCCGTCAGTTGGTCGTGCGTCGCGTCAACTGACGCTATTTGGCAGCGCCTCCTCGCGCCGCGCGATGAAATCCGCCAGCCCCTCAGCGACACCCTCGTCGAGCTTCGGCTCCTGGTAGTCCGCGAGCATGTTGCGAGCTTTCTCGCGGCCGCGCGTGTCGTGATCCTTGGCCCCTTCGGCCTTCCACTGTTCGTATGAATTGAAGTCCATGATGCTCGGGATGAAGAAGGCCGACTCGAAATGTTCGAGCGTATGCTGTGTGCCGAGGAAATGGCCCTGAGGCCCGACCTCGCGGATCGCCGCCATCGCTTCCTTGAAATCGTCGAACGGCAGCCCGCCCGCATATTTGTACCAGCCAACGAGTTGTTCGCAGTCCGTCGCGAATTTCGAATAGCCGCAGCTCAAGCCGGCCTCGAGCCATCCGGCGGAATGCCAGATGTAGTTGGCACCGGAGAGGATTGCGGCATGCATCAGCATGTTCGCCTCGTAGCCCGCCTGGGCATCGTTCAGCTTCGACCCGACATGGAAGCCCGACGTGCGCCATGGCAGGCGGTATTTGCGCGCCAGTGCCCCCATCAGATACATCATCTGGGCCGCCTCCGGCGTGCCGCCCATTGGAGCGCCGGTCTTCATGTCCACCGTAACCATGAACTGTCCGTAGAGCTGCGGCGAACCCGGACGCAGGAGTTGCGTGAACGCGACGCCCGCCAGCGCTTCGGCATTGACCTGCGCAACTGCTCCCACTGCAGAGGCTGAAGTCGAGGCGCCGCACAGCGCGAATGGCGCCAGGATCAGCGGCTGGTTGCTGCGCGCATAGACCTTCATGGCGTCAAGCATGGTGGCATCCCACACCAGCGGCGARTTGCARTTGGTGATCGACACCAGCACCGGGTTGTCGCGGACATAGTCCTCGCCGAACACGATGCCTGCCATCGCCATCSTGTCYTCGGCTCGTTCCTTGGACGTCACGATGCCCATGAACGGCTTGTCGGAGTGCTTCAGCGCCGAATGGATGATGTGGAGATGGCGCTTGGGCACCGCGATTTCCATCGGCTCGCAGATGACCGAGCTCGACGAGTGGAGCGCCGGCGCCATGTAGGCGAGCTTGTGGAAATTCTGCAGGTCGGCGAGCGTGCCATAGCGCCTGTTGTTGTCGAGGTCGCGCACGTAAGGCGCGCCATACATCGGTACGAAGATGGAGTTGTCGCCGCCAACGCGCACCGTGCGCTGCGGATTTCTCGCATTGAGTGTAAACTCCGACGGGACCTTCGATATGAGCTCCATCAGGAGCGCACGGTCGATCCGGACACGCGTTTCCGACACGTCGGCTCCCGCCGCCTTCCACAGTGCAATGGCCTCGTCGTCGCGGAACTCGCATCCCACCTCTTCGAGGATCGAGAGCGACTCCTGGTGGATCAGTTCCACCGCCTCATCCGGGACCATCTGATACACGGGGATCTTGCGGACCAGGGTCGGAAACGACGCCATGGGAATCCCCCGCAGCACCTTGCGCCCCAGGCGGCCACCCGCTCGACGGTTGGCAGGTTCGGTCACTTCGACGGCCGGTGCGTTCATGGAAACTCCATCCTCCCAGAGCCAGTCAATTTAGCGAGACAAAATACAGCTGTGACGCTGGAAAATCCTGATCTCTTGTATAAGCTCTGCTTATGCGAAGCTTGCGCCATCTGCTGCCATCCGCCGGCAGCCTCATTGTCTTCGAGGCCGCCGGGCGGCTGTCGAGCTTTACTGCGGCCGGGCGGGAGCTCGGCATGACCCAGGCCGCGGTGTCCTATGCGATCCGCGGACTGGAAGAGCAGCTTGGCGCCAAACTCTTCCAGCGTCGCCATCGACAAGTCAGCCTTACCGAAGCCGGTGACCGCTTCCATGCCGACGTCTCGCTCGGCCTGTCGCACATCCGCAAGTCGGCCGAGGATCTGCGCCAGATCGCCGTCGGCGCGCATGTGACGCTGGCGGCGTCGACCGCTTTCGCCTCGTTCTGGATGATGCCGCGCCTGCAGCAGTTTCGCGACGAGCTGCCGGGCGTCGACCTGCGCATCCAGACCGCCGACCGCGACCTCGACATCATCGCCGAGGACATTCCGCTCGGCATTCGCGGCGGTGAGCCCAGGGAATGGCCGGACTATCATGCGCTGCCGCTGGCCGATGAGGAGATATTCCCGGTTGCCGGCGCAAGCTATGTGGCGCGCTTCGGGCTGCCGCAGACCGTCGAGGATCTTCCGGCACACCGGCTCATCCATCTCGAAGAGCCGTTTCGCGAGGCTGCGAGCTGGGACGAGTGGTTTCAGTCCGCCGGGGTCGATATCACCGATGCCGGGCGTGGCCTGCGCATCAACGACTATGCTCTGGTGATCCAGGCGGTGATGGAGGGCCAAGGCATTGCGCTCGGCTGGGGACACCTTGCCGAGCGCCTTTTGGCCTCGGGGCTGCTGGTGCGCGTCACCGGCCACACGATGCGAACCGGCAAGGGCTTTCACATCATCTGGTCGAGGAACCGGGAACTCAGTGACAACGCCCGCAAGGTAAGGGATTGGCTGGCTGCGCAGGCGTGAGGCGGTGAATGGAGCCCCTGTCATCTCCGCTGGCACGCCGGCATCGAAAGCTTCCGCAGTGGCCTCGAATCCGCCTATAGTGGCCCCATGCCCATTCGCCAACTTTCCGAAACGATGATCAACCAGATCGCCGCCGGCGAAGTCATCGAGCGTCCGGCCAGCGTGGTCAAGGAACTGGTCGAGAACGCGCTGGATGCCGGGGCTTCCCGTGTCGAGATCGTCACCTCCGGCGGCGGGCTGAACCTGATCCGCGTCACCGACGACGGCTCCGGCATTCCCGAGCCGGAACTGGCGCTGGCGATCGCCCGCCACTGTACCTCGAAGCTCACCGAGAACATCCACGACATCCGCTCGCTCGGTTTTCGCGGCGAGGCGCTGCCGTCGATCGGTTCGGTGTCACGGCTGTCGATCCGCTCGCGCACGGCCTCGGGTGACAGCGCCGCCGAGATCGGCATCGAGGGCGGCCGCGTCTCTGCCGTCAAGCCGGCGGCAGCCAATCGCGGCACCACGGTCGAGGTGCGCGACCTGTTCTTCGCCACACCGGCGCGGCTCAAATTCATGAAGGGCGAGCGCGCCGAAAGCTCGGCGACCAGCGACGTGATCAAGCGCATCTCGATTGCCTTTCCCGCGGTGCGCTTCACACTGGCGGGCTCCGACCGCTCGACGCTGGAGCTGCCGGCGACCGACGACAGCCCGGAAGGCCGATTGCGCCGCGTCGCGCAGGTGATGGGCACCGACTTTCCCGACAATGCCATTGCCATCGACGCTGTGCGTGACGACGTGCATCTGACCGGCCATGTCTCGATCCCGTCCTTCAGCCGCGCCAACGCTCTGCAGCAATATGCCTATGTCAACGGCCGGCCGGTGCGCGACAAGCTGATCGCCGGCGCCATTCGCGGCGCCTTCGCCGATGTACTGCCGCGCGACCGCCATGCGGTGACCGTGCTGTTCCTGACGCTCGATCCCGGTGTCGTCGACGTCAATGTCCACCCGGCCAAGGCCGATGTGCGTTTCCGCGACCCCGGACTGGTGCGCGGGCTGATCGTCGGCGCCATCCGGCAAGCGCTGGCCGAATCCGGCATCCGTGCCGCCACATCAGGGGCAGCCGGCATGATGGCGGCGTTCCGGCCGGGTGCGGCGTCCTATGCGCATGGCGGCCCGGCCAACGGCCATCGCAGCTATGACGCTGCCTACCGTGCGTCTGGCTCCACCGGTTTCGATGCCTCGCGCTCGCCGCAGCGACCGCTCGACATGGGCTTCGAGCATACAGGGCCGAGAAATGGGGGCTTCAGCGAAAGCGACCAGCCGGCATTCGACGCTGGCCCACTTGCCAGCGCCGATGCGCGCGCCGGGTCGGATGAAGCGGCGCAGACGCTGCTCGGCACGGCGCTGGGCGCCGCCCGCGCGCAGGTGCATGAAAACTACATCGTCGCCCAAACCCGGGATTCGCTTGTCATCGTCGACCAGCATGCGGCGCATGAGCGGCTGGTCTACGAAGCCTTGAAGAATGCGTTGCATTCGCGCGCGGTGCCGTCGCAGATGCTGCTGTTGCCGGAGATCGTCGATCTGCCGGAAGAAGACGCCGAGCGGCTTGCCATGCATTCGGAAACGCTGGCCCGCTTCGGCCTCGGCATCGAGCGCTTCGGCCCTGGCGCGGTGGCGGTGCGCGAAACGCCGTCGATGCTGGGCGATACCAATGTCCAGCAATTGGTGCGCGACCTTGCCGACGAGATCGCCGACAATGACACGGTCGAGACGCTGAAAGGCCGGCTGGACAAGATTGCCGCCACGATGGCCTGCCACGGCTCGGTGCGCTCAGGTCGCCTGCTGAAAGCGGAGGAGATGAACGCGCTGCTGCGCCAGATGGAAGCGACGCCGGGTTCCGGCACCTGCAACCATGGCCGCCCCACCTATATCGAGCTGAAGCTTGCCGACATCGAACGGCTGTTCGGGCGGCGGTGAGCCTGTGGGCGACGAGTCGACGCTCCAGCTCCGGTTCGAAGCCGAAGTGATCCACTGGCGGGGCCCTTCGCCATACTTCTTCGCGCCAATCCCCGAGCATCATGGCGACGAGATCAAAAAGGTGGCGAAGTTGGCGACCTATGGCTGGGGGGTGATCCCTGTCGAGGCGGCCATTGACGGCGTCATGTTCGGCACGTCGCTACTTCCCAAGGATGGAAGCTATCTTTTGCCCCTGAAGGACGACGTTCGGCGTCAGTGCGATCTAACGGCAGGCGATTCGATTTCCGCTGTCATCACGATACGCCTTCGCGGACGATAGCGACCCGCCCGTGGCGGCAGAGAGGTGGAGCAGAGTAAATTCCGGTGCGGCTCTCATTTTGATTCGGGATAGGCGCCCAACCCTTTGATCTAGCGCTTCAAATTCACCACGATAACACCGCCCAGCGCCAGCGCGCCGCCGAGGATGCCGAGCAGGGTCGGGATCTCGCCCAGCCAGAAGAAGCCGATCAGGGCCGACATGGGCGAAACCAGATAGAGGAAGTTCGAGGCACGTGCGGCCGGCAGGCGCGAGAGCGCGGTTGCCCAGGCGGCATAGGCGATCAGGCTGGGCACGATGCCGAGAAAGACCACGGCGCCGAGGCCAGCCGTGTTGGCCACCGCTGCCTGCGCAAAGCCGCTTGGCAGGAAGGGCGATAGGCAGAGTGCGCCGAGCAGCATGTTCGAAGCCGAAATGGTGAGCGGATGGTGGCGAGCAAACAGCGGCTTCTGGACGATGGTGTTGACGGCCGAGCAAAGCGCCGAACCAAGGACCAGCAGCGCGCCGGCATTGAAATGCAGGCCCTGCCCGTCTGCCACGGCTATGACGCCAATGCCGGCGAAGGATATCACTGTGCCAGCCCAGGCCCAGCTTGAGAAACGCTCACCGAGCAGTGCCATCGCCATGATGGCGGTGAAGATCGGGCTGACATTGATGATGAAGCCGGCAGCGCCGGCTGACACGGTCAGTTCACCGTAATTGAGCATCACCGTGTACAGCGCGACGAAGATGGCGCCGCCAAAGGCCAGGCGCCAGAGTTCGTCGAGCCTTGGCAGCGCCGGACGCTTGACGGCAAGGAAGATCGCCGCCGGCACGGCGGCGATGGCAAAGCGCAGCGCGCCGAGTTCCAGCGGCCCGAAGGCGGCAAGGCCGGCGCGGATCGCCGGAAAGGCCGAGGCCCAGCCGACCACGGTCAGCGCCACCGCGATGGCTGCGGTGGTATCCATCCGCTGTGTCGGATTCAACGTGCTGGTCATCGCGCTCATCTCACTGTCCTCGTGTTCCTGCGTCTCTAAATGCAGAAAACGCCTTTTCCGGCTGGTTGACAAACGACCAAATCGAGGATCACCTGTGACTATGGATCACAGCTCAGACACAATGGTGCCGCTCGAAACGCTCCGCGCCTTCGACGCTGCGGCGCGAACAGGCAGCTTTTCGGCCGCCGCCGAAAAGCTCAACATCACCCACGGCGCCGTCAGCCGGCAGATCGCCAAGCTCGAGGACTGGCTGGGCTTGAAAGTGTTCGATCGCGGCGCGCGCGGTGTTTCGCTGACAATCGAGGGCAACCGCCTGCATCTGCGTACGGCGGAGGCCTTTGCGCTGATATCAAGCCATTCGGACCGCTGGGTCGAGCCGCGCGGCACCGCCGTGGTGCGGCTGACCTCGATCCCCTCGGTAAGCGGGCTTTGGCTGATGCCACGCATGGCGGCACTGGAAAACCACCCGTCAAAGCTGCGCATCGTGCTCGACGTCGACATCCGCCAGGCCGACCTTGCCGACGAAGGCATCGACCTGTCGATCCGCTGCGGGCGCGGCGGCATTCCTGGCCGGGTCTCGGTACAGCTTTTCGAGGAGCATGTTTTCCCCGTCGCCTCGCCCGAGCTTGCCCGCGAGATCGGCCGCGGCGACCCTGCGCGGCTGCTCAAATTTCCGCTGGTCAACGATTCCGATGCCTCGGCCTGGCGCGCCTGGTTCGCGGCGCAAGGCATGGACTACCGCCCGCGCCCGCAGGACCGCCGCTTCGAGGACTACAATCTGGTGCTCGACGCCGCCGCCCACGGCCTGGGCATCGCGCTGGCGCGCCCGCCGCTGACCGAGCACCAACTGAAGTCGGGCCGCATCGTCACCGTTGACGACCGCACCGCGCTCAACCCGGTGTCCTACTGGCTCGACCGGCCAATTGGGCGACCGCGCAGCGCTGCCGCGGACCTGGCGCGGCGCATTGCTGCCCAGGCCGGTCTGGCCATGGAAAAGATGGACGCGTTCATCGAGGCCGAGCGCTAGCGGAGTATTAGCAGGACGAACCCGACTATCGCCGCGGCCAACAGCCCAGCCGCCAGCGACATCAGCCCGACGCTCATCTGCCTGTGTTCAGGCCTTGCCGCATCGCTCGACCGGGAGATTGCCTGCCCTCGCTCCGGTGCTGCAGCGGTGATGGCCGCACGGCGTGGGGGCGAAAGCTCAGGTGCCAGAAGTGCTAGCCATGGCAAGCCAGTAGGCCGAACGGCTCCGCCATCATCGGGTCTTGCCAGAGGCGCCGCGAGGCCGCGCTGCGCCTCGTCGCCGTCCGGCCGCCTCACTGCGGCCGTCGCGGGTGCGGCATCGCTGACAGCATCCGGCTCGGCCAAGGCAGATAGGCCTGCATGATCTCAGCCGAGGCTGCCCGCTGCACCTTTGCGGCGGTTGCAGGCAACAAGATCGGCGGAGCCGGCGCTGCCGATTGCGGGGACGCGCCTGCCGGCACTGGCGGTAGCACCAGTACCTTGATCAGCGCCGTCCTGACCGGGTCGGCCCTGGCCGACGGCACGGCCTGCGATGTCACGGCCTCCTTCAGCAACGCGGTCAGGCGGGCAGATGAAATGTCCATGCCGTTCCCACAATAGGTGGTTTCCAGCCTGACAATAGAGCTTCTGCATTGCGTCAAGCTTGACCTTGCCGGCAATTTGTGGCGATGAAATCATCATGAACCTTGGCGTCCCCTCATGATGAACCGCTTCGAAGGCCCCGGCGGCAAGGAAGCCCGTATCCGTTATCTCGACGGTGACTTCCAGGTCACCAGCCCGGGCGCATTCGTGCGCTGCGCGGTAACCGGCGAGAACATCCCCCTGGACGAGCTCAAATACTGGAGCGTCGCCAGGCAGGAGCCCTATGTGAGTGCTGCCGCCTCACTGCGCCGTGAGATCGAAACGCATCCGGAACTGCGCAGCCGGCGCTAGATCGGCATTTTTATCCCGCAGGGCTATGGGACTGAGGATGCCGGCGCGTTTTCGACCCTGAACTGAAATTCGTGAATCAGTCGGTCGCCAACGAGCACCTTGATGGAATACGGCCCAGTTGGATCGCCGTCGGCCACGCACCAGCCATGCGAGATCCATCCGTCCTTCGGCTTATAGAACAGGGTTGTCTCGGAGACTTTTCGATCGCCCGATATCTTGCTGGAGCTATACTCGTCGCCGTCTATGCCACCCCACTGCTTCGGCTCTGCGGGAAGCGTGAACACCTCCGTGGCCGATACCAACTTGTCGCCCGGCCCCAGCTGTATGCGCCATGCATAGCAGGCGCGATCAGGAATAAGCGGAACGACATTGGAGGGCTTGACGTGGGCGACACCGTCCGCATCGGTGACCGAGACCAGAAATTCGCTGTCGGTCATGGCGGGCGTTTGCGCCGAAGATGGGTTTGCGATCCCCGCAAGAACACAGCCGACAAAGAGCGCCCGCAACCTGACCATTCCATCCCCCGCGCGAAAGCCGATCTGGATCATAGTCCTGAAAGGCGGCCAGAATATTCCTGCCGCAGAATCGATTGCTGGAACGCGATCAGCCCCTCAGTTTGCGCTGGCGCCAGGCATCCAGCGTCTCGTCGATAATGCGTTCCGGCACGTTTTCGAGCTCGAACACGGTGTCGATCTCGAGCACGTCAAGCTGGTCGAGAAACTCCGGCGATGCGCCGTGGCGCAGCCGGGCGGCGTCCTTGGCGGTGGTGATGATCCCAAGGCCGTCCTTGCGCGCCGTCGCCGCCAGTTCGGCAAGCTCGTCCTCGCCATAGAAATGATGGTCCGGGAACGGCCGGGCCAGCGCCACGTCGCCCCCGGCGTCGCGGATCGTATCGAAGAATTTGTCGGGGTGGCCGATGCCGGCAAAGGCGAGAAACCGCCGGCCGACAAGCCTTTCCCTGCGGCTTGGCTCGGTATGCGCCTCGAAGATCGCCCGGCCGGCGCGAGCCGCCTGGCGCACGACCGTGTCGGCAGCGGTGCCCTCGCCCATCTTCAGCAGCCCGCTGGTGAAGACCAGCTGGTCGACGATGTTTGCCCTGAGCGGCCCGCCTGGAATGACGCGGCCATTGCCGATGCCGTAACGCGCATCGACCACGACCAGCGCATAATCGATATGGATGCGTGCGCTCTGGAAGCCGTCGTCCATGATCAGGAAATCGCAGCCGTGCTTTTCCATGAGCAGCCTGGCGCCGGCGGCGCGGTTCGGCGTCACCGCCACCGGCGCCTGTTCGGCCAGAAGCAGCGGCTCGTCGCCAACATGTTTGGCGGTGTCGTGATGCGGATCGACGACATGCGGCTGCGCAAAGGAGCCGCCATGACCGCGCGACAGGAAACCTGGATTGAGCTGCATGCGTTTGGCCTGCCTGGCCAGCGCGATCGCCACCGGCGTCTTGCCGCTGCCGCCGACGGTGAAATTGCCGACGCAAAGCACTGGCGCGTCGATCTTTTCGCGCACTGCTTGCCGCATGCGGCGGCCGGCAACGAGGGCATAGGCCGCGGACAGCGGCGACAGGGCGAACACACGCCAGTCCGGCTCCTCCCACCAGAAGGGCGGTGCTTCGCTGGACACGCTAGCGCCCGTCGGCGCCCTTCAGGCGCGACTTGACGATCAGCGGCTGGATGTAGGGTTCGAGCGACTTCAGCGTGCGCGCCAGCGCGCCGCGCATCTCATCGACGGTCGCCGCGCCTGCCGCCATCATCTCGTGGCGGGCGACCTCGTTGCTCAACAGGAAATTGACGGCGCCGGCCAACATGTCGCGGTCGCGCACCAGCTTGGCGCCGCCGCTGTCGAGCAGGCGCTGATAGGCTTCGCGAAAATTCTGGACATTGCGGCCGGCGAGCACCGCGGTGTCGAGCATGGCCGGTTCCAGCGGGTTCTGGCCACCCTCCGAGGTCAGCGATCGGCCGACGAAGGCGATTTCCGTCAGCCTGAGATACAGCCCCATCTCGCCGATCGTATCGCCGAGCAGAATATCGGTATCGGCGGTGATCCTGTCGCCCTTGCTGCGCCGCGCGACCTTGAGGCCCAGCCCGGTAATCTGCGCGGCAAGCGCTTCGGCGCGGTCGGGATGGCGCGGGACGACGATCGTCAAAAGACCGTGGTGGCGCTTGTAGAGCGTGGCGTGAACTTCGGCCGCCACCACCTCTTCGCCGTCATGGGTCGAGATCGCCGCCCAGGTTGGGCGGGTGCCGATCTGACGCCGCAGCGTCGACAGCACCCTTTCATCGACCGGCGGCGGATTGGTATCGACCTTGAGATTGCCGGACACGGTGACCGGCCGCGCGCCGAGCGAGCGGAAGCGTTCGCCGTCGACATCGGACTGGGCGACGACATGGGCGAGATTCTCGAACAAGGCCTCGGCGATGTTGGCGCGCTTCTTCCAGGAGGTGAAGGAGCGGTCGGACAGCCTGCCATTGACCAGCACCTGTGGCACGCGCCGCGCCCCGAGTTCCAAGATGGTCATCGGCCAGATCTCCGATTCGGCGATGATCGCCAGGTCTGGCCGCCAGTGGTCGAGAAAACGGCTGACCGCCGGCTTGAGGTCGAGCGGCACATATTGGTGGATGATACGGTCGCCCAGCCGCTCGTCGGCAACCTGCGCCGAGGTGACCGTCCCGGTCGTCAGGACGATGTTGACGCCGTAGTCGAGAATGCTCTCGACCAGCGGCACGACGGCGATGGTCTCGCCGACGCTGGCCGCATGGATCCAGATCACCGGACCGTCGGGACGCGCGCGCCCGGCGACGCCGTAGCGCTCGCGGCTGCGGCTGCGGTCTTCCTTGCCTTGCGAGGTGCGCCAGGCAACATAAGGTCCGATCACCGGATAGATGGCCGCACCGGCGAAACGGTACGCCGTCAGGAAGGCACGTGCCCAGCGCACGCTCATTGCTTGATATCCACGAGGCGATAGGCCTCGGCGGTCGCGGCGTTGAGCGCGACTGTAAGTTCGAGGCGCTTGCGTTCCATCTCGGCATCGTCGGCGTCAGCGGGCACAAAGATCGGTGTGCCGATGACGATGGACGAGCGGCCGAACGGCAGGTTGATGGTGGTCTTGTCCCAGCTCTTCTCCAGTACCTTGCGGCGGCTGGTGGTGATGGCGACAGGCAGCAGCGGCCGGCCAGAGAGGCGCGCCAGAAGAACGATGCCAAGCCCCGCGTCGCGCGGCGTGCCGTGGGGAATGTCAGCAATCATGGCGACGTTCTTGCCGATGGCGAGCGACTTTTTCAGGGCAATCAGCGCCTTGGCGCCGCCCTTGTCGAGATGTTTGGTGCTTTCGCGCCCGCCGGAACCGCGCACGGCCTCGATGCCGAATTTCTCCAGCATCAGCGCGTTGAGTTCGGCATCGGCACTGCGCGATACCATGGCGACCAGCGGCTTGCGCTTGGGATAATAGGCCGGCGTCAACAAATGCTGGCCGTGCCAGAGCGCGATGATGCCAGGTTCGAACTCGGCATAGGCGCCGCCCGAGAACTGCGCCGATCCTTCGACCACGCGGTTGGTCAGGCCCACCAGTCGCACGAACTGGGTGAGCAGGCTGACAATGACATTCTTGACGAATCGCGACTCTGCCAGCGGCTGGCGAATCCGGCGCCAGAAAGCCTTGGTGGCACGGCTGCCGCCACGGTTCGCGGGGGCGGCCTCATTGGCCGGCCCTTTGACCGCTTCATGATCCATCGAAGTCAACCGGCAGCCTTGCTGTCTGGGTCGAGCAGCCGGTGCAGGTGAACGACGAAATAACGCATGTGGGCATTGTCCACGCTGGCCTGCGCCTTGGCTTTCCACGCGGTGTGCGCGGATTGATAGTCCGGAAAGACACCGACGATGTCGAGCCCATCGAGATCGCGGAACTCGGTTCCACCCAGCTTCTTGAGTTCGCCGCCGAACACCAGGTGTAAAAGCTGCTTCTTTCCGTCTTCCGCGGCCATGTCGGTCCTTCACATATTGTGAGTTTGTGACAGGTCTAGACCAAAGCCGCCGACTTTGGAACCTTCGATCACGCTTCCGTACCGGCAATTACACCGGCAAGCACAGCCAGCAGTTCGCCGCTGCCGGCGGCCAAGGCGCCGTGACGGATGATTTCGCCGGCATAGAGCGGCGCGCGGCCGTGCCGGTCGAGCAAGGCGCCACCGGCCTCGCGCAGGATAAGGTCCGCGGCGGCGATGTCCCAGTCATGTGCATTGGGCTTGACGAAGCTCGCATCGAGCGCGCCGGCGGCGATCATCGCCAGCCGGTAGGCCAGCGAGGGAATATGGGACACGCGCTGCATACGGCTTTGCCATTCCGCCGGCATCTGGTCGAGCAATGACTTCGGTCCGCCAATTTCGACCGTCGCTGCCGGGCGGCGGACGGCAATGCGCTGGCCGTTCAGGAACGCGCCCTGCCCGGGCAGCGCCCAATAGGTCTCGTCCCTGGCCGGACATTCGAGCACGCCGGCGAGCGTGCGGCCGTTCTCGACCACCGCGACGCTGACGCACCAGGAGCGAAGGCCTTCGAGGAAGCCGCGCGTGCCGTCGATGGGATCGACGACGAAGGTGCGGCGTGCCGAAAGCCTCACCGGATCGTCGGCCGTTTCCTCCGACAGCCAGCCATAGTCGGGCCGTGCGGCAAGCAAGGTCTCGCGCAGATACGCATCGGCGGCGTGGTCGGCCTCGCTGACCGGCGACGTGCCCTCCTTCATCCACACTTGCGGGTTGTTGCCGAAATAGCGCATGGCGATGAGGCCAGCCTCGCGGGCGGCTTCGCGCAGCACGGCCAAGTCTTCAGAGGCCCCGGCTGATATGACCGGGTCACGCACCGGCAAGGGTCATGCCTTCGATGAGCAGTGTGGGTGCCGCGGTGCCGAAATTGCGGTCGAGATCGCTGGCCGGAACCATGTTGAGGAACATGGTCTTCAAATTGGAGGCGATGGTCACTTCGGCAACGGGATAGGCCAGTTCGCCGTTCTCGATCCAGAAGCCGGACGCGCCACGGCTGTATTCGCCGGTCACCATGTCGACGCCCTGGCCGAACACTTCAGTGACGTAGAAGCCCGTAGTCAGCGACTTGATCAGGTCCTCCGGCGACCTTTCACCAGGTTCGATGGCAAGATTGGTCGATGACGGCGAGACGGAGGAGCCGCTGCGCGATCCCCGACCATTGGTGGTCAGCCCCAATTCGCGTGCCGCCGAGGTCGACAGGAACCAGTGGTTCAGCACGCCCTTTTCGACCATGAGCAGCTTTTCGCCCTCGATGCCTTCGCCGTCGAACGGCCGCGAGGCCTGGCCACGGCGCCGCAGCGGTTCGTCGGTGACGGTGATCGCCGCCGAGGCTACCTGCTTGCCCATCATGTCGCGCAGAAAACTGGTCTTGCGCGCCACCGAGGCGCCGTTGATGGCGCCGGCGAGATGGCCGGCAATGCCGCGCGCGACGCGTGGGTCGAACACCACATTGACCGGTCCCGTCGCCGCCTTGCGCGCGCCGAGGCGCCGCACGGCGCGTTCGCCGGCCTTGCGGCCGATCGTTTCCGGCGCATCGAGATCGGAAAAATGCTGGCGCGAGGAATATTCATAGTCGCGCTCCATGCCGGTGCCCTCGCCGGCGATGACGCTGGCCGAGCGCGAAAAGCGCGACGCGACATAGTGGCCGACAAAGCCGTTCGAGGTGGCCAGCACCAGCCCGCCGAGCCCGGCGCTGGCGCCGCTGCCGGCGGAATTGGTGACACCCTTGACGGCAAGAGCCGCGGCCTCCGCGGCCAATGCCGCTTCCTTCAACTGGTCGGTCGACACCTCGGTGGCGTCGAACAGATCGAGGTCGCGCGGCGTGCCAACCAGGAGGGCCGGATCGGCGAGGCCCTGATAAGGATCCTCGGGCGAGACCTTGGCCATGGCCACCGCACGCTCGGCCAGCGCCTTCGGATCCGATGCCGCCGTCGCCGAGACGCTCGCCACCCGCTTGCCGACGAAGACGCGCAGCGAGACATCGTCGCCTTCGGAGGCTTCGGTGCTCTCGACCTTGCCGAGCCGCACCGACACGCCGGCCGAGCGGCCGCGCACCGCAACCGCGTCGGCGGCGTCGGCGCCGGCGCGTTTGGCAGCCTCGACCAGGGCCGCGACGCGGTCGGTCAGTTTGGCTGCGTCGAGCGTATCGGTCATGCGTATGATCCTGTTTTATTCAGCAGGCTTTGGGAGCAGCCGCTGGTGCACCATCTATTGTTCCACTGCTGCTTGTGCAATGGGAGAAGCGGCAATCAAGATGCATTAGCAGCCTGTTTGGAGCATTCGCCATGACGCCTTTCCATCTCGCTTTCCCGGTCCGTGATCTCGATGAAACCCGCGCTTTCTATGGCGAGGTGCTGGGCTGCGCCATCGGCCGCTCGTCGGCGACCTGGGTGGATTTCGATCTTTTCGGCCACCAGATGTCGGCGCATTTGCGGCCGCAGGCTGCTCAGGCTCCCAGCGACGGCAAGGTCGACGGCATCGTCGTACCGATCCCGCATTTCGGCGCTGTGCTGCTGATGGACGAATGGCAGCGGCTGGCCGCACGGCTGGAAGCGCGCGCCGACATCGACTGGCTCGAACGGCCGATGGTGCGCTTCAAGGGCGAACCCGGCGAACAGGCAACGCTGTTCATCCGCGACCCCTCCGGCAATGCGCTGGAATTCAAGGGCTTTCGCTCGCTGGAGCAGATTTTCGCGCATTGAGCTATGCGTTGGCCACCGGCGTCCAGATCACATCCTCGATCTTCTGCGCGCCGGTCGCCAGCATCACCAGCCGGTCGAAACCAAGCGCTGCGCCGCTGGCCTGCGGCATGATGGTCAGCGCATCAAGAAAATCCTCGTCGAGGGGATAGCGCTCGCCATAGACGCGCTCTTTCTCGTCCATCTCGGCGGCAAAGCGCCGGCGCTGCTCGACGGCATCAGTCAGTTCACCGAAGGCGTTGGCGAGTTCGACGCCGCAGCAGTAGAGCTCGAAGCGCTCGGCAACCCTGGGATCATCGGCGCTCGGCCGGGCAAGGGCGGCTTCCGAGATCGGATAGCCGTAGAGGATGGTGGCACGCCCCTGCCCCAGCGACGGTTCGACCTTTTCCACCATCACCCGGCTGAACAGATCGGCCCAGTTGTCATCCGGCGCCGTGCGCAGACCGGCCTTGGTCAAAGCACTATGGAGCGCCGCGCGGTCAGTGCTGCCGTCCGCGGCCACAGTGGCCAGAAGGTCGATGCCGGCGTGGCGCATGAACGCGTCGGCGACGCTCAGCCGCTCCGGTTCGGCGAACGGATCGGCCTCGCGGCCGCGAAAACTGAACCGTTTGGCGCCTGCCCGCTGGGCAGCCAGCGCCAGCAGTTCGGCGCAGTCGCGCATCAGGCTCTCATAGGTTTCACCGACCCGGTACCATTCGAGCATGGTGAATTCGGGATGGTGCAAGGGCCCGCGCTCGCGGTTGCGCCAGACCGCGCCTAGGCTGAAGATGCGCTGCTCGCCGGCGGCAAGCAGCTTCTTGCAGGCGAATTCCGGCGAGGTGTGGAGGTAGAGCGGCTGGCGCGACCCATCCGCCCCGATCGCCTCGGTGGCAAAAGCCGACAAATGCGCCTCGTTGCCGGGCGAGACCTGCAGGGTAGCGGTTTCGACCTCGATGAAATCGCGGTGGGCGAACCAGTCGCGCACGGTGGCCGAAATGGCGTTGCGCAGCAGCAACCGCGGCCGGCGGTCGGCATGAACATGCGGCATCCACCATGGCGAAGCGGTGGTCATGAGCAGCGGATTTGCACGGAGGACTGGCGGATGCGGCCAAGATGCGCTAGGGCGACGGCTTCCGCAGCCGAATTGCGCCGAACAAACGTTCCAGGCCAACAAACTTTAGCAGGATTGAAAACCGTGGTGAAAGTCATCGCCAGTTCGCTCCGCAAGGGCAATGTCGTCGACAAGGACGGCAAGCTTTATGTGATCCTCTTTGCCGAAAACATCCACCCAGGCAAGGGCACGCCGGTGACCCAGCTCGACATGCGCCGCATCGGCGATGGGGTGAAGGTTTCGGAGCGCTACCGCACCACCGAGCAGGTCGAGCGTGCCTATGTCGAGGAACGCGAGCACACCTTCCTCTATCGCGACGGCGAAGGTTTTCATTTCATGAACCCGGAAAGCTACGACCAGGTGGCGGTGTCGGAAGCCGTGGTTGGCGACATGGCGCCTTACCTGCTGGAAGGCATGGCCGTGCAGGTGTCCCAGTTCAATGGCATTGCCATTTCACTGGTGCTGCCGCAGCGCGCCACCTTCGAAGTGGTCGAAACCGAACCGACGACCAAGGGCCAGACGGCCTCGTCGTCCTACAAGCCGGCCGTGCTGTCCAACGGCGTGCGCACCCTGGTGCCGCCGCACATCGCCCCTGGTACCCGCGTGGTGGTGATGACGGCCGACGGCGCCTATGTCGAGCGCGCCAAGGACTGAGAACTGACATCAGGCTACGGACGTGCGTAAAGCTGTCTACGGCGTCCGTCCCTGACCTAGCGCGATCGAAGCTTTCTGCTGCTCGGATGCGATGAGCATTTCGACGAAGGCGGTCACCTTGCGCGGCCGGAAGCGCGCCGCCGGATAGACCGTATGGATGCCTCCGGAGGGCAGCGACCATTCCTTGAGGATTTGGATCAGCCGCCCCGACGCCAGTTCGTCAGCCACCGAGAAATCCGGCAGGATCGCAAGACCGCCCCCGGCTCGAACGGCCTCGAGCACCCCTGGCGTGGTGTCGATGGCTATTCTCGCCTGCATGCGAACAGCGCGTCGCTCGAGGTCTCCGCGCGAAAATTGCCACAGCAGCGGTTCGCGCAGCGCCATGTTGGCGACGAATGGCAGCTTCGCAACATCGTCCGGATCGAGGACCGCCGCAACCCGGTCCGTAAACTCCGGTGCTGCGACCAACAATTGCCGGAAGGAACCGATCCTGCGCGCCTGGAGTGTGGAATCCGTGAGCCAGCCGACGCGAACCGCCATGTCGATCTTGCCGGATGTGAGATCGATCGTGTGGTCGCTCAGCGTCTGCTCCACGCGGCAGGCGGGATAGCGCGCCGCAAACGCGGCGACGACCGGAGCGACCACCGCAGTGCCATAGTCGTTGGGCGCGGTTATCCGCAACGTTCCGGTCGGCTCGATGGCGGCCTGGGCAAGTTCGTCGAAGGCATCCTCCGCCTCGCGCAAGATCATCACACAACGGGCGTGAAACATGATGCCCGCCTCGGTCGGATGGACGCGTCGGGTCGTGCGGACGAGAAGGCTTGCCCCGACATCCTGCTCAAGCTGTGCCACCTGGTGGCTCACCACGGCCTTGGTGATGCCGAGCCGCTCCGCCGCACGGGTGAACGATCCGGTGTCAACGACCGCGGCGAAATAGGTCAATCGATTGAGGTTCATGGGTTTCGATCAAAGCTAGTGGGTTGATTGTCAAATAATAGCATACATTATGTCTTATCCGTCGATCTTCTTCAACCAATCTCCATCTGCCATATCTGGTGCCAGAGGACCCCGGATATGACCGCAACCATCCACATCACCTATCTCTTCGACCCGCTTTGCGGTTGGTGCTATGGCGCCTCCGCGGCCGTCGAAAAACTTGCCGCCAGGCCGGACTTCGTCATCGAGCTCGCGCCGACAGGTCTTTTCGCCGGTGCCGGCGCCCGGCCGATGGACGACGGATTCGCGACCTATGCCTGGACCAATGACCAGCGCATTTCCCGCTTGAGCGGCCAGCCCTTCAGCGAAGCCTATCGGCACGACGTGCTTGGCGACCGCACGCGCCTTTTCGACTCCGGCCCGGCGACGCTGGCGCTCATCGCTGTCGCCGGCACCGCGCCGAACCGGGAGTTCGAAGCGCTGAAAGCCATCCAGCGGGCTCGCTATGTCGACGGCCGCGACATCACCGATATTGCCGTCCTCTCCGATGTGCTGCGCGCGCTCGGCCTGCGGAAGGCCGCCGAACGCCTGGCAACGTCCGATGACAATCTGATTGCCGCCTATCGCCAGCGCATCGAAGCCGCGCGCGTCGAGATGCGCCGCTTTGGCGCCGATGGCGTGCCGGCCCTGATCGAAGGCGTCGCAGAGAGCCGCCGCCTTGTGCCTGGAAATGCGCTCTACGGCAGCCATGACGTTCTCGTCGCCAGGCTGCAAGGCCTGAGCCTGGCCGCCAGCTAGACAGCCCCTCACATCCTCAACCACCACCAAGGAGACAGTCATGTTCACACGGAGAACCATCATGAAAACGACCCTCGCCGCCGGTGCCGCCGCCGTCTTTGCTCCCGCAGGGCTTGGCCATGCTGCCGCAGGACTTGCCTGGAAGCATTTTCCCGCAGGCGAAAACGGCTTCTTCCGCGCTCCGGTTCTGATCTCCGGAGCGACTGAAGCCGTGCTGATCGATAGCGGTTTCACATTCCCCGATGGCAAGGCCGTGGCCGAGGCGATCAAGGCGACGGGCAAGAAGCTCACCACCATCTATGTCAGCCAGTCCGACCCGGACTATTATTTCGGCCTCAAGCCGATCAAGGAGGCTTTCCCCGGCGCGCGCGTGATCGCGGCGTCCGAGACGGTGGCCGCCATCAAGGGCAGCGTCGACAAGAAGCTCGCCGTCTGGGGTCCGCAGCTCAAGGAAAACGGTCCGCAGACGCTCGCCGATGTCGTCATCCCGGAGGTCTTCGACGACAAGACGCTGACCGTCGACGGCGAGACCATTGAGATTGTCAGTGCCGACGGCCTCGCCAACCGGCGCTATCTGTTCGTTCCGTCGCTGAATGCAGTGTTCGGCGGCGTGATGATCTTTGCGGGCGTGCATGTCTGGACCGCCGACACGCCGACCAAGGAACAGCGCGCGGCATGGATTGCCAATCTTGAGAAAATCGCGGCCCGCAAGCCGGCGATCGTGGTTGCCGGCCACATGACACCGCAGTCCCCTACCGACCTCTCGGGCGTCGAGCACACCAAGACCTACCTCATTGCCTTCGAGGAAGAGCTGGCCAGGGCCAAGGATGCGGCCGCGCTCAAGAGCGCCATGGAAGCCCGCTTCCCCGGCCTCGGCATGGGGGTCGCGCTCGACATCGGCTCCAAGGTTGCCACCGGCGAGATGAAGTGGGGCTGAGATGGGCGCCCATCTCGATCTGATCCGCGCCACCTATGATGGAGCGTCGGAGGACAACGGCCGCAACCTGCTGGCCGCTCTCGCCCCCGATGCACGGTGGACCGAGGCCGAGGGTTTCCCCTATGCCGGGACCTATGTCGGCGCGGAAGCGATCATCGCCGGTGTCTTCCGCCGGCTTGCCACGGAATGGATCGGCTATCGCGCCGACGTTCACACCTATCTCGAAGACGGCGACCGTGTCGCCGCCTTCGGAGTTTACTCCGGCACCTACAAGGCGACCGGCAAGTCGATGCACGCCGCCTTTGCCCATCTCTACGAAGTGAGAGGCGGAAAGATCGCCAGCATGATGCAGTATGTCGACACATTCCTGGTCCAACGGGCGCTGACGCCGGACGCTTGACCGAGGCGCTTTTACCTTGATCAGCCGAGGCAGATATCCGCCGCGATGCGGAGAGCCTCGCCTGAAGCTGGTTTCTACCTCGGGTCCGATGCCCTAAATCTTCAGATGTTGCATCACCCGCGCCGCCGTTCCGTCCGTTACCTCGCCGGCATCGTCGATGCGGCCGAGCTTCAGCACCGCCCAGCTGTCGGCTATGCCAAGCGCGAAGGGCAGGTTCTGCTCGACGATCAGGATCGTCGTGCCGTTGGCCCGACGTTCTTCCCTGAGTGCGGTGGCAATGCGTTCGACCACGGAGGGCTGCAGGCCCTCGGAAATCTCGTCGATCAAGAGCAGCTTCGGCTGGAGCATCAGCGCGCGGCCGAGGATCAGCATCTTCTGCTCGCCGCCAGACAGCGTTCCGGCGCGTTGCGACAGGCGCTCCCGCAGGAACGGAAAATGCCCGTAGACCCGCTCCACGGCTTGCGAGAAACCGCGGTCCGAGCGCAGTGCGAGCCGCAGATTGTCGCGCACGCTGAGATCCTGGAACAGGGCCTGCTCCTGCGGCGCATAGCCGACGCCCGATGCGATCAACGAGGCCTGGGAAACGCCTGACATCGACATACCGTCGAGGCGGACGTCGCCCGAACGCAGCGCCACGAAGCCGAGAATGGTTTTGAGCACGGTGGTCTTGCCCATGCCGTTCTTGCCCATCAGCGCAAAGATCTGTCCGGGCGCGATGGCGAGCGACAGCGCCTCGATGATGGCAACTGGCCCATAGCCGCTCGAAACGTTCGACAGCGACAGTTTCGGCACGGTGGTTTTGGCCTCCTCAAGCATGGGCGGCTCCCGAATAGATCGTCCTGACCACTTCGGAATTGACCACCTCGGCGACGCTGCCGTCGAGGACAAGCTTGCCCTGGTGGAGAACGACGATCCTAGTCGAGATGTCGCGGACGAAATCGAGATCGTGCTCGACGAGGATGGCGGCGAAGCCGAGCTCGCCGGTCAGTTTTTGCAGCGTGGCGCCGATGGTGGTGCGCTCGACCTTGGTCAGTCCGGCCGTCGGCTCGTCGAGCAGGATGAGTTTTGGCTCGAGCGCAACGACCATGGCGAGTTCGAGGCTCTGCTTTTGCCCATGCGACAACAGCGACACCGGCTGGCCAAGCATGCGATCGAGCCCGGTAGAACGCAAGATATCGGCGGCGGCTGCCGGCAATCCAAGCGTGGTGGAGCGGCGCAGCAGGCTCGGCGCCTGGCGCGAGGCGCGTGCCATGCGCAGGCAGTCGGCAACGGTCAGGCTGTCGAAGACGCTCGCCACCTGGAACTTGCGGCCCACGCCGAGCGCCACGATTTCGTCCGGTGTCATGCCGTTTATGTCCTGGCCAGCGATGCTGACGCTTCCGGTGGTGGCTTCGGTGCCGTCGCTGAGACAGCGCATCAGCGTCGTCTTGCCGGCGCCATTAGGACCGACGAGGCTGACCAGTTCGCCGGGACGTACGTCGAGGTCGATGCCTTGCAGCACCTGCAGGCTGCCGAAGGATTTGCCGAGACCACGGACGGAGAGCACACGGTTGCCGTCCTCTCTATCATTGCCGGCCCGCGCAACGGCGATGGCTGGGCTGCCGGCTTGGTTGGCTTGCGCGGCATTGCGGCGCGGCAGAACCATTCTGGCCAATTGCGCCAGCCCGTTCGGTAACAGGATGATCATGGCGACGAACAGGGCGCCAACGATGAGATTCCACAGGAAGGGTAGATCGCCCGAAAGCTGGGCGCTGAGGTAGTCAATGCCGATCGCACCCATCACCGGCCCGAAGATGGTGCCGCGGCCGCCAAGGGCCGTCCAGATGACGATCTCTGTGCCGAAGACGAAGCCGGTATTTTCGGGCGCCACCACGCCTGAAGCATTGGCGTAGAGGAAGCCGGCAATGCCCGCGACCCCGGCGAGGATCGTTGTCAGCACGATCTTGAGGCGTTGCGGATTGAGGCCGAGATAGGCGCAGCGCGCCTCATTGTCGCGAATGGCGATGAGCAGCTTGCCGGCATCGGAGCGGGTGAAGACCAGGGCGACGACAGTGGTGACAATCAGGCAGATGCCGGTCAGCCGGAAATAGCCAGGCAGGCCGAGCGGCAGGCCGGAATAGCCGACCAGCCCGCTGCTCGATCCCGTCCATACGCCGCCGGAAAACACCAGCTGCGTCACCACGATCGGCACGACCAGCGAGATCACCGTCGCATAGAGCGGCGTCGAGCCGTGGCCGAACGACAGCCAGCCGACGAAACCGCCAAGCAGCACCGGCACGAGGATCGCCAAGGCAAGCGCCAGTGCCAGAAAGGCGGGCGTCGAGCCGAGATGGCTGAGCACCATGGCGCTGGCGTAGGCGCCGGTGCCGAAGAACGCCGCCTGGCCAAAGGTCAAGATGCCGGTGTAGCCCCACAATATGTCGACGGTCACCGCCAGCATGGCGTAGATCATCGAGCGGGTCAGCACGTTGAGCGTAAAGCGGTCGAACAGCGCTGGCCCGACGATGACGACGACCGCCGTCGCAAGCGCAAGGGCTGCAAACAGCCAGGCCCTCGGCGGGATGGAACGGCTTTCAGGCACGGGCAAATCCCTTCGGGCTGATGCGCAGCACCAGGGCGCACAGGACCGCCACCGTGATGCCGCCGAGAATGGGGCTGACGAAGGTACTGACCAGAACCTGCGCGCCACCGAAGACGAGGCAGGCAATGGCCAGCGTCGAGAAGGACGAGCCGGCGACCATGACCAGCATGAACGAGCCGATCAGCCAGGCGACGCCCATGTTCGGATCGACGCTGGTCAGCGGCGTCAACAGCACGCCGGCCAGCGCCGCCAGTCCGGTGCCGACCATGAAGGTGGCGAGCCGCACGCGCGCCGTGTCGATGCCGAGCGCCCGCGCCAGCATCTCGTTCATGATCACCGCTTGCGCCGACAGGCCGAGCCGCGTGCCTTCGAGCAGGAAGGTGAAGGCGAGCCCTATGATCAGTGCGGCCGCGACGGCGAACAGGCGGTAGAGCGAATAGCCGACGCCAAAGACATCAACCGTGCCCGACAGGAGATTGGGAGTGAACTGCACGTCGCGCCCGAACCACAGCGTGATTAGCTGGCCGATGACGATGCCGAGCCCCCAGGTCGCCAGGATGGCGTCGAGCGGCCGGCGATAGAGCGGCCGCACGATCAGCAGTTCGGTGATGCCGCCAAGGATGGCGCCGACGGCGAAGGCAATCGGCAACGCTGCCCAGGGATTGAGCCCGAGGCCGGCGGTTGCCACCGCGCAGTAGGCGCCGATCGTCAGCCAGGCGCCATGGGCGAAATTAATGATCTTCAGCACGCCGAAGATGGCAAGCAGGCCGGCGGCGACGATGAACAGGATCGCCGCCGTCGTCACCATGTCCAGGAGTAGCGTCATGGCAGGTCCCCGATGGTGTGGAACGGAGCGGCGTTAGCGCCGCCCCGTTGCGAATAGAGGCGCAATTACAGGTTCGGGCACTGGTGCCCGGGGTCGACGCCTTCGAATTTGTCGACGACGGTCACCGAGCCGTCCGCCTTTACCTGGCCGAGATACATGGTCAGCGGAGCGTGGTGCTGCTTGCTCATCGAGACCGTTCCGCGCGGGCCGGTGAAGGATACCTCGGCAAGTGCTGCTAGCACAGCGGCGGTGTCGGTCGATCCGGCTTTCTCGACCGCGGCCTTGTAGAGGTAGATACCCTCATATTCAGGCACGGAGAGGTCGTTGGGGGTGCGCAGCTCCGCGCCGAACTTCTTCTCGATCGCAGCAAGGAAGCCCTTGTTGGCATCGCTGTCGATGCTGGTGACATAGGAAGCGGAAATGAAGATGCCGGCAGCCTCCGCGCCCATGCTCTTGGCGGTTCCCTCATCCACAGCAAGATTGCCATAGGGGATGGTGACACCGGCACCGCGCAGCTGCTTGGTCAAGGTGACGTTCGGCGCGCCGCCGGCCGTCGAGGTGATCACCGCATCGGCGCCGGAGCTCTTCAGATTGGAGATGATCGCCGTCCAGTCGCTGCCTTCCATCGGCAGATATTCCTCGCCCACGACGCTGGCGCCGGACTTCTCGATATAGGCCTTGGCGAATTCCAGCATGCCGCGGCCGAATGAATAATCCGAGCCGATCAGGAAGAACTTCTTGGCGCCTTGCGTCTTGATGAAATTGTCGACGATCGGCGGCACCTGCTGCTCGGGCACCCAGGCATTGACGAACAGATTGGCATTGCAGGATTTGCCCTCGTAGAACGAGGTGTAGATGTAGGGGATATCACCCTTCGAGATGATCGGCAGGCCGGCATTGCGCGCAGCACTCGTCTCCATGGTGATGACCGCGTTGACCTCCTTCTGGAAGACCAGCGAATCGAAGGCTTTTTGCGCACCAGCGGCGCCTGAGGCGTCGTCGGCGATCTCGAGGGAAAGCTGCCGTCCCAGCACGCCGCCGGCGGCGTTGATTTCGGCGACCGCCAGTTCCGCCGATTGCACGACCGACGGCGCCACGACGCTGTTGGCGCCGGACAGACCGACCGGGATGCCGATCTTGATCGGACCATCCGCGGCGAAAGCGGCGCTGGTCAGGGCGGCGCTGGCGAAGGCAAGGATCACTGCTCTGTTCTTCATGGTATTCCCCTTTCTCTGGTTGATCTTACCGGGTGGTGCCGGCTTCTTCTTGGTTATCCGTAGACGTCACTGCGGCGGTCGCCGATGGCGTCGTTGCGCTCGCTCAGCGCGCGCGCCCTGGCGACCTCGCCGAGGTTGATCGTGGCGATGAGGATCTCCTCGTCGGCTTCGCTGGCCGGCCCGGCGATCGGCCAGCCGGTTGGGCCGACGATCAGGCTCCTGCCGACAAAGGGCTGGCCGCGCTCGATGCCGACACGGTCGGCGCAGGCGATGTAGATGCCGTTGCTGTGGGCGGCCGCCTTGTGCAGGATGTTGGCCATCGGCTCCGGGTGGTCGCCCTGAGCGGGCATCGGCACCCAGTTGGTCGGCACGCAAACCAGCTCAGCGCCCTTCAGCGCCAGTTGCCGATAAGTCTCCGGGAACCAGCCGTCATAGCAGATCGCCACGCCGATCCGGCCGATCGTGGTATCGAACACCGGCAGGCCAAGATTGCCCGGCTGGAAGTAGAGTTTTTCGCGGTTCCACAAATGCAGCTTGCGATAAGTGCCGATGGGACCCGATGGCCCGCACAGCGTTGCGGCGTTGAAGAACCGGTCGCCGTCGCGCTCGGCAAGGCCACTGACGATGTGGAGGCCGAGTTCGCTGGCCAGCGAGCACAGCAGTGCTGCACTGCGCCCCTCCGGAATGGGTGCTGCGAGTTCGGCGAGCTCTTCGCGGCTGTCGAAGACATAGCCGCTGTCAGCGAGTTCCGGCAGCACCACCACCGAGGCGCCGAGACCGGCGGCCTGGCGGATCAGCCGCTCCATCGATCTGAGATTTTTGTCCAGCCGGCCGATCGTCGGTTGGAACTGGATGCAGGCCAGACGGAGGTCCGTGGATGCTGTCGCCAATAGTGCCAAAGCCTGTCTCCAAACGCAAAAAACCCCTGGGCGCGGAAGTCATCCGCGAGCCAAGGGCTACATAGCCATCAATGTGAAACGGCATTCCTGCCGAAGAGCAAACCTGCTCGTGCTTTAAGAAGTTGCACGGACCGAAGACTGCGTCAAGGGCCTAAGATTCCGGCGGCAAGCGACGATACATAGTTCAATATATAGACGTAAAATCAGCTGGTTATAACAGCTTTCTGCTGCGACCTTATCGATCGTTCGGCTGCTTCTGATTGCCTTGCGCGGAAATCCCGAAGCCGAAAGCCCGCATCGCTTCCTGCGCGGCGAGGATGCTGTCGGCCACGGAAACCAGCGCGATGCGCTTCGAGGTCGCCTGGTCGCGGATCAATTTGTAGGCGGTCTCCTCGTCGACGCCATTCATCTCGACCAGCACCTTGACCGCCTTCTCGATCGTCCGACGACCTTTCAGAGTATCCTCCAGCTTGCGCACCTTGTTGGCGAGCCGCCCTTCATAGCCGTAGCGATAGCGGGCCAGCGCAAATTGCGTCAGCACGCCCAGCTGCCTGAGCGGCTTGGTGATGACGCCATGGGCGTTGAGATCGATGATCGCCTTGATCGAAGTCGGGCTTTCATAGGTGACGATGGCGACGACGGCGGCATTGACGCCTTCGATGAGCGACACCATTGCGTCGGTCGGCGCCTCGCCCACCTGGACGAACACCGTGTCGATATCGCCCGGGATCGACGACGGCGGCGGCCACGCCGCCCGGACCTCGCAGCCCAGCCGCCGAAGGTGATCGACAAGTGCAGCACCATCCTCATCCTTCGGGTGGATGACGAGGATCTTCGCCTGCCTGAGATCGTTGAGGATGCGTTTGAGTGTCGCCGTCATTACAGCCACGGCTCCTCGAAATGGGTCGAGGCGAGGTAGGGGTCAGGCCGGATCGGCGCCTGCGACTGCCAGGCGATGTCGAACTGGCCGGCAGCGTTGGCGATGCCGATGCGTGGTGTCGACCAGACGTGGCGGTTTTCCTGGTCGAACATCATCCGTCCCTCTGGCGACGCATAATCGACTTCAAGCGCTGCCTGGCTAAGGCGGAAAGTGTCGAGGGTTCCCGCCTTCTCCAGCGCGCGGGCGAACAGATGCACCTGCGTATAGGCGGTTTGCGACCACATGGTCGCCGTGGTCCGGTCGCCGAACCGGCGGGCAAGCTCGCCGACGAAGCGCTGGTTCTCGCCGCTGTCGACACTCGCCAGATAAGGAGCAGCCAGCACGTGGCCGGTGCAGTGCTCGGCACCTATGACGCGGATTTCGCCTTCGGCCAAGGTCAGGCTGGCGATCGGCCGCTTCGTCCGGTCGATGCCGGCTTCGGCGTAGAGCCGATAAAGGATTTGCGCGCTGCGCCCGATCACCGTGGAGAAGACGGCGTCCGGAGCGGCCTTTTCGATATCGTCCATCAGCCGGCGCATGCGGCGTTCGTCGGCGTCGAGCGGCACATATTGTTCCTCGACGATGGTGCCGCCCTTGCATTCCAGCAGGTCGCGCATCACCCGGTTGGATTCATGCGGGTAGATGTAGTCGGACCCGGCCATAAAGACGCGCGGTCCGTAGCGTTGCAGGATGAAGTCGGCGAGCGCAAAAGTGTTCTGGTTTAGCGTGGCGCCGGTGTAGAGGACGTTTTCGGAATATTCGAAACCCTCATAGATCGAGGGATACCAGAGCAAGCCGTTGTAGCGCTCGACGATCGGCAGCACGGCCTTGCGGCTGCCCGACATCGAACAGCCGAAGATCACGTTGACGTCGTCCTCGGTCAGAAGCTTGCGGGCCAGCGACCGAAACGCCTCGGGGTCGCTACCCGGGTCGTAGGCGATTGGCTCGATCTGCCGCCCCAGCACGCCGCCGCCGGCATTGATCTCCTCGATGGCAAGCGCCGTCCCGTAGAAATGCTCGCTTTCGGTGACTGAGGTGATGCCGCTGCGCGAAAAAAGGATGCCGACACGCCATGTCTGGGCTGTTCCTGTCACGGCAATCCTCCCCTGCGCTTTTCCGGCAAAGGCCTATTGCACGCGCGACGTCATGGCAATCGTCATCACATGCCAACGTGCTGGTGGTGTTCGAGCTTGCAGCTGCTCATGGCAGCCTAAAATCAGCTGCATTGCCTTCTGCGGCCGCGCGCTGGATAGTCCTGCCGATGTTGCAGACCATAGCGAGTCACTGGCCCCAGATCCTGGTGATCATTCCAGCGGTGATGGCGACCATCGGCATCGTCCACGCCATCATGACGAAGGAGGATGTCCGCGCAGCCACGGGCTGGGTGGGCGTCATGCTTTTGTCGCCGTTTGTTGGCGCGATCATCTATGCGGTTGCCGGCATAAACCGGATCCGACGCGCAACGATCAGCGCGCAGCGGCCGCTCGATGGAGAGGCGGCTTCGGCAAAACGCGACGGCGACATTGCCGCGGAAAAACTGATTGCCGAGCGCTACGGCCTGCGCTTTACCGGACTGAAGACATTGGGCGACAGGGTGGCGCGGCGCGCCCTGACATCGGGAAATGCGATTGCGATCCTCAAGACCGGTGACGAGGCCTATGCCGCGATGCGCCGGGCGATCGACGGCGCATCGCGCAGCATCCTGCTTGAGACCTACATCTTCGACAATGACGAGGTTGGCCAGCTTTTCGTCGAAGCGCTGGCCGGAGCGGTGCGACGGGGTGTGACCGTTCGCGTGCTGATCGACGCCGTCGGCGTGCGCTACTCCGTCCCCAGCATCCTCAAGCTTCTCAAAGACGCAAACATCACCGTCGATCTCTTCAATGGCAACATCGTCATGGGCCTGCGTCTTCCCTATGCCAACTTGCGAACGCACAGGAAGATCCTGGTCGTCGACGGCACGGTCGCCTTTACCGGAGGGATCAACATCCGCAAGGGATTCTCGGCCGAGTTCTCGGGGTCCGCCAGCTCGGTGGACACGCATTTCCAGGTCACCGGACCGGTGGTGGCCGACCTGTTCTCGGTTGCCGCCGAGGATTGGCGCTTTGCCGGCAACGAGGCCCTCAAGGGCGACGTCTGGCAGGTGGACGTGCCCTCGCCGCCTGCCGGTCAGCCAATGCTGGTGCGGGCGGTGGCGTCGGGGCCGGATGCCCGCATCGAAACCAACCAAAAGCTGCTGATGGGGGCATTTTCCGTGGCCCGCCATTCGATCCTCATCATGTCGCCCTATTTCCTGCCGGATCGCGAGCTGATCAGCGCGCTGACGACGGCGGCCCGGCGCGGCGTCGAGATCGACATCGTCGTGCCGGCGGTGAACAATCTCTTCCTTGTCGACCGTGCGATGACGGCGCAACTCGATCAGGTGCTGAAGCATTATTGCCGGGTATGGCGCCACGCGGGCGCGTTCGACCATTCGAAGCTGCTTTCGGTCGACGGCGTCTGGGCCTATGTCGGCTCGTCCAACCTCGATGCCCGCTCGCTGCGGCTGAATTTCGAAATCGACATGGAGGTTCTGGATGCAGGCTTTGCCGCCGAGATCGAAGCGCGCATCGGATCGGCAATCGCCTCCGCCACACAAGTGACGCTCGAGACCTTGAAAGCGCGGCCTTTTGTCATTCGTGTCTTCGACCGATTGCTGTGGCTGGGATCGCCCTATCTATAGAAGCTGAAAGCCGGAAAGACATAAGCAGCGCACATATGCAGAGAACCGTACGCAGCCTTCGGGCGAACATGCTTTCAACCATTCGCCGCAGAAAAGCCCGCGCGACAGGGTCCGCGCCGCATGAGCGGACGGATGCTGCCGGCACGCTGGTCGCATCCTACAACGTCCACAAATGCGTAGGCGTCGACAGGAAGTTCGACCCGGACCGGATTGTCCGCGTCATCCGGGAAATCGGCCCCGACGTCATTGCGCTGCAGGAGGCGGACAACCGTTTCGGCGACCGCGCCGGGCTGCTCGATCTTGCCCGCCTCGAAATGGAAACGGGCCTGGTGCCGGTGCCAATATCGGGAAACGGCAAGGGACATGGCTGGCACGGCAATGTCTTGCTGTTCAAGCGCGGCACGGTTCGCGATGTCCATCAGATAAAGCTGCCGGGCCTGGAACCGCGCGGGGCGCTGGTTGCCGAGATCGACCTGGACGAAAAACGGACGCTGCGCATCATTGCCGCGCATCTCGGCCTGCTGCGCCGGTCACGCTCCGAACAGGCCCGCGTCGTGCTCGATATCATGAACCGCCCGGACGAAACGCCAACGCTGCTGCTTGGCGATCTGAACGAATGGCGGCTCGGAAACCGGTCGGCGCTGAAGACGCTGCATGCGACTTTCGGCTCCTCGCCGCCGGCGGTTCCCACCTTTCCGTCGAGCCTTCCGCTCCTGGCGCTCGACCGGATCATGGCCAACCGACACGACATGATCTCGACAGTGGAAGCTCACGACACGCCGCTGTCGCGGGTTGCCTCCGATCATCTGCCGCTGACAGCTTTCCTGCGGCTGTAGCTGCCTCAGCCGTCCCGCAGCCAGACCAGCATCTCGCCGGGCTCGCGGTTGTCCCAGGCAAAATACGGAACGGCGGTGATCTTGGTCTCGCTCACCGCCGGCGGTGCGGTGCGGTAGAGCCCGGTCTCCCAGTTTTCCTGGGCCTCCGTGCTGGCTATGGCCGAAAGCGTGACGATGCCGCCGAGCAGGTTCGGCTCGGGATGCGCCTCGATTTTTGTCGTTCGCGGCAAAGCGATACGGTGCAACTGGCCGGCATTGTCGGTTTCCTCGACACAGTAGATCAGCGGACCGCGAGCGAGGGCGACGCGGCCGATATCCTGGCGCACCTCGGGGTTGGCGAAGAGGCGGGCAATGGACATTTCGAGATCGAGTTCCACCCGGTCGCCGTGGCGCCACTCGCGCCGGATCGCGGCATAGCCGTCGCTGGTGATGCCATCCAGTTCGACCGCGGCGCCGTTGACCTTGAGCGCCGCCTTGCCGCACCAGGAGGGCACGCGCAGGTGCAAGGTGAACTCGACCGACGCTTCGGTTTCGATCCGGAGCGAGACCGCGCCGTCCCAGGGATAATTGCTGGTTTGGATCAGACTGACCGACCGGTTCGATATGTCGAAGCGGGCGGTCGAGTCGCCGTAAAGGTGGACGGCGAGTGCGTCGTCCGACAGGCTGTAGAAATAACTGCCGATGGAGGCGACCATGCGACCGATATTGGGTGGGCAGCACGGGCAGCGGTGCCATTTCCAGCGATTGTGCTTACCACGGCTCTCCAGCGGATTTTCGTAGAAGAACAGCGAACCGTCGAGCGACAGGCCGGAGATCGAGCCGTTGTAGAGCGCCCGCTCCATCATGTCGGCGTAACGCGCATTGGGACCCATGCCGAGCATGCGGCTGGCCCAGAACACCAGCCCGACCGAGGCACAGGTCTCGGCATAGGCGGTTTCGTTGGGCAGGTCGTAGTCGCTGGTAAAGCCCTCATTGTGCGCCGATGGCCCGATGCCGCCGGTGATGTAGAGGTTCTTGGTGGTGAGATCGTTCCAGAGACGATCGAGCGCCACGCGCAGCGTATCGTCGCCATATTCGGTGGCGATGTCGGCCATGCCTGAGAACAAATACATCGCCCTGACCGCATGGCCGACGACCTTGTCCTGCTCGCGCACCGGCTTGTGCGACTGGTTGTACTCGTAAGTCTTGAAATGATAGGCTTTTGGGTCCGTGCCGCGGGCCAACGCCTCCTCGTCGAAATAGTGTGGCTGCTGGCCGCGCTGGTCGATGAAATACTTGGCCAGGTCCATGTATTTCTGCTCGCCCGTCGCCCGCGCCAGCTTGACCAGCGCCAGCTCGATCTCCTCATGGCCGCAATAGCCCTTCTTCTTGCCGGGCTCGGGGCCGAAAGTGTCGGCGATATGGTCGACATAGCGGCACATAATGTCGAGCAGCTTGCGCTTGCCCGTGGCCTGGTAATAGGCGACCGCGCCTTCGATCAAATGGCCGGCGCAATAGAGCTCGTGGCAATCGCGCAGGTTGGTCCAGCGCTTGCCGGGCTGGATGCGCTGGTACCAGCTGGAGAGATAACCGTCTTCCTGCTGCAGTCTGCCGTAGAGATCGATGACGGCGTCGATCTTCTTCTCGAGTGCCGCGTTCTTGCGCCGGTAGAGCGAATAGGCGGCGGTCTCGATGGTCTTGCCCCAGTCGGAGTCCCAGAACATCTGCGTCGTCACCGTCGAGCCGGTGAAGCCGGGGCTGGCTGCCTCGTCGGGCGACGGCGAATGGAACGGGATGACGACGCCAGGTGACGGCCGGCCCGGGTCGATCTGCTCCAGCATGCGCGCTTCGACGCAGCGCTCGTAGAGGATGTCGGCGGTGCGCGACGCCACGGCATCGACACGGTCGCCCCAGAAGCCGCGCACGTCGACCTGCGGCACCGGCAGCGGACGGAAGGCGAGTTTGCCGGGCTTGGCGGATGGTTGGGCGGTCATCGTGTCACTCCGTTGGATATTGGTCATTTCACGGCGGGTCATTTCACCGCGCCGGCCATCAGGCCGCGGATGTAGAAGCGTTGCAGCAGCAGGAAGAGCACCAGGCACGGCACCATCATCACGGTGACGCCCGCCTGCACCGCGCCCCAGTCGATGGCGCCGAAGCGGCCCGATTGCAGCGCCGTCATCATGATCGGCAGCGTGAATTTGGACTGGTCGGTCATCAGCACGAGAGCGGCCAAAAACTCGTTCCAGGCGCCGAGGAAGGCGAACAGCGCGATGGTGACGATGCCCGGCCAGACCAGCGGCAGCATCACCTTCAACAGCATGGTGACGTTGTTGGCGCCGTCCATGCGCGCGGCCTCCTCGATCTCGCGCGGCACCGCGTCAAAGGCGTTGCGCATCATGAAGATCGAAAACGGCAATTGCAGCGTGGTGTAGACCAGGACCAGCCCGGTCAGCGTGTTGTGCAGGCCGATCTTGGTCAGCACCAGGAAGATCGGCGTCAGGATCGACTGGAACGGGATCATGATCGTCGACAGGATGACGATGAACAGCAGGTCCTTCATGGGAAAGCGGAAGCGCGAGAAGCCGTAGCCGGCGAGCACGCTGACGATCACCGACAACACCACCGTCATCGACGCGACATAGAGGCTGTTTTGCGCCGGCAGCCAGAGGCCGTCGCCAAAGGTGTTGAGCGTGCGGTAGTTCTCGATCGAAAAGCCAGTCGTTGGCCACGGCGGCAGCGGCGGCTGGCGCGCCTCCTGCGCCGGCTTGAAGGTCGACAGCACGGCCCAGACGATCGGCGCGATGAACAGCGCCGACGCTATCATGCCGGTCGAATGCTCGGCGATGTTGAGCCCGAGACGGCTCCTGCGGCTTCTTGCCTGCGCCATCAGTCGATGCCCTCGGGTTTGCGCAGCAGCCATAGCTGAACCAGGCTGAGCGCCACCAGTATGGCCAGCAGGATCATCGACAATGCCGCGCCGTAGCCGAGTTTGAACGAGACGAAGGACTGGTTGAAAATCCAGTAGACGGCGGTCAGCGTCTGGTTGCGCGGGCCGCCGCGCAGGATGATGTAGAACTGGTCGAAGGCGAGGATCGAGCCGGCGACCGACAGGATCAGCGCCAGCGCCAGCGTGCGGCGCATCAGCGGCAAGGTGATGGCGCGAAAGCGGGCGAACGGCCCTGCCCCGTCGATCATCGCGGCTTCCTGCAGATCGGTCGGGATCGACTGCAGGCCGGTCATCAGGATTATCATGGTGAAGCCAGCCACCTTCCAGACGACCATGGCGATGATCGACCAGAAGGCCGGCTGAAACGTCGCCAACAGATTGAACTTTTTCGCGGTCAGGCCGAGGTCGAAAGCGGCCGGGCTGAACAGGCCGGAATCGACATTGAGCAGCCATGACCAGAGCAGGCTGGCCGAGGCGAAACCGACGACGGCCGGCATGAAGAAGGATGTCCGGTAGAAGCCGGTGAGCGGCCGCGGCCTTTCGATGAACAGTGCCAGCGGAAAGGCGACGGCGAAGATCACGATGGTCACGATCACGGTGTAATAGCCGGTGAAGCTCAGCGCGTTCCAGAACCTGTTGTCGCGCAGGATCGCCCGGTAATTGTCGAAGCCGATGTAAAAATGCTCGCCCATCAGCGGCCAGTTGTGCAGCGACATCCACGCCGTCATGCACAGCGGGATGATGAAGAACACGACGACCAGCGCCACGGCCGGCGCCACATAGAGCAGGCCGATCCACTGCCGGCGGCCGGCGCCGACCAGCTTTCTGGCGCGTGGCGGGGTGGTGGTGATGGCGGTCATGGGTAGGCTCCGGGTGCGGTGGTCCCCTCCCCCTCGAGGGGAGGGTCCGGCCGAAGGCCGGGGGTGGGGTCCTCTGCGCAGTGCGCCGACGAAAAAGGAACGTCGAGCACTGCCGAGACGACCCCACCCGGACCTGCGGTCCGACCTCCCCTCAAGGGGGAGGTAGGGCGATTGCATGTCCGGCCGCCCGTCCAGGGAGAACGGACGGGCGACCGGATCAGGACTTTTGACGGCAAAGGCGTTGCGCCACCCCTGCCGCCGGCCAGTCCTTATTTCTGCGCCTGGTCGATGATCGACTGCATGGTCTCCTGTGCATTCGCTATTGCGCCATCGACGTCGTCGCCGAAGAAGACCTCGTTGATCATCTGCGTCCACGGACCGTTGGCCGAGTTGATCAGATCGTTGAACACCACGGAATAGGGCGTGCGGCCCTTGGCCATGGCTTCGGCGGCGATCTGGTAGCGCGGATCGAGATCCTTGAGCGCGTCCTTGGCGATGTCGCCACGCACCGGCAGGCTGCCGTATTTGGCCAGGATGGTCTGGCCCTCGAGCGAATAGGCGAAGTCGAGGAACTCCTTCACCACGGCGAGCTTCTTGGTGCCCTTGGTGACGACGAAATTGTCGCCGCCGGCGAAGGACGACCAGCCGCTGTCCTTCCCCGGCAGGAAGGTGACGCCGTAGTCGATGTCAGGATACTGGGTGTTCAGCGCACCGATGGCAAAAGCGCCGGACGGCGAGATGCCGATATTGCCGCCGGCAAAGGCGGCAAAGAAGTTGGCGCCGGTGTCGGTCTGCGCGCCGGCCGGCACCAGATCCTTCTTGACCATAGAGCGGTAGAGATCGATGGCGCCGCGCAATTGCGGGCTGTCCAGCGTCGCCTTCGAGCCGTCTTCGCTCAAAATGTCGCCGCCCGAGGCCCAGATCAGCGGCGTGAAGGTAAAGATGTTGCAGCCGCCGCAATTGCCGGAGAAGTAGAAGCCCTTGATGTCGCCGCCGAGCGCGTTGACCTTCTCGGCGTCGGCCGCGATCTCGGCCCAGTTGGTCGGGCCCTTTTCGGGATCGAGCCCGGCCTGCTTGAACAGTTTCTTGTTCCAGATCAGCACCGAGGCGTCGGCCGAGAACGGCAGCCCATAGATGTGGTCCTTGTAGGTGCCGGTCTTGACATGCGCCGGCGACAGGCTGGCGAAGTAAGGCAGCGATTTCGCCCAGTCGGTGATGTCTTCGAGCTGGCCGGCGGCGGCAAAGGACGGCGTGTAGATCAGGTCGAGCGACAGCGCGTCGGGCGCCGTGCCGCCGGCAGCGGCAGCACCATATTTCGGGATGATCTCGGCATTGGGAATGATGTCCAGCTTGACCTGATTCTCATGGCCCTTGTTGAAGGCATCGACGATGCGCGGCATGAAGTTCGAGCCGTCGGCGCGAACCCAGATGTTGGCGGTCTCGGCGGCAGAAGCTGTTGCCAGCGTGCCCAAAATGCTCGCAAAGGCGAGCCCGGCGATCATGGTCTTCATGGTTCTCCTCCTCATGGTTTTCTTCTCCTCCCTGTGGCCGCGCTCCCCGCGCGACCTTTTGATTCTCAACCGCCCGGCGGGCGGCCGCATGACTGACGCACCACCAGCCGGCACGGCAGTTTTCGAATGCCCGGCGCGGCCGGTTGGCCACCGACGAGCGAAAGCAGAGTGAGGCCGGCCTCGCGGCCGAGCGCTGCCAGGTTCATGTCGACCGAGGTCAGCGGCGGGCGGGTTGCCTCGGCCACGATCTCCCAATTGTCGAAACCGATGACGCCGACATCGCCAGGCACGCCAAGGCCGCGCTCGCGCAGCGCATCGATGACGCCGCGCGCGATCTGGTCGTTGCCGCAGAAGACGGCGTCGGGTTTCTCGCCCTTGCCGTCGAACAGTTTTCCAACGGCGTCATGCCCCCAGGCTTCCGACCAGGTGCCGAGCAAGGGCTCGGTGACCGGCAAGCCATTCTCGACAAGCACATCGCGAAAAGCCTGCGCCCGCTCATGCACCACGGCAAAACTCGCGGGACCGCTGACATGGGCGATGCGGCGGCGCCCGAGCCGGCAAAAATGCTCGACCGCCAGCCGCGCGCCGCCGGCATCGTCCGAGACAAAGGCGATGGCGCCGGGATCGGGCTGGCTGAAAGCGTAGATCACGGGAACGCCGAGATTGGCGAGGTCGACCGGCAGATGGCGGTCGATGCGCTTGCCGCTGGCGATGATGCCGTCGATGCGCTTGTCCAGCATCGCCTCGACATGCAGCTGTGCCAGCCGCGGATCGTCCTCGACATTGCACATGAACACCGAGACACCGGCATCGACCAGCGCATCGGAAATGCCCGACATGACCGGCAGCGAAAAGCGGCCATAGGTGTCGTTGGTCAACAGGCCGACGGTAAAGGAGCGGCGCCTGAGCAGGCTCTGCGCCAGGCTGTTGGGGCGAAAGCCAAGCCGCTGCGCCGTCTCGCGAATGCGCTGCCGCGTCTCCGCAGTCATCCGCCCCTGCCCGTTCAGCGCCTTCGACGCTGTGGCCACACTGACGCCAGCCATCGCCGCGACTTCACGCAGGGTGACGGGTTGCTTGGTAGGTGGTGGCGTGTCGGAGGCCATTGATCGGGTGTCGGTCCTCGGTTTGGGAAAAGGTTTTCTCTTACGGGCCTGTAGTGTGTCGAGGTGGTGGGTCGATGGACGCTGCGGGGTTTGGGAAAAGGTTTTCTCAGAGGAGATTAGGATGAGAATTTGGGGATGGCAAGAGGGATGTGGCGAACTGGCGACGAGATCGACACGGTTTGCTGCCAGTGACCGCGTTCATGTCAAAACCCGGTATTGAGAGTTTAGTCTAGGCCAGAGAAAGCGCCCTCCCGCAAGGGCCAACGAGCGGCCGCGCAAGATCCGACCCCAGACACACTCCAGAAACAAAATTCAACAGTTCGGAAAAACTGGCGAAAAGATCGGGTGGCATAAGCTGCCGCGGTCGGGATTCCGGGTTGTTCCTTTTTGGCAGCGTCGGTCCTTCATCAACAATCGCAGCGGCGGCAGGGCTGAAAATGCCTGCTCGAGCAGGAACAGCCGGGCGTTGCCCGGCCAGGACGAAAGAGTATGGAAATGGACTTCGATATCGCCGGACTGGACAGCGACGCGGCAACGCCGATCGTGCCAAGCGCACTGGCAAGGATCGCTCCGGCAAGGGGTGCGCAGATCCTGACGGGCGCCGACTTTGCCCGGCAGCCGGGTGAGCGGCTTGAGACGGTGTTCGAGCAGCTTGCCGTCACCTTCGCCGCCTTGCCGGCGGTGATCTCCGACGGGCGTGTCTGGACGTATCAGGAGCTGAACAGCCGCGCCAACCAGTTCGCCCGCATGCTGATCAAGCACGGCGTGCGGCCGGGTCACCGGGTCGGGCTCATTCTCGACCGGTCGGCGGAGACCTATGTCGCGTTGCTGGCGGTGATGAAGGCAGGCGCTGCCTTCGTGCCGCTGGCCACCGCGTTTCCGCAGGAGCGGATGGCGCTGATCATCGAAGACGCCGGCGTCAGCATGATCGTCACCATCGCCGCCTATGCGTCGCGCGCCGGTCAACTGCCGGTTCCCCATGTGCTGATCGACAGCGCCGCCGCCGAGATCTCCGCCCAGTCGCCTGCGCCGCTGAAGCCGCAGGCGAAGACCACCGACGACATTTGCTACATCCTCTACACCTCGGGCACCACCGGCAAGCCCAAGGGCGTGGTCATCAGGCACCAGAGTTTCGTCAACTTCATACACGTCGCCGCCGCCTCCTACGGATACCGGCCGGGCGACCGGGTCTACCAGGGCATGACCATTGCCTTCGACTTTTCCTCCGAAGAGATCTGGGTGCCGTTCGTCGCCGGCGCGACGGTGGTGCCGGCGCCTGGCCAGATGCCACTGGTAGGCGAGGAACTGGCGGATTTCCTGCGCCTTCATGACATCACCTGCATGGCCTGCAGCCCGACCTTGCTGTCGTCGATGACGTCGGACGTGCCCAGCCTGCGCACGCTGCTGGTGGGCGGCGAGGCCTGCCCGCACAATCTGGTGGTGCGCTGGTCGAAGCCGGGCCGGCAGATCCTCAACACCTATGGCCCGACCGAAGCGACCGTCACCGCGACGATGGGGGCGCTGACGCCGGATAAGTCCGTGACCATCGGCGCGCCGTTGCCGACCTATTCCATCGTCATTCTCGACGCCTCGCTGCCGCAGCTTGCCGAGCCCGGCGAGCTGGGCGAGATCGGCATTGCCGGCATCGGGCTCGCCGTCGGCTATCTCAACCGGCCCGACCTGACCGAGCAGAAATTCATTGCCGATTTCGTCGGCCTGCCGAACAACCCGTCGCAGCGCATCTACCGCACCGGCGACCTTGGCCGGATCAACGACAGCGGCGAGATCGAGTATGCCGGGCGCATCGACACACAGGTGAAGATCCGGGGATATCGCATCGAGCTCGGCGAGATCGAGGCGGTGCTGCTCGACCAGCCCGAGATCGCGCAGGCTGCCGTCACCACCTGGGAGATCGAGCCCGGCCGCGTCGAACTCGTTGCCTATTACGCGCTTAAGACCGGCGTAGCGGCGATTTCCCGAGGGGATCTCGCCCAGACGATGAAGCGGCGGCTGCCCGATTACATGGTGCCCTCCTACCTCGAGGAACTGCCTGCGATCCCGATGACGGTCTCCAACAAGGTCGATTTGCGCCAGCTGCCGAAGCCGACCAGCGTTCGGCTTTCGGCCGATCGCGCCATGGTGCCGCCCGCCAATGAGGACGAGCGTTTCCTGGCCGACGCGCTGGCGACGGTGCTGAAGTTCGACGCGGTGTCGGTCGAGGACCACTTCTTCGACGATCTCGGCGCCAACTCGCTGCTGATGGCCCATTTCTGCGCGCGCGTGCGCACCCGGAAGGAATGGGCGACGACGTCGATGCGCGACATCTATCTCTATCCGACGGTTGCGCGCCTGGCGCAGCATCTGGGCGTGGCGGAAGAGATGACGACGGCGACCAACGAGCCTGTTCTCACCCGCCGGGCCTCGAACTTTGCCTACTGGACCTGCGGCGCGGCGCAGCTTTTGTTCTACTGCCTCTACAGCTACGTCGCGTTGTGGGCGATCAATGACGGCCTCAACTGGATGTATGACGCGCTCGACGAACCGCTGCAGCTCTATTTCAGGTGCGTGGCGCTGTCGGCCGCCGTGTTCTTCGGCATGTCGGGCTTTGCCGTGCTGGCCAAATGGGTGCTCATCGGCCGCTGGAAGGCGGAAGTGTTTCCCATCTGGGGCCAACGCTACTTCCGCTTCTGGGTGGTCAAGACCTTGATGCGCACCGCGCCCGTCGTGCTGTTCCGCGGCAGCCCGCTCTACAGCCTCTATCTGCAGCTGCTCGGCACCAAGCTCGGGAAAAACGCCGTCATCGAATCGAAGTCCGTGCCCGTCTGCACGGATCTCATCTCGATCGGCGACAACACCATCCTGCGCAAGGAATCGATGATCCTCGGCTTCCGCGCCCAGTCCGGCTATATCCACACCGGGCCGCTCACCATCGGCCGCGATGCCTTCGTCGGCGTCGGCTCCACGCTCGACATCGACACCAGGATCGGCGACGGCGCCCAGCTCGGCCACTCGTCCTCGCTGCATCGCGGGCAAAGCATCCCGGACGGCGAGCACTGGCATGGATCGCCGGCGGTGCCGACCACGGCGGACTATTGCAAGGTGCGCAACGTCAATCCTTACCAGGTCCGGCGCTTCCTCTATGAAACGCTGCAGTTGGTCGGCCTGTTCGGCCTCGTCACCCCGCTGCCGCTCCTGTTCCACAGCTACTGGGAATATGTCGGCGACGACTATCAGGAGACGATCGGCCTTGTCGCGATCGGCACCACGGTCACGCTTTTCGGCTACATCGCCGTGGCCTTTGCGGCGGCGACGCTGGTGCCGCGCCTGACAAGCCTGATCTTGAAGCCAGGCCGCACCTACACGCTCTATGGCTTCCGCTACTGGCTGCAGACCGTCGCCGAATTTTCGAGCAATTCCCGCGTGCTCGGGCTGCTGTTCGGTGACAGCTCGGCCATCGTGCACTATATCAGCGCCATCGGCTGGAACCTTAACAAAGTGGTGCAGACCGGTTCCAATTTCGGCTCCAACCAGCAGCACGAAAACCCGCTTCTGTGCGAGATCGGCACCGAGACCATGGTGTCGGACGGGCTGTTCATGATCAACATGCACAAGTCCGCCTCGGCCTTCAGGCTCGAGCCGACGCGCATCGGCGAGCGCAACTATCTCGGCAACAACATCTACTATCCGCCGGACGGACGCACGGGCGACAACGTCCTGCTCGGCACCAAGGTGATGATCCCGATCGACGGGCCGGTGCGCGAGAATGTCGGCCTTCTCGGTTCGCCTGCCTTTGAAATCCCGCGCATGGTCAACCGCGACAAGGAGCTTATCGCCGGCGTCGACGAGGCAGACCGGCGCCAGCGCATCCCGTTCAAGAACCGCCACAATCTGGTGACGATCCTTTTGTTCGTGGCAACGCAATGGGTCATGCTGTTCGTCACGCTGGCGATCTGGGACCGGGCGCTGAACTACTATACCGAATGGGCGGAAGTCGCCCTGTTCGTCGCCGTGATCTTGACCTCGGCGATCACCATTCCGTTCTACATCCTGGTCGAGCGGGCAAGCCTTGGTTTCCGGCGCCTGAAGCCGCAGATGACGACGATCTACGATGTCGCCTTCTGGCGCCACGAACGCCATTGGAAGCTGGCGGATTCGCCGATCGTGCGCCTGTTTGCCGGCACGCCGTTCCGGCCGATGATCCTGCGCCTGCTCGGCGTCAGGGTCGGCAGCCGAGTCTATGACGGCGGCAGCAATTTGACCGAGCGCTCGCTGGTCGAGATCGGCGACGACGTCACGCTCAACGAGGGCTGCGTCATCCAGGCCCATTCGCTGGAGGAAGGCGCGTTCAAGTCGGACTTCATCCGCATCGGCGATGGCTGCACGCTCGGACCTTCCGCCTTTGTCCACTATGGCGTGGTGATGGGCAAAGGCTCGATGGTCGATGCGGACTCCTTCGTGATGAAGGGCGAAGAGCTGGAACCCAACTCGATATGGCGCGGCAACCCGGCCAAGCTGCATCGGTTCGTCCAGCCGGTCACGGACGATGGTTCCAGGGCATCGGTTTGACGACCGCAGACATCCGTCTGGTTTCGGTGACCGCGGCCAACCGGGCCCTGGTCGCGGTCCTGGAACTGGCTCCGGATCAGATGGATTTCGTCGCCAGCAATGCGGAGTCCCTCGACGAAGCCGAAACAGACGCGGACGCACAGCCGCGCGTCGTCATGGAAGGAGATCGCATCGTCGGTTTCCTGATGTACGAGGCAGACGACGATGAGGCGCGCATCTACCGCTTCATGATCGATCGCGCCCATCAGGGCCGAGGCTACGGCAAGGCCGCGTTGCGCGAAGTGCTGGATGAGATCACGGGGCTCGGCCACATCAGCCACGTTTCGATCTGCTACGAACCTGGGAATGAAGCGGCGCGCCACCTCTATCGCGCTGCCGGTTTCGTCGAAGAAGGGCTGGACGAGGACGGGGAAATGATCGCCGATCTCGCCCTGCCGGGATAGATCGACCAGCCATGACACGGCCGCTCGACGTTGACGCGAGCCTGTCGGCGCAGACATCGCTGCTGGCGGCGATGGTCGCCATGGCGCCGATCGGCGTTCGCATCGGATGCCGCACGATACGCGAAGCCGATGAGAACCACCTGCTGCCGCAGGAAGCTCGCTCCATCCCGTCACGCCAGCCGCCGATGCGGCGGGCGAGCGGCGCGGCGCGGTGGATCGCGCGCGGACTGCTGGCCGATATGGGCTTGAACGATGTCGCTGTTTTGCGCGGCTCATCCGGTGCGCCGGTATGGCCCCAGGGGATAACGGGGTCGCTGGCTCACGACGACGAGATGGCCGTGGCGGCAGTCGCACCCATTGGCCACATCGCCTCGCTCGGCATCGACGTCGAGCCCGCCCTGCCCTTGCCCGACGAAATCTTCCCGCTCGTTGCAACCACTGCGGACCGGACCGACGCAACCGACCGGCGTCTTGCCGGTCGCATCCTGTTTGCCGCCAAGGAAGCCGTCTACAAGGCCGCCTACCCGCTTGATCGCGAGGTGCTGGACTATGAGGACATCTCCGTCGATCTCGACGCAGGCGCCGCGATGACGAAGACAGGCCGCAAAGCGAGGCTGGTCTACTGCGCTGCTCCGCGTGTCGTCGTTCTGGCGTTCGTCGACGGTGGCCAAGGCTCGTCCCTGTAAGCGCGAGAGGCGGCCTGCGCAGTGCTTGGCCAGGCCAGCCGAGTGCGGATCAAATTAGCTAAACTTTTATTAAACTATATGGGATCACCCTTGGCGCGCCTACAGTCGCAGACGGCGGATCACAGGTGATGTCGCATGGCGCGAAACCCGGAAACGAAACTCGACGATCACAGCCTGATAACGTCGATATTGGTCAAGAGGCATCGAGCGGAAGCGCCCGATATTGTCGACGCCGACGAACTGAAGGAGCGGACGGCAGAGCTCGCACTTGTCCTGGATCTCGCTCACCAGGCATTCGCAAAGAAAGCGCCGGCAGGACCGATAGTCGACCGTCTGGCAGGCCGACTCCACGAGCTTCGCAGGCAGTCTGCTCCCGCGGTCTGGCAGGCACTCATTCCCCTGGCCCAGCAACATCGCGTTGCCGAATATTTGCTGCAAGATCCGTTCACGCGCTGGTCCTTCGAAAAGCCGCGCGGCTATTCGGGCGATGCAAGCCTGCTGGACATTTACTACAAGCACCCCAGCGCCGACGAGATGGTGGCTTCTTCGACCCCGCTTGGCCAGGAGATCTACGCCTATACGAGCGAGGCGGCGAGTTCTGCTGCCGGACGAGAGCGGCGCAACATCCTCGCCAAAACGGTGGATGAGACGGCCCGCCGGGTCGGGAATGCCGAGGTGCTGGCGATCGCGTGCGGTCATCTGCGCGAAGCCGAACTCTCCGAGGCGCTCTCTCAGGAGAAATTGAAACGCTGGATTGGACTGGACCAGGATCCTGTCAGCGTCGACATCGTGAACCGCGATTTTGCCGGCACGGTGGTTAAGGCTGTGGAAGGCTCGGTGCGGGGCCTTCTTCGTCGCGCCTACCCTCTTGGCGCATTCGACCTCGTCTATGCCTCGGGTCTCTACGACTATCTGGCGCCCGCTATCGGCATCCGCCTGTTTCAGAGAGCCATGGAAATGGTCAAGCCCGGTGGCGAACTGCTTTTTGCCAATTTCAGCGACGAGATCACGACCGATGGCTACATGGAAACCTTCATGGATTGGCCGCTGATCCTGCGTTCGGCTGACGATATGTGGGACATCATCAATGCCGCGGTCGACAGGAATTGCGTAGACGCCGAAGTGTTCTATGGATCGAACCGAAACATCGTTTACGGCAAGGTCCGCAAAGCGTGATCCCAGGATGTGGACGGCGGTGACATTCCGGGCCGGCGGTTGACACCAGGCACCAAGTCCGCGCGCCTTGGGTTCTTTGGTCGAAGGTCTCAGCCATGAGGTCGAGAATTTCGGGTTGAACGCCGGGCAACCGCTGCCATCCAGCTGTCAATCAAACAAATTTAAGAAAAATGTCCGGGTCGCGCGAAACATTCCGTAAGGCCGGCTCCTTATGATTGTGATTTTCGTGAGGCTAGGCGCGACCGCAACGCGGAACATCAGCGCTATCTTATGAAACGGGGCGTAGAATCCTGTCCAGCCGGAGCGAATCATTAGGATCTGTGCATGACTCAAACGTTGGCCGATGTGGTTGAAGACGAAGTCCTTCCGCAGCGGCAAGAGCCACTTCCGGGAGACCTGCGCAAGCTTTACCGAATGGAGGGCGAGAGTGCCCGCAGAAAGGCTGCCCGGCAGGGGCTCTGGCTCGCGGTTGCGTGCTATCTCTCGTTTTCCGTCACCGATATACTGCTGATCCCGGATGTCGCGGCTTACACGATCGGCGCGCGTTTTGCGGTCAGCGCAATCGCGCTCGTCGTCCTCGAAACACAGTATCGCCTGGGGTTCAAAACGGAAGGGCTTGATCTCACCTGCGCGGTCGCCCTGGTCTCAGGCTATATTGGTTGGTTGATTCCGGCGATAACGACCGGATACACTCAGAATTTCTCTTACTTCATGATTTTTGGCTCCATCTTCATGATGGGCGCCAACCTGTTCTTTCGATTCCAGTTTGTCCTTTCGATTGTGTCGTCTGGCGTGGTCCTCGCCGCGTTCTTCGTCGCTCTGTATTTGTTTCCTGCAACCTTGTCTTACCAAATCGCCCTCGGGACATTTTACATCTCGTGCTTCACGTTTACCTCCTACGTGAACTGGAAGCTGAATGAGGAGCGCTACAACGTCTTCCTGAATGCGCTGGAAGCCAAAATCCAGCACAAGGAGGCCACCGAACGCGGACAGGCGCTGCTCAATCTGTCGAGAACCGATCCCCTTACAGGTCTCCAGAACCGGCGAGCGATTGACGAGAAACTGCGGGACTACTGGAGTGGCTGGCAGAGGTTCGGCAACAGTTTTGTGGCGATTCTCATCGACGTCGACTTCTTCAAGAAGTTCAACGACTGTTACGGCCACCAAGAGGGCGACCGCTGCCTGATCCTTGTCGCCAACGCCCTTAGCGAAATGATCAAGGGGTACAATGGCTCAATCGGCCGCTACGGTGGCGAGGAATTCATTGTCCTGGCTCGCCTGGAAGAGAAAGAGCAGGTCGCGGACCTTGCCGAAGCCATTCGCCGCACGGTGGAGGATCTCGGCCTTACCCATGAACTGCGGCGCGACGGCATCTCGGTCGTGACGGTGAGCGTTGGGGCTGCGTTCACCCGGCTGCAGACCGGCGCCAAGCTGGAGAAGATCATCCACGAGGCTGATCGCGCACTTTACCTGGCAAAAGCCGGCGGTCGAAATTGCGCCCGGCTGTTCGATCCATCCGACCCCCAGAGCAGCGACGAGAGCGAGAACATTGCCGCTTTGCTGAAGATCGCGATCGGCCAGGATCTCGTTTCACTCGTCTATCAACCGATCCAGGATGTCGCATCGGGCCGGGTCGAGGCGGTGGAGGCTCTGATGCGCCTCAAAATGCTGGACGGCACATCGGTCCCACCGAGCCTGTTCATTCCGGTCGCGGAACGAACCGGCGCGATCCTGGAACTCGGCCGCTGGGCAATACGGACAGTGTGCGCCGAGCTCCTGGCGGACGATCATATCAGCGTCGTCAGTGTCAATGTCTCTCCGATCCAGCTCAAGACACCCGGCTTTGCCACCTCGGTTGCGGCCATTCTGGGCGAGACCGGCGTGGGCGGCAGCCGGCTGGCCTTCGAACTCACCGAGGGGCTGGAGATCGAGATGCACTCGGACATTCTGCGCTGCATCAGCGACCTCAAGCTGCTCGGGGTCAGGATATGGCTCGACGATTTTGGGACGGGCTTCGCAGGCCTGTCATGGCTTCGTCTGATCGATTTCGATACGGTGAAGATCGACCGCTCGTTTCTTCACGACTGCGCCGCCCCCAGGGGCAAGGCGATGCTCCAGGACATTATTGCCCTGGTCCGGAATCGCGGCCACAAGATCCTGGTCGAAGGGGTGGAAACCGACGAGCAGATGGCGCTCATGCGCGATTTCGGCATAGACAAGATCCAGGGCTTTCGCGTCGGCCGCCCCGCTCTGGCCAAAAGTTTCCAGACGAAACAGACCCCCTACAAACGCACACTCACTGTCGTCAAGTCCGCATGACAGCGGTGCCGGCGGCGACCCGGCGGTGCCTGTCGCGCGACAAGCTATCGAGACTGGCGGGCGCCACTTTGCCGGATCCGCTTCAGCCAGGGCGCCAGGTGGAAGCCGCTCATCAGCAGGTACATCGGCACCATTCCGCTGAGTGGTGAAACACCCTGCCCGCCCATGCAGAGCATGGCGGCATCGCCACTGAGGATGCAGGTCAGCAGCGCCATGACCGCGAAAGTCGGCGCCGCTGCGAGGGATATGAGATCAGCTGCGCCGAGCGCGGCCTCGCCGGCGCCGTCTGCATGAGGCTCGCTCATGGTCTGTTTCCCTTGATACCACGGAGGCAGCAGAAGCCCCGCTAATCCACGGAGCTGGGCTCGCGCAGGCCAATTACTCGGCGCGGTCGCGGAATGCCGCCTCGCCGGCGTCCGACACCTCTTCCCATTTCTTGTCGGGCGCCGCGTCATAGCTGTCGTGCCAGTTCCACCATTTGTAGGTCGGGGTCTGCGGATAGCCTTCGGGCGAGTCCTCCCAGACCTCCTGGCGGCCGAGCGGGGTGGCGTCGAGGTAGTTCCAGACGGTGCCCATCGCCTCGTCGCCGCGGCTGTTGATGAAGTAGGTGCGAAACACCCTGTCACCGTCGTGGATGAACACGTTGTGGCCGTGCCATTCGGCGACGCCAAAATCGGCGTCAAAGCTGTCGGTGATGGTGTACCAGGGCATCTTCCAGTCCATCCGCTGCTTCAGCCGCGCAATGTCGGTCTGCGGGGCGCGCGAGGCATAGACCAGCGTGGTGTCGCGGGCGTTGAGATGGGTGAGATTGCCGACCTGATCGGCGCCCATGGAACAGCCGCGGCAGGCGTGATCGGGCCAGCCATGGACGCCGGGCTCGAAGAAGGCGCGGTAGACGATCAGCTGGCGGCGGCCGTCGAACAGGTCGAGCAGGCTGGCCTTTCCGTCAGGCCCTTCGAAGACATATTTTTTCTCGACTTCCATCCACGGCATCCGCCGCCGCTCGGCGGCCAACGCATCGCGAGCGCGGGCCTGCGCCTTTTCCTTCACCAGCAAGGCTTCACGCGCGGCCTCCCACGCCTCCTGCAAGACGATCGGCGGTGTCTTCATGGCGAGCCGCGCCGAGCCTCCCTCGCCTGTGCCATTCGTGTGACTGGTCATCGTTCTTCTCCTCTCTGCCGTTGCGTGCGGGTCGTGAGTTAGGGCGCGCGTGCCAATTGGCGATAAAGGCGATGGTATCTCGCTATTTTCCGGGCTCCGAAGCCACCTGCCCGATGGGGCGCGCACCGGCCATATAGCGATCATTATCAAAGGGTTCGGCCTGGTTGCTTTCGAGGTCCCACAGATGCCGGTGGGTGGCCGGCAGGTTGCCGAGATAGACATGCAGCGCGCCCGAGCGCGCATTGCCGGTGTTGGCCACCGAATGCACGATGTGCGGCGGCATATGCATCACGGCGGGCGCGGCGATGTCCTGCCTCTCCGGCACGTCGATCTCGCTGCCGATAATGGGATAGATGAAGTTGGTCTCGCTGCCCTTGTAGATGCCGATCAGCGCATCCATCAGATGGTTGTGCGGGGGATACTGCAGGCCGGGCGACAGCGTGATGTGGTAGATCGTCAGATTCGGGCTGGCGTGCAGAAGCACTTCGTCGTCGTCTTCCTCATGCGCGAGCACGCCCGTCGCGTGAAAACGCCTGGTATGGTCGTGCAGCACCGTCCTGACGCGTTCGAACGGATCGGGGCCTTGCGCGGCGTTGACGATATCATTGGTTACGGCGTAGAGAGGCGAGCTGGGGGAAAGAGACATTGTCAGTTATCCCTTCTGAGATGCTCAGTGCAAATATCTGAGAAGCTCACGCTAGCGAATGCCGATACCGGCGTCAACTGGGCCCAAACGGAAGACCAACATGACTCCTCCGAAAGCCGCGGCGGCATCGACCGCCGACATACTGCGCAGCGAAGAGGCCTATGAGCAGGTCAAGACCGATATCGTCGCCTGCGTGCTGCGCCCCGGCGAAAGCCTGACCGAAAAGCAGATCGGCGACCGCTACCAGATCAAGAAGGCGACGATCCGCTCGGCGCTGGCCCGTCTGACGCAGGAAGGGCTGATCAAGAGCGAGCCCAGGCGCGGCTATGTCATCGCGCCGCTCAGCCTGCGCGACGTCAACGAAATCTTCGATGTGCGCAGCCTGATCGAGCCGGAAGTGTTCCGTGTCGCTGCATCGGGCCTCACCGCGCGCGGGCTGGAAGATGTGAGACTAGCGGCGAAGAAGGTGCTGAAGCCGGAGACGCTGCGCAGCCACGTTGCGTTCCTCGCCGCCGATCGCGCCTTTCGCCTGGCGCTGGCGGAGCTGTCGGGAAATCTGCGGCTGGCGCGCCTGCTCGATCAGATACTCGACCAGTCGGAGCGCGTTCTCCATCTCGGCTTCAAATCGCGCGACCTGACGCAACTGATCATCAGCCAGCAGCAGGAATTGGTGCTGGCCTGCGAGGTGGCGGAGGTTTCCGGCATCGTCAAACTGGCGCGTTCGCAGTGCCTGCTGCTCAAGAAACAGGTGCTCGAAGCCTTGCTTGCCAGCGCCAAGCTGCAGGAAGCCAATCTGCAGACCTTCGCATAGAGCCTATTCCCATCCCGATGAAAGATCGGGATGGGGCTCTATCTTCCCTCACCGTGTAGGCGCCTGCTAGGACGTCGCACGCAGGTTGCGGCGGGCGCGCCGCCTGTGTGTTGCGCGCGCCGCCTCGGCCACCGCGCCGTTGATTTCGACCACGACGCCTTCGCGCGGCTTGGCGTTGGTGACCCTGTGCAGGCGCTCATAAGGCAAGAGCTCCTTGATCCGGGCATTGAGCGACGCGACTTCAGCTCGCAAATCCTCGCATTCCTGCCTCTGGACATCGTACTGCATTTGTTCAGATGCCTGCTGCAGGGAAAGCTGCGAATAATTTGCGTTCACCGCCGAAAGGTTCATCTTGTCGCTCTCGCTCTCCTTCATGAGCGCAGACAGTTTTTCATCCGCAACCTGCTTTTCGGCCACGGCGTCGCTCCATTGAGTCCGAAGCGTGGCTATCTCGGCAGCCGCTGCGCTGCTCTCGTTCGAGGCCAGCTCCAGTCGCGACTGGAGGTTCTGAATTTCAGAACGCAAGCCGTCCATCTCCAGGTGATTGCGGGTGAGCTCGGCTTGCGTGTCACTTTCCATGAAACGGGCCGCTTCCGTCATTTCCGACAGCTTCGTTTGCGCCATCTCGAACGATTTCTGAAGCCGCATTTCCTCCTTCTCGCTCTTGCCAAGCGCAGCCAGCAGTTCCGAAAGTCGCACCGCCTCGCTGGCATGAATCGTCGAGAGCTCGTCGAGCCTATGGCGCGTCTCGGTTTCCCGCTTGTGCGCCTTGTCGAGTTCAATCTGCAGGCTGACATGCTTTTCCCGCAGCATCTTGTTCTCACGTAAGCGTCTGTTGGCCTCGACCGTCTTGGCCGCTAGCGTCTTGACGACCTCGCCGAATTCCGCTTCGCGTTTTGCGCTTGCATTGGCTGCCTCGACCAGTTCCAGCCTCACTGCAGCCAGCGCAGCTCGAAGTGCCTCCTTGTCCTGAACCAGGCCCGCCTCATGCTGCTGCAAGACTTCGACGGCGCCTTCGCGCTCGCGCAGCTTTCTGGCCGCATCGTGGAGCTGTTCCGACAGACCTCTTTGGTGTGCGGTCAGGCCGGTATTTGCCAGTTCCAGTTCGTTAGCGCGAAGAACATCGCCATGGAGGATGTTCAAGAATTCGCGTGTCAGATGGTGCGAAGTCGCGATCTCCGACAGTTTCGCGTTGATCTCCTCCAGATAGTCCTGGGCATCGTGAAAGAGCCCATCAACCGCACTCAATGCAGCCAGCCGGGTTTGCGTGTGCGAAGTCAGCAGCCGTACGGTCTCTGGACGATCCGCACCGTTCTCTGGCTGGGCGTTGTCGTTGTTTGTCGCGAGATTCTCGTCCGCGTTCTCCGGCGGCGACTGGTCGTCTAGTTTGAGACACTCATCGAACGCGTCCGCCAACTCGGCTTCGAGCTTCTCAAATGCTCTGTCGGAATTAGCGGCACGCTTCATCAACCCCTTGAAACTCATGGCCTAACACTCCTTACACTCCCTCCATTTTTTTACTTAAGGAATTGCTAACATTCCTTTTTACATCCTCTTCTTCCGTTGGGGAAGCCCCACCGAGCCCTGAGCAGCCTTGGTTGATCGATACGCTCTTGGGCGCCGGCGCAGCAGACGCGACGCTGGCCCGCAGTTCACCCTGCTTGCGTTTGGCCTTGGTGGCGCCGCCCGTAAGGCAGATATCCGGTCACCCCCGCGCAGGGGCACCAAGCGCCCTCACCCGGCGGCACGCTTGCCGCGTTTGGTCTTGCCGGCCCGCGCTTCTAGCGTCTTCTCGATCTGCCGCTTCAGCTCGTCCTTGATATCGACGGTCTCGGCCAGCAAGGCGTCGATCTTCATGAAGTCGAGCACCCGGTATTTCGACACCGCCGGACGGATCAGAATGTCGGGCTGGCACTGCTTAAGCTTGTTGGCGATGATCGACTGCATCATCAACTGCGTGGCGCCGAACATCAGGTCGACGGAGGTCGGGTTCTTGCGCTCGGCTTCGGTCGGGGCACCGACGACATCGACGGCGATAATGATGTCGGCGTCATGCTCGATCAGGTCGAACGGTACCGGATTGTAGATGCCGCCGTCGATCAGCAGCCGGCCGTCGCGCATCACCGGGCGGAATACCGCGGGAATGGCGGCCGAGGCGGCGAGTGCCGAATGCAGGTCGCCGTCTTCGAAGACGGCCAGCTTGTGACCAAAATAGTCCGTCGCCGTCACCTTCAGCGGTATCTTCAGCTCGGCGAAGGTTTCGGGAATAGCGTCGGGCAGGAAGGCTTTCAGGATGCGCTCGACATTGAACTGGCTGACCCGCAAGCCGCCCTGCATCGCCTCGGCAAAAGTGCCCGGCCGCGCCCGCCACATGCGCGTCGCCACCTCGGCGCGGCGCATCAGGATCGAACGCGTATAGTCCTGGATGTCCCGGCCGGCCATGCCCGAGGCCATGCCGGCGCCCATGATGGCGCCGATCGACGAGCCGGAAATGGCGACCGGCCTGATGCCCAGTTCGTCCAGCGCCTCGATGACGTGGACATGCGCCAGCCCGCGCGCGCCGCCGCCGCCAAAGGCGATGCCGAAGCTTGGACCAGCACTCATCCCTTGCCGCCCAGCGCCAGTTTTGGTCCGACGACCATGATGGCCGGCTCGGCAGAAAGCAGTTTCTTCGCCGCCGCCTTGACCTGGTCCAGCGTCACCCCGTTGATCAGGGCGCCGCGGCGCTGCATGTAGTCGATGCCGAGCTTGTCGAGCTGCAGTTCGACCAGCGTCGCTGCAATCGCGCTCGAGGAATCCAGATTGTTGATGGCATAGGCGCCGACCATGTATTTCTTGGTCGCTTCAAGTTCTTCCTCGGTCGGCCCCACCTCGGCCATGCGCTTGACCACCTCGCGCACGACGCCCAGCGTCTCGGCCGCCCTGTCGGAGCGGGTCGCCGTGGTGACGAGCAGCGCATCGGCGTGTTTCTGGTCGATCAGGTCGGAACTGACGCTGTAGGCCAGGCCGCGCTTTTCGCGCACTTCGTCGAACAAGCGCGAGGTGAAGGTGCCGCCGCCGAGGATCTCGTTCATCAGCACCGCGGCGAAAAAGTCCGGCGCGTCGCGCTTCACGCCGGGATAGGCCAGTTGCAGCGAGGTCTGCGGCAGGTCGTAGTTGACCTCGAGTTGCTGGCCGAGCTTCGGCTCGATATCGGCGACGGGGTTCAGCGTCTGCTTTTCCGGCAGGTCGCCGAACAGCGCGTCGAGCTTTTGCTTCAGCGTCCTGGCGTCGATGTCGCCGACCACCGCCACATGCAGGCCGTCGCGGGCGAAATTGGCCTTGTGGAAGGCTTTCAGATCATCCGGCGTGATGGTGGCGAGGCTTTGCTTGGTGCCCTCGTCGGACCTGGAATAGGGATGGGTGCCGTAGATCGCTTCCGCCCATTTGGTCTGGGCGATGGTGCCCGGGTCGTTCTCGCCGGCGATGATGCCGGACAGGATCTGCGAACGAATGCGGTCGATCGGCGCCTGGTCGAAGCGCGGTTTGGTGACCGCCAGCCGCAACAGGTCGAACGCCGCGTCGTTGCGTTCGGCCAGCATACGCATCGAGCCATAGGTGCCGTCGCGCCCGGCCTCGAAGCCCATTTCAGCGCCGACATCATCGAGCTTTATCTGGAAGGCCTCGCTGTCGAGATCGCCGGCGCCCTCGTCGAACAGGCCGGTCATCAGATTGACCAGCCCTTCCTTGCCAGCTGGGTCCTGCGTCGAGCCACCGTCGAAGACGAAGCGGATGGCGATGATCGGCACCGTATGATCTTCCACCAGCCAGGCGGTGATGCCCTTCGGCGATTTCACTTCCTGGATGTCCATGGCGCGAGCGGCGAGCGCCGGCAGGGTAAGGAAGACGAGGGAAAGGAACAGGGTCGCCAGCGGCGTGGCGGTGCGGCGGGGCAGGATCGCGAGTCTGTTCATCGGATCAGTTCCCCGCCTGGGTTTGCGGCAAGAGATAGCCGGTCGTCGAATGATCCAGCACAAGATACCGCACGGCGACGGCCTTGACCTCGTCGGCGGTGACCTTGCGGATGCGGTCGGGCCATTCCTCGATATCCCTGACATTGCCCCCGACGGCCAGCGTCGAGCCATAGATGTTGGCCATGGAATCCTGCTTGTCGCGGGCGAAGATCATCGAGCGGACGTAACGGGCCTTGGCCTTCTCCAACTCCTCGCCAGTGACCCCGTCCTTGGCGATGCGGATGATTTCGGCGTCGACCGCCGCCTCGACATCGGCGAGCTTGGCATCACCGCGCGGCGCGCCATAGACGGTGAAATTGGTGGCGTCGTGCATGGTGCCCTGGAAGAAGGCCCCGGCGCTGGCGGCTATGCCTTGCTTGACCACTAGCTCCTTGTAGAGCCGGCTGCGGCTGCCGCCGCCGAGGATTTCAGCCAGTATGTCGAGCGCTTCGGCTTCGCCCGGTTTTGCCGTGCGATAGGACGGAACCACCCATTGCGTCGAAAAGCTGGGCACGCTGACGCGCGCATCGGTGAGCGTCACCGTGCGCCTGGTGTTCTGCTCCGGCTCGACCGGACGGATGCGCGGCGGCAGGTCCGGACCGCGCGCGACCTTGCCAAAGGTCTTTTCGGCCAGCGCCTTGACCGCGTCCGGCTCGACGTCGCCGGCCACCACCAGCACGGCGTTGTTGGGGGTATAATATTTGTCGTAGAAGGCCGTGGCGTCGGTGCGGTTCAGCTGCTCCATCTCCTGCATCCAGCCAATCACCGGAATGCGGTAGGGCTGGTTCTGCCACAGCGTGGCGTCGACTTCCTCGTCGAGAACCGCCTCGGGATTGCTGTCGATGCGCGCGCGGCGCTCCTCGAGGATGACGTCGCGCTCGGTCTTGATGACCTCGTCGGTGAGGATGAGGTTACGCATCCGGTCGGCCTCGAAGCTCATCATGTCGCCGAGTGCCGAGGGCGCCACCGTCTCATGGAAGGCGGTGTAGTCATAGGAGGTGAAGGCGTTGTTGGAACCGCCTATGGCCGAGATGGCGCGGTCGAACTCGCCGGCTGGATGGTTCTTGGTTGCCTTGAACATGAGATGTTCGAAGAAATGGGCAATGCCGGATTTGCCCGGCGGCTCATCGGCACTGCCGATCTTGTACCACACCATATGGGTGACGATCGGCGCCCGGTGATCCGGGATGACGACCACCTCCATACCGTTGTCGAGCAGGAAGTCCGTAACCTTGCCGTCCTCCGATGCGGCCAGAACCGGGCTGGTCGTGACCAGGGCCAGCGCGGTCGTCAGCAGCATTCTGCGCAGAGATGTCATCAATGGCTCCGGATTTCATGCCGCGACGATAGGCAAGGTCTTGTGGACAAGCAAAGTGAATTGTTGGTCATGTTGCCGGCAAAGGCGGCGGCAAAGAGGCCGCCCCCGGGCTTGCAAGGGATGCTGCAAGCAATCAGCCGGCTTCGATGAAACGAATGACGGTCTCGCCATAGCCACGCTCGTCGACCACCGCAAAGCCGGGGCCAAGCTCGAACGGGGCCGCCGCCGCTTCTTCGACGACGCAGAGCGCACCGGGCGAGAGCCAGCCACCGGCCTTGGCCGAGCGCAAGGCGAGTTCGCCAAGACCCTTGCCGTAGGGCGGATCGGCAAACACCAGTCCGAAGGCAGCGATGGTGCCGGCCTCGCCCAGTGCTGACGCATCCCGGCGAAAAATCTTGGTGCGCCCGGTCAGCCCGAAGGCTTCGACATTGGTGCGGATCAGGCCGCGCCCTTCCGCCGCTTCCTCGATGAAGACGCCATAGGACGCGCCACGCGACAGCGCTTCGAGGCCGAGCGCGCCGGTGCCGGCGAACAGGTCGAGCACGCGCGCGCCGTCCAGTTTCTCGGGATAGCGATGCGCCAGCACGTTGAAGACAGCCTCGCGGGTGCGGTCGGTCGTCGGGCGGATGCCATTGCTGCGCGGCGTCGCCAGCGGACGCCCGCGAAACTCACCGCCGACGATCCGCATTACTTGCCCTTGGGGCCGTTACGCGGCCGGTCACTGCCGGGACGATCGCCCCGCGGCTTGCCGAACGGTTTTGCACCGCCGGGCTTGCCATAGGCGGCCTTGAACGAAGCCTTGCGGGCCTTGGCATCGCTGGCCTTGGCCGCGTCTGCCTCCGCCCTGCCCTTGCCGATCGGCCGCGCGCCAGGCGCCATCCAGACATTGGCCTTGCGCTGGCCCGGCGGCTCGATCGGCCGCTGCTCGCGTTCCGGCCTCTTCCCGCCTGGCTTGCCGCCGAAGCCGCCACGCGGCTTGTCGCCGAAGCCCCCGCGCGGTTTCTCGCCGAAGCTGCGCTCGGGCCTCGGGCCACGCTCGCCAAAGCTCTTTTCCGGCCCAGCACCTCTGTCGGGACTTGTCGACAGCTTGCCCAGCGCCTCGTCGCGGCTGCCTTCGCGGCGCTTGCGGTTCTTGATCAGCCCGCCCTCGCCGATCGGACGGCGCTCGCCGTCGCGGGTGAATTTCGGCCGCTCGGGTTCCTCTTCGCGCACGGTTTCGCGCCGCACCGGCTTGTTGGAAAACGGCTTGGTGATCTCGGCGTCGAAATTGGCGCCGGATTCCTCGACCAGGCGCTCGCCAAGCTGGTCGCGCAGCACGCGGCCCTTAATCTCGAGAACATGGCCTTCCTTCAGATCATCCAGCTGGAATGGGCCGTAGGAAATGCGGATCAGCCGCGTGACGTCGAGGCCGAGCGAGCCAAGGATGTTCCTGACCTCGCGGTTCTTGCCCTCTCGCAGGCCAAGCGTCAGCCAGGCATTGGTGCCCTGCTCTCGGTCGAGCGTCGCTTCGATGGCGCCATAGAAGACGCCGTCGACGGCAATGCCTTCGCGCAGGCCGGCGAGCGCGCTTTCCTCGACCTTGCCGTGGACGCGCACGCGGTAGCGCCTGAGCCAGCCGGTGGCCGGCAGTTCGAGCACGCGCGACAGCCCGCCATCATTGGTGAGCAGCAAAAGGCCCTCGGTGTTGATGTCAAGGCGACCGATGGTCATCAGCCGCGGCAGGTCGGCCGGCAGCACGTCGAACACGGTTTTGCGGCCCTCGGGATCGCGGTTGGTGGTGACCACGCCGGCCGGCTTGTGGAACAGGAACAGCCTTGTGCGCTCGATCGGTGGTATCTCCATGCCGTCGAGATGGATGATGTCGCCGGGCATGACATTGAAGGCCGGTGTGGTCAGCGCGCGGCCATTGACCTTGACGCGGCCGGCCGCAATCAGCTCCTCGGCATCGCGGCGCGAGGCGAGGCCGGCGCGCGCCAGCCGCTTGGCGATGCGCTCACCTGCCTCTTCCGTTGCCTCGGCGGCACGCGGGCGCGGCTTGAAACCACCGCCTGATGCGCCCTGGGGACGATCGCCAAAGTCGCGCTTGGGGCGATCAGCGAAGTCACGCTTAGGCCGGTCAGCAAAGTCACGCTTAGGCCGGTCGTCGCGCGGTTTGAAGTCACGCTTCGGCCGTTCGCCTTCGGCGGCCATCGGCCGATCGCCGCGCGGTGCATAGGGTTTGCGCGGACCTTCGCGCTTCTCATAAGGCTTGCGCTCGCCTTCAGCGGCCATTGCTCGGTCGCCGCGTGGCGCATAGGGTTTGCGCGGTCCTTCGCGCTTCTCGTAAGGCTTGCGCTCGCCCTCGGCGGCCATCGGACGATCACCACGCGGGGCATAGGGCTTGCGCGGGCCTTCGCGTTTTTCATATGGCTTGCCCTCGGGGCGCGGACCCTTGCTGAATGGCCGATCGCCGCTCTTGAAGTCGCGCTTCGGCCGCTCGCCGTCGGTGGCCATCGGCCGGTCGCCACGCGGGGCATAGGGCTTGCGCGGGCCTTCGCGCTTTTCAAAAGGCTTGCCTTCGGGGCGCGGGCCCTTGCTGAATGGCCGGTCGCCGCTCTTGAAATCGCGCTTCGGGCGCTCGCCCTCAGCGGCTATCGGCCTGTCACCGCGCGGTGCGTAGGGTTTCTTGGCGCCGAAGGATGGCTTGCCGCCTTTGCCGGCGGCGCCATCGCGGCTGCGCGGTCCCGCAGCTTTCGGGCCGCCTCTGGCCGGACCCTTTTTGGGCCGGAATTTCTTGTCGTTGTCGTCCATGTGGCCTTTGCCTGTTTGCGCTGCTACAGCGTGGCGCATCCTTTCGGGCGCGCAAAGAACGCTGTAGCACTTTTGATTTGGCGCATGATCATTTCCGAAAACCGAGTCCGATTTTCGAGGTTATGCGCTCAATAACAGGATCACGCCTGAGTGGCGAGGAGATAATCGGCATGGAAACCCGCGTGAAGCGGCCGGATTTCATGGCGCTGGCGTTGCAAGAGGCCGAAGCCGCCGCCTTGCGCGGCGAAGTGCCGGTCGGCGCCGTCATTGCCAGCGGCAGCACGGTGGTGGCAAAAGCCGGCAATCGTACCCGCGAGTTTGCCGATCCGACGGCACATGCCGAGATGCTGGCGATCCGCGAGGCTTGCCAGAAGCTGTCAGCCGAGCGGCTTACCGGCCACGATCTCTATGTAACGCTGGAGCCCTGCGTCATGTGCGCCGGTGCCATTTCCTTCGCCAGGCTGCGCCGGCTCTATTTCGGCGCCGCCGACGAGAAGGGCGGCGCGGTGGTCAACGGCGTGCGCTTCTTCACGTCACCCACGTGCCACCACACGCCCGACATCTATCCGGGCATGGCCGAACATGACGCGGCGTTGCTGCTGAGGGATTTTTTCCGGGAGCGACGCGAACCTTAGCGCCTGTTACAGCGTCCGTTGCGTCCAGGAACGCGTAGCGCTGGAAAGCCGCGTGCTTACCAGGGCAGCCAGTCGAACATGCCGCCGCTCTTGCTCTTGGCGGCTGCCTCCTTCTTGAGGCGGCGTTCCTTCTTGTATTCGTCCTCGCCGAGCTGGTCCTGCGGCGCCGTGTCGGCGGCGACACGGTACTGCACCGGCGGCTCGCTCAGATATTTGCGCTTGGTCGGATCGCCCTGCTTGCTTTCTATCATGCGGCGCTGGATTTCGGCGGCGCGACCCTTGTCCGAGTCAGCCGGCGACCAGCGTGGCGGATGGCTCGAACCCGAATCCGCCATCGCCTTCTTGATCGATTCCGGGTCGGTCTGCACATCATCGACGATCTGCGACTGGTAGGCAGGATCGTCCTGATGCGCGGTGGCGTCGGCACGCAGGCGGGCGCGGCGTTGCTCGGGCGATTCGGGCCATTCGGCGCTCGCCGTCTCGATGCTGTCCTGCGGCGGCGGCAGCACTTCCTTCTGTCCCAGCGCCGGCTTCACCAGTTCGGGACGCGGCTTGTAGTCGATCCGTTCCTTGTGCTTCGGCGCGATCGAAAAGGCGCTGGAGAGATCGCCCGCCAACTGTTCACCGGCGGTCTTGTCGGTGCCGTAGGTGGGCGAGCCCATGCAGCCGGACAGAGCGAGCCCCGATGCGACAAGCGGCGCTAGCAGCGCAACGCGCGCGTAAGTTCTCTCGGTCATGCCAAAAAGTCCCACTCTAGACAGCCTCTCGATCGCCACCGGCCAAAGGTCCGGTCCCCATCGTCGATGCTCTTGCGACGGAAATCCGGCGACAATTTGTCGTCCGGAGTTTCGCGTGTTTACCTCAACCGCTCGTTAAGGGCAACGCGCGGGGGGCTGTCAGCCCCTCGCCGTGGCATTTGTGCACCGTTTCAAAGCCGCCCGAGCGCCTTCAACTCTTGCAGGACAGCGGCGTCCCGGGCCGAAACATCGGGGAATTCGGCATCCTGTCCGACATCGGCGGTGTAGCGCCATGAGCGCGCGCATTTCGCCAGGCCCCGATCCTGCGCCTTCTCGATCACGACCGCTATGCCCTTGACGTCGTCCAGGGTGAAGGCGCCGGAAGGCGCGTTGCCGTGGGCGATGACGAGATCGCTGGTGATCGCCATCTCGGCCATGTCGACATCCGCTATCGCCGCTTCGAGCGCGGCATCGTCCAGCGTGACCACCGGCACGGCTTCCAGCGACGAGCCGATCACCTTCTGGGCGCGCGCGATCTCGAGCGCGCCGGTGACGACACGGCGAACCTGCCGCACTTTGCGCCATTTTTCCGCCAGCGCCTCGTTCTTCCAGTCCGCCGGGATTTCCGGAAACTGGTCGAGATGCAGCGACACGGCGTCCGGATGACGGTCGAGCCAGGCCTCTTCCATGGTGAAGGGCAGCATCGGCGCCAGCCACTTCACCAGGCAGTCGAACAGGTGGCGCACCACTTGCACGGAGGCCTTGCGCTTCACGCTCGACGGCGCGTCGCAATAGAGCGCGTCCTTGCGGATGTCGAAATAGAAGGCCGACAGTTCGACCACCATGAAGTCTAGCAGCGTGCGGGTGACGCGCTTGAACTCGAAGGCATCGTAGCCCGATCGCACGATCTCATCGAGCTCGGCCAGCCGGTGCAGCATCAGCCGCTCCAGCTCCGGCATCTTGTCCAGCGGCACCTCCTCGCCATCGTCATGGGCGAGCGTGCCCAGCATCCAGCGGATTGTGTTCCTGAGCTTGCGGTAGGCGTCGATATTGGTCTGCAGCACGTTCTTGCCGAGCCGCTGGTCTTCCCAATAGTCGGTCGTCACCACCCACAGGCGCAGGATATCGGCGCCGGACTGCTTGATGACGTCCTGCGGCACGACGGTGTTGCCGAGCGACTTCGACATCTTACGTCCCTCTTCATCCATGGTGAAGCCATGGGTGACGACGGTTTCGTAAGGCGCCCTGCCCCTGGTGCCGCAGCTTTCGAGCAGCGAGGAGTGGAACCAGCCGCGATGCTGGTCGGAGCCTTCCATATAGACGTCGGCCGGCCATTTCAGGTCGGGACGGTCCTCCAGCGTGAAGACGTGCGTCGAGCCCGAATCGAACCAGACGTCGAGGATGTCCATCACCTGCTTCCACTTCGAAGCGTCGTGGTTGCCGAGGAAACGCTCCTTGGCGCCGGCCGCGAACCAGGCGTCGGCGCCTTCTTTCTCAAAAGCGTCCATGATGCGCTGGTTGACCGCCTCGTCCTTCAGCACATTGCCGTCGGCATCGGCGAAGACGGCGATCGGCACGCCCCAGGCGCGCTGGCGCGACAGCACCCAGTCGGGCCGCTCCTCGATCATGGCGCGGATACGGTTCTGGCCCGCCGCCGGCACGAAGCGGGTGTCATCGATCGCCTTCAGCGCGCGGCTGCGCAACGTCGTGCCGTCGCCGAGATCCTTGTCCATATAGACGAACCACTGCGGCGTGTTGCGGAAGATAATCGGCTTTTTCGAGCGCCACGAATGCGGATAGGAATGCTTCAGCCGGCCGCGCGCGAACAGCGCATTGCGCTTGATCAATTCGTCGATGACCGCCTGGTTGGCATTGCCCTTCTTGCCATTGTCGTCGATGACGCGCGCTGGCCCGCCCTCGCGGTCCGGGCCAAAACCCGGCGCGTCCTTGGTGAAGAAGCCGCCATCGTCGACCGGGAACGGAATGGCTGTGTCGATGCCGCGCTGGCGAAGCTCGTTGGCGGCATCCGTCCAGGCATCGAAGTCCTCGCGACCGTGGCTGGGCGCTGTGTGAACGAAGCCGGTGCCGGCATCGTCGGTGACATGATCACCGGCAACCATCGGCACCGGGAATTCATAGCCACCGCCGAAGCCTTTGAGCGGATGCGAAAGCGTAAGACTTCCAAGCTGTTCCGCCGAAACGCTGTGAAGCCGATTCAAGGTGACCTTGGCCTTGGCCGCCGAGTCTTCCGACAATGCATCGGCAAAGATCAGCTTCTCGCCCGGCTGCGGACCGAAGGCGTTCTCGACCGCCGTGACCTCATAAAGCCCATAGCCGATACGCGACGAATAGCTGACCGCGCGGTTGCCCGGGATGGTCCAGGGCGTCGTCGTCCAGATGACGACATGAGCTTCCAGCAGGTCCAGTGACGTCTCGGTCAGCTTTGGATCCCGTGCCGGCTGCCCAGCCTCAAGGCTGGCGACTGGAAACTTCACCCAGATCGTATCGGACTCATAATCCTGGTACTCAACCTCGGCCTCGGCAAGTGCTGTGCGCTCGACCACGCTCCACATCACCGGCTTGGAGCCGCGGTAAAGCTGGCCCGACATGGCAAATTTCAGCAATTCGCCGGCGATACGCGCCTCGGCATGGAAGGCCATCGTCGTATAGGGGTTCTTGAAATCGCCGACGACGCCGAGCCGCTGGAACTCGCCGCCCTGCACCGAGATCCAGTGCGCAGCGAATTCGCGGCATTCCCGGCGGAACTCGTTGACCGGCACCTCGTCCTTGTTCTTGCCCTTGGCGCGGTATTGTTCCTCGATCTTCCATTCGATCGGCAGGCCGTGGCAGTCCCAGCCGGGCACATAGTTGGAGTCATAGCCGCGCATCTGGAACGAGCGGGTGATGACGTCCTTGAGGATCTTGTTCAGCGCATGGCCGATATGGATGTTGCCGTTGGCGTAGGGCGGGCCGTCATGCAGCACGTATTTTTCACGGCCGGCCGCGCTTTCGCGCAGCTTGCGGTAGAGGTCCATGTCCTGCCAGCGCTTGACCAGCAGCGGCTCCTTCTCCGGCAAGCCGGCACGCATCGGGAAATCCGTCTGCGGCAGATAAAGCGTCTTGGAATAGTCGATCGTATCGGTTGTGTCGGTCATTGGTCTGCCATGTGCATTGCCCGGCGGGCGTAGAAGCTCGGGCGTTGAAATCTTCGCTTTGACGCGTATCGGTTTCCCAAAACCGGACCCATTTTTGGGCGATATGCGTCGATCATTTGGAAAAAGCGCGAGAGGCACGCGCAAGATCCCCGGCGGCTCCAGCGGCGCTCAGGCCGCCCGGAACACCGGGCTCGTAATTCGTATCGTCAGCGCGCGAAGGCGCGAAAAGCTCGTCATGGCAGGGCTTTTAGCGGAGAAAGCCGCAGGAATAAAGCGTCTCTCGTTCGATTCAGCTACATCGTGAAGTCGAAACGATAGGTGGTCGAGACGCCGATCATGAACTGGTTGCGCTCGCCGCGCTCCTTGACCAGGCTGGAATCGGCGGCCGGGCCCATCAGGCGGGAATATTCGCCAAACAGGCTGGCCGTCATCGGTTCGGTCACCTTCCAGGTTATGGCGCCGCCAAGGCCTGTCGATTTCAAGCCGCCGCCGGGATGGTATTCGCTGAGGCCCGAGGCCACCGCCTCCTGCGCATTGACGCCATAGTAGGCATCGAAATAGCCGGAAGAGGCGAAGGAAACGCGCGGACCGCCCGAAATCCTGACATTTGGCGTCACATCATAGAAGGCGTCGGCGGCGATGTCGGCGACGAAACCGTTATGGGCGCGAATGCCGTGGCGCAGTTCGGCGCGAGCGCGCAGCCAGTCCGTCGGATAGAATTCGAAGAAGCCACCGACCTCGCCGCCCCAGCGCACCGGGTCGAGGCCCTTCAGCTCATCGTCGCTGCTGCGGGAAAACAGGAATTTGCCGGTCAGGCCGGCGCGGACACCGCCATCGTCGACCAGCGCCAGCGAGATGTTGTCGTTGCGCGAGACAAAGCGGGCGGTGGGACCAGCCTTGCCGAGCGAGATGATCGGCTGGGCACTGAGCAGGTACTTCTTGCCGCCCTCGAAATTCGGCGCGACCATGCCGGTGGCGCCAACCGTTAGATACCAGTCGCCGGACAGCCAGCCGAAGGTGCCCTCACCGGCCTCGGCGGCAGCGGGCGCGCCCAACATGACGGCCGCCAGAAACGCAGACATTTTTCCGACCGGACTCATGGTCACTCCACTAACACAACACAGCCGCGCACCGGCCACAGCTTTGACGGTCGTTTGGTAAAATTTGATTTAAATCCGTGACAGGGGAGCTCGGTTTGTTGTCCTTGCTGGCTGTCGCCTTCGGCTGGACGCGCGCCGCCACCGGTATTAACCTCGTGGCCGGCAAATGCCAGACGTTCTTCTATGCCAAAGCGAGACTGGAGGAGATGCGGCAATGACCCTGCGCGGCGATGCATTGAAGGACGCGATCGGCCAGACACGAGACAAATGGGGGTGGTTCGTCGCGCTCGGCGTGCTGCTGCTCATCTTCGGCGGCATTGCCTTCGGCAATCTGTTCATCGCCACGGTCGCCTCGGTCTATGTCGTGGGTTGGCTGATGCTGATGGCCGGCATCATCGAGATCATTCATGCCTTCGGCGTCAAGACCTGGGGCCGCTTCTTCTACTGGCTGCTCAGCGGCCTGCTCTATGCCGTCGCCGGGTTCTTCGCCTTTGACAATCCGCTGCTGGCCTCGGCGGTACTGACCTTCCTGCTGGCGGTGTCGCTTGTCGCGTCAGGCGCGCTCCGAGCCTGGGTCGGCTACAGCCATCGGCCGGCCAATGGTTGGGGCTGGGTCGTCGCGGCCGGCCTGATCAGCGTGCTGGCGGGCCTGACCATCGCCATGGGCTGGCCAGTCAACAGCCTGTGGGTGCTCGGGCTGTTCCTGGCCGTCGATCTGATTTTCCAGGGCTGGACCTTTATTGCCGTCGGGCTTGCCCTGAAGAAGTAAGGGCGCTGAAGACGTCGTTCAAAAAGCCACGGCCGCGTCGAGGTCGGAAAGCGGGCTGACACCGGCAAGCAGCGCCCTCGCCTCGGCCTCGTCACGCTTCATCTGCGCAACCAGAGCGTCGAGCCCGTCGAACTTCACCTCCGAACGCAGGAAGCCGAAGAACGACACCGCGCAAATCTCGCCATAGAGATCGCCGGAAAAGTCGAAGACAAAGGTTTCCAGCAGCGGCGCGCCATTGTCGTCGACGGTCGGACGGCGGCCGAAGCTGGAAACGCCGTCGTGCAGCGTGCCGTCGGCGCGGCGGAAGCGGACGGCATAAATCCCTTCCTTCAGAGTCGCTTCCGGGGAAAGCCTCATGTTGGCGGTGGGAAAACCCAGCGTCCGGCCCAGCTGCTGGCCGCCGATCACCTCGCCCTCGACGGTGAAGCGGTAGCCAAGCAGGCCGGCGGCCTCGGCTACCTCTCCCGCGCACAGCAACGACCGGATGCGGCTCGACGACACCACCTCGGCGCCCTCGTCGCGAAAGGCGTCGACCAGGGTGACGCCAAAACCGTGGCACTCGCCTGCCGCCATCAGAAAAGCCGGACCGCCCTGCCTGTCCTTACCGAAGTGGAAATCGAAACCGGTCACGGCATGCGTGATGCCGAGGTTCTTTTCCAGCACGTCGGTGACGAAAGCCTCCGCCGACAGGGAAGCGAAGTCGCGCGTGAACGGCTGTTCGACCAGGGCTGCAAAACCCAGATGCGACAGCAGCCGCGCCTTCATCGGCGGCGGCGTCAGCACGAACAGCGGCATATCCGGCCTGAACACCTTGCGCGGGTGCGGCTCGAAGCTCAGCGCGAGCGCGGGTGCGCCGCGCCGCGCCGCCTCGGTGAGCGCGCGTTCGAGCACGGCCTGATGGCCGCGATGAACGCCGTCGAAATTGCCAATCGCGACAACGCCGCCACGCAGTTGGGCGGGCAGCGGCGAGATTGCGGAAATGCGGTCCGTCATTTCGAGGCTTCCGTCATGGCGCGACCCTATCGCAGTCTCGGAATAACTGCGACCGGCCGGTAGCCGTGCTTTTCCAGAAAGGCCTGGAGTCGCGCCGGATCCGGCTGCAGCGGGTCGCCATAGTCGCGGGCATGGACGCCGCCCGACACGTAGAGCACGTCGAAGCCATTGTCGGCGGCGCCCTTGACGTCGGTCATCATGCCGTCGCCGATGGCCAGCACTCGGCCGCGCTCGACCGTGCGGCCGAGAAGGCCGGCGACCTCTTTCAGCGCGACGTCATAGACCGGTGCATAAGGTTTTCCGGCGATCAGCGTGCGCCCGCCAAGCCGGGCATAGTCGCGGGCCAAGGCCCCCGCGCACCAGATCATCCGCTCGCCGCGCTCCACCATGATATCGGGATTGGCACAGATGAAAGGCAGGTTCCTGGCCCGCAGCCGCCGCAGAAGCTCGGCGTAGTCCTCCGGTTTTTCTACCTCGTCATCGAACAGCCCGGTGCAGACGATGCCGGATGCCTCGAACTCCTCGACGAGTTCGACGTCAAGACCGTCATAGAGCGTGAAATCGCGGTCGGCACCGATATGGAAAATCTGGCGCGGACCCTCGGCAATCAGATCGCGAGTGACGTCGCCGGAGGTGACGACCCGGTCATAGGCCGCAGGCGGAACGCCGATGGCGTTCATCTGCGCCACCACGTCTGCGCTGCGGCGCGGCGAATTGGTGATCAGCACGACAGGCAGTTTGGCCGCGCGCGCGGTTTCCAAGGCCAGGGCCGCCGCCGGAAAATGCCGTTCGCCATTGTGAACCACGCCCCAGACATCGCAGAGGATGGCACTATAGGAATCCGACAGATCCGCGAGCGAGCCGATGATGTCGGGCGTATGCGCCATGCCGTTTCCCAAAATGATGATCGTTGCAGGAGCCGCCGCCGACGGTCCGCCGCAGCCGGTCCGCATTAGCCGAAGCGCCTCATCCTGTCACCAGCTTTTGCAAGGCGATGTGACGACCCTTGCGCTGGGCAGCAATATTCGCCGCCGCCGACCGCGTGGTTAATGAGCGTTGAATGGATGGCGTGATCTTGAAAGCATTTCAGAAACTCGAAATTTAACGATTTGTGGCATCGTCCTGCCGACAACTGGGGTTTGGGCAGGGGTTCTGACGACATGATCCGGAAATTCGGAAGTGACAGGCGTGGCAACTACGCATTGATGACCGTTATTGCCATGGTGCCGCTGATGGGCGCCGTGGCGCTCGCCGTCGACTATTCGGAGTTGCTGCGGCAAAAGCAGGATACGTTGAACGCACTGGATGCCGCAGGCATCGCCACCGCACAGCAGATCGTCGCGGGCAAGAGCGACACCGCCGTCACGGCCTTCGCCAAGACTTTCTTCGAGGTCAATCTCGGGCACGTCAAGCCGGCGAATACCCTGCTGACCGTCACGCTGCCCGCCACCAACACAGGCGGCGGCACGCTGAAGCTGTGCGCCGCTTTGACGTACCATCCCTATTTCCTGCCGGCGGCCGCCATGCTGATCGGAAGGACTGCCGAGAATGTCAACCTGTCGGCATGTTCCGAGGTTCGCCTCAAGAACACGCTGGAAGTCTCTCTCGTACTCGACAATTCCGGCTCGATGAGCACCAACGGCTCCGGTACCGGCCAACCGCGAATAGACCTGCTCAAGCAGGCCGCGACCGAACTTGTCAATACGATGGCGCTCCAGGCCGCACAGATGAAGCAGGTCACCAAGCCGATGCAGTTTTCCCTGGTTCCGTTTTCGGCGTCGGTCAATGTCGGCGCAGCCAACAAGGACGCGACCTGGATGGACACGACCGGCATTTCGCCGGTCCATCATGAGAACTTCGATTGGTCGACGATGACAGCGGCCGCCAATGCGAACAAATGGGTCGAAAAAGTGGGCACCATGTACTACCAGCGGGGCACGGGCTGGGGCACGGACAAAGACAAGCAGATGACCCGCTTCAGCCTTTACAAGGATATGCTGGCCACGACCTGTACGAAAAAGCAAGGCGGCACTTGCAAGACCTCTGTGACCGCCGCGTATGAAGCCTGGAAGGGCTGTGTGGAGGCAAGGCCGTATCCCTACAATGACGACGATACATCGCCGGCCACAGGCACGCCCGCCACCATGTTCGTGCCGATGTTCGCGCCGGACGAAGCCGGCAATTTCTGGGTCGACAGCACTCGCACCAGCACATCGTCATGGGGTTACACCAACAATTGGTGGATCGATTCTCTAGACACGCTGACCGTGCCCAAGCGCCAGGCGGACATGCGAAAGTATTTCCTGACGAAGCCCTGGGACGCAGCGGCCGCAGCCACCGATGATGGACCCAATTCGGGATGCACGACCGCCGCGATCACGCCGCTGCAGGACGTAACGACCACGGCCGGCAAGAACACTATCACGAACGCCATCGCCGCCATGGCGCCGACCGGCAACACCAACGTGCCGGAAGGGCTGGCCTGGGGCTGGCGGACGGTGTCGAGCAACGAGCCTTTCACGGAAGGCCGACCGAACACCGAAAAGGGCAACGACAAAGTGGTCATCGTGCTGACCGACGGCGCCAACACCTACAGCATCGGCCCCAGCAACGACATGACCACCGGCTATGCCAAAAACGGATCGACCTACGCCGCTTACGGTTACACCGGACCGAAAACGGGGGAAACCGCGACCCGAATGTTCGTTAATACAACCGTCACCAAGACAACTTATACGGACGCCAACTACACAGCCGCGCTTGACCAGCAGATGCAAACGCTTTGTGCCAATGCGAAGAATGCGAACATTCTCCTGATGACCGTCTCGCTCGACCTGGTTACCACCAAGCCCGCGGAAAAGACTGCCATCGACGCGCTCAAGAAATGCTCCTCGGATTCGCGCTTCCGCAAGGATCCGACCGACCCGACCGGCAAGACACCTGCGAAACTCTACTGGAACGCGACTGGCGCCACCTTGTCGCAAAGTTTCAAGGAAATCGCCGACGAACTGTCGAACCTGCGCATCGTCAGCTGATCTTCTGAACTTTTCGAAACGACACGCCCCGCCTCCGGCGGGGCGCTTTGTTTGGAGCGCCTGTTCAAGGTGCGCCGACGCGCTTGGTTAGCTTTTGATGAAATGCCGATCGCGCAATCGACAGGTTTCCCAAACCCGTCCTTCAGCGTTTTGTGAGACTCTGGCTGGATTGAGAATACGCAGGCGGGGCCGCTTACAGACATGCGTGAATTCTGGCGTCAATTCTTCCGTGACCGGCGCGGCAACTATGCACTCGTGACCGCATTTGCCATGGTGCCGCTGATGGGCGCCGTGGCGATGGCCGTCGACTACACGGAAATGTCCAACCAGAAGCAGTCGGTGGTGAACGCGCTCGACGCTGCCAATTTCGCCACAGCGCGTCGCCTGGTCCAGGGTGCCACCGAGGATCAGTTGAAAGCCTACGCGCTCGACTTCTTCAGAGCCAATCTCGACAAAGTCGATCCTGCCAAAACCACGCTCAGCGTCACGCTGCCGACCACCACCACTGGCGGTGGCATTCTCAAGTTGTGCGCCGCCCTGGTGTATGATCCCTATTTCCTGCCGGCAGCGGCGATGCTGGTCGGCAAATCCTCCGGCGAGATCGACTATTCCGTTTGCTCGCAAGTCCGGCTGAAGAACACCCTGGAAGTCGCCATGGTGCTGGACAATTCGGGCTCGATGACGACGCCTGGCACCGGTTCGGGACAAAAGCGCATCGACCTTCTCAAGCAGGCCGCCAAGCAATTGGTCGACACGCTGGCCGTGCAGGCGGCGATGATCAAGCAGATCGACAAGCCGGTCCAGTTCAGCCTGGTGCCGTTCGCTGCCTCGGTCAATGTCGGGCCGGCGAACGACAACGCGTCCTGGATCGACGCCTATGGGCTGTCGCCAATCCACAACGAGAATTTCGACTGGTCGACGCTGAACGCCGCCAACAAATATGCCCAGAAAATCAATGGCATCTGGTACAAGAAGGGTACTGGCTGGGGCACCGAGGAAGGCCAGATGCTGACCCGGTTCTCGCTCTATCGCGACATGAAGGTCGTCACCAGCCACGAGCGGATCGCCGGCAGCGAGCGCGTCGTCTGCGACGTCTACCGTTCCAACCACACCTGCAAGACCAGTCACAAGGAATACGACTACACCGACACGTATGGCCCATTCGCCAGCTGGCAGGGCTGCGTCGAGGACCGGCCTTATCCCTACAATGTCAACGACGCGCCGGCATCCGGCGGGCCCAACAACGGCGGCATCGGCGTCGGCGATCCGGCAACGATGTTCGTGCCTATGTTCGCACCCGACGAGCCCGGCAATCACTGGAAGCTGACCCAGGATCCGGACGAGGCGAACCCTGTAACCTATGGCGCGGCAAACAGCTGGTGGAACGACGACCCGACAAGCACCACCGGCAAGACGCGGCAATCCAACATGGCCAAATATTTCCAGCCGCGGCCGATCGATGCGCCGGTGCTGGCCAAGGGCGCCGGCCCCAATTACAGCTGCACCACCACGCCGATCACACCGCTGACCGACGTCACCGATGCCGCAGGGCTGACCAAGATCAAGGCCGCAATCGACCTGATGACGCCCAACGGCAACACCAATGTGCCGGAAGGTCTGGCCTGGGGGTGGCGCACCGTCTCCAGCACCGAGCCCTTCACCGAGGGACGTCCGGAGACGGAACGCGGCAACGACAAGGTGGTCATCGTGCTCACCGATGGCGAGAACACCTATTCGACGGTGAGCAGTGACCCGGCCGGCAACAAGTCGACCTATGCCGCCTACGGCTATACCGGCCTCGGCTACAATGGCGGCGCGGTCACCCGCCTGTTCGGCGGCACGTCGAGCGCCGTCGGCCAGTTCAACTATTCGTCCAGCAACTACACTACCGCGCTCAACGACCAGATGGCGACGCTGTGCAACAACGCCAAGGCAGCCAACATCATGGTGATGACCGTGGCGCTGGACCTGTCGACCACGGATGCCAGCGACAAGAAGGCGATCGACGCGCTGAAGACGTGCTCGTCGGACTCGCGCTTCCGCAAGGACCCGACCGACCCGAGCAAGCCGGCCAAGCTGTTCTGGAACGCAACGGGTGCAACGCTGTCGGACAATTTCAAGGAAATCGCCAACGAGTTGTCGAACCTTCGCGTGGTGAGCTGAGGCAATTTTCGACACTGGCGCAACGGTCGGCCCGGCCAAGCTCTTGTGCGTCGGTGTCGCGCGAGGCAAAGATCGAACGCTTCCCGGAGACCACCATGCCTGAAACCGCCAACCATCTCGCCTTCGCGCTGGTCTGCCTCGGCATGGTGCTGACGCCTGGTCCCAACATGATCTACCTGATCTCACGCTCGCTGTCGCAGGGACCGAAGGCCGGCCTGATCTCGCTCAGCGGCGTGGCGCTCGGTTTTCTCTTCTACGTGCTGTCGGCGGCATTCGGCATCACCGCGCTGCTGCTCGCCGTGCCCTTCGCCTATGACGCGCTGCGCTTTGCCGGTGCGCTCTATTTGCTGTGGCTCGCCTGGCAAGCGGTGAGGCCGGGCGGACGCTCGCCGTTCCAGGTGCGCGAGCTGCCGAAGGACAGGCCGCGCAAGCTGTTTGCCATGGGCCTGATGACCAACCTGCTCAACCCGAAAGTGGCGGTGCTCTATCTGTCGCTGCTGCCGCAGTTCATCAGCCTCGACAAGGGCCATGTGCTGTCGCAATTGCTGGTGCTCGGCGCCACGCAGATCACGATCAGCCTCACCGTCAACGCCATCATCGCGGTGACGGCCGGCTCTATCGCCACCTTCCTGGCGGGACGGCCGCTGTGGCTGGTGATCCAGCGCTGGATGATGGGCACGGTGCTTACCGCACTTGCGCTCAAGATGGCGACCGACGCGCAGCGCTGACCCAGGAAGCCGATCTCGACACGGCTGCCTAGTCGTAACCACGACTACTCCGGCAAATTGAAAACCGCCTCGATGTGATGGCCGTCCGGGTCGACAACGAAGGCGGCATAGTAATGCGGACCGTAGTCGGGCCGCAGGCCGGGTGCACCGTTGTCGCGACCGCCATGGGCAAGCGCGGCGACATGGAATTGCGCGATGCTTCCACGGTCAGGGGCGGCGAAGGCCAGGTGAAAACCGGGACCGGGCGGACGCTGGCCTTTCGGGCGCAATTTGATCGCCAGCTTGTCGCCGCCGCCGGGAGGCCCGTAACCGACGGCCTGGTCGGGTTCGCCAGGTTCGAGGTCTTCCCAGACCCTGATATAGCCGAGCGGCGCAAGAGCCGCGTCGTAGAAGGCTGCCGCGCGCCCGATATGGGAAACGCCGAAGGAGACGTGATGCAGCACTTTTTGACCTCATGGTGTTTTTCGAATCGGCCTGGATGTGGCGATTTTCGCTGCCCTGCCCGGCAAAAGCCATGATCGCCATTATCTCAGGCGGGCATGACCCTTGCGAAAATCGACAATCACCAAGCCCCATCGAACTTGAACAGGCGCATGCTGCTGAAAGGCGCCGGCCTTGCCGCACTGGCCGGGCTTGCCGCTTGCAGCACCGTTTCGCTGCCCACCGGCGAAGGCGCCGGCGCCTCGTCGTCGGCCGCCGGCACGCTGGCCAGCATCCGCGCTTCCGCAGGGCTCGGACCGCTTGTCCCCGATCACCAGCTCGAACAGGCGGCGCTGCAGCAGGCCAGCTTCATGGCGCGGCGGCGGCGCATGAGCCACACCACCGGCTGGGGCAAGGACTTTGCCTCGCGTGTCAAAGACAATGGCATTTCCGGCGCAGCTGCCGAAAACATCGCCGAGGGCCGCTTCGACCAGCAAAAGCTATTCGACATCTGGATGCATTCGGCCGGCCACCGCCGCAATATGCTCGACCCGCGCTTCACCCGCTTTGGCCTCGCCTATGTCAGGGACGGCCGCGACAGTGCCATCCGCTATTGGAGCCTTGTGCTGGGAAAATAGCAGCAAGCAAGTGGCGGCGATGTTCGTCGCGTTGCGCGGCAGATCGTCGGCGACCGCCGGTTGGCCAGTCCGTCAATCCCGGCGCTGGAGCAATTTCTCGATGCCCTGCGCCGGGACCGGTTTGCTGAAAAGATGGCCTTGCATTTCGTCGCAATTGTTCCGGCGCAGGAAGGCGACCTGCTCGTCCGTTTCGACGCCTTCGGCAAGGACCCTCAGATTGAGCTTCTGACCCAATGAGATCACGGCGCTGGTGACAGCCTGGTCGTCCTCGTCGGTGGCCAGATCGTTTATGAAAGACTTGTCGATCTTGAGCCGCTGGACCGGAAAGGTCTTGAGCGCACTGAGGCTGGAGTAGCCCGTGCCGAAATCGTCGATCGAAATCTGAACGCCCAGCCTTTGCAGCCCGTTCATGGTGGCGACCGCCACGTCGAAATCCTGCATGATAAGGCTTTCGGTCACTTCCAGTTCGAGATATCTGGCCTCCAGACCGCTTTCCTTCAAAGCGTTGACGACACGGCTGATCAGGTTCTTCTCCCGGAACTGTCTCGCCGACACATTCACGCACACGGTCACGGGCGGCAGGCCAGCGTGCTGCCATGCCTTGTTCTGCCGACAGGCCTCGTGAAGAACCCAGTCGCCGATCGGCACAATCAAACCTGTCTCTTCGGCAGTCGGAATGAAGGTCAGCGGCGCTACCACGCCGCGCGTCGGATGGTTCCAGCGTATCAACGCTTCGACGGCGACGACCCGCCCTGATCGGAGATCGACTTGCGGCTGATAGTGCAGGGTAAATTCCGAACGCGCGAGCGCGTTTCGCAATTCATCCTGGAGCAGGAGTTTTTCATGAGCCCTCGAGTTGAATTCGGGAGCGTAAAACTGGAAATTATCGCGACCGATTTCTTTCGCGCGATACATGGCTGCATCGGCATTGGCGAGCAGCGTGTCCGGGCTCGCCCCATCCTTGGGATAGTTTGCGATGCCGATACTGGCCGTCGTTCTCAGGCGATGCTCTCCGATATGAACCGGCTCGGCAATCGCGTCCCGTATCGTTTGCAGCGCCTCCGAAACAAGATCGATGTTGGCGGGCTGGTCGAACAGAACGATGACAAATTCGTCGCCGCCAAGCCGCACCACGGTATCGGTCACCTTTACGCATTCAACCATACGACTGGCGAGGGTCTTCAGCAGTTCGTCGCCGGCATTGTGGCCAAGCGTGTCGTTCACCAGTTTGAAATTGTCCAGATCGATGAACACCACCGTCACCCAGCGGTCGTATCGTTGCGCATACAGGACCGCTTGCGAGAGCCGGTCCTCCAGCAAGGCGCGGTTGGGAAGCCCGGTCAGCACGTCATGGTTGGCCATGAAGTGGATTTGATCTTCAGCCAGTTTGCGCTCGATCGCGATCCCGGCGATGTGCGTCGTGAATTCTATCAGGCGGGTCTCGGCCTCGACAGGTTCACGCACAGTCTTCGAATACATGGCAAAGGCGCCCAGGACGACGCCCTGGTGGGACAGGATCGGGGTCGACCAGCACGAACGATAGCCATGCGGCGCCACCAGTTCACGGTAGTCCTCCCAGAGCGGATCCTGCTGGATATCGGTGACAATGACTGGCTCCCGCCGGTAGATGGCGGTTCCACAGGATCCCACCTTGGGACCGATAGCGACCCCGTCAATGGCGCTCGTATAGGCTTTCGCCAGGCTCGGCGCCGCACCGTGGCGCAAATGGATGCCGTCCTTGTCGAGCAGCAGGACGGAACCGAATATCCCCTTTAGCTGGGCCTCGACGAAGCGCATGAGACGGTCGAGCACGTCCTCCAGCGGGGCGCTCGTGGCGATCATTTCGAGGATGTTTGCCTGCCCGCTGCGAAGGACATCCGCCTGCTTGCGGGCCGTGATGTCATGGGCGATGCCAACCAGGCCGAAGATCTCATTTTGACGATTGCGCAACGGCACCTTCGTCGACGAAAGCCATTTGCCGGCGCCCGACGCATCGACGACAAACTCTTCCGCGTCGATCATCGGTTGGCCACTGCGCAGGACCCTCTCCTCGATCTGGCGAAATTTCTCCGCAACCTCCGCAGGATGGAGGTCAAAATCGGTCAACCCGATCATGTCGCTGGTCTTGTCGTGGCCACTGTCGGTCGCAAGGGCGCTGTTGACCACGACGAAACGGCTTTCGGTGTCCTTGACCCAAAGATAGTCGGGCACCCAGTCGATCAGCGCCTGGAGCGAGATGCGCTCGTCGACGATCTGGCGATTGAGGGTGAGTTCGGTAATGTCCTCATGCGTGGCCACCCAACTGCCGTCAGGCATCGGCTGGTTGCGGATCTGGATTGTTCGCCCATCGGCAAGTTTGGCGGTCCAGAGCCGCGAAGCCTTGCCCGAATTGTGCGACCGGGCGGTTGCGAGATAGGTGTCGGCATCCAGCGCCGCGGTGCCGGCGATGACGCGGCGTTCGACGATTTCGCCCAGTGTCACGCCGGGCCGTAATTCCTCGGGCGCAATTCGGTAGATTTCCGCATAGCGACGGTTGCTCAGGATCAGCCGTTCATTGGCATCGAAAAAACAGATGCCTTGCGAAATATTGTCGACCACCGTCTCGAATCGCAGCGCCTGTCCTTCGAGCGTTGCGATCGCAGCCCGAAGCTCACGCTCGAGTGTGTCGTTGGAGGCAGCCGCGAGTTTCGCCAGGGTGGCCAGACTGGCGGGCTGCGGCGCATCGGCGGGTTTCCTGGATGATTTCGTGACCAAACAGACCTCCTCCAGTTTGGCGCCTGGAACAAAGCAAAATTCCCTCTCCTGCCATCCGACAGTCGGTTCATAGTGTTACTTATGTACTAATAGCAGATAAACTGGATCGAAGTCAGAAGCGACGGCAGCTGGTTGACTCCAGCAAAGGCCGTCTTCAATCTGCTATTGGCACAGCAGAATCGATATTCTTCAACATCTGGAGAATTTGGCGATCATCCCAGCAAGCGCTTCGGCCTTACATGTCTGCAGGCGCGTCCGCGATAGCGTCATCTGCTACCGGCAAATATCGGCGTCGCTTCAATCCATATGTGCGGCAGGCGCTCCGCCAGCGGCCGGAGCAGCCTTTGGCTTGCGCAGCAGGAACACGAACGGCACGGCAAGCAGCGTCATCATCATCAACAGCTTGAAGTCATTGACGTAGGAAATCATCATTGCCTGGATATTGACCAGCCCGTCCACCTGGGACAGGGCCGTTGGGTCGCCGCCTGCGGCTGCCGGCGAAGCCGCCCAAAGGTTAGGGTTGAACGGGTTGATGAAGGCCGAAAGCTCGGCATGATTGATCTGCGTGTTGCGCACCAGCAGAACCGTCACGACCGATACGCCGATGGATGAGCCGAGATTGCGCACCAGGCTGAACAAGGCGGTTGCATCGGTGCGGTAGCGCGGGTCAAGCGTGGCGAAGGCCACGGTCGACAGCGGCACGAACACCATACCCATTCCCAGGCCCTGGATGATGCCGGAGCTGAGGATCAGCCAGTTGTCCATCTGCGGCGTGAAGCTGGCCATGGTGTAGAGCGACTGCGCGGTGAGCAGAAAGCCGATGACGACGAGAATCCTGGCATCGACCTTGCTCATCAGCCGCCCGACGACGAGCATCGAAATCATCGTGCCGACGCCGCGGGGGCCAATGACGACACCGATGGTCATGGTCGGATAGCCGAAGATGGTCGCCAGCATTGGCGGCAGCAGCGACATCGAGGCCAGGATGAGCACACCCATGACGAAGATGAACGCCAGCCCGGTCACGAAATTGCGGTCGACGAATATCTTGGGGTCGATGAACGGGCGCTCCGCCGTCACCGTGTGAATGATGAAAACCCAGAAGCCGGTTATCGCAAGACCGAGCTCGATCCAGATCTCGACCGAGGAAAACCAGTCGACCTCGCCGCCGCGATCCAGCATCAGCTGCAGCGCGCCGACACCGAGCGAAAGCATTGCGAAGCCGAAGAAATCGAAGTTGCGCACCCGCCGGGCAACGGCCGGCAGATAGGCGGCCATGCCGAGGAAGGCCGCAATGCCGACCGGCAGGTTGATGAAGAAGACCCAACGCCAGTTGAAATTCTCGGTCAGCCAGCCACCGAGCGTCGGGCCCAGGATCGGCCCCAGCATGATACCGGCACCCCAGATGGCCATCGCCTGGCCGTGGCGTTCCCTGGGATTGATGTCGAGCAGGAAGGTCTGCGACAGCGGCACGATCGCGGCGCCGAAAACGCCTTGCATCAGCCGGAACAGCACGATGGATTCTAGGCTCCACGCCAGACCGCACAGCATGGAGAGGATGGTGAAGCCGACCACAGCCGTCAGGAACAATTCCTTGCGGCCGTACCGGTCGGCCAGCCAGCCGGTCACCGGTGTCATGATGGCGGCGGCAACGATGTAGGACGTCAGCACCCAGTTGATGTTGTCGGGAGAGGCGCTGAGATCGCCGGTCATGGTCGGCAGCGCGACATTGGCGATCGTGGTATCGAGCGCCTGCATGACCGTCGCCAGCATGAGCGCAACCGTGATCAGGCCTCGGTGGGGCACTTCCTTGAAGGGTTCTGGCGTGCTCATGATGCAAAACTTCCGACAGGTAACAAAACCGTGTACACTAGGTTTCCGGGCGGCGAGGCCTTCCTAGTGGAAAGACACTCATCGCGGTGGGACGCGACTATCGATGTGGGGGTTACATCGACCGAACGTCTCGACACATCAGGCGCTTGCCGCCCGGAAACCTGAGGACCGAAGAGCCCTGCGTCGAGTCGTCCAGGTTTCGGTCAGGCCGCAATGTGGCCCGGTCCAACCCCAACCCCTCGCACACCTCCCATCGGACCAATCCTGTCGTCTGCATTCACCCTGCCTGCACGGCGAGCGCTGGTATTCGTCCGTGACCATGAATTTTGCCGAACACCGATTTTCACTTTTCGGTATCACGGTCCATTCACGGTCTATTGAGCCTCGCCAGCCGTGGCGTGGCCAAAGATACTCGGAAGCCCGCGCGAAACGCCGGTGTCGACCGTGACTGAGACGCTCATGCCGGTGCGCAACGCCATTTTGGCGTCGGCATCGGTCAGTTCCAGGCGCACCGGGATGCGCTGCGTGACCTTGACCCAGTTGCCGGTGGCATTCTGGGCCGGCAGCAGCGAGAACTCGGCCCCGGTGCCGGCGCCGATCGCCTTGACCGTGGCTTCGAACGTCCTGCCCGGATAGGTGTCGACGACGATCTCGGCCTTCTGGCCGGGCTTCATATGGGTGAGCTGGGTTTCCTTGAAATTGGCATCGATCCAGGTGTCGCCGGTCTCGACCAGCGCAAACAGCGGCGTGCCGGAACCGACATACTGGCCGACCTTGAACGACGAGGCCTGGCTGACGACGCCGTCGGCCGGCGCCTTGACCGTGGTCTGTGCCAGATCGTAGGCGGCTTTGTCGCGCGCCGCGAGTGCGGCCATCACGGTCGGGTGCTTGTCGGTCTCGATATCGGGGTTGCCGGCAAGTGCCGCCTTGGCGCTGATGATACCCTGCTGTGCCACAGCCAGCTGCTGCTTGGCCTTGTCGAGGTCGTTCTTGGCCTGGTCCAGCGCCGACTTGGTGTTGATGCCCTTCTGGGCAAGGTCGGCGGCGCGGTCATATTGCGACTGGGCATAGTCGACTTCGCTGGTGGCGGACTTTTCCTGCGCCGTCGCCTGGCTGTAGGAAGCGCGCAGCTGCTCGATGCCGACCCGTGCGACTGCAACAGCCGCGTCGGCCTGGGCCAGCGCGATCCGGTAAGGCTCCGGGTCGATGGCAAACAGCACGTCGCCCTTTCTGACCAGCTGGTTGTCGGCGATATCGACCTGAACGATGCGGCCCGCCGTATCCGAGGCGATCGACACCTTGGCCTGCTGCAGATTGGCGTTCTCGGTCTCCTGGTAGCGGCCGCCGGTCACCCAGACGTAGGCGCCGCCGGCGATCAACGCCGCGGGCAGTGCAAACATTAAAAGGAAACGACCAGCGGGGCGCTTCTTCTTCGGCGCCACCGACGCCGGCTGAACCGGAGGAGCAATCGCCACCGGCGCAGCCGCCGGCTGCGATGGCGCCTCGGCGACCGGTTGCGCCGGCGCCTGCATCTCTAGCCTGGTTACGTTCTCTTCTATCTTGGCTGCCGCGTTCATGCTGCTGCGCCTTCCGTACTCTTCACTTTTTCCAAGGACGACGTCTCGCCATCCGCAAGATTCTGCACGATCATATCCAACGCCCGGATCAGGACACGGCGATCTTCCGGCGAGACGCCGACGAGCGATTCCTCATAAACCTCTCCGGCAAGGCTCTTGACGTGGGCATAGGCCGCGCTCGCCTTGGCGGTCGGGAAGATCATGCGCACGCGGCGGTCGGTGGCGTCGGGGCGGCGTTCGATCCAGCCGCCCTCCTCCATGCGATCGACCAAGCGCGAGACACTGATCGGCTCGATTTCGAGAAGTTCGGCGAGCCGTGCTTGCGCGACTCCAGCCTCCTTGGCGACGCGGACCAAAAGCCGCCATTGTGCCGACGAAAGGCCGAAGCCGCTGGCACGCGCCTCGAACCGCTTGCGCATCAAACGCTGGACGTCGTGGATCAAAAAGCCCAATCTGTCGATGCCATCGGAAACCATGAGCGGGATATATAATGAGCGTGCTTACCATTCAAGATGCTGCATTGCACCAGAGGTTCAAATAATTGTGTGGCAGCCATGCAAGGCGGGTCATGGTTAGCGATTTCTGAAGGCGCATGTGCGCCATGCCCGGAACCACGCATTGCCATCGGCGTCTGTCCCGTGGCTATGGACGAATCCAATCATGCGCAATATGGATGGAGGTACGGTCTGCCGTGGCGCTTTCGCGCTGAGGCAGGCGACGTTCGATCAATGACGCTGCGCCGGGCGCCTGTTCGATGACGCCGCCTTGCAACGTGTCGAAACCGGGGGACCTGGTCATGGCCGACAACAAGCCGACAACAGACGTTACCAAGGATTGGCAGGCATCGCAGGGCCAGAAGTCCGGCGCCACGCGCCTCCGGCTTTTCGCCGCGCTGGCCTGGATCATTGCCATTGGTGGCGAGATCTACGGGATCGTCTTGCTCCGCCAGCACAAATTCGACCAGGGCAACCTGCCGCTTTTGATCGGCATTCTGGTCGGGATCGCGATTTTCGCCATTGCCGGCAGCCTGCTGTGGAAGGCGGCCAACCGGAAGGACCCGGCCCGCGAATCCGACACATTCCGTTTCTTCGTCCAGAACCAGCTCGGCGCGATCATCACGCTGATTGCCTTCCTGCCGCTGGTTCTTTTGATCCTCAACGACAAGAACATGGACCCGAAGAGCAAGAAGATTGCCGGCGGCGTCGGCGCGGTGCTTGCCGTGCTGGCGACACTGATCGGGGTCAGCTACCAGCCGCCGTCGGTCGAGCAGTACACGCAGGACATGAACCAGTGCGCGGCGCAGATCAAGGCGGGGCAGCCGACCACGGCCTGTTCGCCCGAGGTCGCCGCCCAGGCGCAGGCGATCGCCACCGACTCGACCACGGTGGCCGATGCGACGAAGGACGCGGCACACCCCAATGGCCAGGATATCGTGTACTGGATCGCGCCGGAAAACGGCGCCGCGAAGTCCGCCACCGAGCATGTCTTCCACCTCTGCGCGGCCGTCAGTCCGCTGAAGGACAAGACCGTCAACAGCGGCACCGTGACGGAAGCCTACGCCCAGAACGCCATCCGCATCACCAAGCAGATCGAGATGGAACAGAAGCAGTGCGGGTTCACGACGGCGGCGGCACCCGCGGCAGCGCCGGCGGCACCCGCGCCGGCGCCGGCGCAATAAATCCGATGGCGTTCTGGCGCGCCCGGCTGGGCGCGCCTGCAGCATGGCGGCAAAAGGCGGTCTGGGCATTGCCCGCTCACCGCAGCCGTGGAGTGAACCGGCCTATAGCTTTCTGAAAAAGCCGGACAGAATGTTCGGCCCGGCTTCGCCCGGCCGCAGCCTGATCCCGTCCTCGAATCCATTCAGCGTCACGCACTCGAAACCGTTGTCAGCCAGCAGCGCCACCAGCGATTGACGGTCGAAATGGTGCAGGTGCTCGTTGGGCAGACGCATGCGCCACGTCCGGAACCACCCGTCGCCATCGGCGCCGAGCTCACGCCAGCGACAATAGGGAACGGCGATGGCGAGATGGCGGGCCTGAAGGCGGGCGAGAAAACCCAGGTCAGGGATGTGCTCGAGCACGTCGAACATGGCAACGAGATCCCAAGAGCCGGCAAGCGCCTCCTCCCAATCGACAAAGCGCACCCCCTCGGGCAGCGGAAACCGGGTGATGTCACAGCCGGCGCAATCGGCAACTCCGGTAATTTTGGCGGCCTCGACGAAGGTGCCGGTGCCATAGCCGATCTCCAGCACCGAGCGCGGTATCTCGCCGGTGATCCCCAGCACCCAGCCAAGCCGCTGATAGCCGAGCTTGATGGTCCGGTCGCTCAAATCCTCGTAGTAGGAAATGTACTGCTTGTCGTATGTGATCGGCGTGGCGTCGATCTGGTGGATCACGCCAAACCGGTCCACGTCGTAATTGTCTAGCATGAGCGTTCGGCCCCCGGATTTCGGATCCTTACATGACGGAGCTAAACGCAACGTAAGCGGCAGGGGCTGGCAATCCTGGTCAGGAGCACGCTGCCCCGGTACTGCACCGTCCTCGTACCTGGTCGTTGAGCGAGAACGGTGACAGACTTCACGAATGGCCGCGACGGACAGCATGCCTGCCGGATGTCAGTTTTCGCGCCACGGGCGGACCTCTCGGAACCGAGAACTGGATGCCGCATTTGGGCCGGGAGCAGTAGGTCCGCTTGTGGCGAGGGAAGAACGATAGCGGACCTTCAACCTCAAAGGTCCGATGTCGTTACTAGGCCTCAGGGCATCCATTCGGCAGCATCCGCTTTTGGCTGGCCGCAAAAACGACGTGGTTGCATTATCGCTGCCCAGTGTGCCGAGCACGCTCGCATTCGAAATGCCAGTCGACTACGCTCGTCGGCGAAGCTTGGGTGGACGAGGCAGGACACCATCACATGGAGCGAAGGCTTACCGCAATCCTTGCTGCCGACGTGGTCGGGTACAGCACGCTCATGGGCGAAGATGAGGTCGGCACTCTCGAGCGATTGAAGAGTTGCCGTCGCGAACTGATCGACCCTACGATCAAGGAATTCCACGGCCGCATGGTCAAGCTCATGGGCGACGGCGCGCTCGTCGAGTTCGCCAGCGTCGTCGACGCCGTCCAGTGCGCTGCCGTGATCCAGCGCCGAATGGCGGAGCGCGATCGGGGCGCCGAAGCGCGGCAGATCCGGTTTCGCATCGGCGTCAATCTCGGCGACGTCATCGTCGAAGGCGATGACATCTATGGCGATGGCGTGAACATTGCCGCGCGCCTGGAGGCAATGGCGGAGCCCGGGGGTATTTGCATCTCAGGCACGGCGTTCGACCACGCCGTGCACAAGGTGGATGTCGGCTTTGCCAGTCTTGGCGAGCAGCGCCTTAAGAACATCGCCGATCCTGTTCGCGCCTATCGGCTGCTGCTGGATCCCGCAGCCTCGGGAAAGGTCACGGCCGCCCCCCACCGGCCGGGCCTGCGCGTCATGATCCTGGCAGGCGCCGCCGCCCTGGCGATTGCCGCGATTGCCGGCATTTTCGCATGGCAGAAGTTCTCGGTGCCATCGCGGCCATCGGTTGCGGTGCTGCCGTTTGCAAACCTCGGCGGCGATCCAGGCCAGGACTATTTCGCTGACGGCATCACCGAAGATCTGATCACCGACCTCACCAAGCTTTCCGGTCTGGACGTCATCGCGCGCAACTCGGTGTTTGCCTACAAGGACAAGCCTGCAGCGCTGGCGGACGTCGCGCGCGACCTTGGCGTCCGCTTCGTCGTGACGGGGAGCGTCCGCCGCACCGGCGAGCAGATCCGCCTCAATGCCCAGCTCATCGATACGGCAACGGGCGACAATCTGTGGGCCAACCGGTTCGCCCGCGGCATGGCCGGCGTGTTTGCCGTCCAGCACGAGATGAGCGGGGAGATCGCCAATGCGCTTGGCATGCAACCTTCGGCAGCGGAAAGCGAGCGCATGGCGCGCCCGCCGACCGTAAACCTCGAAGCCTACGACTTCTACCTTCGGGCCGAGCAGACAGCGCGGACGGGCCGGCGCGACGGGCTGCGGGAGGCGCTCACGCTCTACGATAAGGCGGAGGAGCTCGACCCTGCCTTCGCCGAAGCCTTCGCGGCGGACGCAAGCATGACAGTCTATATCTGGCGCGAATCGTTCAACGACATCATGCAGAGCGCGCCCGCGCGCAAGCGCGCCTATGAAAGGGCAAGCCGTGCGCTGCAACTCGACCCGGATCTTTCGTCGCCTTATGCGATTCTTGGCATCATGCAGGTCGTGGATCGCCGCTACGAGGAAGCCATCGCTTCGGCCGAGCGAGCCGTCGCACTCGGCCCCGGCGATGCGGAGACGCAGATAGCTCTAGGATACGTCCAACTGTTCGCTGGCAATCATGCCGAGGCAGCCGCAGCGGTCGAGACAGCGCTCAGGCTCGATCCCAACCTTTCACCCATCAACCGGCAAATTGCCGGTCTGGTCTTTCTCATTCAAGGTAGCAACGACAAGGCGATCGAGGCGCTCGAACGCACGCGCGACGATGCGCCGTCAGTCGGAGATTTCAGAATTACGCTTGGTGCCGCATACGCCCGCGCCGGCCGCCTGCAGGATGCGAGGGCGGCGGTCGTCGAGGGACTAGGTTCCATGTCGACACCGGGGTTCGATTCATTGTCCGCATACCGGCTCAACGGTGCCCAATACCGTAACCCCCAGGATTTGGCTCTCATCATCGACGCGTTGCAGCAGGCGGGCTTGCCCGAATGGCCGTTCGGCTTCACCGGCGACGAGCACAACCGCTTGAAGGGCGAGGAGATCGCCTCGTTGGTGCTGGGCCATACGCTGAAGGGCCAGCTTGAACCCGGTCTCCAACCAGCCTTCCTCCAGATCGGGAGCGACGGCAAGGCAGCCTTCCGCTCGACGACGCGGCTGGTCACCGAGACCATCCGTCTCGATGGCGACCGATTGTGCGAGCTGAGCGAGAATATGTTCGGGCGCCCCGACTGCGGACCTGTCTACAAACGCCGCGACGATGGAGGCGGCGGCTATTCCTTCGTCAACTCAAGCAAGGTGTTCCACTTCACGGTGGTTCAGTAGACGCACACGCGCGTCTCAGTGATATTTGTCGAGCTCCATAGCGGTGGCACACACTCGCGTCCGACGCGGGACTAGAATAGGCTGCACCGAAGCCGCTTGATCGACCGGGAGGGCGCAGGCAGGTATGGAGCGAAGGCTTACCGCGATACTTGCTGCCGATGTGGTCGGATACAGCACGCTCATGGGCGAGGATGAGGTCGGTACACTCGAGCGGTTGAAAAGTTGCCGTCGCGAACTGGTCGACCCCGCGATCAAGGAATTCCACGGGCGCATTATCAAGCTCATGGGCGACGGCGCGCTGGTCGAGTTCGCCAGCGTCGTCGATGCCGTCCAGTGCGCGGCCATGATCCAACGCCGGATGGCCGATCGCAATAAAGGCACCGCCGATGCCCGGCAGATCCGGTTTCGCATCGGCGTCAATCTCGGCGACGTCATCGTCGAGGAAAATGACATCTACGGCGATGGCGTCAACATCGCCGCGCGACTGGAGTCGATGGCCGAGCCGGGAGGTGTATGTATCTCGGGCACGGCGTTCGATCACGCGCTGCACAAGGTTGATGTCGGCTTTGCCAGTCTTGGCGAGCAGCGCCTGAAGAACATCGCCGATCCGGTTCGCGCGTATCGGCTGCTGCTGGATCCTGCAGCCGCAGGGAAGATTAAGGTGGCGGTTCGCCGACCGGTATCCCCCCGGGCGATCGTGATGGCAGGAATCGCGGTCCTGCTCGTCGTGCTCCTTGCAGGATTGTTTGCGTGGCAATCGGGGACATCTTCCCTGGCCGAGCGACCATCGGTTGCCGTGCTGCCGTTTACAAACCTCGGGGGTGATCCGAGCCAGGACTATTTTGTGGACGGCATCACCGAGGATTTGATCACCGACCTCACCAAGCTTTCCGGTCTGGACGTCATCGCGCGCAACTCGGTGTTCGCCTACAAGAACAAGCCTGCAGCGCTGGCCGATGTCGCGCGCGACCTTGGTGTCCGCTACGTCGTCGAGGGGAGCGTCCGCCGCACCGGCGAGCAGATCCGCCTCAACGCCCAGCTTATCGATACGGCAACGGGCGACAATCTGTGGGCCAACCGGTTCGACCGCGGCATGGCTGGCGTGTTTGCCGTCCAGGAAGAGATGAGCGGGGAGATCGCCAAAGCGCTTGGCATGCAACCTTCGGCAGCGGAAAGCGAGCGCATGGCACGCCCGCCGACGAACAATCTCGAGGCCTACGACTATTATCTCCAAGCCGAGACGGCGTCACGCAACGTCCTGCTGGCCGGGCTGCGGGAGGCGCTTGCGCTCTATGAAAAGGCGGAGGGGCTCGACCCAGCGTTCGCGGAAGCCTTTGCGGCCGACGCGCGCACGACAGTCTATATCTGGCGCGAGGCCTTCAACGACATCATGCAGAGCGCGCCCGCGCGCAAGCGAGCCTATGAGAAGGCTAGCCGAGCTTTGGAACTCGAACCGGACCTTTCATCGCCCTATGCCATTCTCGGTATCATGCAGGTCGTGAATCGCCGCTACGAAGATGCGATTGCCTCTGCCAAGAAGGCTGTTTCAATCGGTCCGGGCGATGCAGAGGCGCAAGCAGCCCTTGGATATGTTCAGTTATGCGCCGGCAATTATGCCGAGGCAGCCGCAGCGGTCGAGACAGCGCTCAGGCTCGACCCCAACCTTTCACCCATCAACAGGGAAACTGCAGGGCTGGTTTTTCTTCTTCAGGGGAATGTCGATAAAGCGATCGAGACTCTCGAACGCACCCGCGACGATGCGTCCACGGTTGGCAACTTTCGGTTTACACTCGCTGCGGCGTATGTCCGCGGCGGCCGTCTGCCGGATGCGAAAGCCGAAATCGCAGCTGGGCTCCACCTCGTAGCAGGGTCCAGCTACGTGGACTCTTTGGCTGGGTGGCAGATGACTCATGCACATTTCCGGAACCCGCAGGATCTGGCGATCCTCGTCAACGCACTGCGCCAGGCAGGCCTACCCCAATGGCGCTATGGCTTTACCCCGGACGAGCATGACCAGTTGAAGGGTGCTGAGATCGCGTCCCTCGTCATTGGCCATACATTGCAAGGCCAGATCGAACCCGGTCTGCAACCAGCCTTCCTTCAGATCGGGAGCGACGGCAAGGCAGCCTTCCGCACGACGACGCGGCTGGTCACCGAGACCGTCTACGTCGATGGCGATCTCTTGTGCGAGCAGAGCGAGAACCTGTTCGGGCGCCCCGACTGCGGTCCCGTCTACAGACGCAATGACGAAGCCGGCAAAGGCTACTCCTATGCCAATACAAGCAAGGTGTTTCACTTCACGGTCGTCCAGTAGGCGAACCTGGTCTCAGTGATACTTGTCGAGCTCCAAATTGGCCGCGACCTTCGGCCAGTTGGCATCGGCTTTCGGTATTTCTTCAGCTGCATGCGCGGCGAAACTGTCCGCATTGCCGACATCGTAGATCAGGTAGAGCTTGCCATCGATAATCTTGAATGCTTCCGGATCGACGTTGATCGTGACCCCACCGCCCACGACTTCGCCGGCACAGTAGCCGCCATATTGAGGAGCGTACTTGACCGGTTCGCTCATGAACATTTCCTGGTGTTTCTTGCTGGCGAAATGCCAGGGTGTCCCCAGCCAGTCATAGGTGAACTCTTCGGAGCCCTTCACAGCCTTGCCGTCAGTGAAGTAAGCGACCGTGTCGTAGCCCATGATCGCCACACCTCCGAAATAGCCGGTGTTTACCGAATCGTCCGCCCAGGCCGATCCCGCGCCGGCGACCGCAGCGACCGCGACCAGGGCGGCCGCCCCCAAATTCCGAACCAGTCGTGACTTGATCATCGTGCTCATCTGCATCCTCCTTCAATCGTGGATTTCTGCGCACTTCGCCGCGTTCGCCTCGCCAAGGATTTTGGCTTGGCAGGTACCACCATGGCGTTTGAACAGTCGTAAGATTTCCGTGTTGCCCTTCCAGAATGCGCGCGTTGTCGGCATGTAGCCATGACCCTCGGGATGGTTCACATCCGCACCTTTCGCGATAAGAAATTCGGCCAGTTCAAGGTGGTTTTCCTCGCCGGCCACCAACAACGGCGTAGCGCCCGCCTTGTTGGCGGCATCGTCGAGCACCGCGCCTTTTTCCAGCAGCAGCTTGGCGACCGGCAGGCTGCCCGAGAAGGCCGCCGCATGAAGCGGGGTAAAGCCGCCCGAGTTACGCGCCATGACGTCGGCGCCCTTGCCCAACAGGAATTCGGCGATTTCGGGCTGGTTGTCGAGCGCTGCAGCGATAAGGAGGGTTGCCTGGTCGCGTGCCCGGCTGTCGACGTCGGCACCGCCTGCCAGGGCTTGCTCGACGGCACCCTTGTCGCCGGCGGCGATGGAGTCGAACAATTGCTCACCTGCGGCTGCAGTTGTAGCCGCCAATACCAGCATTCCAAGTGCCAGCAGTCCGCGCATGACGCAGGGGTAGCATATATTAGCCTGGAATCATACAAGCTGCGTGGGGCTTATCGGGGCAGATGCTGGCGGAGGCGCGGCCGGACATTGCGAACGCGGCCTGGGGCGGGAAAGGCACTATGGCGACTGACTTCGTTCGCAAGCACAGGTCCAGTTCGGATTTTTGAAGAGCGCCGATTACGGAGGGCCTCCCAAAGCTTGGATGCGCTGGGTGGCCTCGCGCATGATCGCCTAGCTTGCCAAAGGCGAAAATCCGACCCGCTGCCCCGCAGACCTTGACGAAAATCGATGCGCCTGTTTGAGACATGGGGGCAAATGGGGCATTTGCTCCGTGGGGGGAGATGAGCAAGCGGTGGGCAAACTGAAGCGCGTTCTTCGAATGCTTGCCGCGATGATCGTGGCCTCCGCTGTGACCGGCTGCACCAGCGTTTCCTACTACGCGCAGTCGCTGGAGGGTCATGTGCAGATCATGGCCGCTCGCAGAAATGTCGGGAAGCTCATCCATGATCCTTCGACGCCTAAGGCATTGCGCGCCAAGTTGACGTCGGCGAGCGCCATACGTCGGTTTGCGACAGATGAACTGGCGCTGCCCGAAAACAACAGCTACCGCAGCTATGTCGACATCCATCGGGACGCCGTGACCTGGGCCGTTTTTGCCGCGCCGCAATTCTCGCTCGCGCCAATAACATGGTGCTTTCCGGTCTTCGGCTGCGTTCCATACCGGGGCTACTTCTCTCGGAAATCCGCGGCTGAAAGCGCGGCCGAGCTTCAGAGACAGGGGCTGGACGTCTATGTCTCAGGCGTCACCGCCTATTCCACACTGGGCTGGTCCAGTGACCCGCTGCTAAGCACCATGCTGCGTCAGGACGACACGTATCTCGCAAGCCTTATCTTCCATGAACTGGCGCATCAGCGCCTCTATGTGGATGACGATTCCGCATTCAATGAGGCTTTCGCGGTTGCCGTCGAAACCACCGGCGTCAGGAAATGGCTGCGCGCCGCTGGCGACAAGGCCGGATTGCGCCGCTACGAAGCTGATCGCAAGCGCGGCGCCGATTTTCTCGGACTGGTTTCGAAAACCCGAGAGGAGTTGAGGCAGGTCTATGAAAGTTCCCGTACCCCGGAGCAGATGGCGGTCGCCAAGGCAGCCACGATCGACAGGCTGCGGATGCGCTACCGGCAGATGCGCGACAGACGCTGGGCCGGATACCGGAGATACGATGCCTGGTTCGATGCCCCGATCAACAACGCAAAGCTCGCCGCGACTGCTGTCTACGGCGAACAGGTTCCGGCCTTTCTTCGCTTGTTCGATTTGTGTTCCGGCGATTATCCAAGGTTTTACGCTGCTGTTCGACGGATCGCGGATTTGCCCAAACCTTCGCGTGCCGAAGCACTCAAGGCTGCGGATACGTGCAGACTTGAACAAGCATGAGGGCCCGGCCTCTGAATGCTCCGATGTCAGATGGGCCGAAAAACTAGCCAGAATGAAGCCGTTCCGCTGGCGACCCCATCGTGGCCGCAACTTCCTCGTCGACTTCGCTGTCTATGGACGAACTGCCGGCGAGCAGCCGAAGGGTTGGCGTGCCAGCTTTCGCAGCGCGACGCGCTCAGACGGCGATTTGAAGCGCCCCGTAGCGCTTTACTTCAGCCTCGATCTCCCTGACCAACGTCTCTAGCGCGGGATTTCGGGAGTTGCGGGCGCGTCTGATTACATAAGCCAGGTCTGGAGGCTTGGGAAATATGTTGTCGGCAATCTCCATATCGGGCTGCAGGTACCGCTGACTTAAGAGTGCGACGCCGAGGCCCGCCACTACGCCTGCAGTGATGCCGGCTGCGCTGGAGCATTCGAACACGGTCTCGAACACCGTATCCTCGTCCTGCCCGACGTCGATGCCCCAGCGCCGGTAAAAGCAATTCTCATCGAAGGAAAGAAATGGGACCGGCTTCCCGTTCGGCAGAACCAGGTCGCGAGATTTCACCCAATGCAGCGTCTCGCGGAACAGAAGGATGTCGGCGGGGCGGACCTCATGCTGGAATACTTGGATGATGGCGGCATCAATCGCTCCTTGGCCCAGCAGATCCTGCAACACGAGGCTCATGCGAACTTGCGTGCGTACGCTCACCTCCGGGTAGAGCCGGCGAAACCGGCCAAGAATGCGCGAAAGATCCGTGCAGGTCGTATCCTCGGTCATTCCCAGCGCGATCTTGCCTTGCAAAGTGCTTTTCGACAGGCTCAGGACCGCCTCGTCATGGATGCCCAGAATGCGCCGCGCATAGCCAAGCAGATCCTGTCCGGCCGTGGTGAACATCTGCGCGTTTGCTTTCCGGGTGAGGATTTCGCAGTCGAGACTCGTTTCGAGTCTCTTGACCTTGTGGCTGACTGCCGATTGCGACAAGCCGAGAATTTCGGCCGCGCGCGTGACGCCGCCGTGCTTCTCGATCGCGACCAGGGCGCGTAAGGCGTCGACATCCAGGCGGCGGCTCATCACTCCGGCCATGACATTCCTCGCTCGATACAAAAGCAATGCGTCGATTTCTGACCCACCGACGCTCTCTAAGGCAACAGTGTATGCTGGTTTTAGTGGCTATTTCATGAACGTATCGAAATTTGTCATGTGCAAATTTGCACTGGTGTCGCCAATAGTCTGGCCAACATAGGCCGTGCTCCGCTTCGGGGGCCACGGGCAGGCCTGAATAAAGAGATCCCATGACGCTCCGGCGAACCAAAACCCACGTCTCGTATGGCCAATAATGGCGACGGTCCTGGTCATAAGCTGGAGTTCTGGTTTCGTCGGCATCCGCTACGCCAGCGAGAATGCCGATGTCATGCTGGTGCTGTTCTGGCGGACCTTGATGTCCGGATTGATCCTCTTGCCATTTGCTCTCCTGATCGGATCGCGCATAAGCGGGCGTGCCTTGATCCAGCAGATGGCCTTCGGCATGGCGATGATGTTCCTCTATCTAGGCGGATTCGCGCTTGCCATCGGTCAGCGCGTGCCGACTGGCCTTGTCGCGCTGATTTCCGATCTTGTGCCTCTCGCCATCGCGGCCTTGTCGCAGCCCGTTCTGGGACAACGATTGACCGGGAGACAATGGATCGGAACGGCTCTTGGAGTGGCCGGCGTGCTTATCGTCTCGCTGGACAACCTGACCGTCGGGACGGCCCCGGCCTGGGCATATTTGTTGACAGCCGCTTCCATGACGGTTTTGGCGCTGACAACCGTAGTGCAGAAGCGGATGGGGACGATCAATATGCCCATCCATCAGAGCCTGTGCATTCAATGCTTGACGGCGGCGATCCTTTTCGCCGCTTGCGCCGAATGGAATGGCGGGCTGATGCCGCCCCTCGACGCCCGCTTCGGGTGCGGCATCGCCTGGCTGGTGCTGTTTTCGACCTTCTTCTGCTACGGCACGTACTATGTAAGCCTGCGCCTTTACACGGCATCACAGGTCAGCAGTGTGATCTATCTCAGCCCGCCGGTGACGATGCTCTGGGGCTGGTCGATGTTCGGAGAGCCGCTTTCGACGGCCATGTTCCTGGGCCTTGCGGTGACACTGTTCGGTGTTTGGTACATGTCGTCGAACAACTCACCGTCGAAGGACGCGGCAGTTTTGAGTTCAGTCAGCAGGAACGCCGGCTCTTTTATCGCCGAGGGCGGATTCGATCTCATGGTTGACCGCGATCGACGCCAGCATTGGTTCAACCATGGACATCAAGGAGGTAACCCATGAAGCTCACAGATTTCAAAGCCCTCACCTTCGACTGCTACGGCACCCTCATAGATTGGGAATCCGGAATGATCGACGGCCTGAAGCCGCTGACCGAAAGGGCTGCCCGGAGCTTAGGTCGGAACGACATTCTGGAAGCGCACGCTCGGCACGAATCTGGCCAGCAGAAATGGACTCCGGAGAAACGCTACTGCGACCTTCTGCCGATCGTTTACAAGCGACTTGCGGAGGAATGGGGTGTCATTGTCACTCAAGAGGAATGCGTGGCGTATGGCGAAAGCGTGAAGAATTGGCCGGCTTTTGCCGACTCCGCGGAATCCTTGCAGTATCTCAAAAAGCACTACAAGCTGATCATCCTCTCCAACGTCGACAACAAAAGCTTCTCGTTTAGCAACGAGAAGCTCGGTGTAGATTTCGACGCGATCTATACGGCGGAGGATGTCGGCTCCTACAAACCTTCCGACCGGAATTTCAACTATATGCTCGAAAATCTCGGGACGATCGGAGTCGAGAAGCGACAAATCCTGCACACCGCGGAAAGCATGTTCCACGATCACACTCCTGCCAAACGCTTGGGTCTAACATCGTGCTGGATCTATCGCCGGCATGCGGACCAGGGCTTCGGCGCAACGATGAATCCCGGCGACATACCGACGGTGGATTTCCGCTTCGACTGCATGGCCGACCTCGTCAAGGCGCACGCTGAAGAATTGCGGGCGGCTGATACCCGAGCCGCCAGGCCGCCTACTGCGTGACAGCAGGCGGAGATCGGTTCGTCTCGCCGCCCTACAGCTTTCCAAAAAGGCCGGACAGAATGTTCGGACCCGCTTCGCCCGGCCGCGGTCTGATCCCGTCCTCGAATCCGTTCAGCGTCACGCACTCGAAGCCGCGATGTGCAAGGCGTCACACCCGGCTGAAGCCTGCCGTTATCAAAAGACGCAGAGGTGGCGTCCCCCACCCTCCACGACGTGGTCGCGAAAGGGGCAAACCGTTCCTTATTGGGCGGTGGTCCTGAAGGCCCCACCGGCCGCTCACCCTGTAGCAAGCGACGACGAGCCCTACACGATGCCACAGGCGATCTTCGCTACGGCGCCAAGGGGCGACTCTATGTTCCCTTGACGATTCTCGGCTTGATCGGTCGGCGGGATTGAGCCCCGCTCTCGATGGTCAAGGCCAACCGCTTCTCGTCTTCGATGGCGCGATCGACTGCCTCGATTTCCTCTTGGAGAACCTTCAGCTCGGCTCCGTAGCTGGAACCGTCGCTGTCCCCAATCTGAAAGCCACTTGCCCGCATGGCGTCGCGAGTATGGTGTACGTTGCGGACTCCTTCGCGTCGGGTCGCGACCAGAATTTCCCTGAACTCTCCAAGACGTTCAATGTGACTGCGAGGCATTTGCGTTCTCCTATTTCGTCGTCATCGTCGCTGACGGCGATTCAGCCCGGCAAGAACCTACGGCGCAGAAGGTTTAAGCGCCTCTAAGAGATACGCTCGACAGAGCATGAATGCGGAAGCTCAAATTTGAACGTCTTGCAAAGTTAGAGACGGCAGCTGGAACCTGGGTTGGGGCTGCGCGCCTCTGCTGCTCGGGGCTCTTGCCGGTCCATCCGGCCGCCGATTCTGGATCGCGAGGGTTCGTCTATGAGCGCACAGCCCGGATCAGCCGGGCACGGCACGCTTGAGATCGCCAGCGGGCGGCTCTACTGGTCCGAAAACTTCACGCTCACGCCGCGCTGCCGGAAATAGGCCTGCATCAACTTGCGGCCCTGGCGGTTGTTCTGCGCCAGCTTGGTCGGATCGAACACCGCCTGTTTGATGCCCTCTCGTGCCAGCGCCGCCTTAAGGGTCGCAATATGCGCGTCGATGTCGGCATTGTCCGCCCGCAGCGAGGCATAGATCGTTTCGGTCGCCTCGGCCACGGTCGGTTCGCTCATAGGTGTCGTCCTTTGGTTGGTTGGGCGGCGGCATAGCACAGATTCGCGGCACGCCGATACCGATGAGACCCTCAGTACGCAGCGCCCGGGTTTTGGCAAGCGACAACAGGGTCGCTGCGAACTTGCAAGGGTAGATGTCAACCAATTCGCGACAATGGTAACCGGCGCCGAAGCCCGATGCATTCGCCATCTCGTGGCCATCGCAACCTTGCCGTTGGCGATGGAAGTGGCTTTCCCACCTCCGATGACGTGGTCGCGAAAGCTAACCGTTCTCTATGGGGCTTCGTAGAGTTCCAGCGGCAATCCATCTGGGTCTCTGAAAAAGGTAAACCGTTGGTCTGTATATGGGTCGATCCGGATTGGCTCAACGGCAACGCCGGCGGCTTCCAGGCGCATAATTACGGGATCAAGATTCGCCACGGCAAATGCCAGATGTCTCAGGCCTGTCGCCTCTGGATGGGACGGCCGCATCACTGGTGCAGGGAAGGAGAACAATTCCAGTTGGACGGACCCGATCTGCAGATCCGCCTTCCATGACTGCCGCTCTTCCCGATAGACCTCCCGGATCAGTTCGAGGCCGAGGAGTTCGACGTAGAACCGTCGCGACCGGTCGTAGTCGGTGCAGATGAGCGCGACGTGGTGAATGGCGTTCAGCATGCTACGAACTCTAGCCAAGCCGGGATTTCAGGCCAAGGTCACCATCGGGTACGCGGGGCACTTTGTTGATGTCGCCGTTCGCGAGGGTAGCCTTGTCCGGATTGGGCACAGCGTCGGATGGTCGGCCTGCCCGTTGTCTGTCAGTGCCCCGCCCAGGCCCCGACGCAGTAGAGCGCCTCAATCGCAGCGCGCCCGCCCCCGTGGCGGATGTCATAATCGGATGGCTTATGGTGCCGATCATGGCTCTGATCGGGTTCTTCGTGCCGCTGAGAAAAGCAGTTCGTGCAGCCCGTTCCATGGGCTATAATGCGCGCAGCATTGAGGTACCGGGATGCCGGGCTGGCTCGTATCAACCGTCCCTACGAATGTCTCGTCCGCTAACGGAGGGACATCGTGAATGTCCTGATTGTCTATGGAACGACTGAAGGGCAGACGGGGAAAATTGCCGCACGGGCGGCAACGCGTATTCGCGAGCGCGGGCACCAGGTCGAGCTGCTGGATAGCGCAGCGCTCGCATCCGATTTGAAGCTCGGACACTTCGACGCGTTCGTCATTGCCGCGTCGATCCACCAGGAGCACCACCAGGAAACCGTCACGAACTTCGTATTTGCGCATCACGAGGCGCTGAGCACCAAGCCCTCGGCCCTCATATCCGTCAGTCTGTCGGCGGCGCTGGAAGACCAAAAGACGGAGGCTCAAAAGTATGTGGATCGCTTCGTCGCCGTGACAGGGTGGCAACCACGCATGACCCTTCTTCTCGGGGGCGCATTGCGCTTCACCAAGTACGATTACTTTCAGGAGCAGTTCGTCAAATTCGTCGTCATGAAGAGCGGCGGCCCGAGCCCCGAGCGCGATCACGAATTCACTGACTGGAACGCACTCGCCGACTTCGTCGATCGATTTCTCGAGACGGCCAAACAAGGAGGTGCCTGAGTCCGGCGCAGCCTGCATCGAGATGCACAAAGTGAAGCTGGCCCTTTCACCTGGGGAGTCCCGTGATCGTCACTGAGATGACCGCCCAAGAATGCAGGATGCACCTGGCCGACAGCAGGGTCGGGCACCTCGCGTGCTTAAGGGACGGGATGCCGTACGTCGTGCCGATCAGCTTCGTTTACGAGAACGGCCACATCTACAGCTTCTCCCTGATCGGCCAGAAGGTCCGGGCGATGCGCGAACATCCTCAGGTCTGCTTCGAAGTCGACGAGATTGCCAACCCTCGCAGCTGGTGGAGTGTCGTTGCTTTCGGCCTCTACGAAGAACTGGCCGAAGCGGGCCCTCAGCAGAATGAGCGCGACCATGCCTGGTCGCTGTTGCAGAAAGCGCGCCCCAACTGGTGGGAACCTGGCAGCGAGACACCTCACGCCGAGGACAAGGTGGCCAGTCCGCCTCACCTCTTCTTCCGCATCAACATCGAGAAGATCACCGGTCGTCGTGCCCTGGTCTGACCGGCCCAGCCTGTTTCATGATGATCTCGCGATGCGGATAAGGGATGCTTATGCCGTTTGCCTTGAACGTGTCCCACAGCGCCAGCAGCACTTTGCCGCGCACATTGGTCAGGCCTTGCTGCGGGTCTCGGATCCAGAAGCGCAGGACGAAGTTCAGTGAGGAGTCACCGAAGTCGGTCAGCCAGCAGACCGGTCGCCGGTCGGCCTCGACCCGGCCGACGCTGATCGCGGCCTCTATCGCCAGTTCGCTGACCTTGTGCGGATCGGCGTCGTAGGAGACGCCGAAGTTCACGTCGAGGCGCACGAGGTTGTCACTGAACGACCAGTTGATGACCCTCTGGGTGATGAAGTCCTCGTTGGGGATCAGGAATTCGCGGCCGTCGCGCGTCACCACCGAGACAAAGCGCGCCCGCAATTCGCGTATCCAGCCGAAGGTGCCTTCGAGCGAAATCGTGTCGCCCGGCTTGATCGACTTGTCGAGCAGGATGATCACGCCGGAGACGAAATTCGAGACGACCTTCTGCAGTCCGAAAGCCAGACCGACGCCAACGGCGCCGGAAAACACCGTCAGCGCCGTCAGGTCGAGACCGACGGCGGAAAGTGCCACGGCGCCGGCCACCAGCACGAGGCCGATCTTGGCGACCTTGCCGACGAGGACGCGGATCGACTCCTCGGAGAGGCGGACGCGCTCATCGATGTAATTGCCGGCGACCACCGCAAGCCAGACCGTTGCGATCAGGAGCAGCGCCGCCTTCAGCACCATGAGGGCCGAAAGGCGAACCGCGCCTAGAGGGATTGCCAGGCCGTCGAGGAAGGCGGCCGCTTCGTCACTGACGCCCAGTATGACAAGGGCCGCGTAGATCCAGGCCAGCCAACCCAGCGTGCGCGCGATGAGGCGGTTGCGGATGATGCGCGACAGCACGGTCGCGAACAGCCACGCCAGCGAGAGCAACAGCGCGACGAGCAGGAGATGGGTGCGGCTCGGCCAGGTGATGACGAGCAACAAGTTGAGCGCGGCAAACAGGAAGATAATGAACAGGATCCAGTCGGTGCGCCGCAACAGCGCGATGACGACCCTTAAGAGTCCGGGATGGCCCTTGATCTGGCGTGCCTGGTTCTCGACGAGAGGCTCGACCCGCAGCGCCGCCAGCTTCGCCACGACAAAGAGCGAGGCGATGATGCCGACCTGATAGACGAACCATGGCGTGGCGGCATAGTCGAACCATCCACCGGCCCAGGCCAGCGCTCTATCGATGGCGTCGCGAAAATCCATTGCCACACGACCACTTGGCTAACGAACTGCAACTCGCGGTCCACAATGTCGTCGGCCTTGTGATTGGTCGAGTTGAGCTTGAGGATGGCTTTGTGAGCGGCAGCGGCGGAACAAATGCAGCAGGGCCCCCGCGAGGGGGCCTTGCCACTGATTCTTGCAAGATGATCGCCAGCCCTACTTCCCCATCACCTGCTTGGCGTTTTCTGCGGAGATCGCTGTCGTCTCCACCGTCACCGTCGGCTCCGCCGAAGTCGCGCAGTTGAGCAGGATCTTTTTCGACATCTCGATCGCTTCCTTGGCACCAGTCGGACAGGTGAAGGTCGCGACCCAATCGACATGCGGATTCGCCTGCCCAATTTAAGAAACCTCAGAAAAAGCCAAAAATTGATCATCGAAGCGCTTGCGCAAGCGCTTCGATTGGATTAATTCAATCTCCGTGACGAATTTGGCGCCGTAGAGCCGCACCCCAAATTCGCCTTCGGAGGGTCAGCAACAGTCACTGCCGACACGCGTCGCGCTCGCGCTTCGTGACGGCCTGGTGCTGCCTGCAAATTGTCAAACGGAACGGGAGGAAGTGATGAACATCAAGCAGAACGGACTGTCTCGCCGCACCTTCGTAAAGGCCTCGGCAGCACTTGGCGCGACCGCCGTGGCGGCTGCCTCGGGAATCAAGATAGCGCGAGCCGCGCCGGCCGAACTCAGATATTTCTATCGGGCGCCATGGCCGTCTTCGGAGGTCTACGCCAATTGGCTGATCGACGAGTGGAACAAGAAGAACGGCGATCGGGTCCATGTCACCGGCGCCAGTGTCGACGGCGAAACCTACAAGACCAAGCAGACCATCGAGCTGTCTTCGAGCAATCCGCCGGACCTTTTCTATTCCTGGGAAGGCGGGCGCGGCAAGGAAATCGTCGACAACGGCTTCTCCGCCGATCTGACGCCCTATTACGAGAAGTATGGCTGGGACAAGAAACTGAACCCGGCTGGTGTGACGCTGTCCGTCTACAACGGCAAGAAGCATTTCGTGCCGACGGAAATGTGCGCCTCCGTGGTCTGGTACCGCAAGGACATCTACGAGAAGCTTGGCCTCAAGGTTCCGACCACATGGGACGAGCTCATGGCCAACGCGCAGAAGGGCAAGGAAGCCGGCCTTGCCGCATTCATGCTGGCCAATCAGAAGAAATGGCCCTCGCAGTTCATGTGGTCGGCAATCCTGGTCAACAAGCACGGTCTGGACGTCTATGACGGGCTGATCAACGGCACCATTCCGTGGACCGACCCGCGCGCCGTCGATGTCACCGCCATGATGCAGAAGCTGGCCCAGGACGGCATGTTCGAGCCGTCGTTCAACTCGATCGATCTCGGACCGGCCATGGTGCCATGGACGCAAGGCCACGGCCTGCACTGGTATCAGGGCTCGTTCAATCTCGGCCGCTTCCGCGGTGACCAGCCGCAATGCTGCGTCGTGCCCATGGACTTCTTCCCGATGCCAGCCTTCCCGGGCAAGAAGCCGGTGATGTCGGTGTTCGCCGAGGATACAATCATGATCCATGCAAACAGCCCGAACAAGGACGCCGCGGCGGAGTTCCTGGACTGGATGGTGTCCGACGAAGCGATGAGCAAGAAGCTCGAGATCGACAAGCCTTATCCGTCGAACGTCAATTCAGACCTGTCGCGGCTGAGCGAGATGGAGCAACGCCTCGGCAAGGCAATGGCGGAGTCCGGCTCGTTCACCTTCATGCATGTCGACCATGCCACGCCGCCGGCGATCTCGGACAAGTTCCTCGACGGCGTCCAGGGTGTGCTGGCCGGCGCCATGTCGCCTGAAGACGCGATGAAGCTGACCGAGGACGAGGCGGCGCGCGTCAAGAAGTCCTAGGCGATGACCGAGCGGGAGAGGCGCAGCGCCCTTTTCCCGCATCCTCCCCGGCGGCGGTGCACTTCGGCGCATCGCCGCTTGGCGGGAGCCGCGTGCTGGTGAGCCCGACGCCGGCGCACACAGCCATTTTCCCAGTCAATCGAAAGGCGCAACACCATGGCCAGCAGCGCAAGGCGCTTCGATGATGGTACCTTCGTCGGTTTTGCCCGCCAGCATGTGTTCGTAACCGTGTTCGGCGTCGCCGTGCCGTTGCTGGTGTTTGCCTGCTTCATCGGCTACCCGATCCTCTACACGATCTACCTCAGTTTCTTCGAATGGAACGGCATGGCGCCGCAGAAGAAATTCGTCGGCTTCGCCAACTACGCCTACCTGTTCCATGACAATTATTTCTACATAGCGCTGGTCAACAACGCCAAGTGGCTGGTCGTTTCGCTGGTCTTTCCGGTCTCGCTCGGTTTCCTGATCGCCTATGTGATGAAGGCGCGGCTGGTGTTTGCGCCATCGCTGTTGCGCACGATCGTGTTCTTTCCGGTGACGATGTCGCTGATCGCGGTCGGCCTGATGTTCCTGCTCATCCTCAATCCGGTGTTCGGCGCCTTCGACACTCTGCTGCGGTCGGTCGGCCTCGGCTTCCTGGTGCATGAATGGTTCGGCGACTACCGCATCGCGCTCTACACGTTGGCGGTCATTTCCGGCTGGGCCTTCACCGGCATGCCGATGATCTTCTACTTCGCCGGCCTCGGCGACGTTCCGAAGGAAACATTCGACGCCGCGCGCATTGAGGGCGCGGGACATTGGCGCATGATCCGCAGCGTCGCCCTGCCCCAGCTGCGCCCCGTCACCGCGATCATCGTCATGCTGACGCTGTTCGAATCGCTGCGCGCCTTCGACCTGATCGCGGTGCTGACCAAGGGCGCGCCTTTCGGCATGACCAACGTGCTTGGCTATCTCGTCTACATGGAGAGCTTCTGGAATTCCCGCTTCGGCTACGGCGCAGCACTCAGCGTCGTAATCCTGGTGATTGCCGGGTCGCTGGCGGCTTTCCTGCTCGGCAAGGTCCTGAAGGGTGCTTTCGATGTCTGACACGACCATGATCGCCACGGGCCGCAGCCCCCTTCTTGCGGTTCTGCCCAAACTTGCCGCAACCGCCCTCATGCTGGTGCTGGCGGCAGTATGGCTCGGACCACTGCTTTTGATCGTGATGACGTCGATCAAGTCGAACGCCGAATTTCTGGCGGGGCCTTTCGCCTTGCCGAAATCGCCGACCATCCAGCCCTATATCGACGTCTGGTTCGGGCTGGGGTTCGGCACGCTTTTGAGAAACAGCCTGATCTATGCGACGGCAGGCTCGGCGCTCGCGGTGACGCTGGCGCTGGTCCCCGCCTTTGCGCTCAGCCGCATGAACGTTCCGGGGCGCAAATGGATCTTCGGCCTTCTGCTGACCGGTCTCATGCTGCCGCAGCAGACGGTGCTGATCCCGCTCTACGACACGCTGCGCACATTCCACCTGCTGGATACCAAGATCGGCCTGATCATCGTCCACGGCGTCTATGGAATGCCCCTGCAGGTGCTGATCCTGCGCGGCTTCATGACGACAATTCCGCCGGAAATCGAAAAGGCCGCCTATGTCGAGGGCGCGACCGATTTCCAGGTTTTCTGCAAGGTGATCCTGCCGCTGTCGGTTCCCGGCATTCTCGTCGGCTACACGCTGAACTTCATCGCCATCTGGAAGGAATTCGTGTTCGGGCTGGTGTTCCTCAACAGCGAGGACAATTTTCCAGTGACGGTCGGCATGCTGAAACTGAACAGCGACCGCTACCTCGCCGTCTTCAACCTGCCGGCCGCGGGTCTCGTCATCTCGCAATTGCCGATCGTGCTGCTGTTCATCCTGACTTACCGGCAGATCTCGGGCGGCAATCTCTCGGGCGCCGTGAAGGGCTGATGTCGGTGGCCTCTTTGCAACAAGGAATTTGTAATGGCTGATGTGTCCCTGAAGGACGTCGAGAAGCGCTATGCGATGGTGCCGGTTCTGTCCGGGCTGAACCTCGACATAGCCGACGGCGAATTCACCGTGCTGGTGGGTCCGTCCGGCTGCGGCAAGACGACGACGCTGAACATGATCGCCGGGCTGGAATCGATCACCGGCGGCACGCTGCGGATCGGCGCGCGCGACGTGACCACGCTGCCGCCGAAGGACCGCGACATCGCCATGGTGTTCCAGTCCTATGCGCTGTTTCCGCACATGACGGTTCGCGACAACATCGCCTTCGGCATGAAGATCCGCAAAACCCCTAGGGCAGATATCGAAGCGCAGATACGGCAGGTCTCGCAGCGGCTGCATATCGACGACCTGCTCGACAGACTGCCCAAGGCGCTGTCCGGCGGCCAGCGTCAGCGTGTTGCGCTTGGCCGCGCGCTGGTTCGCCGCCCAGGCGTGTTCCTCATGGACGAACCTTTGTCCAACCTCGACGCGAAGATGCGCATCGAGGCGCGCAGTTTCCTGACCAAGATGCATCAGGAGATCGGGACAACCACCGTCTACGTTACGCACGACCAGGCAGAAGCCATGACCATGGGCAGCAAGATCGTGGTCATGAATGGCGGCAAGATCCAGCAGGCGGCGGCGCCGCTCGAAGTCTACAACCAGCCGGCCAACCAGTTCGTCGCCGGCTTCATCGGATCGCCTGCCATGAACTTCCTGAGCCTCGCATACGACGGCAGCTCGCTGTCGGACCAGGCCTGCGGGCTGCGGATTTTGGTCCCGGAGTGCCGGCGCGCGGCACTCGCTGGTCAGCAGGGAAAGGTGGTTACGCTGGGCGTGCGGCCGGAGCATTTCAGCATCCTGCAGCCCGGTGCCACCGCAGGCCTCGATTCGATCGCCTTCAATGTCGATGTGGTCCAGCATCTCGGCCACGAAATTCTTCTCGACCTCAGCATCGGCGATCACAGGTGCATCGCTCGGCTGCCGCCCAGTGACCGTTCCAAGCTTGGGGAAAGCCGGCTGTTTTCCATCGATATGGACCACGTCCATTACTTCCACGGCGACAGCGGCGAAAACCTCATTGATTATGCCCGGCAACAATGAATAGTCGGCGGCGGATCGGCGACTAGGGGCCGTTCTCCGGCAGGCGGGTGCCGCATCGAGGGTAAAGGGATGGCGAGAGCGACTGCAACGATCAGCGACGTCGCCCGCCGTGCCGGAGTGTCTACGTCGACCGTGTCGCACGTCATCAACGGCACGCGGCTCGTCAGTCCGGAGAAAACCGCTCTCGTCAACGAGGCGATCGCCGCGACGGGGTATCAGCCGAACGCGCTGGCACGGTCGCTGGCGCGCAAGGTCAGCAACTATGTCGGCATCGCCGTATCGGCGATTACCAATCCTTATTTCAGCGACATCATCTGCGCCATCGAGAATGAGTGCGCCCGCCTCGGCCTGCTGGTCTTCCTCGCCGATACGCGCGACGAGCCTGGCCATGAACTGGCCGTCGTTCAGGCGCTGCAGGAGCGGAGGGTCGACGGCATCATCCTGGCCCCGTGCGGCGACCCTGACAACGCAACCGTGCGCTATCTGGAAAGGAGCGGCATCCCGACCGTGCTCGTCGACCGGTTCACGGCGTCGGCCTTCGATCATGTCGGCGTCGAGAACAAGCAGTCCGTCGCCAACCTAGTTTCGCACCTGGCCGAATTCGGCCACAGGCGGATCGGCATGATTGGCGGCCATGCCGGCTTCAGCACCACGACGGAGCGCATCGAAGGCTACAGGCTTGGCCTGAAGCGCCACGGGATCGCCTTCGATCCGGAGTTGATACAGTCATCGAACCAGACTTTTGAATCTGCCCAAAACTCGACCACGGCGCTGCTCAACCTGACAAAACGGCCAACCGGCATCATTGCCGGAAACAACCAGACGACGATCGGCGCCGTGGCCGCCATCCGCAATGCCGGCCTCAGAATACCGCAAGACATATCGCTTGCAGGCTTCGACGACTTCGAGTGGGCGAACTACTTCGAACCACGGCTGACCTTGTTGGCGCAGCCCTGCGATGAGATTGGCCGCAAGGCCGCGCAGATGCTCGTCGAACGGATCGGCGGTTTGCACGCAGCACCTCGTTCGGTCAGGTTGAAATCGACCCTTGTTGTCAGGAACTCTTGCGCGGCTCCGGCGATTTCCTGAGCCCCCTGACGGATCGCGTCGGGATGCGAGCCGTCCTGATTTTGCGCGGTGCGCAATTTCGATCAAACTGGTTTCGCGGAAAGACGGCAGCATGTCCGCGAGGAGACACATGAACCCGACCGAGAAAGCCCTGTGGTTCGTCGAAAGCCACCTGCCGGAAGCGGTCTCGCTCGACGATGTCGCGCAAAGCAGCGGCGTGTCGCGCTTTCATGTAACCCGAGCCTTTGGCGCCGCCACCGGCCGTTCGGTGATGGGCTACATGCGCGCGCGCCGGTTGAGCGAGGCGGCGCGCAAGCTGGCGGGCGGCGCGCCCGACATCCTCTCGGTCGCGCTCGATGCCGGCTATGCTTCGCATGAGGCTTTCACCCGCGCCTTCCGCGACCAGTTCGGCACCACGCCGGAACTGGTGCGCGCGCAGGGCACGCTCAAAAACCTCGATCTCGTGGAGCCGATCCTGATGGACCAGTCCTTCCTCACCACGCTCGAGCCGCCGCGTTTCGAGACCAGCCGGCCGTTCCTCATCGCCGGGCTCGGCGAACGCTACAGCTGCGAAACCAGCGCCGGCATTCCGATGCAGTGGCAGCGCTTCGGTCCCTATATCGGCAACATTCCGGGCGAGACCGGCGACGTTGCCTACGGCGTCTGCGTCAACGGCGACGACGCCGGCAATTTCGACTATATCGCCGGCGTCGAAGTGTCGGATTTTTCCGACCTGCCCAAGGAATTTTCGCGCGTACGGGTGCCGGCGCAGAAATACGCGGTGTTCGCCCATCGCGAGCACATCTCGACCATCCGCCGCACGGTCAACACGATCTGGAACAAATGGCTGCCGGCCTCCGGCCATGAGATATCAGATGCGCCGGAGTTCGAGCGCTACGGCCCGGAATTCGATCCGCGTAGCGGCAATGGCGGACTGGAGATCTGGATCCCGGTGAAGAGCTAGAGCTGCAAGTTCCAGTTCTGGCCGACCAGATCCTTGCCGAAGGAATGGTGGCGCTCCTCCTCGACAAGCTTGAAGCCCGCAGCCTCGTAGATATGACGGGCGGCGGTGAGGATATCGTTGGTCCACAGGGTCAGCATCTTGTAACCCTTGGCGCGGGCGAAGCCGATGCATTCATCGACCAGCCGCTTGCCGATGCCCAGCCCGCGCGCCGAAGGCTCGACATAGAGCAGGCGCAGCTTCGCCACCTCTTCGGACTTGCGCACGAGAAAGACCGAGCCGACGACCTCGCCTTCGCGCTCGGCGATCCAGCTGCGCTCCCATTTCGGATCGAAGGATTTTATGAAGGCGCCAAGGATCTCGGCGACCAGCGCCTCATAGGTTTCGTCCCAGCCATAGTCCTGCGCATAGATCATGCCCTGGCGACGAACGATCCAGCCGATGTCGCCGACCTGCAGCGGCCGCAGCATATAGGGTACTTTGGGGGCGGCGCCCTCGCCCAGCAGACGTTGCACCGTCTGCATCGCCTTGACCAGACGGTCCTGTTCCAGAGCGGGAAGCCGATCGAGCAGGGCCGCGACCTGGTCGTGCGAATCCTGGTTTAGCGGTGCGAAGGCCTGACGCCCGGCCGGCGTCAGCACGATCGACGAGCGCCGCGCATCCGCTTCGGTCGCGGCGCGTTCGACCAGGCCGCGCTCCTCGAATTTCTTCAGCAAGCGGCTGAGATAACCTGCATCAAGGCCGAGATCGCGGCCGAGATCGGTGGCGGTCAGGCCATCTAGATGCGCCAGTTCATAGAGCACCCGCGCCTCGGTCAGCGAGAAGGCGCTTTTCAGCAGCCCTTCGTCGAGCAGCCCGATCTGGCGGGTGTAGAAACGGTTGAAGGCGCGCACCGCGTCGATGCGCTCCTTGCCGGCTTGATGATGAATGGTCATGGCAGTCTCCTGCCCGCACAGTTGATCAATTACTTGACAGAGTCAACTAATCGATGAGCTGGCATCACTCACGCCATCGGCAGTGCCGGCCAGCGATCGACGATCCTGCCGCCGGAGAGCATCGCGATCGAGCCGAACTGCTGCAGCACCGCCTCGCTTTGCGTCGGGCGCAGCAAAGCGTAGTCGCCGGGTTTGACCGTCGCGTCGTTCGGCAAGCCCATGAATTGCTGGTTGGAAGACAGGCCGAGCAGACTGTTGGTCTCCATACCCTCCGGAAATACCGGTTCGGCCATCCATTTGCCGCCAAAGAGATAGCAGCCCTTGCGCGGAAACCGGCCAAGCGCCTGCAGCAGGCGCGAAACAGCGAGGGGACCAGGCAGCATCGGTTCGACCACTTTCAGGATCGGCGTGGCGATGAAGGCAGCCGGTTGAAAACCATCGAGGCCCGGCGTGTCGAAATCGCTGGGCAGCACGAAGGCCGAGCCCATCGACACTTCATTGGCCGCCCCGCCATGGTGAAGCAGCGCGGTCTTGCTGCCGCCAATGTTGAGGATGCGGCGCTGGTCTTCGCCGAGGCAAGCGACGAACGCCGTTGCCAGCGCCGACGCCTTCGCCAATGCTTTTGCCGGCCCGCCGAACAGGCCGGGAATGTGCGGCGCATGCGCCTCGTAGGCCATGACGCCTTCGCAGCGCAGCCGGGCCGGGAGCACCTTCAAAGCTTGCGACAAGGCCTCCGGGCTGGCAAAGCCGCCGCGATGCAGCCCGACATCGATCTCGAAAGCGATGTGCAGCTCGGTGCCGAGTTCGGCTGCCAGCGCGCCATATTCCGCCAATCTCTCTTGCGTGTCGATCAGCCAACAGACGCGTGACCAGTCGGCGCTGCCTTTCGAAAGCACGGCCCTCGCCGCGTCGACCGGCATTGGCTTGCCATACAGGATGTCGGCATCGGGGAACGCCTTCAGCACCACTGCCGTGATCGGTGGATGGAAAGTCATGAAGCGGCTCGTGCCGAGCGCCTTGCCGATATGCGAAAGCAGCGGCAGACAGGCCAGCGACTTGTCGACCAGCCGCACGGCAAGGCCTGGCGCCAGTCTTTCTCGGACCAGCGCAATGTTGCTGTCGAGCCGGTCGAGGTCGAGCAGCAGGCAAGGCTGGAAGATGCCGGCGGACCTCAGCGCATCCGACAATGCGGTGAAATAGGCGCTCATGGTTCGATGCCGAACAGCTCGGCCATATAGGGCGAAACAAAACGGTTTTCCGGATCGATGTCGCGGCGCACCGCCATGGCCTCGTCCCAGCGCGGATAGAGTTTTTTCAGCGCCGCCGCTTTCAGGCTGTGCATCTTGCCCCAGTGCGGCCTGCCGCCATATTTCAAGAAGATCGGCTCGGCCGCCCGCATGAAAGGCAGCGGATCGCTCGCCGCGTCATGGTGGATGGCGATCGAACAGGTCAGCCTGTTATAGAATGGCGACAGCCAGAATTCGTCGGGTGCGACCGTGCGCACTTCCATCGGGAAATAGACCTGGGGAAAGCGCTTCTCCGTCAGTTCGATGATCTCGGCCAGCGCCTTCGGACCATCCTCGAACGGCAAATGATATTCCATCTCGTTGAACTTCGTCTGCCGGTCGCTGGCATAGACTTTGAGCCAGTCCTGCACATAGTCCTCCGCCGGCAGCTTGGCGATGGCGCCCAGGATCAGCCGGCGGCGCAGCGACGGCAGCCAGGCCAGCGCGGTGCGCAAACGGCGCAGCGTCCTCAAACCAGCCTCGTCCTCCTCCACTGGCCGCTGTGTCGGTGCGGCATCGCTGAGATCGCTGGCAATGAACTGGGCATAACCGGAAAACGGAATGTAGTAGAACTCGGCCGAGCGATGCGCGGCCATCATCGTCTCGAAATCGCGCAGCATGTCGGCGATCGGCAACACCCATTTGCGGCGGCGCAGCCGGTAGGTGGCAATGTTGTTCAGCGTCACCTCGGTCAGCACGCCGAAGGCGCCGAGCGCGACGCCAATGGCGTGGATCGTCTCCTGATCGCTAGCCCTGGTGAAGTCGCGGACCTTGCCGAGCCCATCGACGATCTGCACCGTCTCCAGTTGAGTGTGATAGGCGCCGAGCGTAGGGCCTGAGCCATGGGTGGCGGTGCCGAGCGCGCCGCCGATGGCTTGCCGGTCGATGTCGCCCATATTGGGCAGCCCCTGGCCGATGCCTTGCAGGAGGTGCATCAGCGAGCCGAGCCGTGTCCCTGACCTCACTCGTGCCTGATTTAGCTGAACGTCGTGCGACACCAGGCCCTCGAGCTTTTCCAGCGAGACGATCGTGCCTTCGGATTTCACCAGCGGCGTGAAGGAATGGCCGGCGCCGACGACCCGCACCGGGCCAGGAGCGGTACGCACCAGATCGCCAAGCTCGCCGGCGTCGGCGGGACTGGCGATCAGTTTTGGTTCAGCACGGACAAAACCGGACCAGTTGCTCCAGCTGTTCATGCTGCCTCCTCACCTAGGCAATTGCGCGGCGACGCCGCACCACGAGGACGAACAGGCCGAGCAGCGCCACGCTGGCGGTGGCGCTGGCGGCGGCGAATTCCGGCACCGGCCTAAAATCCTTGCCATCGATCAGCAGCGACGCCGCGATCGGCCCGATTGCCAGACCGAAGAGCTGGGCGGCCGGCACCAACAGCACTGATGTCCGCGTCTCGTCGGCGGTGATCGCCAGCCGGATCTGATAGGGCACAATGAACAAGAGGATGAAGCCCATGACCAGCGCAGCGGCCCAGAACACCGTCAGGCCCGGGCCGCTGGCGAGCACCACGGAGCTGGCAAAAGCGATCACGCCGATCGCCACGATGGCAAGGCGGTAGTCGATGCGCGCCTCGAAGGCAGTCGCCGTCATCGCGCCAAGAACCTGCACCGCGAGGCTCGCCGAGACGATCAGGCCAACGGTGCGGCCGTCAATGCCGTATTGCGCGCCGAGCGGTTCCAGAAAGGCCCAGACCGCGCCGAAGAACATGAAATAGCAGAAGACAGAAGCCAGCGCGGTGAGCGAAGGAACGGTCAGCACATTGGCCAGATTCTCGTCCTTGGGCAGCTCTGCATAGTCATCAGGCACAATGAAGGCGACCGCCAGCGAGGCGACGCAGACGACGGCAAGGACGATGAAGCCACCGACCGACCCGGCGGCCGGGATGACATAGAGCGCCAGTAAGAGAGCAAGCGCGCATTGCGCCAAAGTCTGCATGGTGACGAAATAGCCGCCGATGCGCTCGGCCCGACGCGAACGGGCGATCAGTTCGGTGGCGACCGCCACCAGCCCACCTTCGGCCAGCCCGGCGACAGCGCGCACTGATATCAGCATGCCGGTGCTGACGGCATAGGCCGTCCACAAATTGGCTAGAGCCAGCAGGATCAAAAGCGCTGCACTTTTCCAGCGCATATTGTGCGCCGAGAGCAACATCGCCACCACAGCCGAACCAATGGCAATGGCGACCATCTCCGCCGTCGCGACCAAAGCCAGTTCGTCGCCGCTGACATGTCCCTCGGTGTAGAGCGCACCGAGCAGCACCGGCTGCAGCCCGAGGATGAGCAGACCAACCGAACCGATCCACAGCGCCGAGGCAAGCTGGCCGCCGGTCGGGTTGCCGACCAGCCAATCGGCATTGTGCTCAGCCTTTGCTAGCGTCACAGGCCCCTCCCCAGCGTCCTTGCCGTGCTTCAAAAAATCTGACAACCTGTCAGCATTCCTCAAAACTGATACTTGATCATATTTTTTGTCAAGCATGAATTTGGGGCTGCCGCGGGAGATCTGGCGCATGAAAGAAGCAAGCCGGACTGCAACCGAGCCGAGGCGCATGCCGAAGCAGGAGCGCAGCCGCGACCGCATCGACGCCATCCTGGCAACGACCATGCGGCTGATCGGCGAAAAGGGCATCGATGCCGTCACCATGAAGGAAGTCGGCATGCTAGCGGGCGGGCCGATCGCCACCGTCTATCACTACTTCCCCAACAAGTCGGCGATCCTGGCGATGCTCTACGAGCGGTTCTCCGAGGAAAGCCGGGCGCGCTTCGGCGCCATCATCGCCGAGATTGACGGACTGGACGATGTGACAGCAGCAGCGGACCGTCTGCTCGAAGACTACTATCGGCGCGTCGCCGAAGACCCCGCTATCCAGGATCTGCAGAATGCGATCCAGGCCGACAAGGCGCTGCAACATCTCGACATCGCCGAGACCCGGCAGCAGGCGAAGCTGTTCTGCGATCATGTCGGCCCTCTCCTGCAGCCGGAGAAGCGCGACCAGTTCGCCCGCGTGGTATTCCTGTTCTTTCAGCTTGCCGGCGGCGTCGTACGTCTGGCACTCACCCAAGACGAAATGGAAGGCCGCCGGACCCTCGACGATTACCGGTCGATCATCCACACCCAGTTGCGGCTGTTTCTCTGATTACGGGTCGAGCTTCGGCGCCAGGATCTCGACCAGCCAGTCGACAAACACCCTGACCCTTGGCGAAAGCTGGCGGCTGCGCGGATAGAGAACCGAGATCGGTGTCGCGGACGGCGGGCAGTCGCCCAGCACCTCGCTCAGCCTGCCGGCGGCAAGATCCTCGGCGAAACGAAGCCACGGCGCCTGGTAGAGGCCGAAGCCGAGCCGCACCAAAGTGGCGCTGGTGTCGGAATTGGCCACGGTGACCAGCGACGGCAGGACGATTTCGCGGACCTCGCCATCAACCTTGAATTCCAGCGGCATCACCTGTCCGGTGCGCGACGAGACGAAGCCGATCATCCTATGCCCGGCAAGATCATCGAGAGAGCGCGGCACGCCGTGGCGCTCGAGGTAGGCCGGGCTGGCGACCGTAATCTCGCGCGCGGTGCCCAGCCGGCGCATGATCATGTCGCTGTCGGGAAGCACACCGGCACGGATGACACAGTCGACGCCTTCGCGCACCAGATCCACCAGGCGATCCCCCTCGCCGATATGCACGCTCAGGCCGGGGTGGCGGGCAAGCAAGGCCGGCAGTTCCGGCAGGATGAACGTGCGGGCCATGTGGCCGTTGACGTCAATGCGCAACCGCCCGCTGGCCTCGTTCGCGCCGAAGCCGCCTTCGGCTTCCTCGACATCGGCCAGGATGCCGGCGCAACGCTGATAATAGGCCTCGCCGTCGGGCGTCGGGGTGACATGGCGGGTGGTGCGCCGCAAGAGCTGCACGCCGAGCCGCTCCTCCAGCTGCTTGATCGCCGAGGTCGCGCTGGAGCGCGGCAATCCGAGATCGGCGGCGGCAGCCGTGAAGCTGCGCCGTTCCACGACGCGGGTGAAGAGGCGCATGCTGTCCAGCTTGTCCATGTCGATTGTTCGCATAATTTGAATAGAGAAGGCAATATCGGTCCGATTATATCGGCAATCAAGAAGAATACATCACTGCCATCGCAACCGATGGAGATTGACCATGACCACACAGAACCGACAGATAGCCCTGATCACTGGCGGCAGCCGTGGATTGGGACGCAACACCGCGCTCCACCTTGCCCGCAAGGGCGTCGATGTGGTGGTCAGCTACCGTTCCCGCGCCGATGAGGCACAGGCGGTGGTGGCAGAGATCGAGGCGGCGGGCGGCCGCGCCGTGGCGCTGGCGCTGGATACAGGCGCTGTCGCAACCTTCCCAGCCTTCGTCGAGGAACTGAAGCGCACGTTGCGCGAGACCTGGCAGCGCGATCAATTCGATTTCCTGGTCAACAATGCCGGCACAGGCCTGCGCAAGACCATCGCCGAGACGGCCGAGGATGAGTTCGACACGCTGGTCAACATCCATCTCAAGGGCGTCTTCTTCCTCACCCAGGCGCTGCTGCCGCTGATCAAGGATGGCGGCCGCATCATCAATATTTCGAGCGGGCTGGCACGCTTCTCGGTGCCGGGCTCGTCCGCCTATGCGATGATGAAGGGCGGCATCGAGGTGTTCACACGCTACCTGGCCAAGGAGCTCGGTATGCGCCAGATCACCGCCAACACGGTAGCACCCGGCGCGATCGCGACCGACTTCAACGGCGGCCATGTGCGCGACGACGCCGACGTCAATCGCGTCGTGGCCGGGATGACCGCACTCGGCCGTGCCGGAGTGCCCGACGACATCGGACCGATGATCGCCTCGCTGCTGTCGGAGGACAACCGCTGGGTCAACGCCCAGCGTTTGGAAGTGTCGGGCGGGATGAACATCTAGCCATCGAACACCTTCAATTATCCCCGCGTGTCCTGCGCCCGCTGTTCCGCCGTTGCTGGCCGGCGCAGCGGGCATATTTCGTGGCAAAGCCAATGCCGAGTGGCGCATCCCAGAGACAGCCAATCGCGCAAAACAAAATTTCGCGCCTCGTCGTGCCGCTACGCGCCTTGACTCCGACTGGCCGCGCGCCTATTTCACCGCCACGTTAGCACTCGCCTTTGGTGAGTGCTAACTCATACGTCCGGCGCCGCCGGATGGAGGAACTGTTCTCACCGTTCTCATTCGAGGAAGAAAAAATGGCAAAGTCGAAGTTCCGCCCGCTTCATGACCGTGTGGTCGTTCGCCGGGTCGAATCCGAATCCAAGACGGCCGGCGGGATCATCATCCCGGATACGGCGAAGGAAAAGCCGCAGGAAGGCGAGATCATCGCCGTTGGTTCCGGCGCCCGCGACGAAGCCGGCAAGCTGGTCCCGCTGGACGTCAAGGCTGGCGACCGCATCCTGTTCGGCAAGTGGTCGGGCACCGAAGTCAAGCTCAATGGCGAAGACCTTCTGATCATGAAGGAATCCGACATCATGGGCATCATCGGCTGATTATCGGCCTCACCGTCAACTGAATTTCGGGCTTGATCCCAAGCCCCTGCCAGGAGCTAAAACATGGCTGCCAAAGACGTAAAATTCTCCCGCGACGCCCGCGAGCGCATGCTGCGCGGCGTCAACATCCTCGCCGACGCGGTGAAGGTCACGCTCGGCCCCAAGGGTCGTAACGTCGTCATCGACAAGTCGTTCGGCGCCCCGCGCATCACCAAGGACGGCGTCACCGTCGCCAAGGAAATCGAGCTTGAAGACAAGTTCGAAAACATGGGCGCGCAGATGGTCCGCGAAGTTGCTTCGAAGACCAACGACATCGCCGGCGACGGCACCACGACCGCGACCGTTCTGGCGCAGTCGATCGTCCAGGAAGGCCACAAGGCGGTTGCCGCCGGCATGAACCCGATGGACCTGAAGCGCGGCATCGATCTCGCGGTTGCCGACGTCGTCGCGACGCTGATCAAGAACGCCAAGAAGATCAAGACCTCGGAAGAGGTTGCCCAGGTCGGCACCATCGCCGGCAATGGCGACTCCTCGGTCGGCTCGATGATCGCGGAAGCGATGCAGAAGGTCGGCAATGAAGGCGTCATCACCGTCGAGGAAGCCAAGACCGCTGAGACCGAACTCGAAGTCGTCGAAGGCATGCAGTTCGACCGCGGCTACCTCTCGCCATACTTCGTCACAAACGCCGACAAGATGGTTGCGGATCTGGAAGACGCTTACATTCTCCTCCACGAGAAGAAGCTCTCCAACCTGCAGGCCATGCTGCCGATCCTCGAGGCTGTCGTGCAGACCTCGAAGCCGCTGGTCATCATCTCGGAAGACGTCGAAGGCGAGGCTCTGGCCACGCTGGTCGTCAACAAGCTGCGTGGCGGCCTGAAGATCGCCGCCGTCAAGGCGCCGGGCTTCGGTGATCGCCGCAAGGCCATGCTGGAAGACATCGCCATCCTCACCGGTGGCCAGGTCATCTCGGAAGACCTCGGCATCAAGCTCGAGAACGTCGGCCTCAACATGCTCGGCCGCGCCAAGAAGGTATCGATCTCCAAGGAGAACACCACCATCGTCGACGGCGCCGGCAAGAAGGCCGAGATCCAGGGCCGCGTTGCCCAGATCAAGCAGCAGATCGAGGAGACCACCTCGGACTACGACAAGGAGAAGCTGCAGGAACGTCTGGCCAAGCTGGCCGGCGGCGTTGCCGTGATCCGCGTCGGCGGTGCGACCGAGATCGAAGTCAAGGAAAAGAAGGACCGCGTCGATGACGCCCTCAACGCGACCCGTGCGGCCGTCGAAGAAGGCATCGTTCCCGGCGGCGGCGTCGCTCTGCTGCGCGCTTCGCTCACCATCAAGGCAACCGGCGCCAACTCCGACCAGACCGCAGGCATCAACATCGTGCGTCGCGCTCTGCAGGCTCCGGCCCGCCAGATCGCGGCCAACGCCGGTGCGGAAGCATCGATCGTTGCCGGCAAGATCCTTGAGAACAAGGGCGCGACCTTCGGCTACAACGCCCAGACCGGCGAATATGGCGACATGATTGCCATGGGTATCGTCGATCCGGTCAAGGTCGTTCGCACCGCTCTCCAGGACGCGGCCTCGGTCGCCGGCCTGCTCGTCACCACCGAAGCCATGATCGCCGAAGCTCCGAAGAAGGAAGCGGCTGGCGGCGGCATGCCCGGCGGCATGGGCGGCGGCGGCATGGGCGGCATGGGTGGCATGGATTTCTAATCCAACCCCTATCAGCCTTCAGATACGGAAAGGGCGCCGAAAGGCGCCCTTTTTGTTTTGAGGTCGCGTTGTTCAGACGGCGGCATCGGCGCGTCGCCGGACTTCTCCTGCAGCCAGCACTGCAGTTTCGATCAGGGCCGCGACCTCATCGGCCACGGCCTGCAGCGGGGCGCGGTCGCGGGTGGCGCGGGCGATCACCATCAGGCCTTCCAGCGATGATTCGACGAGCAGAGCCAAGGCGTGCGCGCGGCGCTCGGGCACCCCTGCCCTGACGAAGGCCTGTTGCAGCAGACCTATCCATTGCACGAAGGCCGAGCGGCACAATTCGGCCAGTTCCGGCACATCGGTCGGCGAGTCCAGCACAACGGGAGCGATCGGGCAGCCGAGCGAAAATTGGTTGTCTTCCAGCATGCGCCCGACCGCCTGGTAGATGTGGTGGACGGCCACCGCCGGGTCGGCTTCGGCGGCCAGCGCCTCACCCAGCCTTTGCGTCACACCGGCGACGCTGTCGCGCGTCACCTCGATGACCAACTGGTCCTTGCCGCCGGGAAAATGGAAGTAGAGCGAGCCTCGCGGCGCCCCGCTGGCGCTCAGAATGTCGTTGAGCGAGGTGCCGTGATAGCCGCGCTGCCTGAGCAGCAGCGCCGTCGTCTCGAGTATGCGGGTGCGGGTGTCGTTCGCCATGTCAACCTCTGTCAGCAGTCAGCATTATAGGCCTTGCGGAGAATATGACAATCGGTCTACATAATATGTAGATCAGTCTACATATATTTGAGGAGATCGACATGCAAAGCTACCGTCTTGAAGGGTCCGGCGGGACCGAATGCCTGGTGATGCACGACGAGGTGCAGCCGGAGCCAAAACCGCATGAGATCGTGGTGCATGTTCACGCCACCTCGCTCAACCGCCGCGACACGATGATCCTCAAAGGCACCTATCCTTTGCCGCCGCGCCAGGATGTCAGACCGCTGAGCGACGGCGCCGGCGAAGTTGTCGCCATTGGCGATGCCGTGACCCGCTTTGCCGTCGGCGACCGCGTCACCGGCAGCTATTTTGCCCGCTGGATCGATGGCCGCATCAACGCCGGGCTGATCGACCAGCTCGGCTGCACATTGGACGGCATGCTGGCCGAATACGCCGTACTCGACGAACAATGGGCCGCGCGGCTGCCCGACCATCTCGACTGGCATGAGGCGGCAACGCTGACCTGCGCCGGGCTGACCGCCTGGAATGCGGTGACCGGCGCGGGAATTCCGAAGCCTGGCCAATGGGTTCTGGTCATCGGTTCGGGTGGCGTCTCGCTGTTCGCGCTGCAGTTTGCCAAGCTGCTCGGCTGCCGCGTCGTCGCCGTCACCTCGCGCGCCGAGAAGGCGAACAGGCTGCGGGCGCTGGGCGCCGACCTTGTCGTCTCCAGCACGGACACGCCGGAATGGGGGGCGGCTGTCCGCGAACACACCGGCGGCATCGACCTCGTCGTCGAGACCGGCGGCCCGGCGACTTTCGCGCAGTCGCTCATCGCCAGCACACTTTACGGGCACATCGTGCTGCTCACGCTGCAGGATGCCAAAGGCGGCTCGATCCAGCTGCCGGCAGCGCTCTACCAGCGCAGCCTCGCCACCATCAGCCGCCTCTTCGTCGGCAGCCGAACCAACCTCGAAGCCATGCTGCGCGCCGTCTCGATGCATCGCCTGAAGCCCGTCATCGACAAGGTCTTCCCCTTCACCGAGGCCGGCGATGCCTACCGCTATTTCCAGCAGGGCGACGTCTTCGGGAAAGTGGTCATCACCGGCGCCTGATTTCCCACCCCTCAAACAACGGAGAGCAGACATGACAATTCGTGAAGCCTCGGCCGAGTGGCAAGGCACACTGAAAGAGGGTTCGGGCCGTTTGCGGCTCGGCAGCGGTGTGTTCGAAGGCGCCTACTCCTTCCCGTCGCGGTTCGAGAACGGTCCGGGCACAAATCCGGAAGAACTGATCGCGGCCGCACATGCCGGCTGCTTCTCGATGGCGCTGAGCGCCATACTGGGCAGGGATGGATATGAGCTCGCGTGCATTCGCACCGTCGCCAAGGTGCATCTCGGCGCGACCACGGCCGGGCCGACGATCACCCGTATCGAGCTCGAAACGCAAGCCGAGATTCCGGGCCTTGAGCCCAGAGAATTCCAGCGCCTTGCCGAGACGGCGAAGACGACCTGCCTCGTCTCGCGCGCCCTAGCCGGCGTGGCAAGCATCACGCTCAGGGCCGAGCTTGTCGCACCCGTCGGCGCGGAAGCATGAAACCAGGAGATTTGAGATGAAACAGGAGAGCATCGTGGACATCCATCCGGACGACCGATCCCGTGAGACGGCCGAGATCATGCGGCGCTTCAACGACGTGTTCCAGTTGCACGATCCGTCGGCACTCGCCGAACTGGTGGCCGAGGACTGCGTCATCGAAAACACCGTGCCTGCGCCGGACGGCGCCCGCCATGCCGGCCGCGAGGCCTGCGTTGGGCTGTGGTCGGCGATCGCCACCCAGGCCGGCACGCGCTTCGACCTCGAAGAGACATTCGTCGCCGGCGAGCGGGCAACGATCCGCTGGCGCTATTTTCATGCCGACGGCAACTCCATCCGCGGCGTCAATTTGATGCGCGTCGCGGATGGGCGCATCGTCGAGGCAATGGGCTACGTGAAGGGATAGCGCCCAGAGCCTGTTCCATCCCGATAGAATCGGGACGGGGCTCTATCTTCTTGTTTGAGCATGATCTTTTCCGAAAACCGGATTCCACTTTTCGGGATCATGCTCTTGAAACGCTACCTGTCCGCCAGCGCCAGTTTGGCGCCGAGCATGACGAAGGCGCCGGCGAAGGTGCGGCGCATCCAGGTCAGCACCATCGGCCGCGACACGACATGGCTGCGAATCGAGGCTGCGAAGATGCCGTAGCCGACAAAGACGACGAAGGTCAGGAGCATAAAGACGCTCGAGAGCTCCAACATCTTCGACAGCGCGTGCGGTTCGGTGGTGCTGACGAACTGCGGCAGGAAGGCAAAAAAGAAGATCGACAGTTTTGGGTTGAGGATGTTGATCAGGATGCCGGAGGTGATCACCTTGCCGGCCGAGCGCGGCGCGACATTTTCCTCGACGCTCAGGCCACCCTTCTCCTTCAGCGTGTTCCAGGCCATGTAGAGCAGATAGGCAACGCCGAGATATTTCAGCGTTTCGAAGGCGACAGCACTTGTGTGCAGCAGTGCCGCCAGGCCAGTGATGGCGGCGGCCATATGCGGGATAATGCCGAGCGTGCAGCCGAAAGCGGCAATGATCGAGGCCCGCGCCCCGCGCGAAAGGCCGGCGCTCAGCGTGTAGAGAACACCGGTGCCGGGCGAAGCCACGACGATCAGCGACGTCAACAGAAATTCGATGCTCACGGATGGTTCCTCCGACGCGCCCTGCCCGGCGGGAAGGTATCGGGCCGGACGGTGGCGCACAAGACGGAGGCGAAAGGCCGCTAGACTGGCAGCCCGTGCGCCTTGCGCGCCATCAGGCAATCGTCGTCGCCGGGCATGCAGGCGCGGCAGACATCGGGGCGGATCTCGTAGATGCCGCAAGCGGTTCGTTTGCCAACCTCGCCGGTGAGTGCCGAGCAACGCACGCCGTCGCAGCGCATGCCGGATTCGTTGGCGGATACATATTTTGCCGGGATACGGTCGAGCTGCGCGTCATCCTCTGTGGAGAAGCGCGGCCATTCGGCCGAATAGGAACAGCAGGCGCCGCAGCTCTGGCAGTCAAAGATTGCGACGGGGTTGGCATCCTCCCGCGGCGATAAAAAATCGGCGGCGGCGGCCGGGCCAAGCAGCCCGGCGGCGATGAGATTGCGGTCCGCGTCCTTCGGCAACGAGGCTATTTCTTCTTGCCGGCCTTGCCCTTCGACGGCGCCGCCGGCGAAAGAAACAGATCGGTCGAGGTCTCGGCGGATCCATCCACCGGCTTCACCGCCGCCGGCTTTTTGTCATTGGCGGCCGGCTTGGCCAACTTCACGGCAGCAGGCGCCGTCGGCTGGTCCTTGGCGGAAAACTTGATGGCCATGTCAATCCTCGTCAGAAAAACGCGATGATGGCGCATTCGGGTTGCGCAAGCGGCCGATCAGCGCCGAGACCGCCGTGATGTTCATTTCTTCGGGCGACCAGTTCCTGGCCTCCGCAATGTGATGCGGCGCCAGTTCGCGGTGCGTGCTGCCGCTATAGGCGGCGTCCTGATGGGTGACGCGCTCATGGGTCTTTTTGTCCTCGCGGATATATTCGATCAGGTAGTTCGGCGCTTCGGCGCGGCCGCGCACGCCGACGCGCACCTGGGCATCGCCATGCGCACGCTTGCAGCGCTCGAGCTTTTCCAGCACCCGGCGGACATATTCGACCGGCTTGTCCATGCCTGGGACCATGGACGCAATGGTCGCATCGGCATCGATCGGTGTTGGCGGCACGCGTTTGGTTGCCATCAGCGTTTGCCCGCCCGTTTCGGCAGGGCCGCGACCGCGGCAGCCGCGGCCAAATCGTCGGCTTCCTTTTCCAGGCGCAGTTCACGCAGCCGTGCGGTCTTGGCTTCCCGTGCCTGGCTGACGGCGTCCTGTTCGGAGGTGATGCGGTTGAGCGACATCGACTGGGTCTGGGCCTTGCTGAAGATGGATTCAGCCTGGTCGCGGGATCTCTTTGAAGTGGCGGTCAAGGTCTTTCTCCCGTTCGGAGCATGCTGCCGAAAAGCGGCGAGATCGGTCTTTCGGCCAGGACCACGCACAAAGCAAGACGGCAGTCGGATTCAGATAGCTGAAGCGTCCTTAGCACGTTCGGATGACCGCGCGGCGCTCTTTTGAACTTTTGCAGCGCCGAAAAATGAAAAAGGCCAGGCATTGCCTGACCTTCCATCACAGCGCCACGCCTCCCTGGGGAGACGCAGGCCTCAGAATTCGCCATTCACCGGTGCCAGTACATCCGTGGTCACCGGGAAAGCTGAATTCCGTTTTAGGCCGCCTTCAACTGATCGGCGGACATCTTGCCCGACTTGTTGTCGCGGACCATCTCGTAGCCGAGCTTCTGGCCTTCGACGATGTCGCGCATTCCGGCGCGCTCTACGGCCGAGATGTGAACGAAAACGTCGGCTGAACCGTCGTCAGGCTGAATAAAACCAAAACCTTTGGTGGCGTTGAACCATTTAACTGTGCCGGTGCTCATGACGAACCCTTTCCATGGCAAGTATTCGTTAATCGCGGTGCGAATGCACAACGATTTTTGTCTCGATTTTTGATGGGGAAGTTCGTCAAAGGCGCGCATGTGTGCGCGGATAACAAAAGTCGGTCAAACAAATATCGACGAATTTCTTCTACGCTTCTTTTGAAGCCGTGTCAATTTTTGGTTTAGGCAACGGCAAGATTCGACGCAAAGTTGTCCGCAGCCAGGATCTCAAAAGGACCTGAGGCAGCGCGGTGCGCGGGCGGCAGGCCCTCCCAAAAAAATTCTACACACGAGGGAACCAACCCCGCGCCTGTGCATTTTATGGGTGCCGTCAGCAATTCATGAGAGCAATCGAATGAAAGGCTAATGGCAACAGGACGCCCCCCGCGCGATAAAAGGCACGAGGGGCGTTCTTGTATTTGGCGCCATGCAGTGGTGCCCCTCAGATGATTGCGCTCATCAGCGGCAAGATTTCATAGCGGAAGCCCCTCCCCGAGCGGACGACGGGGTCGGCATCGGTCACCGCCCTGGCCTCAGTCTCGCTCCCGACGCGCAGGATCAGTAGCCCCCAAGGACCGGCCGGGTCTGCGACCGGGCCGGCCAGGATCATGGTGCCATCGCGAAGTTTGCCGCGAAGGTAGTCGGCATGCCGGCCCATCAGTTCCCTCTCCTCCTCCGTCATGGTGAAGGCGAAGTCAGGCCGAGGCGGGATCAGCCGGCAGTGGAAGATCGATGGCACTGCCGCCTCGCCCGGTCCGTCGTTGCTGGCCATACCTCCTCCTATTCGTCCGGACCAGGCTCCGGCCAGGTTTCTTTCGCTGCCTCCGCATACCAGTGGCGCATCGCCGGCGTCGCCAGCACAGCGTCGACATAGGCACGGGTATCCGGCGCGAGCTCGCCGCCATAGGTGTCGAAGCGGGTGACGATCGGCGCATACATGGCGTCGGCCGCGGTGAAATGGCCGAACAGGAATGGGCCGCCCTTGCCGTACCCGGCGCGGCACTGCCGCCAGATCGCCTCGATGCGCTCCCGCTGCACTTCTCCATCTGCGTCGAGCGGCTTGTGACCCTTGGGACGGCGCAGGTTCATCGGCCAGCCATAGCGGACCTCGCGAAAGCCGGAATGCATCTCGGTCGCCACCGAGCGGGCGAGCGCGCGGGCGCCGATATCGGTCGGCCACAGCTTCTTTTGCGGAAACAAGTCGGCGAGATATTCAAGGATGGCAAGGGTTTCCCAGACGATCCTGCCATTGTGATTCAGGACTGGCACCAGCCCGGTCGGCGACACTTTTGCCAGATTGGCAAAGGTCTGCGGCGTGCGCAGGCGCACAAAACCTTCCTCGAACGGGATCTCCAGATGCTTCATCGCCACCCATGGCCTGAGCGACCATGAGGAGAAGCATTTGTTGCCGATGTAGAGCTTGAATTCAGCCAAGATGGTCTCCCCAATTTTTCGCCACACTAGCCAGCGGATGCGAGACCAGCAAAGCGTTTCGGCGGCCATGCACTGGTCCAGCCTTCACCCCTGATATCAGTTGGCCTGTGCCGCCATTTGCGCACCAGGCGAGACACCCGCACGCGCGCGGATGGCGGCGACCGCGCTGGCGATCTCCGCATTGACCAGCAACGCCTCGCGGCCGGCGGTGATGGTGAGATCGACCTGTTCGACCGGCAGTTTCAGGCGCGTCGGGATCAGGTTCAGCTTGACCTGCCTTGCCGGATCGAGGTCGGCGAAGGACAGATGCTCGACGACGAGATGGACATCGCGGCAGTTCCAACTGCCCGCCGAGCCGCGATAGGCGGCCACCGTCGCGACCGGCAGACTGCAGCGATAGCGCACCAGCTCGTCCTGCCATTGCGAGACGGCCAACGTCAGCGCATCGAATTCGTCACGCACCGAGGCCGCCAGCGTTGTGCCGGTCACGGCGCCGAACAGCTGGCTGAGCTTCGGCCCGTGGATCTTCTTGGCCCAGGTCACATCGCGGTCGCTGCCGGCGTCGGCGACGATGAAAAGCAGCGTCCTCAACCTGACGGCGGCGGACGGTGACAGCGGACCGTAAGGGTTACCGGCGGCAGAGCGCTCGAGCGTGAAGCCGGTGACGCCGATGTTGTCGGTCAGGCCACCGTCGAGCAGCTTTACAAAGTCGAGTGGATCCTCCTTCTGGTAGGAATCGAGCGCCCTGGCATGGGCCCTGAGCCGGGTCGACGCGTTGCGATCGGCCAGCGCCCGCTCCAACCATTGCGGCCGGTGATAGTCGCAATGCGGACTGGTGGCCGAGATCACGATCGGCGCGAAGACGACAGGCACGGCGGCGGAGGCGGCAACCGCATCGGCCAGCCGCACCTTGTCGAGATCGCTGCACAGGGCCGCGAAGGTGTCGTAGCTGAACAGGAACGGCGTGCGGTTGTAGAGATCGGACGCATTGACCCAGACGATGGGGCGGTCCGGTTTGCGGAAGGCCTCGAACGTCGCGCCATCGAAGAGATGGTCGTTCAGCCATTTGGCAAAGCCGCTGCGGTCGTTGACGCCGCCATTGTAGGCGCGCACCAGATTGAGCGGCGATAGCGATGTCCTGAGATCGGCTTCCGCATCCTGGATGAGGAAACGCTCGCGAAAATCCTGATAGCCGTCCTTGCCCCTGTAGCCGAAATAGGCTGCGGCGATGGCGCCGCCGGACGCTCCGGAAATCATCCTGATGTCATCGACCAGCGTACGGCGGTACGGCCGCTCGTCGATGACGATCTCGTCCAGCGCCCGCAGCACGCCATAGGAAAAGGCCGCCGCCCTGGTGCCGCCGCCGGAAAAGGCGAGGCCGACCACAGTCGAGCCGTCGTCGCCCGGATCGGGAAGGAAGGTCGGCGACGGGTGGCCAACCTTGGAGACCTCGACGTTGATCGGCCCGACATCGTTGGCGACGCAGCCGGCCATCAGCATGGCGGCAGCCAAGGCAAGGTCTGGACGAAAACGCATCCGACACCCCCGGGCCAACCCTCAAATTGCGGCCCGAGCGGAGCCTATCCGGATTGCCCCGCCGGGCGCAACCGGCGCGGTTGGCATGGCAGTGTGGAACCAGAAGGACGCCGGCCCGTTTGCCTCTCGCGAATGAAGCACCGGAATTCAAATCCCAGGAGATGCAAAAATGGTGAACAAGGATCAGGTCGCGGGCGTGGCCAAGCAGGTCAAGGGCTCGATCAAGCAAGCCGCCGGCAAAGCCACCGGCAATCGGCAGACGCAGGCCGAGGGCACGGCCGACAAGATCGCCGGCAAGGTACAAAAAGCCTATGGCGACGTGAAGGACAAGATCAGGAAGGCGCTCTAACACAGCACCGCGGAACGCTTTGACGATCGAGGAAAGGCGGCCTCTCAGGCCGCCTTTTCATGTGTTCCAGCCTTTGCTGAAGGCATTGGTGAAAGTCACGGCGCCATGGTCGTCGCTGGCCTCGCCCAGCACCACATCCATGCCGTCACTGGTCACCCGCGCGACAGCGAAACCGCCCATATAGGCGGCCTTCGGCTTGAACAGATCGAGGCCGTCACGGCGGTAGATCAGCGGCGTGTCGTGCTGGTGGCCATGGAAGATGGCGACGACATTGTAGCCCTTCAGCGCCGAAAGCAGCGCCTGGCGGTCGGCCTCGCTCCACCAGTGCGGCGCGCCGTTGCCGTCATCGTCATAGGTCCTTTTGGCGGCATCCCAGCGCTCGGTCGAAAAAGTATCCCAGCCATAGTGCTGGAACAAGATGACAGGGCGGCCGTCCGCTGCGTAGGTCGCCAGATCCTGCTTCAGCCATGGCAGGCTGGAGATGGCGCCGTGGCCGGTGTCGCCGGCGAAACGGTGCGTCTGGACGAGATGCAGGCCGCCCCAATCCCAGGAATAGCAGTCGGTATCGACATCATAGTCGGTCGCCGGCACCGGCGGCTTGAAGAACACGCCGGCGCGGTGATTGACCTCGACATAGTCGCGCATTTCGCGGCGGTACCAGTCGACATGGTGCGGCGGGCCGTTCTGATCGAGGTCGTGGTTGCCGAGCCCGACATAGACCGGCATGTGCACGCGATCGGGGCCAACGCCTTGGCTGTAGCGCTGGCTGAACTGCAGCAGCTGCGTGCCTTCGCTGGGCTGGGTGATCTGGCCGCCGCCGTCGTCGGTGATGTCGCCGCCGACGACGAGGCCGAGCGGCGTGCCGATTCGGCTGCCGGCCGAACGCAGGCCGGTGGCGACGCCATTGATTTCCGCCGGCCAGTCCTTGTCACCGAGGCCGTTCAGCGCGGCGACGCTGCGCAGCAAGGCGGCGTCGGTCTTGCCTTCCTGCTGGCAATTGGGGCTCAAGCCGCTGGCCATGCGGCAGGCGTGGATATCGGCGACGAACAGAAAGGTGGCGTCGATGGGCGCAATGCGCTGCCCGGTCTGGCCAAGCGCCGGGCGGGCGACAGCGCCGGCCACGGCAAACCCCGCCGCCTGCGCCAGGAAGCCGCGCCGGGAGACCAGTTTTTTCGAAAGGCGAGTCATCATGGCGCGAAATTCAGCACAGCCGGCAACGGTTCGTCCAGTTTTGCGCGCGGGTCACAAGACCTGCTGGCCATCGACAGCGTGTTGCGGGTCTGTCATTTCTACGCGCGCTAACGTTCAGCTTGTACGGGGACGCCATGAAAGCTGCACCTATCGGCATGATGCTGGCCGCATTGCTGTCGGCGGGTGTCGCCGATGCCGCCGATTGCATCGACGCAAAATCCGCCAAGGCCGGCTTCGTGCTGGAAATGCCCGGCATCCGCAGCGAGTTCCGGCCGGCAGCGGGCGGTATGGTTTCCGTCGCCAACACATACCAATCCGAATCGCCGCAGACACAGTTCCTGTTCGGCGGCTTGATCGAGGTGTTTCGCGACAGCGATACGGGTCGGCTGGCGATGATCCCGTTTTCCGATCTGCGAAAATTGTTCCCGCTGAAGACGGGAGCGAAGAGCACGATAGAATTCGTCGAGCTGTCGGCGAACAAGCAGCCGAAGAGCACCAAGACGCTGACGTTGGTCGTCAAGGGCAAGGAGACGTTCAGCCTGGGCGACTGCAAATACAACGTACTTGCCGTCAGAGAGACCTTCAAGAATGGGGCCGGCGAGACGCTGGATGCGTTCACTGCGCTCTATTCACCCGATTTGCGGGCAGCTCTCGCCCGGCGCTACGACGAAGGCACCAGCGGAGAATCGGTGAACGGTTACACGACGATCAAGCCGCTGCCTAACTAGTGGATTGAATCGTACGCTTGGCACGGCGCCGCAGAATTGGCTGCCTGGCCGCCGTCTGGATATCCGTTCCTTCGGTTGTCACCGCTGGCTGTCCGCGACGCGATCAATGGCGTCGGTCAGTCGTTTCCGTTCCTTGTTGATCCACTGACCCTCCGAGTAGTTCTGGAGAAACGTCTCAGCGAACTCCACAGGGTTCTCCCCGACGACCGCGCGGATCGGGGTTCCATTCACGACGCTCTGCTCGAAGAGGTCGGCGAGATCCTCCAGCATCGACACCAAGGTGTCGCCTTTCGTTATCGCTCCGAAGTACATCAGGTACCGATCCAGCGCATCGATCGCGGCGCGATAGTTAGCGGGAAGCTGTTGCGTGCGCGCTTTGTACTGCCGGTAGCGCTTCTTCTGCTCGAGCGCCCCTGTGATCTGCTCGATCCATCCTGTGGCCATGTCTATTTCCTTTCTGCGTGGAGCTGTTCGAGCCGTTCTGCGAGGAAGCTCCACGTCCTCCAGAACTCTTCGAGATAGTCCCGTCCCTGAGCGTTGAGCGAATAGACCTTGCGCGGCGGCCCCATCTGGGACGGGATCTTGTGCACGTCGACGAGGCCCTTTTGCTCGTTCCTGACGAGCAGGGCGTAGACGGTGCCTTCGGCGATGTCGGAGAAGCCCTGCTCTCGCAACCGTGCCGTGATCTCGTAGCCGTACGCCGGCTGCGCGGACAGAATCGCGAGGATGATGCCCTCGAGCGTGCCCTTGAGCATCTCTGTCATCTGCTTGCCCACGCAACCTCCTCTGGCTATTCAGTGTTACTAACTACCGGTATATAGCGTCACTGAATAGCGGTCGTCAAGTGCGACGTTGCCTGATTGTCGAGGATGGCGTGGCCGTCTTGCCAGGCGGGCCTCGCGCTCGACGGCGTTGAGGAAGCGGATGAATCGGTAGAACCGGCGGGCCAGCGCCGTTCGTCTGGCCGCTAAGGCCCTGGTCGCGGCAGTACCCTGCGACGTCGTCTGGCTCTCGCTCCGTCCTGGACCGATGGAGCCGAACTGGTCACGCGCTGCAATTCCTCCAGGCAGTCGCGCAGCACGTTGGCATCCTGCGCCGTCTTGGCCATCGACATGGCGCCGGAGTAGGTGGCGACGGTCAGTGCTGCAAAGCGCTGCGCATCGGTGCCTTGCTCCCTGCCCGCTTGCTGGTCGGCCCTGACCTTGTCAGCGATCGCCTGGCGCCACGCGGAAAAGATGTGGGCCAAGGCAACGCGAAAATCCGGGTCGGCGAGCGACAGTTCGTGCGCCAGATTGTTGAGCGGGCAGCCGCTCACGAAGCCCTGCTGGTCCAGTTCCTCAGCCACGGCTGCGAAGACGCCGCGCACGCCCTCGCGCGCCGAGCCCGCCACCAGCAGCGGCACGATCCAGGTTTCTTCGACCGCTGCGGCCACACGCTCCTCGATCACGGCAAGCGCCAGCGCCTTCTTGGTCGGGAAATGGTGGTGCAGCGCGCCGCCGGTAACACCTGCCGCCGCCATCAGGTCGCCCATGCTGGAGGCATTGTAGCCGCGCGCCTGAAACGACGCTTCGGCGACGTCCAGAACCTTGTTGCGCACGCCTTCGGGGTCGTTGGTGCGTTTGGATGACCGCCCTTTCGGACGCCCGGCAATCTCTGCTGACATCTGCGCACGATAGCAGATTGACAAAACAGGACAATCGGTCTGTTTTATAAACCGGATGATCATCCTGTTTTGGAGGCGACGCAATGAACTTGCCCTTAGCTGCCCCTACGAGATCCACCCTGCTCGCTTCGCCAGTCGTCGAACTCCGGCAATACACGCTGAAGCCCGGCAAGCGCGATACGCTGATCGATATCTTCGACACCCACCTGATCGAAGGCCAGGAAGATGCGGGGATGACCATCATCGGTCAGTTCCGCGACCTTGACCGGCCTGACATGTTCGTCTGGATGCGTGGTTTCGACGGCATGGAGGCGCGGAAAGACGCACTGACCGCTTTCTATGAAGGGCCGGTGTGGGGTGCCTACAGCAATGCCGCCAATGCCACGATGATCGATTCCGACGATGTGCTGCAGCTGAAGCCGGCATGGCCGGGCGCCGGCTTCGACCTGTCGGGGTTGCAACGGCCAGTACCGGCATCGGCAGCCCATCAAGACGCCGACGTCGAAAAATTGAACGGTGACAGTCGCTTGAAGGGTATCGTTGTCATGCAGATTCATCATTTGCGGGAGGGCGCGCAGGCCGGCTTTGCCGAAACCTTCGAGGCCTTGGCCGTCCCAACGCTCAAGGCGCTCGGCGCAAAGCTGCTCGCCGCCTTCGTCACCGAACACGCCGAAAACAGTTTCCCCCGCTTGCCGGTGCGAACATCCGAAAACGTCTTCATCAGCGTCACCGGTTTCGACAACATCGAGGCGCACGCCCGCCATGAAGCGGCCTTGGCGAACGCGCCGAAGTTGCAGGCATTTCTGCAAGCAGCGCAGTCGGCCATCGCCAAACCAACCGAAACCTTGCGCCTGTCGGCGACCTCGCAATCGCTGCTGAGGTAGCCCCTCGTATCAGGCCCCTGCCCTGAATTTGCCGGTGATGGCGGCGGCGACGAGTGCCGGATCCTCCCAGTGCGGATTGTGGCCGCAGCCTTCAAGGCGGACGAAGTCGGAACCTGGAAGCGCGCGCAGCAGCGCTCGCTGATGCGCCTCGCCGAACAGCGGATCGACTGCGCCGCCAATGATCAGCGTCTTCTGCCGCACGGCCGACGCCGCACCGGCCAGATCAGCGCTGCGAAGCTGTTCTAGGATCAGCCGCCAGCGCGCAGCCGGCATTGCAGAGGCCTCCTGCGCCATCAATGCCAGGAAGGCCTGCGGCACGCCGGGCCCGCAGGCATGCCACCAGCCATAGAACGGGTCGGCAGGCGAGATCGGATCGCGCAAGGCCCGGACGCCGCTCACCATTTGATGGTCCTGCGAGATGCCGGGCTTCAGCGTACCCGCCAGCAGCACCAGCCCACTGATCAGCTCGCCATACTTGGCTGCCGCCTCGACGGCGATCATGGCGCCAAGCGAATGGCCGACGAGAACCGGCCGTTCGAGCCGCAACCGCGCGATCAGCCCGGCAATGTCGTCGGCGAAGTCCGCAGGCCGGAAAGCGCGCGATCCGGCCTCTGAAGCGCCATGGCCGCGCAGGTCCGGGATGACCAGCCTGCGGCCTGCCAGATGCGGCACCAGCAGCGAAAAGCTGCGGCTGGTGTCAGTGAACCCATGGATCAGCAGCAGGGCCGGCCCGGCGCCGGGGATTTCGATGCAAGCCATGGCGAGGCCACCGACATCGACCATGTGCTTGCGGCCGGCCCACTCTTCCTGCCCGGCCTCCAGTCCAGAGGAATTCACAGGCCGAGCTTTTCCTTCACCGCGGCCAGGCCAGGCTTGCCGTCGAAACTGGTGACCCCGGCCAACCAAGCGTCGAGACGGCCCTTGTTCAGGGTGATTGCCTTCAGTGCGGCCTCTTCAGGCTTCATGCCGTCATTGATCAGATAGCCCATGCCGACATTCTCGAAGTCGACGTCGAAGACGAGATTCTTCAAGAGTTGCGCGACGTTCGGGCATTCCTGCAGATAGCCCTTGCGCACCTGCGTCGACACTGTTGCTGCGCCGAAATTCGGGCCGTAGAACTTGTCGCCGCCGGTCAGATACTTGAAGTCGTACATTGTGTTCATCGGATGCGGCGCCCAGGCCTGGAAGACGATGAACAGCTTTTCCTTGATCTCGTAGCCGACCTCCGACAGCATGCCGGCTTCGCTCGACTCGACCACCTGCCAGCCATCGAGGCCGAGCGAAGGATCGGCGATGGCATCCATCATCAGCTGGTTCGATCCGGGCTCGATGCCGTACATCTTCTTGCCGAACTTGTCGGCGAATTTGTGCAGGTCGGAGAAGTCCTTGACGCCAGCCTCCCAGACATAGGTGGGCACCGCGAAAGTGTATTTGGCACCTTCGAGATTGACGCGCACATTCTCGATCGAGCCGTCCTTCTTGTAAGGCGCATAGTAAACGACGGTTGCGGGATCCCAATAGCCAAGGAACGCGTCCAGGTCCTTGTTCTTCATGCCCTCATAGATGACGTTCATGCCGAGCACATCGCTTTTCGCCTGATAGCCGAGCGCGTCAAGCAGGACGCTGGCGATCCCCGTGGTGAAGGCGAGATCGTTCCAGCCGGGTTCGGCCATGCGTACCGTCTTGCACTGCTCGGTCTCGCCCGCCTGGGCGGCGTGAGATGCCAGCGCCAGCGCTGCCAGACAGACGCCAGTTGCAAAGATGCGTTGCATTTCGGTTCTCCTCATTGTGCTATGTTGACCATTTGGTCTAATTATTGTCCCACCGGTCAATTATTGATCTAAATGGACGAAAATGTCAACTTGGATTCGTGATGCATGGATCGAACCCGTGAAACTGACTCGTCTTAGCGACATACGCCGCAAGGAACTGCGGCAGGCGGCTTTCGCTGTCCTGCAGCGCGAAGGCATTGCCGGAGCGACCTTGGAAAAGGTCGCCTCCCAGGCCGGTGCATCGAAGGGCATCGTGCTGCATTATTTCCGCAACAAGCAGGAATTGTTCGAGCACGCGATGCGCGAGGCCAACGTCGTCCTGCGTGATGCGGTGATCGCACGGCTTCGCCGGGCACGGACTCCGATGGAGCGCCTGGATGCGGTGATCGAAGGCAATTTCGAGCCGCATTTGTTTCAGCCTCCACTCTGCCATGCGTGGCTTTCGCTCTGCGCCGAGGTGCCGCGCGACGAGAATCTGGCACGTATCCAGAAGGTGATCCACGCGCGCATGCGCTCTAACCTTTTGTCCGGCCTGCGCGGTCTTGCCCCGCCCAGGGAGGCCGAGGACATCGCGCTTGGCGTCTCCGCGCTGATCGACGGGCTCTGGCTGCGGCTCGCCCTGCGGCCGGGAAGTGTGTCGCGCGAACAGGCGATCCGCCAGGTCAAGGATCATGTCGCCGCGCGGCTGGTCTTCCGGGAAGCCTTGCCTGGCGACGGAGCAGCAGTAGCCTCTGGCCGGCGGTCTGGCGAAGTTCATACTGAGCGATAGGCCGATGACTTGACCGCGACTGCCGGCAGCGGTGCTCTGACCGTGCGGCGGGTGGCGAGAGCGCGCAGGAGTATTCGATGAGATTGGGCGGCAAACGGGCCCTGGTCACCGGCGGTTCCGACGGCATCGGCCTGGCCATCGCCGAGGCCTTTTTGCGCGAGGGTGCTGAGGTTCTGATCGTCGGCCGCGACGCCGGAAAACTCGGCGCCGCTCGCGAAAAACTCGGCGCCGGCGTCGAAACGCTGTCGGCAGACCTAGCCACATCAGCCGGTATCGACGCCGTGGTCGATCAGGTGAAAAAGTCCGGCCGGTCGCTGGATATCCTGGTCAACAATGCCGGCGTGGCGTTCCTGGTGGCCTTCGAGACGGTCAGCGAAGAGCAGTTCCAACAATCCTTCGCGCTGAACGTGACGGCGGCGTTCTTCCTCACCCAGCGCCTGCTGCCGCATCTCACGCCAAGCGGTGCCTCGGTGATCAACATCTCGTCCTATTTCGCCAACAAGATGATCCCGAAGCGGCCGTCGAGCCTCTATTCGCTGTCGAAGGGCGCGCTGAATTCGCTGACCAAATCGCTGGCCTTCGAGCTCGGCCCGCGCGGCATCAGGGTCAATGCCATCGCACCCGGCACGGTCGACACCGCTATGCGGCGCAAGTCGATCGAGAACCTGCCGGCGGAAGCACAAGCCGACTGAAAGCCTATGTCGAGCGCAGTTATCCGCTCGGCCGCATCGGCCAGACAAAGGACCTCGCCGGCATTGCCGTGTATCTGGCCAGCGACGAGGCGGCGTGGACCAGCGGTGGCATTTTCGCCATCGACGGGGGGTACACTGCAGGGTGAGAAGCGGTCGGCCGCTATGAGCCGCCAGAGTCCCGGAAACCAAGCACTCCAACAGCTTCGAGTATCTGCTCGCGAACCCAGCGGTGCGGCGGCTCGTCGTCGTGGCGCGCGTGCCAGTACATCCTGACTTCAGGAACGGAAATGGGGACCGGCGGTTCAAAGATGGCGAGCGGCAGGCTCTTCGCCGCCCAAACCGCGAACTGCATGGGAACCGCGGCAAGATAGTTTCCGTTTGCCACCGCCAGCGCGACAGCCTGAAAGTGCGGCAACGCCAGGCTCACACGACGCGTTCGCCCGATCCTGCCGAGCGCCTCGTCGGTAGAGCCCGACATCGAACCGTCGATGGAGCGAAGAACGTGGGGCAGTTCGCAGAAAAGGTCGATCGGCAGCCGCTCGCTGTCCGCAATCCCGCTCTGCCTGATTGCGGCGTTGTCCCTCGCCGCAATGATTGCGAATGGCGAATGGAATAGCGGCGTGCTGGAGACCCAGTCGGAAACCTCCAGTGGGCGTTCGAGTGCCGCGTCGATTTCATCCTCCTGGAGCAGCCTCGAAACGTCGCCCCGCGCGCTGTCCAGAAAGCGGAACGACACGCGGGGCGCCATTTCGGCGACACGTGCCGCCAGAAACGGCATCAGCATCATGGAGAAGAAGTCCGCGCCCATCAGCGTGAAGGTTCGGTCAAGTTCCGCCGGATCGAAGGTTTTCGTGGACTGGAAGACACGTTCGATTTCGCGAAGCGCCACGCGCAACGGCTCCGCCAGGCTCTCGGCCCGCGGCGTCGGCACCATCTCATTGCCGCGCCGCACGAACAGTTGGTCGTTGAGGACATGCCGCAGGCGATTGAGCGCAGCGCTGACCGCAGGCTGGCTGAGGCCGATCTGCTCGCCGGCGCGTGTAACGCTTCTTTCCCGCAAAAGCGCGTCGAACACCCGGACAAGATTGAGGTCGAGCGCGTTCAAATTCATCGCATCAATTCATCCCATACGATCATTCGATTTCCGTTGCGGGCATGTCCTTGGTTAGGTCGTCGTCAGCGCCACCCAGTCGGCACAGGCGACAAAAGGAGCAGAAAGCCATGACAATGACCCCCGGGACGATCACAGGCAAGGAACTCTTCTGGTTCAACAACACACTCATCGCGATCCACATCCCGTCGGCCGCGGGAGAGGACGGCATCTGCGTCGTCGAGCATTGCATGCCGTATGGCGACTCTGCGCCGCTGCATGTGCATCGCCAGGAAGATGAGGCGTTTCATGTTCTGGAGGGGCGGATGCGCTTTCAGATCGACGGCCAGGAACGGCTTGCTGGCCCCGGCGATACAGTCATCGCACCGAAAGGCCTACCGCACACCTACCGGGTCGAGTCGCGCGAAGGCGCGCGCACACTCACCGTCACGCGCGGTGCGGATTTCGAAACGCTGCTGCGCCAGGCGGGTCGCCCTGCCGAGCGGCCGGAATTGCCACCCCAGATGGAACCGACGCCGGAAATCATCGCGGCTCTGGTGCAGCTCTGCGCAAAGAACGGCATCGATATTGTCGGGCCGCCGCTGGGGTGAGCTGCTTGTCTCCCCCCTTGAGGGGGAGATGGCCGGCAGGCCAGAGGGGGTCGCTGCGCGTGATGCGCCAGCTTCCTGTGGCGGCGACAGGGGCCGCGTCAAGACGTACCGACCCCCTCTGTCGCCTTCGGCGACATCTCCCCCTCGAGGGGGGAGATTGCCTGCGCCTTCAACCGATTTGCATCCTCGGCCATCGCAATCTCCGCTTGAAGCGATTTGTGCAACGCGATACGCCGTTGCCGAATTCGTCATTCGGAGAGAGCCGTGAGCGCGCCAAAGACCAGAACCGAAACCGACACGTTCGGTCCCATCGAGGTCGAAGCCGACCGCTACTGGGGCGCGCAGGCGCAGCGTTCCCTCGGCAATTTCAAAATAGGATGGGAAAAGCAGCCGGCCTCGATCGTCAGCGCCTTGGGCATCGTCAAGCGCGCGGCGGCCGAAGCCAATATGGAGCTGAAGCGGCTCGACCCGGCACTCGGCAAGGCGATCGTCGAAGCCTCCCAGGAGGTCATCGACGGCAAGCTCAACGAGCATTTCCCGCTGGTCGTCTGGCAGACCGGCTCGGGCACGCAGTCCAACATGAACGCCAATGAGGTGATCTCCAACCGGGCGATCGAGATGCTGGGCGGCGTCATGGGCTCGAAGAAGCCGGTGCACCCCAACGACCATGTCAATATGAGCCAGTCGTCGAACGACACCTACCCGACGGCCATGCACATCGCCTGCGCCGAGCGCATCGTGCACGACCTGCTGCCGGCGCTGAACCATCTGCATGCAGCACTCGAAGCCAAGACGAAGGCGTTCGCCCACATCATCAAGATCGGCCGCACCCACACGCAGGACGCGACGCCCCTGACGCTGGGCCAGGAATTTTCCGGCTATGCGGCGCAGGTCGCCTCCTCGATCAAGCGCATCGAGCTGACGCTGCCCGGCCTGCAGGAACTGGCGCAGGGCGGCACCGCCGTCGGCACCGGCCTCAACGCGCCGGTCGGTTTTGCCGAAAAGGTGGCGGCGCGCATTGCCGATATCACCGGCATCGGCTTCGTCACCGCACCGAACAAGTTCGAGGCGCTGGCGGCCCACGATTCCATGGTGTTTTCGCATGGCGCCATCAACGCGGCCGCCGCTGCCCTGTTCAAGATCGCCAACGACATCCGCTTCCTCGGCTCCGGCCCGCGCTCCGGCCTTGGCGAACTGTCTCTGCCGGAAAACGAACCGGGCTCGTCGATCATGCCCGGCAAGGTCAACCCGACGCAGTGTGAGGCTCTGACGCAGGTCTGCGTCCAGGTGTTCGGCAACAATGCGGCGTTGACCTTCGCCGGCAGCCAAGGCCATTTCGAGCTCAACGTCTACAATCCGCTGATGGCCTATAACTTCCTGCAGTCGGTGCAACTGCTGGCCGACGCCTCGGTGTCCTTCACCGACAATTGCGTCGTCGGCATCGAGGCGCGGGAAGACAACATCAAGGCGGCACTCGACCGCTCGCTGATGCTCGTGACGGCACTGGCGCCGACCATTGGCTACGACAATGCGGCCAAGATCGCCAAGACCGCGCACAAGAAGGGCACGACCCTTCGCGAGGAAGCGCTGGCAACCGGACTGGTCAGCGAGGCCGACTACGACCGGCTGGTGCGGCCCGAGGACATGACGCATCCAGGCTGAAGTCACACTCGATCACAAAAGCGTTATCTCGGTGAACGAACTGTCGCCGGATAGGCATCTTTGGTGAACAGTCGACCTGAACTATCTGGAGGAGGTATTCGCAACCTCCCGGAGAGTCACCATGTCCATCAACAGTTCAGTCGCCGGTTCCGGCGCCGCTTCCAATGCCTCAACCACAATCCTGCTCGGCCGCATCCTGCTCGCGGTCATCTTCCTGCTTTCCGGTTTCGGCAAGCTCACCGCGATTGCCGGCACCGCCGGCTACTTCGGTAGCCTCGGCCTGCCGTTGCCGACCGTGACGGCAATCGTCGTTGGTCTGATCGAGCTTGTCGGCGGTCTCGCCATCCTCGTCGGTTTCCAGACCCGCATCGCCGCCTGGGTGCTCGCCATCTTCACCGTCGCCACCGGGCTGGTCGCCCACACCGGCTGGGCCGACCAAATGCAGATGATCCAGTTTCTCAAGAATCTCGCCATTACGGGCGGGTTCATCCTGCTGGCCTCCTCGGGTGCCGGTGCCTATTCGATCGACGCCAAGCGCGCCTGAAGCCCAATCACAAGCAGTGCAACATGGGGGTCCGGAATTTTCCGGGCCCCTTTTTCGTTGTCTGTGCATGCGTCCCCGTCAGCCGATTCCTGCTAGAATCGCGGCGTCGGGATAAGGAATGGGTCAGCCGGCCCGACCAACACGGAGGTAACCATGCCCCGCAACGCATTGCTGCTGCTTTCCCGTTTGCTGCTTGTCGCCCTGTTTGTTCCCTCGGGCTTCCATGCACTTGCCGACATTGCCGGCACGACGGGCTATTTCGCCAGCCTCGGCCTGCCGCTGCCGACGCTGGCGGCCTGGGGAACCGGGCTGTTCGAGCTGATCGCCGGACTGCTCATCCTGGTCGGCTTCAAGACGCCGATCGTGGCGCTGCTGCTGGCCGCGTTCTGCGTCGTTGCCGGCTTCATCGGCCATTACGGACAAGGCGCCGACGACCCGATGCTGAGCTTCCTGCATTCACAGATGCTGATGAAGGACATCGCCATAGCAGGCGGTTTCCTGGCGCTGGCGATGGCTGGTGCAGGTGCCTATTCCATCGACGGCCGAACATTCGGGATCGGGTCTGAGGCTACTTGACCGAAATGCTCGGCCCGCCCTCGACGGCCAGCACCAGCCGACGGTTGGTGATCCTTGCCAGCTGCGCCAGCCGGCCCGCCGGCCGCTCGCCGTAGAGATCGGCCAGCGACGCCGGCAGCACCAGCGCCAGTGCGCCATTGGGGCGGGGTTCCCATTTCAGCCTGGGCATGACGCCCGGCATTGCCGCCGTCAGCAAGTAGACGACGCGCAGCATCGCCGCCAGCACGCGGGCCCGCTCGAGATAACGCGGCGTCGCCAATCCACGAATTTCGGGGACGGCCTCGTTGAACACGCCCTCGTGGCGAAACAGGCCGACAAGCGCCAGGAAGGCGCGGCCAGGGTGATCGACGCCGATAAAGGAGGCGTGGGCGATGATGTTGAGCGACTGCTTGCCGCGGTATTCCGGGTGCGCGCGCCAGCCGATGTCGGCAAGCAGGCAGGCCGCTTGACGATAACGCGCCTCGTCCTCGGTCTCGTCGATGCCGAAGGCAGCGAAGGCCTTGCCCGTCCATTCGACAAGCTCATGCGCATGGGTGACCGAGCGCGAGCGCAGCTGGGCCAGTTCCTCCGCCGCGGAAATCAGTGGATCGGCCTTCTGCTCGGCTTCACCCAGCAGCGAATAAAGAAAGCCCTCGCGTACGCCGAGCGCCGAGACGATGATCTTCGACGGCTGCATCGCCGCCATGATCTCCTGCAGCACGATCGCGCCATAGGGCAGCAACGAGCGACGATTCTTGGAGACGCCTTCGATGCCCCTCACCTTCTCGATCTCGCCCTTGGCCACTTGCTTCAGGAAGTTCGCAGCACTGTCGGCGCTGATTTCGTAGTGGTGCATGACGCCGAGCGGATAGTTGCTCATTTCCATGTGCAGCCGGGCAAGATTTCGCCAGGTGCCGCCGACCGAATAGAAGGCCCTGCCCTGCCCGCCCTTCAACAGCTTTGCCCGCGCCAGTTCCTCGCGCGCAATCTTTGCCGCCTGGGCGAGCGAGTTCTTGGCCATGTCCTGCAGGCGCAGGCCGCCCAGCGGCAGCGTGATGCCGTCGCCGATCGCCTCGCCATTGACGTCGATCAGTTCCAGGCTGCCGCCGCCAAGGTCGCCGGCAATGCCGTTGGCCGGGTGGAAGCCTGAGATGACACCGAGCGCCGAATAATGCGCCTCCTCGCGGCCGCTCAGCACCCGGATCTCGGTCTTGAGCACATCTTCGGCGCGATGGATGAAGTCGGGACCATTGACCGCCTCGCGGGCGGCGGCGGTCGCCAGCACATACATGTGCTCGGCGCCGACCTGGTCGGAAAGGGCGCGGAAACGCCGGAATTCTTCCATCGAGCGCGTTACCGCCTCGGGATCGAGCTTTCCGGTCGAAACGATGCCGCGGCCGAGGCCGGCCAGCATCTTTTCGTTGAACAGCGTGGTCGGAGAACGCGCCAGCCCTTCATAGATGACAAGGCGGATCGAGTTCGACCCGATGTCGATGATGGACAGCGGTCGGCGGTCCTGAAGCCGGCCCTGGGACGTTGCAATCATCAGCCGGACGCTGCGGCGTTTTTCTTGCGGCGCTTGAACTGCGCGATGCGCTTGGGCGCATGCGACTTCAGCGCATCGCCCCGTCCCGACAGGCTCGGATTGGTCATGAAATATTCCTGCGCGTTGAACGGTTCCTCACCCTCCTCCAGCATCACGCGCCGGGAGGTTCCGTCTGCCAATACGTCGAAACTTTGCTGGTTGTCCATGATGTTGCCCAGCATGATCTGGCCAAGGATCTGTTCATGCACAGTTGGATTGGTGATCGGCACCATGGTCTCGACGCGGCGGTCGAGATTGCGCGGCATCAGGTCGGCCGAGGCGATGTAGACGATCGCCTCGTCGGACGGCAGGCCATGGCCGTTGCCAAAGCAAAAGATGCGGCTGTGTTCAAGGAAACGGCCAACGATCGACTTGACCCTGATGTTTTCCGACAGGCCCGGCACCTGTGGCCGCAGGCAGCAGATGCCGCGCACGACGAGGTCGATCTCGACGCCGGCACGGCTGGCGTCATAGAGCGCGTCGATGATGATAGGGTCGACGAGCGCGTTCATCTTCATCCAGATGCGCGCTGGCCTGCCCTCGAGCGCATGGCCAACCTCGTCGGCGATGTGCTTCAAGATGCGGCTTCTGAGCGTAAACGGCGAAATGGCCAGCCGCATCTCATCGGTCGGCTCGGCATAGCCGGTGATGAAGTTGAACAGCTGGGCGACATCGCGCGCAATGGTCGGATCGGTGGTGAAGAAGGACAGGTCGGTGTAGATGCGCGCGGTGACCGGATGGTAGTTGCCGGTGCCGAGATGCACGTAGTTGCGCAGCTTGCCGTCCTCGCGCCGCACCACAAGCGACATTTTGGCGTGGGTCTTCAGTTCGAGGAAACCGAACACGACCTGGACGCCGGCGCGCTCGAGGTCGCGCGCCCAGCGGATGTTGGCCTCCTCGTCGAAGCGCGCCTTGAGCTCGACCAGCGCTGTCACCGACTTGCCGGCCTCGGCGGCGTCGACCAGCGCCCGCACGATCGGGCTGTCGTTTGAGGTGCGATACAGCGTCTGCTTGATCGCCACCACTTCCGGGTCGGCCATCGCCTGGCGAAGGAACTGCACCACCACGTCGAAGGATTCGTAAGGGTGGTGAACGACGATGTCCTTCTCGCGGATGGCGGCGAAACAGTCGCCGCCATGCTCGCGGATGCGTTCGGGAAAGCGCGGATTGTAGGGCGTGAACTTGAGGTCGTCGCGGGCCACGGCGACGATTTCGGAGATCTGGCTGAGCGCCAGCGGACCGGTCAGAACGCTGATGCGGCTCGACGACACGCCAAGCTCGCCGGCGACGAAGTCACGCAACTCGCTGGGCATCAGCCTGTCGAACTCGATGCGGATGACCGAGCCGCGGCGGCGGCGCTTCAGCGCCGTCTCGAACAGGCGCACGAGATCCTCGGACTCTTCCTCGACCTCGATATCACTGTCGCGGATGATGCGGAATGTGCCGGAGCCCTTGACCTCGTAGCCGGGGAACAGCTTGCCGATATAGAGGCCGACCGCCTCTTCGAGCGGGATGAAGCGGACATGATGCTTGCGGTCGGGCAGACGGATAAAGCGCTTCAATGCAACCGGCAGGCGCAACAGCGCGCTCATCTCCTCGCCATTCTTGCGATGACGCAGTTGCAGCGCCATCGAGAAACCGAGATTGGGAATGAACGGGAACGGGTGCGCTGGGTCGATCGATAGCGGGGTCAGCACCGGAAACACCTGCTCCTGGAAATGGTCTTCCAGCCAGACCTTCTCGTCCTTGGTCAGGGCGTCGCGGGCGATGCTCTCTATGCCTTCCTTGTTGAGCAGCAGCATCAGCGCCGAAAGGCTCTTCTGCTGGTCCTCCTGCAGGCGCTCGACCTCACGCAGCAATTGTTCGAGCTGCTGCTCCGGCGTGCGGCCGTCCGGGCTCTTGAGCGTGATGCCCTCGCGCACCTGGCCGGCGAGACCGGCGACGCGGACCATGAAGAACTCATCGAGATTGGCTGCCGAGATCGACAGGAAGCGGACGCGTTCGAGCAGCGGATGATTGAGGTTCAGCGATTCTTCGAGAACGCGGCGGTTGAATTGCAGCCAGGAAAACTCGCGGTTGACGAAACGGTCGGGGTTGCCGCCTTCGGAGCTGGCCTTCTCCACGGTGGTGAATTCGCTCTGTACCGGCTTCAGTTCGTTCATGGTTCCTGCTCTTCTCGACCGCTCAGCCGGTTAACCGGCTTAACTTATCCTGTGACAGGCTTTTGCGACAGTTTCATTTCATCGATCTTGCAAAGAGACGGGTTATGATCCAGATGCAATTCTACGAGAGAGCAAGGAGACGACGATGGCAGGCGGTTCCATTCCCCATTTCCAGAACGATGCGGGCCACGCGGCGATCGACATCGGCGTCAGGGAATTCATGTGCACCGGCGCCAATCCGCCTTTCGACCATCCGCATGTGTTTCTCGACATGGGCGACGACGATGAAAAAGTCTGCCCCTATTGCTCGACGCTCTATCGCTATTCGTCAAAGCTGAAGGCAACGGAAACGGCGCCGGCCGGGTGCCTGTATATCGACCAGGCCGCCTGATTCTTTCGCGACGATCCCAATGAGCGACATGCAGTCCCGGCAGATCGTTATCGCCGGGGCGGGTGTTGCGGGGCTGACCGCTGCCCTAGCGTTCGCCGAGCGCGGCTATCCGATAAAGCTGTTCGAACAAGCGCCGCGCCTCGAAGCGGCTGGCGCCGGCATCCAGCTTTCCCCCAACGCAACGCGCATCCTTCGCCAGCTCGGCGTGCTCGACCGGCTGTCGCCGGCAGCGGTGCGGCCGGAGGCGGTCGTGCTTAGGGATGCAGGAACATTGCGCGAATTGGCGCGCGTCCCGCTTGGCGACTTGGCCGAAAAGCGCTGGCAGGCCCCCTACCTCGTCGCTCACCGCGCCGATCTGCAAAACGCGCTGATGGCGCGCGTGGCGGAATTGCCTGGCATCAAGCTTGTCACCGGCGCGCGCGTCAGCGGCGTCGCCAAGGGGCCGCATGGCCTCATCGCAACGACTGAGATTGGCGACAAGAGCGTCGAGGCCGAGGGGTTCCTGCTGATCGGCGCCGATGGTGTCTGGTCGGCGACCCGTGCTGCTGCCGGGTTTTCGTCCAGAAACCGGTTTTCGGGCGAACTCGCCTGGCGCGCCACGGTCAGCGCCGACAGCGCCGCCGGAAAAGCCTTCGCGGCGATCGCTGCAACCGACTGCGTCACCTCCTTCCTGCATCCCGGCTTCCACCTCGTCGCCTACCCCGTCAGCAAAGGCACCGCCTTCAACCTTGCTGCGTTCACCAAGGGTGAGATCATCGCCGAGGGTTGGTCCGGCAATGCCGACGTCAAGATCCTCACCAGCGCCATGCGCGGCACGGCGCCGGCACTGGCCCGGCTGGTCGAAGAAGCCGGGCCGTGGACGGCGTGGCCGATCCATACAGTGGACCAGCGCCAGCCCTGGACGACTTCGGATGGCATCGCGCTGATCGGCGATGCGGCGCATGCGATGACGCCGTTTGCCGCACAGGGCGCGGCGATGGCGATCGAGGATGCCGCAACGCTTGCCGGCTTCGTCGCCGCCTTGCCTGCCGATCTCCAGGGTGCGCTTGCCGCGTGGGAACAGGAACGGCGTCCGCGTGTAGCAAAAGTTGCCCGCCGTGGCGCCGTCAACCGGCTCGCCTGGCATGCTGCGGGGCCGGTGGCGATGGCCCGCAACCTGTTCCTGGCGACGCGCTCGTCCGAAAAGCTCGCCTCAGACCTGGACTGGCTCTATGGCTGGCGGGTGCCCGAAACCGTCGGACGTCGATAGCTAATCATAAAGCCGCATCGACAGGCCGAGCGAGACCGGCAATGGGTTCCACCAGCCGGTGCGCAGGCCGGCTGTGCGCAAGGCCGCCGCCGTCCAGGTGTTGCAGCCGACCAGCGCATTGAAATGGCCTTTGGCTTCATAAAAGCCGTCATATCTGGAATAGGCCGCATCCGGGACAAGGATCGGACCGTTCGGCCCTTGCTGGAAGCTCGCTTCGGTGAAATCGAGCAGTGCGGCAAAACGCTCCTCGCCGATGTCGAAGCCGGTGACATCTGGGCGCGGTTCGCTGATGTCACCGGCGACATCGACATGCATCACCGACGCGTCGAGGGTCAGCGCCCTCAGCACTGGCACCGCTTTCAGTTCGGACCAGGTAGGCGTCTCCAGATAGAAAGYGCGGCCGCCCCAGCCGAAGACGATGTAGCGAACTTCAGGACTATCGGCGGGAATGCCGGCATCGACAAGGAAATGGAAGCGCTGACGCACGCGGTCATCGACCGGAATGGCGATATCGGTGTGGATCGGGTTTTTCAGCATGAGGATATGCCGCGTCGCGGCGGTGCTGGCATTGGCCGTCCGCCACAGCGGGCGCGGCACCAGTGTACCCAGCGCCACGGCAAGCGCTGCCACGACGATGAACAGGCCAAGGATGCGCCAGAGCTTCTTCATCGATGGCGTCCTTGCGCCCCTGCGCTGCACAACGAACCCTACCTCAGCCGATCCATACGAAAAAGAGCCCGGCCGGGTTTCCGGCCGGGCTCTTCATTTCGCATTGAAATCGTCAGTGCAGGATCTGCGACAGGAACAGTTTTGTCCGCTCATGGCGCGGGTGATCGAAGAACTCGGCCGGCGTGTTCTGTTCGACGATCTGGCCCTGGTCCATGAAGATCACCCGGTTGGCAACCTTGCGGGCAAAGCCCATCTCGTGGGTGACGCACAGCATGGTCATGCCCTCTTCGGCGAGGCCCACCATCGTCTCCAGCACTTCCTTGATCATTTCCGGGTCGAGCGCCGAGGTCGGCTCGTCGAACAGCATGATGCGCGGGTTCATGCACAGCGAGCGGGCAATGGCGACGCGCTGCTGCTGACCGCCTGAGAGCTGGCCGGGATATTTGTTGGCCTGCTCCGGGATTTTCACGCGCTTGAGGAAGTGCATGGCGATTTCCTCGGCCTGCTTCTTCGGTGTCTTGCGCACCCAGATCGGTGCCAGCGTGCAGTTCTCAAGGATGGTCAGATGCGGGAACAGGTTGAAGTGCTGGAACACCATGCCGACTTCGCGGCGCACCTCGTCGATCTTCTTCAGATCGTTGGTCAGTTCCTTGCCGTCGACGATGATCTTGCCCTTCTGGTGCTCTTCCAGCCGGTTGATGCAGCGGATCATCGTCGATTTGCCGGAGCCCGAAGGACCGCAAATGACGATGCGCTCGCCGCGCATCACCTTCAGGTTGATGTCCTTCAGCACATGGAATTCGCCATACCATTTGTGCATGGCGATGATGTCGATGGCGACATCGGTGGTGGAGATATGCATCTTGGCGGCGTTGACCTTGATCTCTTCCGCGCTGACCGCATTTTCTATGACCATGGCAGGGTCCCCTTTTTGTTTTTAGCGTTTGTGGCCGGTGTCGAGCCGGCGTTCCGTGTACATTGAATAGCGCGACATGCCGAAGCAGAACAGCCAGAAGACGAAGGCTGCGAACACCAGGCCGGATCTGGCGGTTTGCGGTGTCGCCCAATTGGGGTCGGAGAAGCCTAACTTGACGATGCCGAGCAGGTCGAACATCGAAATGATCGTGACCAGGCTGGTGTCCTTGAACATGCCAATGAAGGTATTGACGATGCCGGGGATGACCAGTTTCAGCGCCTGCGGCATGACGATGAGATACATTTTTTGCCAATAGCCGAGGCCGAGCGAATCGGCGCCCTCATATTGCCCCTTCGGGATCGCCTGCAGGCCGCCGCGCACCACTTCGGCCATGTAGGCGGCGGAAAACAATGAATAGCCGATCAGCGCACGCAGCAACTTGTCGAAAGTGACGCCGGGGGGCAGGAACAGCGGCAGCATGACGCTGGCCATGAACAGGACGGTGATCAGCGGGATGCCGCGTATGGTTTCGATGAAGATCACGCACAGCATCTTGACGACCGGCATTTTGGAGCGTCGGCCGAGCGCCAGCACGATGCCGAGCGGCAGCGAAACGATAATGGCGACAAAGGCCACCGTCAGCGTCACCATCAAGCCGCCCCATCGCGGGGTTTCGACATGTTCCAAACCGAAGGAGCCGCCGACCAAAAGGAAGTAGGATACGATGGGGAAGACGACGATCAGCAAAAGTGCGTTGAGGCCCTTGCGCGGCAGCCTCGGCATCAGCAGCGGCACCAAAAGCACCACCAGCAAAATGCCGACCAGGATCGGACGCCAGCGTTCCTCGATCGGATAGGTGCCGAACATGATCTGGCCGAATTTGGCATTGATGAAGGCCCAGCAGGCGCCATGCCAGCCGTCGGGCTGAATGCCGCCCTGCGCTACCGTGGCGCACACGCTGCGGTCCGGTCCCGCCCACTGAGCGCTGATGAACGCCCAGTTGATGACCTGCGGCAGGATCATCGCCACCAGCGCGATCCCTATAAGGGTCAAGATGGTGTCGCCGACCGAAGCGATTAGGTTCTTGCGGACCCATGCGCCGAGACCGCGTTCGCTTGATGGCGCTGTCTGCGCCAGCACCATCTCGGTGCGCACCCAGGACGTATCGTGTTCCTGCATGGCCCTACCTCTCCACCAGCGCCATTTTGGCGTTGAACCAGTTCATCAACAGCGAGGTCAAAAGGCTTATGGCCAGATAGATCACCATCATAATGACCACGCATTCTACCGCCTGGCCGGTCTGGTTGAGCACGGTGCCAGCGGTGGCCGTCAGATCGGGATAGCCGATGGCGATGGCGAGTGAGGAATTCTTGGTCAGGTTGAGGTATTGGCTGGCCAGCGGCGGGATGACGATGCGCATGGCCTGCGGCACGACCACCAGCCGCAACGCTTGGCCAGAACGTAGCCCGAGCGCAGCCGAGGCCTCGCTTTGGCCCTTGGCGACACCAATAATGCCGGCGCGCACGATCTCGGCGATGAACGCAGCCGTATAAAAAGACAGGGCCAGATAAAGCGACAGGAACTCCGGTTTCACCACGAAGCCGCCGGTCAGGTTGAAGGTCGATTGTTTTGGAAAATCAAAGCTCAGCGGGAAGCCGCTCAGTGCATAGCCAAGCAGCGGCAGCCCGACGATCAACGCCACCGACGTCCAGAAGACCGGGAACGGCTGGCCTGTCGCCATCTGTCGCTGATGGGCCTTGCGAGCAACGAACCATGCCATGGCGATGCCGACAAGAAACGCGACGAAGATCAGCCACGAGCCATCGCCCCATACGGGGCGCGGAAAGTAGATGCCCCGCTGATTAAGGAGGGAGCCGAACGGCAGATGAATGCTTTCCTTCGGTGCGGGTAGCACGGCAATCACGCCGGAATACCAGAAGAAGATAACCAGCAGAGGTGGGATGTTGCGGAAGATCTCGACATAGACCGTGCAGATCTTCTGGATCAGCCAGTTTTTCGACAGCCGGCCGATGCCGACTATGAAACCGATCAAGGTGGCGGTGATGATACCGACAAATGCAACGATCAACGTATTGATCAAGCCGACGATGATGGCCCGGAAATAGGTGGAGTCCGAAGAATAGGCGATCGCCGTATCGGAAATGTCGAAGCCGGCGCGGCCCTTCAGAAAGGCGAACCCGGAGGCAATGTGCAGGTTGCTCAGATTCACAATGGTGTTGTGGACGATCCACCAAACACCGGACACCAGCAAAGCAACGACCAAGCATTGATAGAAAATGCTGCGGACTTTCGGATCGTTGATTAAGGAACCGCGACTCGGCTCCTCGCGAAGAACTTCCTGCGATGCCATTCGACCGTCCCCTGGAAAGAGAAACCGGAAGGCAGACAATCTGCCTTCCGGATCACATTTCGATCAGCGGATCGGCGGAGCGTATTGCAGGCCGCCCTTGGTCCACAGCGCATTGATGCCGCGCGCGATCTTCAGCGGGCTGCCCGAACCGACATTGCGTTCGAACATCTCGCCATAGTTGCCGACGGCCTTGACGATGTTGACGACCCAGTCATTGGAGACGCCGAGATCGGTACCGATCTTGGTATCTGCTTCCTGGCCGAGCACGCGCTTGATCTCGGGGCTTTCCGAGGTCTTCATCTCGTCGACGTTGGCCTTGGTGATACCAAGCTCCTCTGCCTGCAACAGCGCGAAATAGGTCCACTTGACGATGTGGTACCACTGGTCGTCGCCCTGGCGCACGGCCGGTCCAAGCGGCTCCTTGGAGATGATCTCGGGCAACACGACATGGTCGGCCGGTGCACCCAGCGTCAGGCGGATGCCATAGAGGCCCGACTGGTCGGTGGTGTAGACGTCGCAACGGCCGGCATCATAGGCGGCGTTGACCTCTTCCAGCTTTTCGAAGACGACCGGATTGTACTCCATCTTGTTCGCCTTGAAGTAGTCGGCGAGGTTGAGCTCGGTCGTGGTGCCGCTCTGCACGCAGACGGCGGCGCCCGAAAGCTGCAGCGCGGAATTCACGCCCGGCAGTTTCTTGGCGTTGATCATGAAGCCCTGGCCGTCATAGTAGGTGACGCCTATGAAGTTCAGGCCAAGTGCGGTGTCGCGGTTGATAGTCCAGGTGGTGTTGCGCGACAGGATGTCGACTTCACCAGACTGCAGTGCGGTGAACCGCTCCTTGGCGCTGAGCGGCGTGAACTTGACCTTGGTGCCGTCGCCGAAGACGGCGGCCGCCACAGCGCGGCAGAAATCCGCATCGATGCCTTGCCATTCACCCTTGTCGTCGGGCGCTGAGAAACCGGCCAGACCGGTCGAGACGCCGCATTGAATGAAGCCCTTCGCCTTGACTGTGTCCAGCGTGCCTGCCGAAGCGGCCGAAGCCATCAATCCGAGCGCGGCGGCTCCAAAAATGCCAATTGCAATATGTTTCATAACCCACAGACCTTCTTCTGTTTTTCAGGCAAACCCTGATCATTGTTCCCGTGCGTGAACGTAGCCCCCTTCCGATCTATTCCCGAAACCCGCATCGTAATCGACGCGCTGCCTCCCATTCACGAACTGCATCGAAGGCGATTATTCCTGTGAGGTCAAGGGAAATGACCGAAACCCAATGCGTTTGAAAACCAATTGCCGGAAATGCCTGAATTGCAGACAAGAGCGTCAGGAAATTTGCAAGCCGCGCAAACAAAATTGGCAAAGTCCTATCCGCGCAAATTCGCGCGGCGCCTGTGGAACTTGTCCTCCGGCATTGCTCTGCACGACTGCCTTTTGTCGCGATCAATTGGCATGGTCTGCCCTTGCGCTGGCGCGCTCAAACCGCTCCGGCAAGGAGCCAGAGACCGGCACCCGCCATCAGCACCCCGGAGATGCGGGGAATCAGTTGGCCGGCCGGAACTGTCTTCTCCAGAAGAATGAGGATGGCGATGCCGGCGATCCACAGGACGTTCATGACACCGCCGACGAACAGCAGCGCCATCAGCGCCCAGCAGCAGCCAAGGCAATAGGCGCCATGCCCGGCCCCGAACCGCAGGGCACCAAGCGGATCGGACCGGAACCCGCCGTGACTGGCCAGGAACGCGATCGGCGCCTGGCATTGCCGCAGGCACACCGCCTTCAACGGCGTCCATTGATAGAGGCCGACGGCGACCAGAACGAGGCCGGCCAGTATCCTGCTGTTGGTTGCCATCGTCGGGCTCAGCAAGGTGAGATCAGCCAGCAGCCATTGCGCGCTGGTCGCCGCAACGCTGAAGGCAACCCAGACCAGCAGATAGCCGGTGAAAAACCATGCCGTCGATGCGATCGGCCGGCCGCTCGCGCGCGCCTGGCGGCCAACGCCGGCATAGAGCAGCAGCATCGGCGCAACCGATGGCGTCATCATGCCGACCATCATCACCGCCCACATGGCGAAGATGAAAGCGAAATCGGCCGGTGCCCAGACCCGGAAACCGGGCGTCGCCGTGGCGCCCATATCCATGCCGCCCATATTCATACCCGACATGTCCATGCCCGCCATGTCACCGGCTGCGGCGCCCGGCGCGGCGACATCGGGCGCCGTCATGTCGGCGGCGAGCCACAGCACATAGGCCCAGGCGAGCACGGCAATGATGACAAGCGCAACCGTCACGACCGCGCGGTCGCGCCGCAACACCGCCTCAAGGGCCGAGTCACTCATTGGATCAGGTCAATGCACGACGCCGCTTTGCGTGAGATGCATAATGGCGAAATGGCTGTGGGAGTCTGCCAGCTCGAACTTGATCGGACCGGACGCCTTGGTCCAGCCGCGCCCGGCCTCGGCGAGCGCGTATTCGAAGCCATGCGGGAGATCGATGCGCACCCGATGTTCGGCGCCGGTGACCGGATTCTTGATCGGCTCGCCGTGCCCCTCGGTCACGCCCGGTACATGCAGCGTGGCCTTGCGCGCGTCGATGTCGACCTTGAAGTCGATGGCGGCGAAGATCGGATCGTGGACCTTTTCCAGCGTGGTCGAGAAAACCTGGAATATGGTCGCGCCGGGTTCGGTGTCCTGGCCGCTGAGAATGCGCAGCAGCGCTGCGCGCTGCGCATCGGTCGCCCGTACGTCGATGACCACCGCGGCCTCGCCCTTGCCTTCATGGATCGGGCCCGGCCAGCGAAAGATCCCGGCAAACCGCAAGCCGTCAAGCTTGGTCTCGCCATGATAGCCGTGCTCGATCTCCATGCCGGCGACCGCCTGGCAGAATCCGTGGGTCGGCAATGCATTGAACTGGCACGGACAGCCATAGGCACAGTTGCAGTTGGTGAATTCGCGCGCCTTTATCATCCATTTGACGTCGGTCATGGCATTCCTCCCCTTTGCCTCGCTCATGCTCTGTGAGCGAGATACCCGGATCGGAGGGATCTGGACGTCAACCGGCAAAAACCGTCCGGTAGCATCTGATCGAGGCAATCCGGCGATAAGTATTAGTATTCAATTATATATCTTTCGCAGCCACCCACAAGGCCGATCGGCGGGGGACCGGCGGGGCGCCCTGGCCAGGCATTGCCGGTGATCACGCCAGCGCGGGGCGGATCAGCGTTACCGACTTCTGCTGGCATGAATTGGCATATCCAAAGACCGTTGCCTGGCCGGCGTCGGGCTGTTGCACGGCCAGTGCCGCCGCACTATGGCTAGCGCCTCACCACAAGGCGAACAGCAATGGCAAAAGACGGCAACGAGATGGGCATCAACACGCGGCTTGCCCATTCCGGCAACAACCCGCACGACTATTTCGGCTTCGTCAATCCGCCGGTCGTGCATGCCTCGACCGTTCTCTACCCCAATGCCGCGACGATGGCCGCGCGCAGCCAGAAATACACCTACGGCACGCGCGGTACGCCGACCACCGACGCGCTGGCGCATGCGATCGACGCGCTGGAAGGCTCGGCCGGCACGATAATCGTGCCGTCGGGCCTGGCGGCGGTGACCATTCCGCTGCTGGCTTTCCTGTCGGTGGGCGATCACGTTTTGATCGTCGATTCCGTCTATCATCCGACCCGCAATTTCGCCGACACGATGCTGAAGCGGTTGGGTGTCGAGGTCGAGTATTACGATCCATATGCCGGCGCCGGCATCGCCAAGCTGATCAAGCCCAACACCAGGGTCGTGTTCACGGAATCGCCGGCCTCAAACACTTTCGAGGTGCAGGACGTCCCGGCCATCGTCAAGGCGGCGCATGCGGCCGGCGCCATCGTCATGATGGACAACACCTGGGCGACGCCGCTCTATTTCCGCCCGCTCGACCATGGCGTCGACATTTCGATCCATGCGGCGACGAAATATCCGGCCGGCCATTCCGACGTGCTGCTCGGCACCGTGTCGGCCAACGAGGCCTGCTGGAAACAGCTCTATGAGAGTTTTTGCACAATGGGGTGCTGCGCCGGGCCAGACGATGTCTACCAGGTGCTGCGGGGCCTCCGCACCATGGGCGTGCGGCTGGAGCACCACCAGAAAAGCGCGCTTGAAATCGCCGCTTGGCTGGAGGGGCAGACCGGCGTCGCCAGGGTGCTGCACCCGGCACTGCCCAGCCACCCGGACCACGCTCTGTGGAAGCGCGACTTCTGTGGCTCGAGCGGCATTTTTTCCGTCGTGCTCAAAGGCGGCGCTCAGAAACAGCAGCACGCCTTCCTCGACGCGTTGAAAATCTTCGGCCTCGGCTATTCCTGGGGCGGCTATGAGAGCCTCGCCGTGCCGGTCTGGCTCGGCGACCGCGTCGTCGCCAAGGGTCCCTATGACGGGCCGCTGCTTCGCCTGCAGATCGGGCTCGAGGATGTCGAGGATCTGAAAGCCGATCTGTCGCGCGGCCTCGCCGCGGCTGCGGCAGCATGAACAGGCGGAGCCTGCCGGACAGAATCGGAAAGCCGGCGTAACGCATTCAAAATGCATATTAAAAGCCGGGCGGATCGTACAGGCCGATCTGCCTGCTGCGGCAGCGTACGCAAACCTCAGACACCAGTACCGCAATCGTTGCGGCCCGGTTAGAATGTTCGGGAACCTTTTCCCAGCAGCGCCATCCAATGTTTCGATCGGAATTCCGTTCAAGAGATTGGGTCGTGATGAGGAAACTGGCCATGACTGCTGTCCTGACGATCATGCCCGCTGCCTCCGGCGAGATGCAACTGGTACGCCGTGCACTGGCTCGTGAGGGCAATGCCTTCCGCACCATCATGAAGACCCACAATCAACGGCTCTACCGCATCGCCCGCGGCGTGGTGCGCAACGACGCCGAGGCCGAGGACATCGTCCAGGAGGCCTATGTCAGGGCCTTTGCCCATCTCGATGCCTTTCGCGGCGACTCCTCGCTGGCCACGTGGCTGTCGCGCATCGTCATCAACGAGGCGCTCGGCCGTCTGCGCAAAAGAAGGCGAACGGTGGCGATGCCGGCAAACGCGCAAGCCGAAATCATCCAGTTTCCCCTCAATCCCAGCGACGATCCGGAGCGGACGATGGCGCAACGGCAGATCCTCGACCTTGTCGAACGAGCGACCGACAGCCTGCCCGATGTCTACCGGTCGGTGTTCGTGGCGCGGGTGATCGAGGGACTCAGCATCGAGGAGACCGCCGAGCTTCTCGGCGTGCGGCCCGAAACCGTCAAGACAAGGCTGCACCGCGCCCGCGCCTTGGTGCGCAAGGCACTGGACGACCAGATCGGTCCGGTGCTGCTCGACGCATTCCCCTTCGCCGGCCGGCGTTGCGACAGGCTGACCAGCGCGGTGATGCAGCGGCTCGGCCTGGAAAGCTGATCGTCGGCTGATTTGGGCTGATTTTCGCGGGAACGTTTGCCGCCGCCCCGCATCCAATGACCGTCAACTGAAAAACACGACCCGGCGCGATCCCTGCGTCCGGGCGAAGGAGATGCCATGTCTATTCGTCACACTGCCGCCCTCGCCGCCTCGCTCCTGCTCGGCACGGCCCCGCTCGCACAGGCCGGGGACAAGCCGACCGACCCGCAAATCGCCCACATCGCCTACACGGCCGGCGTCATCGATGTGGAAGCCGCCAAGCTGGCGATCGAGAAATCAAAGACCAAGGAGGTTGTCGACTTCGCCAACGACATGGTGCGCGATCATGAAGCGGTGAACGTCCAGGCGCTCGACCTGGTCAAGAAGCTCAATGTCACACCGGAGGACAACGCCACCAGCCAGGCGTTGAGCAAGGCTGCGGAGGAAGAGCGCGCCAAGCTCACCAAGCTCGACGGCGCTGCCTTCGACAAGGCCTATGTCGACAACGAGGTCGCCTACCACAAGCAGGTCAACGGTGCCCTTGAAACCCTGTTGATCCCGTCGGCGCAGAATGCCGAGCTGAAGAGCCTGCTGGAAACCGGCCTGAAGATTTTCCAGGGCCATCAGCAGCATGCCGAACACGTCGCCGGCATGTTGAAGTAAGGACAAGATCATGTCGAAGCGGCATCTGTGGATTGCCTTTGCTCTGGCTATCGGCATCGTTCCGGCACAGGCCGAAACAATCCAGATCACCATCGACAAGCTTGTCTTCTCGCCAGCCGCCGTCGAGGCGAAGGTCGGCGATACGATCGAGTGGGTGAACAAGGACGCGTTCGCCCATACGGCCACCGTCAAGGGCGGCTGGGAGGTGATGATCCCGCCGAAGGCAACAGCGAGCCTGACGCTGAAGACAGTCGAAGCGGTCGACTATTTCTGCCGCTTTCATCCCAACATGAAAGGGCGTCTCGACGTGACGCCATGATGGTTTGAAACCGGCGGCGAAGCGATCGCTTTGCCGCCGGTTGTTCCAAGCGTCAGTCCTGGCTCGCTCCGCCCTGTGCAAGCAGCCACTCGATCATTTGCGCGGCCTGGGCGGGTGGACGGTCCGGCGCCAGGACCGACAGGCTGAGGCCGGTTGGGACGCGCTGCGGGAACGGCGCCACGAGCGAACCGGCGGCGAGTGCGCGCGACACAAGCGCCTCATGCCCCATCAGAACCCCGGCGCCGTCGACGGCCGCCTGCAGCGCCATGCTGTAGAGCGAGAATTCGGAGCCGGACTCGATCGACGGGCCTTTCAGCCCTACAGCCTCGAACCACAGGCTCCAGTCGCCGGTCCAGGTGGTGTCCCAAAGCAGAAGCTGCGATGACAGATCCGCCGGCGTTTTCAGCTGCCTGGCGAGCGCCGGCGCGCAGACCGGAAAGATCACGTCGTCGCAGAGCTTGAACGCGCGGCTGCCGCCTGGGGCGTGCCTGGTCAGGAAGATTGCGAGGTCGAAAGGTTCCCGCCTGAAATCCGGCGGCTCCTCCAGCGCATGGATGGATGGGCGTAGCGCTGGATGTGCGGCACGGAGCGCCGGCAGACGCGGCGCCAGCCACAGCTGGGCGATCGACGGCAGCGCGGCAATGCTCACCTGCGGCCTTGGCGCCCAGATGCGCAATTCCTGGACGGCGAGGCCCATGGCGTCGAATGCCGTCGAGAAGGCCGGCAGGGCCGCGCGCCCGGCCTCGGTCAGATGCAGCCCCTGGGCATGGCGCACGAACAGCGGCGAGCCGAGCCAGGCCTCCAGCGCCTTGACCTGATGCGATACCGCCGCCGGGGTGACGCCCAGCTCATCGGCCGCCTTGGCGAAGCTTTCATGGCGGGCGGCCGCCTCGAAGGCCCGCAAGGCATTGAGCGGCGGCATGCGAGGTCGCGGCGGATTGACGGCCATCGTCCGACGTTCCCGGAAGGCGTCGGCGGCCGGTGACCGGTCGCCGACGCGGTGTTTCTACTTGAGGGCGACCGGGGTCAGCTTGCCGTCGACCTTCTGCCACTCAAATACGACGAAGCCCGGCTGCTTGATATCCCCCTTGTCGTCATAGGAGATCGAACCGAGCACAGTCGAGATGCCGGCGCCGGAATGAAGATAATCGGAAGCGGCCTTAGGATCGTCGGCCTTGGCTTTGGCAATAGCCTCGGCAAGAATCTGCGTTGCCGCGTAAGCATAGAGGGTCACCGCCTCGGTGGGCACGTTTTTGGCCTTGAGATCCGCAACGGCGCCCTTGGCTTCGGCAAACGTTGCCGGGTCAGGGAATGACGTCATCAGGGTTCCAACAGCACCGTCACCGCCGATGGCGCCAAACTCGCTGTTGGAGATGCCGTCGCCGCCCATCAGGATGGTGGTGACGCCTTGGTCGTGCATCTGACGCACAATGAGACCAGCCTCCGTGTGCTGACCGCCATAGTAGACAAGGTCGGCGCCCGATTGCTTGATCTTTGCGACGAGAGGGCTGTAATCCTTTTCGCCCGGGTTGACCTCCTCATGCAGGACCTCCTTGCCGCCGCCGGCATTGTAGGCCTTGGCCATTTCGTCAGCGAGGCCTTTGCCCGCCGTCGACTTGTCGTCGACGATCGCGATCTTCTTGTCCTTGAAGCGGTCGAGAACGAATTTGGCGGCGATCGAGCCTTGCTGATCGTCGCGCCCGCATGCCCTGAAGGCGTTCCACAGGCCGCGCTCCGTCACCATCGGGTTGGTGGCTGTCGGCGTGACGAACAGGACGCCATTCTCGGCATAGACCTCGGAAGCCGGAATGGTGACGCCGGAATTATAGTGCCCGACAACATAGTGGACGCCATCAGCGACGAATTTGTTGGCGACGGAAACCCCCTGCTTCGGGTCGGAGACATCGTCACCGACCGACACGGCAAGCTTTTGTCCGAGAACGCCGCCATTGGCGTTGATGTGTTCGACCGCGGTTTCGACACCGACGCGGTACTGTTCTCCGTAAGCGGCGTTCGGCCCCGACATTGGGCCGGCGACGCCGAACACGATATCCGCCCTGGCGGCCCCGACAGTCGCGGCAGTCATTAGGGCAGCAATCATCATCTGCACGATCATGCGCATTTTCATTCCCCTGTTTTTTGAGAAAGGCGGAGTTCTCCGCCGCTTCAGGCGTCAGTTCACAAAGTGAAGCTTGTTGAACCGGCGCCGGAATGCCGTGACATCTGCCGCCACCTGTTCGCTTGCGTCGTTGCCGCGAAGCCCCCTGGCAATGAGTGACGCGAGTTCCGGCATGTCGTCCTCGGTCATGCCCCAGCGGACGATCTCGGGTGTGCCGAAGCGCAACCCGTTCATGTGGCCGTCGACAGCGTCTATCGGCAAGCCGATGCCGCAGGTCAGGATGTTGGCCAGCCGCAACTTCTTTGCCGCCGCCTGGCCGCCACCGAACTCGGCTGCCTTGATGGCGAACTGATGCGATGTCGTGTAGCCCATGCCGGTCGAAAACACCGGCAGGCCGCGATCGGCAAGGCTTTCGGCCAGTGCCTTTGCCGTCCGCGCCATAGTCGTGGCGTAGGCCCTGCCATGGTCTTTCCAGTCCAGAAGCGTGATCGCCAAGGCTGCCGACTTGGCGGCATCGAAGTTGGCGGTCATGCCGGGAAATGCAATCTTGTCGAGCTTCTCGGCGACGGCGGCGTCGTTGGTGACGATCAGCCCGGACGCCGGACCACCAAGACTTTTGTAGGTGCTCATCGTCATCAGATGAGCGCCCTCCTCCAGCGGCTGCTGCCAGGCGTGCCCGGCAATCATGCCGCACAGATGGGCCGCGTCGAAGAGAACCAGCGCACCGACCTCGTCGGCGATCGCCCGGATCTCACGAATGGGATGCGGTAGCAGGTTGAGGCTGCTGCCGATGGTTATCATCTTCGGCCTTATCGATCTCGCCTGGTCGCGCAATTTGCCGACGTCGACGGTGTAGCCGTCGGCATCGACTGGAGCGGTGTGGATATCGAGCCCGTAGAGCCCGGCGCAACCGGCCATATGGTGGGTTACATGGCCTCCGATCGCCGGCGACGGGACAATGATGCTGTCGCCCGGCCTGGCTGCAACCATGAAGGCATAGAGATTGGCGATCGCGCCAGACGGCACTCGGATCTCGGCATAGCTGGCGCCGAAAACTTCGGCCGCGAGTTCCGCAGCGATCACTTCGATCTGCTCGATGCCCTCCAATCCCATTTCATATTTGTCGCCGGGGTAGCCGAGCGACGGGCGCGACCCCAGGCCGGAAGCGAGTGCGGCTTCGGCCTTCGGGTTCATCACATTGGTCGCCGGGTTGAGGTTGAGGCAGTCGGCCTCGTGGATCGAACGGTTTTGCTCGATGCCCCTGTTGACTGCCGCCATGACGGCATCGGTCTTCTGAGCGCTCGTCTCCTGCGCCAGCTGCTGGGCGAACTCGTCGCAATGCGAGGGAACCCAGGGCCTGCGAGCGAGAGCGACCATCGATGCCTCCTTGCCATTCGCCGATAATCCGGCTGTTAATGGGAGCCTAAGGTGGAGCCGTCGGTCGCCACGACGCAAGCGAGTAGTTCTAGCGCCTAGGCTTAGAAAAACTAGGTCTACCCATCCCGCCCCCTATTTTGAGGATCGCTTCCCTCCAGACATCGCAACGGCAGCGCCTTGATCCTGTTCGGCTAGCCGATCCTGCTCCAGCGACGCCCGCCTTGCTTCATCCGGCCGGGTGATGTGGGTCCACGAGCCGTCACAGCCCGGCTGGCGGCGCGCGATCCAGGCATCCAGACCTTCGCGCAGATCGGCGGTCGGGGCCATGCGGGCGAATTGCTCGGCCTCGACAGCCAAGCCTTCGGCGATGCTCTGGTTGAGGCCGCGCGCCACCGCGGTGAGGATGCTGGCGACGGCCAGTGGTGAATGCCTGGAAATACGCCGTGCCAGGTCAAAGGCTGCCGGCATCAGTTCCTCGTGCGGCACCACCACGTTGACAAGGCCGAGCTCAAGGGCGCGCGGTGGCGGAAACCAATCGCCGGTCAAAAGCAGTTCGAGCGCCCGCTTGCGCCCGGCCAGCCTGGGCAGGCGCTGTGTGCCGCCAAAAGTCGGCGGCATTGCGAGATTGATTTCCGGCTTGGCGAACAGCGCGCGGTCGCTGGCGATGGCGAGCGGCACGGCCTCGGTGATTTCGCAGCCGCCGCCGAAGGCGATGCCGTTGACGGCGGCGATGATCGGTTTGCGGAAGGCTTCCAGCCTTGCGGTCAAACGCTGGCCGCGCATGACGAAATCGCGCAGCGCGACATCGGCGCCGCGTGCGACGCTGACGGAGAATTCATGGATGTCGCCACCGGCCGAAAACGCCCGTTCGCCGGCGCCGGTCAGGATGACCGCGCGGATGGCGCCATCGACCTCGACGGCATCGAGGATCGCCAGCAACCGGTCGATCAGCGCGTAGTTCAGCGCGTTGAGTTTTTCGGGACGATTGAGGGTGAGCACGGTTACCCCTTCGCGGGTCTCGCTCAGGACAAGATCGGTCATTGCTGTTCCTTTCCAGATTGCCCCGGAAAAGGATCAGGCTTTCGGTTGCATGTATATTCACTAGTCGGTATACCTAACGTCATGCCTGAAGCGTCGAGCCCCACCCGCAAACGCATTGTCGATGCCGCGACCAGGCTCTTTTATGCGGAGGGAATCGGCCGCGTCAGCGTCGATGCCATCGCCGAGAAAGCGGGGCTGACCAAGCGGACGCTGTATTATCACTTCCAGAGCAAGCACGATCTGATCGCCGCCTATCTCGAAAGCCGCGACCAGCCCAATCTGAAACAGTTTGCAGGCTGGTTCGAGGCCGCCGAAGGCGGCGCCGACCGCAAGGTCGAGGCGATCTTCAGCAATCTGGCGCGGTCGGCACGCCACCCAAAGTGGAAAGGCTGCGGTTTCCTGCGCACAGCGGCGGAACTCGCCTCGATGCCTGGCCACCCTGCGGTCAAGGCAGGATCGCGACACAAGGCAAATTTCGAAAAATGGCTGGCGGCGGAATTGTTGGCCCGCGGTATCGCCGAGCCGCAGATGCTGGCGCGCGAGATCGTGCTTTTGATGGACGGCGCCTTCTCGATCATGCTGGTCCACCGCAACCCCGACTATATCGAAGCGGCCGGGCATGCCGCCGCGACGCTGGTTCGGGCGAGATCCGGGACTGGAAACTCCAGCTCTTAGAACCCGTACGCCAGCCACGCGGTGCTCGCGGCAAGGGTGATCAGGGTCAGCGGCAGGCCTACCTTGAAGAAGGCGCCGAAACTGAGAGCCGTGCCAGCGCGCCGCGCCTGCTCGGCGACAATCAGGTTGGCGACCGAGCCAAGCAGCGTGAAATTGCCGGCCAGCGTCGAGCTCATGGCGACGACGAGCCAGGCGCGCTCCGGGTTTTCCAGGCCGGGGATGAACGGCCTGAGCGCCAGCACGGCCGGCACATTGCTCATGATGTTGGACAGAACGGCGGTGAAGCCGGAGAGACGCCAGACGTTGTCCAACCCTAGGTTCTTGGCCGAGGCGATGATGTCGGGCGTCAGCAGCGTCTTTTCGGCGCCGGCGACGACCACGAACAGGCCGGCGAACATGAACAGCAGCGGCCCGTCGATCTCGTGGTAGATGCGCGCCGGCTTGATGGCGCGGGTGAGCAGCAGGATGGCGCCACCGATGAGTGCCGCCTTGGCGACCGGAACGCCGGCGAAGAAGGCGACCGCCAGCCCGATGCAGACGACCACCGCCTTCAGCACCTGCCCCGGCAGCATGCGGCCGCGATAGACTTCGGGGCTCAACTCGGCCGGCCGCTGGAATTCGGCGCGGTAGACGATGCGGACGAGGACGACGACGGCGACTAGGCCGAACAGGGCGACCGGCGCCAGGGCGGCCGAGAAGGCCGGATAGGAAATCCCCGACAGCGCGCCGATGACCATGTTCTGCGGGTTGCCGGTGATGGTGGCGACGCTGCCGCAGTTGGACGCCGTGGCGGTGGCGATCAGATAGGGGATCGGGTTGCGATTGATGACGCGGGTGACGTGAACGACGATCGGCGCCATAACCAGGCAGATGGCGTCGTTGACCAGGAACGCCGACAGCACGCCGGTCAACAGCGTCACCATCACCAGCAGCATGAAGGGCGCATGCGCGTGCTCGATGGCGTAGGCGCCGAGCGCCCGGAAGGCGCCCGACACTTTCAGGTGCGCCACCACGATCATCATGCCGAGCAACAGCGTGATGGTGTCGAAATTGATGGCGCGGTAGGCGTCTTCCATGCTCAGCGCGCCGATGGCGATCATCGCCGCTCCCCCGAGCAGCGCGATCCCTGCCCGGTCGAGACGCAGGCCGGGTATCCTGCCGATGGCGACGCCGGCATAGGTCAGGATCAGGATCAGCAAGGCCGCCGCGCCCGTCAATGTCATTGGCAGAACACCCAGTTCAAATCGGCCCGGCTCCGGGCGAGATCCCTCCCCGCCCGATCATTTCGTCCATGCAGCTTTAGCAAGGCCCCCGCAAAGTGAAAGCGCTGATGGCGACCGATCGTGAAAATCAGGGAGCAAATCGCCCGCCGCGACAGCCGATTTGCGCCAGTGAAACTTGCCGGCCGTCAGCCCCTTGGCTTTAGCCACGGCCAGCCATTATCGCTAGCTGGCTTACCAATATTTTCGGCCGTTCGGATGATTCAGATGGGCCAGAACGTTAAGAGGGAGCACCGGATTTCGGAGAGGAGGAAGCGATGCACCCGACGGAATGCCCGCGCTGCCATGGCGCCCGCAAGGTTTTCATATGCTCGCGATGGGTCGATTCGAAAGGACATTGCTGTCCTGGCGGGACACACCGGCTCAGTTGCCCCGGCCGCACCGTTGCTTGCCGGGAATGCGCCGGGCGGTGATGTTGAGCCGACAATGACTAAGCTGCATTCAATTCGCGACTCCGGCCCGGTAATGGTGTAATAGAAGAGGTTGAGCGGAGGCAAAAATGCCTCCAGATCGGCTTTGAGCCTTGTTCCACCCCATTGCGAATATCGAGGATGCGCAGACGCTGGCGCAGGCGATCGTCAATACGATCGTCGAGCCATTCCTTGTCCTTGACGAAAAGTTTCATGTGCTGGCAGCCAGCCGCTCCTTCTATCAGACCTTTAAGGTCGACCCCGAGGAGACCCACGGCGCCCTGCTCTATGCACTGGGCGACGGCCAATGGGATATTCCGGCACTGCGCCTGCTGCTGGAGACGATCATCCCCGAGAAGACAGCCATGGACGGCTTCGAGGTCGAGCATGATTTCCCCACTATCGGCCGCCGCACGATGCTGCTTAACGCCCGCAAGGTGCTCTACGATCACAGCTCGACTATTACCATTCTGCTCGCCTTCAACGACATTACGGCGCGACGCGCCATCGAGAAGGAAAAGGAAGAGCTTCTCGCCCGTACCGAGGATCTGCTGCGGCAAAAGGATGTGTTGCTGCGCGAGATGGAGCACCGGGTTGCCAACAGCCTGCAGATCATCGCCAGCATCCTGTTACTGAAGGCCCGCTCGGTCACCTCGGAGGAAACCCGCCAGCATCTGAAGGAGGCTCACCAGCGGGTGCTGTCGGTGGCCGAAGTGCAGCGCCATCTCCACACCGAGGCTGGTGTCGAAGAGATCGACGTCGTGTCCTATCTGTCCAAGCTGTGCATCAGCCTGGCCTCTTCGATGGTCGGCGATGTCCAGCCGATCGCGGTCAACGTCACGGCGGATGGCGGCAGGATTGACTCGCAAAAGGCGGTGAGTCTGGGGCTGATCGTCACCGAACTCGTTCTCAACGCGATCAAATATGCCTTCCCCATGGAGAAGGCGAAGGCGCTGATCCAGGTGACCTACGAGACCGATGGCAGCGACTGGAAGCTGACGGTTTCGGACAATGGCGCCGGCAAGCCCGCCAGCATCGTCGCCAGTGCGGGCCTGGGAACCGCCATCGTCGAGGCGCTGGTCAAGCAACTGGAGGCCAAGATCGAGGTCATCAGCGACAAGAACGGCACCAGCGTGTCGGTGACCAGAGCGACGTTCACTTCACGGGTGCCGCGCGCGGCGTAGCGTGATCCATTTCATGGCGGGGCGCCTTAGCCAAGTTGTCGGATCGGATTGCGCCAAGAGATGTCGGCGTACGCTCATGCAAGGGCGATGGGCCATTAAGGGCCAGATTCAGATTCTGGGCGGCTGTATCGCACCTGACACGTGAAGGGCCAAAGTTTTTGGTGATCCGTCGCGCCTGAGCCTAGTGATCCCATGCTTCCTGGCGAAATAGGCGGGTTCATAGGGCTTTTGCACCGGTATCTCGCTTGCCAAGCCGCTCCGCGGCTAACGCCATCTTTTCCTGGCATCGACAGGCAGAGGGCGTCCTGCTCCAGGTCGAAACGTATAGGTGGCGGATGGATCTGGCTTGTGAGCAGGATGCCCAAATCCAAATGGTCCGCTGAAATCGCCTTCAGCCGGAGGATCGTTGGATAGTGACGGTTGTTCCGGAGATTCACCGACTGAACCGGTGTGGTTGTGATCTTCCATTTCGAACGCACCAGCTTGCTTCATTCAGCTAAAAAGATCGGCAGGCCGCCTGGTTCCCTCGATGTCGCCAGCATGGTTTCCAAAACCTTACAGCTTCGGCTGGGGAGCGAGCGGTTCGGGTGGCCATACCTCGGCGTCGACCTCGAAGTCGGCAAGGACTGCCAAGAATGTGCGAGCGGTGTGGGCCTCGCTGGCCATGCTTCGTCCTTCCAAAGGAACCAGAATGCCATGCGGATCGTTGATTGAGATCAAGTGACAGGCACGAGTGATGCCCTGTCCAGGGCAAGAGCGGCGAACGGCGAAACGGCCGGGCGCTCTCATGGAGGCTTATATGGATATCACCACAATTCTGGTCATCGTTCTCATTGTCTTGCTGCTGGGCGGTGGCGGCTTCTACGGTCGCGGACGCTGGTACTAGACGGGAAAGCAATCATCGGGTCCGGAACCTCTCGATTCCGCGCAAAGAATAGAAGAATACCGGAAGGCACAACCCAATGGACAACCAGCACAACAGCATTTTGGAGGCTCGTTGGCTTCTTGCCGTACCGCTTTCGCTTGTTCTCACGGTGCTGTTGGCCGGCTTGGTCCTAGCCTGATTCACATAGCCGTAGCGGCAAATCGTCATTCTTTCGCAGCCTAACACTAGCCATTGCCAAATAGTCATAGGCTTGCAGCGATATCTCCCGGATATTGCTGAAGGATCGGGTTTCGTACACCCGATCGGCCCGCGCCCTCCGCCAGAGGCGCGGGCTTTCTTGTGCAGAAGCCCTGGCGCCGTCTTCCTGGTCGGCGCGTGTGACATCATCACCCACAACTTCGATATCGGCCGACGCCCCGTCACACTGGAGGGCGTCAGCGAACGATGCCCGATTTGCACAGTAATAGTCTCTGGAAGGAACGGATGCCCGTATCGTCCGTTTATCCTCCGATACGCACACGGTTTTGGACTGTGTTGCGTTTGGCAGGTTGAAAAGGAGAAGAAAATGGCTGACGGCCCAACTGTTGTTAATACAGGCGGTGGTGGAGGCGGAGGCACCACAGCCATCGCGATTGTTGTGGCGCTCATTGCGATAGCCGTACTGCTGGTTGTTACGGGTGTTATCGACATCCATGGCGGCCGCGGAGGCGACATCAATGTCAAGATCGACGCGCCTGCGGCATCAGCACCGGCGGCCCCAGCCGCACCAGCCCCGGCCGAACCTGCTCCCGCACCGGCTGCACCAGCTCCGGCTGCACCAGCGCCGGCCCCGGCTGCACCAGCACCGGCCAACTGATCGGCCGTTCCAACAGCCTTTAAGGGCAGAAGCGCAGCCCACCGGTGTCAAAGCCGGTGGGCTTTCCTTTCTATGCCGGTTGATCCGGATTCCGCAGGATCGTGCAGTTATCGAGAAACTATGCCTCGCATGGAACAAACGCCTCGCTGAGGTGTTGATGGATGGATCGAACCGCCCAAGCGTTCGGTCGTTAAAGAGCCCGCTTCCAATCCCCCCGGAATGCGGGTTTTTTGCGCCATCTCGGCTAGGTGGTTTAGCGATAGGCCTGCCGTCCCGAGATGGTCTCGATCGTGATCTGATAGAACAGATGGCTGCCGGTACCGGCCTGCGCCTCGCAAGGCTTCAGCGCGCCGGGCTCCCACCAATTGGCGTGCTTCTGCAGCAGCGACCAGGCAAATTGGCGATCATGGTCTGACGTGGGAGCCTGCTGGTCCCTGGCAGGAATCGTGCTGTCGAGAGCGGGCGCCTTGGGCAGGTCCTGGAACAGGCCCTCGACGACGACGCTCTTCCAGCCATGGACGCCGCCGACATCATCGACCTGCAGGCAGACATGCGGATTCTGGCGCATCCACTCGACCTTCTTGCCGAGCAGCGAGAAGCTGAAAATGAAATTGTCGCCGAAGGCGAAATGAATCGGAACCACGTAAGGCCGGTTATCTTTGACGCAGGCCAGGCGGCCAAGCCGGGCCGACTTCAACAAGGAAATGCATTCGGGCCGCGTCATCTCTGAGATGTTCATCGCCATTGTTCTTTCCGTTGCTGTTCGTCGACGTCAGGCACCACGATCGATGCGCCGGATGGCGCGTATCGCCTCGCCTTCGGCGACCCCGATCAATGCGTCGATGGCCTGGATCGCCTCGATCTGGCCGCGCGCCGCAACCGTCCTGCGTAAGGCGTGCAGGTCGTCGCGAATTTCGCAGAGCGTGGCTCGGATCGTGAAGGGCATAGGCCGCCTTCCAGGGACACAACAGCCTGAGGTGGCGATCGGTTCCGTTCCGAGCGGAATGACTCGCTAAGTTCGCGATATATCGTACAACAACGCTGTCGTCGGCCATGTCTCGGGCACCGGCGTTTGAGAGTGTACATCGTACTCCCGCCCTGCGGGAGCCATGCGATGCAAGACGACACAAGCCCGGACACTTTCTTATCCGCGCACGATTTCGACATTGTCAAGAATGCCTTCAGGCTATCGGTGGCCGAAGGGCTGATTGCTGAAGCGCATTGGATTCAGCATGCCAGGGATCTGGTACACCAACTCACCGGCCATGAAGATGTCTACGAGAGCATCGTCGACCGGATCGTCGGGCGATAGGCAAGCCTGGCGACCGCCCAAAGATACCGCGCCAAAATCGCACACGGCCCGATGGCACAAGGTTCCACTGCGGAATGGATAATTCTCAACGGTTAGTATCTAGCAATATCATTCTTCCAAAGCGCAATTTCTTGGAACCTTCGCACCAACAATCCGTTCTTTTTTCGATCGCTGCTTGGACGATCTCAACAGCAACAGAGGAGGAATTGATCATGAACTTCAAGATGATTTGCATGGGCGCAATGGCGCTTGCGATGACCACTGGTGCGGCCTTTTCGGCCGGAGGCAACACCTCGGCGCTCGACGATCCGGCGAAAATGGCGCCGTTCTTTACCGATGCCGGCATGAAGGCCATGAAGTCGGCGGATGAATTCAAGGCCGCCTGGATGGCGATGTCGGAAGAAGATCGCGCCGGGGTTACCAAGGCTTGCGGCGACGAGGCCATTGCCAAGGATCACGACGATTTCTGCAAGATGACCAAGCAGCTCGGCGGCGCCAACTAACGTCGGCTCTTGCAGACGGAAAATGGCGGGCCTTAGGGTCCGCCATTTTTTCTCTCCGATACCGCCCTGGCATCGACGGATGCGCTTGCGCCCGCCTTGGCGATTGGCGGGCTAGTCTGTGCCGGACGATCCGTCGACGGCCCCCTCGCCGTTCGCAGCATTGGCCAGAATTCCAAAGTCTTGCGACTTGGTCCCCGGTCCTGCCGTCAGGAACCCGTCGGCATCGAGCCCGCGCCGCAGCAGCTCCCTCACGGCTGCCGACCGGCTCGGCATGCGCTTGTCAAAACGCCAGTTTTCCAGCGCCGCCAATTCATCGGCGGTCAGCATGATCTGCAATCGTTCCGGTCGTTCCAGTTCAGCCATCTGCGCCTCCAGCCGCCAAGACCAAAAGTACGGTGAGTTAGTATGTCCCTCACTACGAGTAAAATTAGTGATCTCTGTACAGGACGTCAAGAGCTGCTGATACGTCACCGTCACACAAGGCCAATGGTGCGGAACAGGCGTCATTTGCACAATCAACATGTTCTACTAACTACTTGATTTTATTTGATAAATTGTTTATTTTGCTTGCCATTCCAGCGCGGCCGGCGCATGGTCGATGGCGAGGGACAAACCATTCCAGAAAGGAAGGTTTTCCATGAGATATGGCTATTCGGCTCATCTGCGGGACGACGTCAATTCGGAGGTTCAGGCGGCATGGCGCTCCCAGGGAATAGTGAATATCGCTGTGGTGGCTGAGGCCATACGGCTGAAAAACCTTGCCGAAAACGTCGCACTCGAGGATATCGAGTACATGGTGATGCAGGCTGCCCAATTCTACGGAGCGGCCATGGAACTCGAAGGGCTGACCGCCATCGACGTGACGACCTTCAATCCGCTGTCCGAGGATGGCGTCACAATATTCGGCAGTCTCGATGCGATCGAAGACAGACCCATTGCGTACGATCGGCGCCCGCTGGATCAAATCCAATAGGCGGTGACCGTCACCTGACGCTCCCTGGCATCAAGCCTGTTGTGGAAGATCGTCGTCCAGCATCCTGCGGCCGCCCCTTGCGTTGGGCCGAGGCGGCCCTTACCACATGCATTCGGCGAGGATTTCCTATGGTACAGCATAGCAGATGATCACGAGGCTGCGGCGCGCGATGCGTTGGCAATCGCTTCCGCTCATCGTCGGCTTCGCCATCCTGGCGTTGATCGTTGGCTCGCGTGCCATGCTGGTGGAAACACAGAGCGCCAATCGCGCCGCCGCGCGCAATGCGATCGAATATCAGCAGTTGCTTGCCGGTCTGCTCTCGCTGGCGCAGGACGCCGAGACGAGCCAGCGCGGTTACCTGCTGACCGGGGAGAAATCGTACCTGGAGCCTTATCAACAGGCTGTGGCCGCAATTCCCGGACAACTCGCCCGCATCGACGAGATGACCGCCGGAAACCAGGAAACCGTCCAGCAGATCGATGGCATAAAGGACGCGCTGGCGCAAAAACAGGCGGAACTGGCAGAGACGATCCGCCTATACGAAAAAAACCAGGCGGCGAAGGCGCTGGAGATTGTCCGCAGCGGGCAAGGCAAGGCCGCGATGGATCAGATTCGAACCAACATGGATACGATCAGACGCATCGTCAGCGCGACCCTGCACGCCAGGGACGCCCATACCGACCAGATTGAACGCTGGCTGCGCATCGGATCGTTCGCAGCACTGCTGGCGATTTTCGTGCTCGGCGTCTACACGGTCCGGGAATCGCGCCGCCGCTTCCATGAGGTGACCGTTGCCCAGGACGAGTTGACCCGCAAGAACACCGCGCTGACGGGAGAGATCCAGACGCGCGAGAAGGCCGAATCCCAGATCCGCCAGATGCAGAAGATGGAAGCTGTCGGCCAACTTACCGGCGGCATTGCCCACGACTTCAACAATATGCTGGCCGTGATTATCAGCGCCATGAACCTTGCCCAGCGCAAACTGGCGCGCGGCGAAAACGATATCGACAAGTTTGTCGAGGCGGCGACTGACGCTGCGACCCGAGCCGCCAATTTGACGGCTCGGTTGCTCGCCTTTTCGCGCCAGCAACCATTGGCGCCGCAAATCGTCGACGCCAACCGGTTGGTAACCGGCATGTCAGATTTGCTGCGCCGGGCATTGGGCGAAGCGATCCGGATCGAAACGGTCCTGGCTGGCGGGTTATGGAAGACACATGCCGATCCGAGCCAGATCGAAAATGCTATCCTCAACCTGGCGGTCAATGCGCGCGATGCTATGGGTGAAGAGGGCAAGCTGACCATCGAAACTGCCAACAGCCATCTCGACGACTCCTATGCCGCCACCCATGCCGAGGTGAAAGCCGGCCAGTATGTGATGGTCGCGGTAACCGACACCGGCACCGGAATGACGCCGGACATCATCGCAAAGGCATTCGAGCCGTTTTTCACGACCAAGCCGATCAACAAGGGCACCGGTCTTGGTCTCAGCCAGGTCTTCGGTTTCGTCAAGCAGTCAGGCGGTCACGTCAAGATCTACTCCGAGCCGGGCGAAGGCACGACAGTCAGGATTTACCTGCCCCGCTTCTTCGGCGATGAAGAGACCGCACCCTCCGCCGGAACCGGAGAGGCAGTCGCCAGGCCGGCGACTGAAACCATACTGGTGGTCGAAGACGATATGCGGGTGCGGGTCTCGACAACCGATGCGCTGCGCGAACTCGGTTACACCGTTGTCCACGCCGGCGGCGGCGAAGAAGCATTGCAGAAACTCGGCGAGACCCCGGGCGTCGCGCTCCTCTTCACAGACATTGTCATGCCGGAGATGAATGGCCGCAAGCTGGCCGAAGAAGCCGTCAGGCGCATACCAGGACTGAAGGTGATCTTCACCACCGGCTTCACCAAAAATGCCGTGGTCCACAATGGCATTCTTGACCACGATGTGCATTTCCTGGCCAAGCCGTTCACCATCGAGCAACTGGCCGCGAAGCTGCGCGACGTGCTGAATGCAAAGGCATAAACCTTCTTCGATGCCTGCTATTTTGCCTGCTTCAATATCCGCGCCTCACGCAGCAACGATGGTCGATCTGTACCGATCATGGCGATGAGGTCGTGTGCCTGATCAAGGGTAATGCCGGTTTCCTCTGTCAGGATAAGAGCCAGTCGCTTCTCCTTCGTCTGGCGGACACTGTTTTGTCTTTCCTCAGCCATCGCAATCCCTTTGGTATCTACAACCAAGAGTGGAGGCGAAGGTTCCTTCAATCGATCGCGGTATCGAGTGACGTCTGGACGAAGCGCAACGGCGCTTCCAACGTCCAGACAACGCCTTGCTTTTGAAACTCCAGCTGTCCGGTGCCGCTGAGCGCTTGCGGCGCGACGCGTTTGAGGACGATTGATCCGAAGCCGCGACGCGTGATCTCGTCCAGCTGCGGCCCGCCGAGCTCCCGCCAGACAAGCCGGAAGGTGTCGGCGCCATCGGCGACAGTCTTTATGTCCCATTCGACCTCGACCTGTCCGCCATGACGCGACAGCGCTCCGTGTTTTGCCGAATTCGTGGCGAGTTCGTGGAAAGCAATGCCGAGATACTGCACGGCGTTCGGCTGCAGCATGATCACTGGTCCGGCCAGCGACAGACGGGCCTGCGCGGCGAAAGGCTTGATCTGCGCCTCGACCAGCTCGCTGACCGTTGCGCCGCGCCATTCGGCGTTGACGAGAAGGTCGTGGGATTGCGAAAGCGCCATGATGCGCTCCCGTACCTGTCCGAGGAAAGCCTCCGGCGTGCTCATCGATTTGCTGGTTTCGCGGATCATCGAGATGATGACCGAATACTGGTTCTTCACGCGATGATTAACCTCGCGCATGAGCAGGCGGATGCGCCGTTCGCTCTCCTTGTGAGAACTGATATCGCGCGCGATCTTGGAGGCGCCGATGACCCGGCCGATGCCGTCGCGGATCGGCGAGACCGTCAGCGAAACCGGAATGAGCCTGCCGTCCTTGCGCTGGCGGATTGTTTCGTAGGATGGCACCCTCTCGCCGGCGCGTATGCGGCTGATGATCAGGGCTTCCTCGTCGAGATGATCGACGGGAATGAGCATGGTCACCGGCCGGCCGATTGCCTCGGCAGGCGTGTAGCCGAACAGGCGTTCGGCCGCGTCGTTCCAGCTGGTGATAGTGCTGTTCAGATCCTTCGAGATGATGGCGTCCATCGTCGATTCGACGATCGCTGCCAACCGAGTGCGGGCTTCGTCGGCCTGACTCTGGCTGCGCAGATCGAGCAAGGTGTTGATAGCGCCAATCACGCGGCCCGCTTCATCGCGCAGCAGGACGGGATGAGCCTTGAAAGGAATGAGTTCGCCATTCGGCCGTTCGGCGATCGCTTGGCCCCAGCGGACATCGCGCTCTTCGAGCAAGGCGACCGCCATCGGACATTCGTCATGCGCCATTGTCCGTCCATCGAGATGACGCAGTTTCCAGGAACCGCACCACTGGTCCTCGCCAATGACGGGCCGATGCCCCCAGAGGTCGGCTGCGGCCTCGTTGAAGAAGGTGATGTGACCTTGTCTGTCCGTGGTGTAGACGGCGACGGGCATCGCCTGCAGCAAATCGACGGAAGGTACTACTGGAATCCCAGCGTCCGCTTGTTGGATGATGTTCACTTGTTCCCCGCCCGTACGTTTCTAACGGATTGCTACCACCGATAAATGCACGTGAGGGGTTTGGGTTCCCGCCGCGCCTTTCGGCGCAGCGGGTTGCCAAGCTGCGGCGGCCCAACCCCAAACGCCGCAGCCCAACAACAGAAAGGAACCTATCCAGCCGGCCGCGGTCTATTAAATTTGACATATCGGAGTGGAAATCACCTCAACCGGTGAATGCAAAAAACCCGCCGCTCCCTTAGGCACGGCGGGCCTGAAATCGCTGCGAGCGACGCTAGATGCGTCCGAGTACGACCAGAATAATGACGATGAGGAGGACGAGGCCGAGACCGCCACCGCCATAATAGCCGGTGCCGTAGAATGGCCCGCCACCAAAGCCGCTGAAGCCGCCCAGCAAGGCAATGACCAGAATGATGATGAGAATAGTGCCGAGACCCATGGTGTTTTCCTCTGCCAGTTGGCGCTGTTGCAACAGGTGCGTTCCTCCGCCTGTTGATCACCATAGGAACTCGCGAAGCGCGTTCCTGTTCCACCTGATGACACGGGCACGGCCCCGGGCCAGAAAAGGGCACAAAAAAACGCCCGCTGGCCGGGAGCCAGCGGGCGATAGGCCTTTCAGCCCTTGACCGCCTGGAGGGACCCAGCGATCAGAGAAATAATGCACGGGGCGGGATGAAGTTGCGTCCGTTAGACAAGGAATTTGCCGGACAGCATCCTAGCGTGGAAATTCGGATTCAGAAGGGATCGACGCCTTTGCGGATTTCTTCCCTGTTTCTTCGGCCAAGGGAATTTCCGCGTCGCTTGACCAGCCCGCGGTCTCAGAGTCGCCGCGACGCGCGTCAGCGCCCGATCGTGTCAATATCGCGGTTGCCGCACCCTCCTGCGCCTGCCCAACCCGGGCCATGACGATGGTTCCACCGCCCCTGACATGCTCGGCGTAGACATAGGCATCGGCTTCATCGATGCCCGCAACGGCAAAGGCCTCCAGCACGCCGCCGGCCATACCGCCTGCCGCAGCGCCGGTCAGCGTCGATACCAGCCACCCGGCGCCGACAACAGGCCCAAGACCCGGAACTGTAATCGCGCCGATGCCGGCCAGAAAACCGCCGATGCCACCGACCGCGGCTCCGATACTGGCGCCTGTGGCGGCCGGACTGCCGCTGCGCTGCGAACCGTCCGGGGCTATGATGCTGATCTCATCTGTCGGGATGCCGGCACCCTCGAGCTCACGAACCGCGACTTCGGCGTCGCCATAGGTGTCGTACAGTCCAGCTATCGTTTTCATGTCGATTTCTCCCGGAGCGCGCAAAATCGGCGCGGATCCATGGACTCAAGCAACATGCGGACGAATTGTTCCATGAGGGCTATGAGAGAGGAGCGAACGGAAGCCATCCCGTGGCTGCGCCAGCGGCTTGAGGAACCAATCCGACGCTGCACCGTTTGCTGCAGCGTACTTCATGTTTTTTCAAAACAGCCAACGGAGTGAGGGACATGGCTTCATCAGTTCTCATCAGCATCCTGATCACCTTTCTGGTGATCATTCTTGTGCTCTATCTCGTCCAGCGCCTGCCGCTCGATGGCCGCACGAGACAGATCGCCCAGATCGTCGTCATCATCATCGGTATTATCTCGATGCTGAAATACCTGGCTGTCTTCTAGGAACCGAGCGGGGGCTGCGAGCGTTTCCACCTTACATTACAAGGAGAAAACGATGGCCGACACCCAAGCAGGCGCCTCGAAGGCGTCCGACGATACGCAGGAAGCGATGAAGAAGCAGATCGCAGAGCTTCGGCGCGAGATCACCAAGATCAATCGCACCCTGTCCGAGCAAGCCGAAGAGGCTGCCGAGACCGCGCAAGGCTGGTATGAAAGCGCGGCTGACAAAGCCTCGCGCACAACCCAGCAATTGCGCAGCCAGGCGCAGACGGTGTCGGATACGGTCCAGCAGAATCCGGGCACAATATCGTCGGCGATGGTGCTTGGCGGAATGCTGGGCGTCCTCCTCGGCATCGCCATCGCTAAGAGTTCGGAGCCCGAGCGCCGCTGGTTCTAAGCGTGATTGAACAGCGCGGGCGGCAGCTCCGGCTATGGACTTCGACTGCGGATCGGCGTCCATAGCGAATGACCGACAAACCTGCAAGTGCGAGAGCTACCCATGACCGACGACAAATCGAAGACCAAGGCGGACCGAAGACTGGTATCCGGCGAAGAACCATACGAAGTCGCTGCCTTCGCTAAAAAGTATGGCATTCCGCCGAGCGAGGCCAAAACGATCATTAAGCGCTACGGGCCGTCGAGGCGGAAACTCGACGCCTATATGGCGACGAGGACCTAGTCGGTCGGCTATGCGTCTCGAGCGCTACATGATTGTCATGCCTTTTCGATCAATCGCGTTGACAGCTGGAACGATCCTGCTTGCTGCGACGGCTGCGGCCTATGCCCGGCCGGATACGCGCAAGATGACCTGCGAACAGACGCAAACCCTGATCCAGAGCCATCGCGCGGCGGTGCTGACGACCGGGCCGAATGCCTATACTCGCTATGTCCGCCAGTTCGGCAATGAATGCGACTGGCCGGAGGTGCCGATCGCCGCCGCTGTCCCGACACGCGACGGTCAATGCCGGGTCTATCGATGCCAGGAGCCGGTCTTCGATTTCCCCAACTGACGGATCGCGGTCGCTTTGCAGCCTGTTGTTGCATGGGCCTGAAATTGGCTGCCGTCGCGTCATCGACGCCTTTTGAGATCTCGCGTGGAACCGTTGCGCCTCGAGTGAATTGATTCTGCGCGAGGCTGGCGTAGCGCGGCGACCGACATCTTGACCGGGTGAGCCAAGCCAGGAGGGAGCAGCTATGTCCAACGACATCCGCAGAAGTGGCAGCTGCCTTTGTGGCGGCGTGCAATTCGTGGTGACCGGAGATCCCTTGCGGACCGGTCTTTGCCATTGCAAAGACTGCCGCAAGACCAGCGGATCAGCCTTCTCGGCCTTCGCGGTCTGGCCGCTGGCAGCATTTGAAACCAACGGTATCGTCAACAGCTACGGCGGCAGGAGTTTTTGCCCGACTTGCGGCGGCCGCGTCAGCTTCGTCGGAGACGATGAGGTCGAAGTGATGGTCGGCAGTCTCGATCTGGCGCCGTCCGAAGGACTAGAACCTAGCTATGAGCTGTGGATCGGGCGCCGCGAGCACTGGCTGCAGCCCCTGCCCGAGGCGCAGCAGTTCGAGCACGACCGCGTCGACGGCGATCAGACGGACGCGCAAGATTCCACCGCGGACGGCGAGACGTCTTCCGGCAGTGAGCCGTTGCGCAAATCGGCCTAAGAAGCAGTCAAGAAGCCGGAGTCGTTTGCGAGGCGGGTGCGATGAACATGAACGAGCGATCCTGACGCCGTGCGTTTGCTGTGCCGTTCAGGTGCGGACTTCGGTTGAAAGACCGGCCAGGGTTTCCCGCACGCGGTCTTCGCTGACGCCGAGTGTGTCCGTGATCCAACTGGGTGTTGACAGCGGCGGCTCAAGAAAGCGGACGTGGCTGTTTACCGGCCCATGCACATAGGGACGGTTCATTCCGTAGATAAGCGCGCACGGGACATTCAGGGCGGCGGCGGCGTGCGAGATGCCGCCGTCGACGCCAAGGAACATGGTCGAGGCAGCGATTTGGCACATGGCTTCGTCAATCGACGGGGTCGAGGTGAAATCGACTGCCTCGGGAATGGCGGTGCGGATTTGTGCGGCACCGGCGCGCTCGCGCGATCCACCGACGATCCAGATCGCCCAACCGCGATCATTATAATCCTTGGCGATCGAGATGAACCGCTCGACAGGCCATGACCGAAAATTGTCAACATCGGCAGTGTAGAGTGAGAGCGCCGGCCGGTCGGCATCGATTTTCTGGCGCTGGCGCCAGCCATCCAGTTGTGCTGGATCGACCACCAGCCGTGGTGCCGGCCATTGCGTGTCTGCAGCCGGCTTTTCGCCAAGCGAGGCAATCGAGCAGACCTCTTCGAAGATCCGCGTCTTGCGCGGGCCGAAGGCCCACAAATGTCCAAGCCAATCGACCGGGAAGCGATTCAGTAGCCCGAATTGCAACTCCTGCGGATAGCCGATGCGTTCGGGTATGCCGGCCATCAACGTCATCAGCGCCGCTTTGGTGGTGCTGGTCATCAGATAGGCCGTGCGGTAATTCTGCTTACGCAATTCGCCGACCAATCGGCGGCGCTCCCCAATGCCGAGTCGCAGGTGACGCTTGTCGAGTGCCCAGCCTTTCCTGACATGAGGCATAAGCCCTGCCAAAGGCAGCGCCACGGATGACGTGATCACATCGATAGGGCGATCCGGAAATTTTTGGGCAATGATCTGAATGGCGGAGTGGCAGCGGACGAAGTCGCCGACCGCCGAAAAGCCGACCAGAAGAATTGGATCGCTGGTTGTCAAGGAAGTGCTTCGCCATCGAGGATTCGGGCATACAGGTCCAGATAACCCCGTGCCGTCTTTTGAATTGGAAACCTCGTAGCAGCAGATTCGCGGCATTGTCGAGGCGCTTGCGGGTGCTTCTTTGAGACCAATGAAGAAATTCGCGATCGCACTTGAGGCTGTCAGAGAGCTTACGGCGCCGACTGTCTTGGGCAACGCTCTCCGCGGCGGGAGGGCAAGACGTTCGGGACCAGGTTACGGACTCGTTAATCAGCGCCTGCTACTATGCCCAATGACCAAGAATCTCGGAAACACCCCCAGGCACAACCCCACACCGGCAAAAGGCTCTGCCCTGGGTTGGCTGGCGCCTGCTCTGTTTCCGCTGGCGGTTGTCGCGCTTGGATATTGGATCGGCAAGCAATTCTTCGGCTTCTAGAGCCTACGTCTGGTCAGGGCGCGGGAACGAGCCAGCCAGCCGCCGGGGGGCGCGGGCTGGTCGAGATACGAGCCTCAAACGCAAAAAACCGCCGCACCTTTCGGCGCGACGGTTCAAATCCAGGCCGATCCGGCGCGTTATGAAACGGCCTTTTCGCGAACCGGAAGCTTCCAGCCCGGCCTGACAAAATGGCAGGTGTAGCCGTTGGGATATTTCTCCAGATAGTCCTGATGCTCGGGCTCCGCCTCCCAGAAGGCGCCTGCTGGAGCAAGCTCGGTGACGACCTTGCCTGGCCACAGGCCAGAGGCATTCACATCGGCGATGGTGTCTTCGGCAATCCGCTTCTGTTCGTCGCTGGTATAGAAGATCGCCGAGCGATAGCTCATCCCGACATCGTTGCCCTGGCGGTTGCGCGTTGTCGGATCATGGATCTGGAAGAAGGATTCAAGCAGCGTGCGAAAGCTGATCCTGGCAGGATCGAAGTTGATCTCGATGGCTTCGGCATGGGTGCCATGGTTGCGGTAAGTGGCATTGGGCACATCGCCGCCGCTATAGCCGACACGGGTCGAGATGACGCCTGGATAGCGCCGTATCAAATCCTGCATGCCCCAGAAGCAGCCGCCGGCAAGGACTGCGCGTTCGGTGGAAGTCGCCATATCACATCTCCTTCGGATTTCTCCTAAGGTAGGCATTGTTGCTGCTTTCGACCAGTTGCCGGAGGCGATACGTTATTCTTTTTCGACCGATCTGAACCGCCGCACGATCATCTCGAACAGGATATCCGCAATCCACATCGCCGAGACGCCGATGAGAAAGGCGGCGGCCAGCGTGGTGGTGTCGTCGGCCGGGTTGGGGATCGGCAGGCCTGTTGCCTTGAAATAGGACACGGCAGGCAGCGTCAGATAGGCGGCAGCCAGCGCGCCGCAGATCGGCGAAGCCACCATTTCGCGCAGCTTGTAGCGATGGCGCGACAACGCGCGAAGCACGCCGCCGGCGAGTCCCGCGGCGACGACAGGTCCTTTAATGCCGAGCAGGTCGAAGAAATCGTGCATCATGGCCTCCACCCGCAAAGTCGTTCACCCTTGCGGTTGTGCGCCAGCAGCGCCCTCGCCTCGGCGTCCGACAGCGCGTCGACGGCCTTGGTCGACAAGCGGAGCGGCGACGAGACCGCGCAGAAGCCGCCCTGGATGGTCATACAGCCGGAGAGCGCGACGGCAAGGGCCAGCGCGAGACTCAATCCTTTGCCCATGATTTGAGCTCCTTTCGGGTGGTTTCAGCGGGCAGCGCCCCGATATCGTTCTGGATCTCGTTGGCAATTTCGCGCGCTGCCGTCTCAGTGGCGGCCTGCCGGGCGCGCTCTGCGCTGGCGCCGGCGAGCCGCTGATGAAAGCCCCAGCCAAGCGCGGCGATGATGGACGCCAGCATGCCGAGTAGCGCCGGGTTGCCGATGAAGAAAGACAGGAGCGCGGTCATTGCCAGCACCACAGAAGCGCAACGCCGATCGCGGCTGCAAGAACGAGTGCGCCAACCGCCCAAGGCAGCGCCTGACGGAGGACTTCGGTGACAATCTCGAGCATCGCGACTTTCTCCCGTCACTTCGGCCAGTGGAATTTGTGGGCGAGGACGTACCAGCCCTCGGTGGCGCCGCTGATCGCCAGACCAACGCCGGTTTCCAGGGCCATCTGAACATCGGGATCGTCAGACAGTGCCGCGGCATCGCCGGCGCCGAGCAGGCCGCGCGCGACGAGGACGCCGGCGCCATAGCGCAGCGCAATGCGGATAAGGACAGCAGTCATTTCGGGTTCCTTGCGAAAATGAATTTGAGGATTTGAAACAGCACGCGCCAGAACGGATTGGGTTCGGCTGGAGCGGCCGGCGGCGATTCAGGACCAGGCGGTGCAGGTGATTCGGCTTGCGGTTGGGTCGGCTGCGGGGCCGTCGAAGCTGCCGGAGCCGGCTTGACGAAGCCCGCCGACATCAACAGCGCCCGCGACCTCACCGAGCCGACCCGATCGCTCCAGCCCTTGCCAAAAATTGGCCAGGTCGGCAGCCGCTTCAGGAAGGTCAGGCGGGCGTCACAGAGATCGTCGATGATCGTCCCCGCCGGCCTGGCGCGGACGGCCCGCAGCGTGGCCGGGCCAATCCTGCCATCCTGCGCCGTGCCGACGGCGGCCTGAAGGTATTTCGTCGCCCTGCCCGGCCCGCTGTTCACGGCGAAGTCGAACACGGCATAGTCGATCCCTTGGGGAAGCTCGGCGCCGGCAACACTGTCCCAATAGAAGCGGCGATAGACGGTTGCCACTTGCTCGTCGGTGATCTCTCGCAATTCAGCCTTGGTCGCGTCGGGCTTCACGAAGCGGCGGAAATTGGCAAGGGTGACGCCCTTCATGGTGGCGCCGCCGGGATCGGCCGGATTGTCGGACCAGCCGCCTTCGGATTTGAGGACGAGCGCAAGCGCCCGCGAAAAATTGCGGTCCATGGGAGTGTCCTTTGCTGTGGAAATGCAGCACGAGCCGCAGAGTGCGGGCAGCACCCGCCAAAATGGGAGCGCTTGATTTTACCGTGCCAAACTGAAATTGCTCGCCGGAGTGGATACCATCGCGCTCCAGTCAGGCGGCAGGCTAATTATGCTGAAGGAAAGCTACATCGAGTTCATGCTTCGATGGCACTTGTATCGAAGGTGGCATCGCCCTCAGCGACCGAAGCGGCTGGCTGAGTACAACTTCCACAAGACAATGAAAACCGTTCCGCCGGGCGGCCTGTTTATCGACCTTGGCGCAAACGTTGGCGATGTTACGAGACATGCCCTCAGCTATGGCATGAAAGTAATAGCTTTCGAACCCGACCCTGTCGCCGGTCTGGCTTTGACGAAAAGGTTTGGCGACAACGAGCGAGTAACGATTATCCTGAAAGCCGTCGGAGGGTTGGCAGGAAAAGCCAACCTCCACCAGGTGCCGGACACCAAAGACATAGGCATGACCGAGTGGTCATCTCTTTTCCGGGCGCCAGCGCACGCGAGTGGGGAAAGTTTCGAGGTTGAGGTGGTCGATCTGGTGCAGTTTCTACGAGATCTGCGCGAGCCTGTAGCCGTCGTCAAAATGGACATAGAAGGAGCCGAAGCGGAATGCATTGAGCGCATGCTGGATGACGGTATATATCGTTCGATTGGCCAGGTTTGGGTTGAGACGCACGAAAGGTTCTCCCCGGACTTGGCTGAAAGGATCCGAGCGCTACGCGACCGAATCAGGCGAGAAGAGATCCACAACATCAATCTGGACTGGGGCTAAGGCCAAGCGTTGGCAGCGGCGTAGATAGTCGCCGCTTTGTAGCGGGCACGCCGGCGCAATGGCTCGCGAACGACGGCGGATGCCCGCGGAGGAAATCTTGACGAACTCATGCTTCTTTTTGGCTGCTGACGCCAGATACTTCTCTTATGGGTGTCTGGCAGCGCGCAGAATTTTGGACGTCTCTGGCGAGAAGACGCCTGGCTTTCTCTTCCACGTCGGAGCATCCGAAGCCGATATGCGAGTTGCCGATCGCTTGCTGAAGGATCAGATCCGGATCGTGGATGTAACGGCCTTTATGGCGGAGTCGGGTTATCGCTTCCGCCCAGGCAGCGTTGCCACCTTCATCAGGCTTTTCGCTGATCAACTGCCTGAATTCGCCACGTATGATCGCGTCGTCTACACAGACGTCGACGTGCTCTTCAACCGGGACATCGGCGATTTGGCCGGCCAGAGATTCCAGGTTCCGCTATTGGCGGCACACGACGACTACATGTACTTCAGGCCGGGCTACCGGGAAGAAATGTCGATGCAGCCAGGCGCCCCTTATTTCAATGCCGGCATCGTTGTCTTCAACATGCCACCCGTTCGCGAGCAGGGCCTTTTGGAGCAGGCTCGCCATTTGGCAGTCGAAGGACAGATGAACGATCAGAACGCACTCAACATCGTCTTCGAAGGGAAATGGCAGACTATGCACCCCAATTGGAATCTGATGTCGAACGGGACCAAGGAATATCGCTTCGCCCAGGCTTACGCCCGGCATTTCGCAGGCGGCAAGCCTTGGGGCAACCAAGTCGGTGTCGAGGTCGAGGCGCTTGAAGTCTGGCGCGAACTGGCAAGGAACACCCCGTGGGGGGCACCGTTCCAGCAGAGCATCCCATTCGAGCGTGGAGTGATCAAGCGATTTACCCGCAAGTTCGATGCGATCGTCGGGCAGATCCCGGGCAAAGACGTGTACAAACGCCGGGCACGCTACGATGGCCGCAAGACGCACGATATCTATGCGAGGCATGCAGTTGCTGGAGAGATGGCCGTCAGCTTTCCCGAAGTGCTCGGCGGCTTCAGTCTACAAGCCGACACCTGAGGCTCCACAAGCTGGCTCCCAAGGGCCGGCAGTTTCGAGAGACCTCCAAGATCGGGATCCCGTCACACTGGACTATCGTTTTAGAAAAGCCTTAATAAGCAGGTGATAGAGTATGAGCGAACGGTGCGCGGGGGCTCGCCGGTCTGTCGATATGGAGCATTGGCGCTTGGGCGCCGGGGTCTGGGCGAGATGGGTTTGCTGTTTTCGGAATCAGGCGAGTGCAACGGCTGCGGAGGTACCGGCAGGAGCTTTGAATGTCCGCGATGGCGCGCCTCAAATGGCAATTGCTGCCCTGCCGGCACCCACCGCCAGAGGTGCCCCGGTGAGACAGTGCACTGTTCGGAGTGTTTGGGCACGGGTGGATGCAGGGGCGGCGATCCGCACAGAGCCGCAAGCATCTCCACGGATTTGACCCCGGCAATCGCGTCGTGCTGGAGGCGGTGACCGACAGTCGACCGCTCGGCGTGACGCTTGGAAACACGTTCTCGGCGATTTTGGCTCGCCAGCCATAGCTGGCACGGCAATGCTTGCCCGTGCGGAGAATGATCGTCGCGGGCAGGTTCGTTGCTGAAACGAGGTGTCTGGAGACCAGATCACACCTGGATGATACGGTCCGATGTCCCGCCAAGATAAGTCGACCAGATGTGATCGGCGAGCAGGCGCCGATACTCGAGCCCCCTGGACGGCCCGATGTAGGATGCGCCGCCGACATGCAGCACAACCCTGTCTATGATCTCGTATTTCGCATCGACCTGGCCAAGATGAAGGTGCAGTTCGCCCTCTATCGCCAATTCGAAATCCTCGGGCGAAAATCGCGAATAGATCGGTTCCCAATTCTGGCCGCCGGTGTCGAGACCAAGCGGCCCGTTGCCTCGGAAATCGAGAGACAGGACCCCGACATCGCGATAGTTGAAAAAGCAAAACCCTGCCCAAAAGAACCAGCCCTTATCGTCTGCGGCCCTCGTGAACTTGTAGTTTGAAGCAGAAAGCCGCTTCCATCCGAAGGCAGTCTTGCCTCCCATGCGCGCGGAGAAATCCAACGGCGCTATGGGCAGACAGTCGTGATCGAGGAAGCCGAACATCTCGGGTTTGAGATGACGAACGATGTTGTAATAAATCCAGTTCATCGAATTGCCGTGCGACCGGCCCGGGTTCCATTCGGGATTGCGCGGCAGGCCGAAATATGGAACGCCCCTGATCTTGCAGACTTTTTCGATGGACTGCCGCGCCGCCGCGGAGTTCGAGTTGTCGACAACGACAAGCTGCATCCCGGTGGAATGTTTCTGCCAGCCCTTGGTGAGAGCGTCGATCACCCAAGGCGTGTTGAACGCGACAACAAAACAGAATCTGTTTTGTTTCGTCTTGCCTAGCTCCTCGGCAAAGCTGCGCCCCCCAACAGCATTTTGCAGCCTGAAGTATCGGTATATGAGCCAGTCCCGCGCCCTGATGCAACCGTAGACAACAGGAGTGCTGCGAAATGCCCCCACAAACCGTTTTGAAAGCCGCAAACGCATCACCGCTCTGCCTATTACCTCAACAAGGTGGGACGTTTAAGTTATCGAGAGGCGACCGACAAGACCTGGAGAGCGGCCACCGCCGCAAAGAGCGTCGACGGGCCAGGCGGCTGGTGTTCACAGTAGCGGCGTCGCCAGAGAATCGATGAGTTTTCCCAGATGTGGCAGCACTACGGCGGCACCGGGCAGGATTTTCGAATGTCCACGATGGCGCAGTCCGAACGGGAACTGCTGCCCCTCGTGCGCAAGCAGCTTGGCAAGCGATTCCCTGTTTGGGTTGTGGGAGGGGTGATCTGCGGCTATGTCGTTCCATTGCCGCAAACGGGGGTTTCGGATGGGTAAATTTTCCAATTGGCTGAAAGATTGGCGTAGCGAGTTGCCGGATTTCGTAACCGTCGGCCGTCACACCTATGGAGTGAAGCGGCGTAAGATCCTTTTCCCGACCAAAGATGCGCCGTTGAACGTTGGAGCCTTTTGCTCGATCGCTGGAGAGGTTCTTCTTATGTGCACCGGCCAACACCAGACCGGTAGCGCAACTTCATTTCCGATCTACAGCCGCATGCTGAAAATGCCTGAGCCGGTCGAGAACGGGGGCAGGCCTGGAGGGGTAACCATCGGGAACGATGTCTGGGTAGGCCACGCCGCGATCATCCTGCCGGGAGTGAGCATCGGCCATGGCGCGGTCGTCGGAGCCGGGGCGGTCGTTACCAGGGATGTGCCGCCCTACACGATAGTCGGGGGCATCCCGGCCAAAACGATCCGACTACGCTACTCACAGGACGTCATCGACAAACTGCTGGCGATCCGATGGTGGGATTGGGATGACGAGAAGATCAAACGCGAGGCCGCCAGCCTGACAGGCCCGATTGAGGCTTTCATCAAACGACATTTCAAGACTGTTGAACTTTAGCTGGCGAGAATGACGGACCGAGCCCAAGAGCCGTGACGAGTATAGCTTCGGGCGGTCAAGAGCGAACCAGCGGGCGAAATAGATCGGATTGGCGGTCAGGGCAGCCTAGGCGGCAGGCATCCTGCCGGCCTGTATGATACAGAATCTCGATCACCGCTTCGGGCGGATCGGCACCATCGAATTCGCCAAAATAAACTCTGTTGTCGTCAACGAAATATTTCGCCACACACAATGTCCCTTCACCAAGCTCCAAGTATTGCAGGTTTAAAATGTCCCGATTGTCCGAATGGCTGCGCAACAAACGGCATCCGATGCCAGCAAGCGTCAGTGTAGGTCGCCACACATACGGAGTGGAGGCGCTGAAGATTTCCGGCACTTCGGCAGAGGCACCTTTGAGCGTCGGTTCTTTCTGCTCTATCGCTGGTGCCGTCACCTTCATGTGCTCCGGCCATCACTCTATGGACCGTGCGACATCCTTCCCAATCCACCAAATGATCCTCAAAAGACCTTCCCCGGTCGAGAATGGCGGGAAACCGATGGGAATAAACATCGGCAACGATGTCTGGATCGGCAGGGGCGCAACGGTGCTGCCGGGTGTGAGCATCGGCCATGGCGCGGTCGTCGGGGCCGATGCCGTTGTCACGAGAGACGTTCCACCCTATGCGATTGTTGCTGGAAATCCGGCAAGGGTTATCCGGTTTCGCTTCTCCGAGGCAACGATCCCGCGAATGCTGGAGATCCGGTGGTGGGATTGGAACGACGAGAAGATCAAGATGGAGGTCGATGCGCTGACTGGCCCTATTGATGCATTCGTCGCGCGGCATCGTCCGGATGCGCTCAGGCCCAGGCCCTTATGACCAGTTTCCAGTTGGCGTTTGTAGTATTGAAAGTGGCGCCGGTGTCCTTGCGTATCAAAGTGTACGCATTTGCATTGTTACCGAACCTGACGTTGATGTTTGTGGCGTCGGGGACCAACGAGTTACCTCGACCAATCGTGCCGTCCCCGCTAAAATTTGGGTTGATGATAACTTCATCACCGATTGAATAGCCGCCATCTCCAGTGGTGCATTGCAAAACGGCCATGTACAGCTTGGGCTTGACGCCAAGGCCATGAGCCAAAGTCAAAGCGCCTCCAGAAGTGATGGTCTGCTGCCCACTTTCAAAGGATAGGGTGAAGGGCAACGTCGACCATTGTGGAGCTGTCGCGCCGGTATTCATCAGCAGTGCCTGCCCGGCCGTGCCCTTGGGGAGCCTGACTAGAGCTTTGGCGCTTGACGCATAGAAGAGGTCGCCAGCGACCACCGATGCCGGGAACGGAACGAAGGTCTGTGCGCCAGCGCCATCGCCGATGAGCAGGACATTATCGTCGGTATCCCATTGGATATCGCCCTCCGCCGTAGGCGTGGGCGCCGCGCTCTGCTTCAGGGTAAGCGTAGGCGTTGTGATCGTGGGGCTGGCCTTCGGCGCAAAGGTGGTGTCGACATAGGCCGTGGTCGCCAGCTTCGTGCTGTTGTCGCCCGGCGCCTGGGTCGGTGCCGCGGGCGTCCCCGTGAACGTCGGGCTGGCCTTTGGCGCCAGGCTCGACACAGCAACACCGCTGTCCTTGGCGAGCTTGCCCGTTGTGCCGTTGAACGTGGCGATGTTGTCAGTGACGGCCGATGCCGGGCCGGCGATCAGGTCGGACGCCTTGATGCCGCTGTCCTTGCCCACCTTGCCCGTAATGCCATTGAAGGTGACGATGTTGTCCGTCACCGAAGACGCCGGCCCGGAGAAGTCGCCCGCTCCCGTGCCGTCCGCTCCCTTGTCCCCTGCCCGGGCAAATATCAGCCAGATGCTGTCGGCTGTTGTCGGCAAGGTGCCGGAGCCGCTGACATAGGCCAGCGTCAGCTTGCGGTAGGGGTCGCCCTCGTAGCGGCGCCAGTTGAAGCACGACACCGGGAACGAACGGAAACCGCTTTCCCGGACGATCTCTTCCTCGTCTTCGATGACGTGATAGGAAGCAAAGGCCGTATCGAGATACTGGTAGGAACCGCCGAGCCGATACATCTTGCGCTCGTCGCGCGGTTTTATGCACTGGATCAGCGAAATTTTGGTCTCGCATTTGGCGGGGTCGTCGACCAACACCTTGATGCGCGCCGGCAGTTTTTCGTAGCCGAGCAATTGTGCCGCCTGTCGCGCCGTGCGCTCGTAGCGGCGGTGAAACGTGTCGACCTGGCCCCAGCGGTTGCGCGAGAGATAACCCTCGACGACAGGGATCGAGGCATAGCGGATCAGCGTGCCGCCAAAGCCCTCCTCGGCATAGAGATAGGCCGGGCCATAGCGCACGACATTGCGCAGACAGGCTTGCGTCGCCGGCACGAAGTTCGAATTGGCGGAATAGCGCAGCGCAAACAGGAAATCGCGCAAGGCTTCCGCCCATTCCTTCTCCTCGTCGGTCTCCTCGTCATTCATGGCGGCGGTCGACAGGCCGTGCCATTTCTCCGACTGCGGAATGATCAGGCTTTCGAGCCCCGCGGCCAGCCGGTTGGCGGCCGAGTTGATGGTGTTGGCGTAGACGCGTGCACCCCGCCGCTCCTGCCGCTCGGCCTGCGAGTCAGGGCCGCCAGCGCGGCGGCCGCTCCAGACATCGGGCGCATCGGGGTCGCAGAATTCGGACACGGCCTCCCAGACCGCCTCATACTGGCTGCGCTCGCTCTCGAGCTCGGCCTGGCGCGACAGGATATCGTGGGCGCGGGAATCGCTCATGTGGTTCAGCCTCGCTGGATGCGAAATGGAGGGTTTGCCCTTCTCCCCCTGTGGGAGAAGGTGGATCGGCGCGCTAGCGCCGAGACGGATGAGGGGTGTTTCAGCGGAGTGAGGCGATGGTGCTTTCTGGAGCACCCCTCATCCGACCTCGCTTCGCGAGGCCACCTTCTCCCACAGGGGGAGAAGGAAGAGCGCTCACCCATCCCGCCTTTTCAGCAGCCTGGCATGCTTTCGCCAATACCACCAGGCCAGCACCCGCTTGCGAAAATTGCGCTTCATCGCGGTCATGGTCATACTCCCAGCAGCACGCGGCGCTGGCCGGTGAGATCGCTTGGCGACAGGTCGGTTTTCACCGTGCCGGCCGTGCCCTGGCGCTGCTCGAGCTCAGCCCGCAGTGCGGCTTCGCGTGCCTGCACGTCCTTGTCGGCGATGGTCGGCGTTGGCGGCAGCGGCTTCAGTTCCGGTGGTTTTTGAAACAGACACATGGTTCCAGCCTTCTCTTGTCCAGTCGTAGAGGAAAAAATCTTCGCCGTTCTTGCCGTAGCCCGGCAGCAGGCAGCGTTGGGTGGCACCCAGCCGGTCAAGCCAGCGCAGCGCCAGTTCATTGGCGGCCAGGGCGCGGGCCTCGACGCGGAAAGCGCCGCGCGCCGCGACCTGAGGCGCCAGCACAGTGAGGAAGAAATCGGTGATGCCAGGCACGCAGCACCTCATGCGGCGCGTGCCCCAGCTCCAGGCGATCCACAGCCCGCTGCGCTGTTCGGCGGCGCCAAATCCGGCTTCCGGATTGCCGTCGAGCTCGGCGACATAGGCAAAGCCCTGCAGCGCGGTGAGCGCCAGCAAAGCCGGCGACCACTGGTCGAGCTGGCAGTCGATCTCGGCCCGGTCCTCGGGCCGCAAATTGGCGGCGATGTAGGAGAGATCGCGCAAGGTGGCGGGGATGATGCGGAGGGTCATGAGCAGGCCATGGGTGCGCTTCTCGTTTCGTGCGTATCGAAGGCAGGGCATTCGCTTCAGTTTCAATGGCCCGTCACCTTGGGCGTTTGCGCTGCCCCTCACCTGCCTGCCGGCATCCTCTCCCCGTATAGTGACGGGGAGAGGGACGCTCTCATCGCCGGTTTCGCCAATCATCAGCGTTGGAAGAAGGACGCCGTTGTGGCCAGCCCCTTCTCCCCGTCACTATACGGGGAGAAGTGCCCGGCAGGGCGATGAGGGGCGGTGCCAGCTTCGACGATTGGCTCGTCACAAGTGCAATCGTCGCTGTCCGAAGCGATTGCCCTCAAAGGCCTGCGCACTTGACCGGCCCCGTCGCCAGTGACCTACTTCGGACGCGCACGCTATCGGTTATACGGGGAGACGAGCGAATGGACATTCGATCGACACTGACGGGGTTAAGCGAAGCCTTCAACGCGCACGATCTCGATCGCATCATGGCGTTCTTTGCCGACGACTGCGTCCTGGAGATGCCGAGGGGAAGCGAGCCCTGGGGCACTCGTCTTGAGGGCAAAGCCAACGTGCGAGACGCGCTGGCGACACGCTTCGAAGGCCTGCCCGACGTCCACTACGGCAATGGCGAGCATTTTGCGGACGAGGCAGCCGACACCGGCATGTCGAAATGGACCCTCACCGGCACCACCCGCGAGGGCGTGAAAAAGGAAGTCCAAGGCTGCGACTTCTACACGTTTCGCGACGGCAAGGTGACCCGCAAGGATTCTTACTGGAAGATCGTGGAGTAGGAGTTTGCGATAGGGTCAATTCGCGACATTGATCAGACTATTCCAGCTTGCCGCAACGCATCCGCTGCCCTCAAGGCCTTGCGTATGGAAACACCGAGTTCGCCATGCTCGAGCCGAGCGGTGACCTGCACGCAGATGTCGCCATGAAGACTGCGGACGGGTGCGGCTTCCAACTGCAAGATGAGATTGATGGTCTGCACCGTCACTCTCGAGCTCTTGCTGTTAAAGCCGGAAACGGACCTGTCGCCCGATACCTTGAACACGGCCCAGTCGGTCAGCTTGGCATGGCGCTGATTGGGCGGCTCCCGGGGATCGTGTCTGAGCAAATGTTCGCAAACAACACGACCAAGGTCCTCATCGCTGGCATCGATTGGCAAGACCGAAGGCTGTCCCGTTTCAAGGGACAACGAGCCAGGAATCGACATCACCGAGGTCACCAAGAATTTGCGATCGGCGTAACGGTAGATGACGGCTTCGAGTTCGCCGCCGTTCAAATTGCGTAGCCGCTGTATCGCCAGCAGCGATGAGCCTGGCAGGTCCAACACGTTCATTTGGGTCCTAGCCCTCTAAGATGCCCTCAAATGGCAAAGGGTCGCATCAGTTTTGAGTGTCTGGCCTTCGGGCCATCCGGCTGTCGATCTCGGTCAGCTTGGCCAGGATGCCTTCCTGCGCTCGCACCATCGTCTGCAGAACGCGGAGGAGTTTGAATGTGAGCCAAATTTGGATTGCGAGATAAAGCAGGTATGGCAACCAGGAAATGAAGTACCCGAGCAGTGAATTTTCCGATTCCATACTACCCCCGAATTACTAATGCCGTGATATCCTCTATTGCCGCCGGGCACACGTGAACGCAAGCTTCCAGCTTGCAATATTGACGGATCGGTTCGGCGCTGGCGATACACGCTTCGCTCACCGAAACGCCCCCAGCGGATCACTCTGCCCCGCCGACCGTTTGCGCTCTGCCCTGAACTCCGCCGGGTCTACCACCGCTTCCCGCAGCATCATCACGCCGTAGCGGGTCGCGGCCATCAGGTCGTCGCGCAGTTTCACCACCTGGCCGTCCTTGCGGTGGTAGAGGCGGAACTCCTCGAACCAGGGCAGAAGCGTCGAAAACACCTTGAAGCGGCCGGATTGCATGCGGTCGAGCATCTCCATCAGCCCGGCCTCGACCGACACCGAGCCGTCGGCGAATTGCGCATGGCGGGTCAGCATGTTCAGCCCGTGCGCGGCATATTGTTTGGCCAGCGCCACGCCGGCCCCTTCCAATGTCTCGCGGCGGCCGTCGCGCGGCCAGGCCCAGGGCAGCCATTCGCCCCATGGTTTCAGCGTCAGCGCCTGCATGGCGGGCGTCTGCTGCGAAGCGCGGGCCGCCTTGGCGACATAGACGACATCGGCCTCGGTATCCCAGGCGAGTTCGACCGCGGCCGACGGATGGTCCCAGCCGAAATCCAGCGCCCCGATACGCGGCCAGTAGCGCGGCAGCCGGAACGGCGCGCAGGCGATCAGCTCCTTGGCCACCGGAAAGATGCGGCCGGAGCCCAGCACCGGAATGCCTTTTGCGCGCGCTTCACGCTCATGCTCCGGGTAGGCGGCGACGATCGCGGCGCGCTGCTCAAGCGTGTAGTGCCCGGCATCGTCGATGGTCATGAAGGTGACGTGGCGGGTCATGGAGCTTCCTTTGGAAAGCTTGGGTTCCTCGCCCCCATTCTTCATGGGGGAGAGGTGGCTCGGCGAAGCCGAGACGGAGAGGGGGACTGGCGCAGACATAGCCGGATGAGGCGATCGAACTAGCTTTGCCAAGGCTGGAACTCTACGATGGCCCCCTCTCCGGCCGCTGCGCGGCCACCTCTCCCCCGCTCTGCGGGGGCGAGGAACCGCCAATCGCCTGTGCAGCGACCTGTCTCAACGGTCGCCAAGCTCACACCTGGGCGCTACCTTGCAGCAGCAGCCAGGGGCAACTGCCGTGACCGACCTCGCCGTCATCTACCGCGCCTACATCGCTTGCCTGAACCGGCAGGACTGGCCTGATCTCGGGCAGTTCGTCGATGGCGACGCGATCCACAATGGCCGGCGGCTCGGGCTAGCGGGCTATCGCGCCATGCTGGAGCGGGACTTCGACGACATCCCCGACCTTCACTTCAACATCCAGATGCTGGTTTGCGACCCGCTTTATGTTGCCAGCCGGCTCGCCTTCGACTGCACACCAAGGGGAATTTTTCTCGGCTTGCCCGTCAACGGCAAGCGCGTCTCTTTCGCCGAGAATGTGATCTACGCTTTTCACGACGGGAAGATCGTCGAAGTGTGGTCGGTTATCGACAAGGCGGTGATCGAGGCTCAGCTTTAGAGCGGTTGGCGATTCCTCGCCCCCGTGAAGCGGGGGAGAGGTGGCTCGGCGAAGCCGAGACGGAGAGGGGGAGTGGCGCAGACGTAGCCGGATGAGGCGATCGAACCAGCTTTGCCAAGGCTGAAACGCTACGAAGGCCCCCTCTCCGGCCGCTACGCGGCCACCTCTCCCCCGCTCTGCGGGGGCGAGGAACCCAAGTTCTGTAAAGCTCCCCTCACCCCGCCGCAGCCACCTCCCCGCGCATCTCCGCATGCTGCCGGAACTGCTCCAGCGTCAGCTCCAGGCTGATATGCGACAGCTCGGTCGCGGCCGCTTCCGCCGCGTGCGTTGCCGGTTCCACCACACGTTCGAACATCTCCTGTTCGTAGAGCTTCACCGCTTGCGTCCAGTCGCCGGCCTCGACCAGGTGGCGGCCAAGTTCGGCGGCGTCGAGCATGGCGGCGTTGACACCCTCGCCACCGAAGGGCGACATGACATGGGCGGCGTCGCCAAGCAGCGTGATGCCGACCCGGTTCGGCCAGTGGTGGCCGACGGGCAGCGCGTGGATAGCGCGGGCAACGATGTGGTCGTTGCTGGCGGCGATCAGATCGACAAGGGCTGGCGCCCAGTCGGCGAACTCGGCCATCAGCCGCGCGCGGGCCGATGCCGGCGAAGCAAAATCGAAGGTCCTTTCCGCCCAGTCCGCCGGGACGCGGAAGATCGCATAGCCTCTCAGATGCGCATCGGCGTTGCGCTGCACGATCATGCTCTTGCCGTCGCCGTCGATGCCGATCTTGCCGCGCCCGACCAGTTTTGACAGCGCCGGGTGGCTGGCGTCGGCATCGTCGATGCCGAATTCGATGAAGGTCAGGCCGGAATATTGCGGCCGGTAACGCGACACCAGCGGCCTGACCCGTGACCACGCGCCATCGGCGCCGACGACGAGGTCGAACGGCCCGATCATTTCGGCGCCGATCGCCAGATCGTAGCCGCCGTCGGCGCGTGCATAGACTTCGCGCAGCTCGCGGCCCCATTGCACGGTGCCGGCCGGCAGCGAATTGAGCAGGATATCGCGCAGCGCCGAACGGTCGACTTCCGGCCGGTCGCCGCTGGCGTCGTCATGCGCCAGCACCAGCCGCCCGGTCTTGTCGTAGAGCCGGTCGCCCTGGTCCTCATAGCGCGCAATGCGCAGGAATTCCGCTTCGAGCCCGGCGCGCCGCAGCGCCAGCTGGCCGGACTCGGCGTGCAGATCGAGCGTGCCGCCTTGCGGTCGGGCCAGGGCATGCTGTTCACGCTCGAAGACGGTGGCGGCGATGCCATTGAGGTGGAGGATGCGCGCCAGGGTCAGGCCGGCAGGGCCGGCGCCGACAATGGCGATGCGTGGTTGGGTCATGGACAGGGCTCTCGCATTGATTTATATAGGAGCCTATATAATAAACATAGGCACCAATGCAAGTCTGGAAATCATGACCGACTGGACGCTGTTTTCGAACCCCGCCCCGCTCATCAACATGGCCTCGCGCGCCCTTGCCCGCCTTGGCGAGCGCCGGGTCAAGGCATTCGGCTTCAGCATCGGCCAGATGCCGGTGGTCTATCTGCTGCGCGACGGCGGCGCGATGTCGCAAAAGGAGCTGGCGCGCTTCGCCAGGATCGAGCAGCCCTCGATGGCGCAGGTGCTGGCGCGCATGGAGCGCGACGGCCTGATCCGCCGCACGCCCGACCCGAACGATGGTCGCAGCAGTCTCATCTCGCTGACCGAAACCGCACTCGCCAGCCTGCCTGCCGCGCGCGCGGCGCTGAGCGAAGGCTCGGAGCAGGCACTGGCCGGTTTCAGCGAGGACGAGGTGGCGACGCTGCTCAGCCTGCTGCGGCGGCTGAACGAAAATCTCGACCGGCTGGTGGCGCAGGAGACGGAGTGAGGGCTGGCCAATGGTGTTTCCAAAGGAACGCTAATATATATGGACGCTCGAACCAGCAGCGCCTGCCAAATGCGTGAGGAATGCCATGCGAAGGTTCATTTTCACGGCAGCGTGTATCGCCGTCTCAGCATCGGCAAACGCCCATGACTGGTACCAGGACAAGATTGACCCACAGACGAGATTGAAGTGTTGCGGCGGTTCTGATTGCCACCCCGTACCTCGGTCTTCGGTGCAGCCCACGATCGACGGCGGCTACATCTACCTGCCGCATGGCTTCAATATCTCACGCAGCCGCACACAGGAATCCCCTGATGATCAATACCACATCTGCGAGGGCACCTACGTCATAACCAATCAGCAGTATTTGCGTTGTTTTTTTGCACCTCGCGTCAAGGTCTCGCTAGGGCGTGAACTCACAAGCGGGCATGGCTAGATCAAACGTCTGCTTCCGATAACACCGGCCAAGGGAACTCTCATCAAGGAAACTCTGATCAAGGAGGATACAATGATCAAGCGGGGACGCATGTGGGTGATAGGGGCTTCGTCGGTCCTTTGGTTTCTTGCACTCCCCGCCCAGGCGAGCGACCTGGGTGATCTTGTCAAGAAAGGCGACGTCGCAGCGGTGACTTCCGCCTTGGACAAAGGCGCCGCTATCAACGAAATTGACGGTGTTACCGCGCTCTACATCGCCTGCGAAGCCGGAAATGTCGAACTGGCAAAACTTCTGATCGATCGTGGGGCGGACGTTAACCTGCCCGTCAGTTGGCAAAGAACGCCACTCTACGCCGCCAACAAGGGTGGCTACGCCGACATCGTCAAGCTGTTACTCGACAATGGGGCCAATCCAAATCAGTTGGCGAAAGCGCAGACCCCGCTGCATGTGGCTGCCGAGAATGGCTGCCTTCAGTGCGTCATCTATCTCGTCGGTGCTGGAGCAGAGGTCAATGCACTGACATCGAATGGAAGTCCGCCCATACATCTGGCCAAGCTCAGGGGTCACGACGACGTCGTCGCCTACTTGCGCAGTCATGGCGCCGAACGACCGGCCATTGCGCCGATTTCGCCACGGCTTGCATCGGCAAACGCTGAATCGGGCAAAGAGATTTTCGGCAGAACGTGCGGGGCTTGTCATCTTGTGGTGCTGGGGGTCAAGAACCCCAAGCCCAATCTGTGGGGAATCGTCGGGCGGCGGAAGGCTTCGCAAAACGATGTCCAGTATTCGTCAAGTCTAAAGGACGCTGGTGGCGATTGGACCTTCGAGGAACTCAATTTCTTTATCTCAAACCCCGCACTCACTTTGCCTGGAACCGATATGAGTTTCCCGGGTCTGCCGGACGAGAAGCAGCGAGCAGACCTCATCGCTTACCTCAGGACCTTGAGTGAAACACCGTTGCCGCTTCCCTGATTGCTCCGCCGAGCACGAGGAGCTCTTGCGATTTCAGGACGCAAAGCGGTAACCGGCCGAGACTCCGGTGTTCCGAAAGTCGGGTGGGAAGATAGGTCATGTTTGGGCCCCTCGTGTCTCACCACGCGAGGAGGCAAGAGATGTGCCGGTATCACCTGCTCCCGACCCACTGCCGGATCTCGTCAGCCAATTGCTCGAGAACGCCCATCGTCCCGGCGGGGAGCGGGTCCGGAAACCGTTGCTCGGGATACGCGAGCGTTCCCCCCAGATGGACCGGCTGGACGCAGGGCATCTCGTGCTGTTCGAAAAACTTGATCATGTTGTCCGCACATAGGCGCACACTCGGATCGTCCGCGGGATCGGTGGCGCCGTTGACGATGACCGCTCCGAGTTTTCCTTTGAGCTGTTGTCCGCCGCGCCACAGGGGATCCGATCTGTCGAGCAAGACGACGCCCAGGGCCGGCGGCATTCCGAAGCAGGTAGGAGTAGCCATCAGAATCACGTCCGACTCTTTCATGAGTGACAGAACACGATCGATCCCGTCGCCGTGGTATCCGAACGTTTGATAACACTGCTCGCACCCGAGACAGTCGATACGCTCATCGGCCAGACGCACCTGTTCCACGACCTTCACCCGCCGATCTCTCTCGAGCGAGCGAAGAACCTCGCCGAGCATCCGCGCTGAGTTACTGGACGCGCGTGGGCTACAGTCTATTCCAATGATGGTCGTCGCTTTGTCCATGTGAGTATCCCTAGTAAGGCGTGACACAGGGCGAAGTCTTGAGTATCCCCACCGATGGCTTCAAAGTCGATGATACTCGCTCTCTACCTTTGAATTTTCCGGATCACAATTGTCCCCTAAGGTCGGTGAGCTGATCCGATCCGTCGAGGGCTGCTCGGGAAATATCCCACCATGCGGTCTGGCATTCATCGTTGCCGGCAGCCGCCCGAACTAGCCCTGACTGAATGGGGCGCGAAGGTGACGCATCCCGATGGCGATAGGGCGGGGAACGAAGTCCTCGGACGGACCGACCACTTAGCCCTTCGCCATACCCTCTACCTCACTCGCCGACAAAAACAACAGCACCACATCCGACATGCCGAGCAGCGGCGTGAAGGTGACGATAGTGATGCCGCCCGTTGCGTTGGTGCGGGTCAGGCCTTCGGAATAGATGTCGAGCGGCGGCTCCTCGTCGAACCAGACGCCGTGCAGGGTTTCGCCCTGCCACTTCTCGCGGCCTTTTTCAAAACTCTTGAACGACAGCACCGATTCATCGGCCTGGACATCGCCGCCACCGCCATGGCGCACGACGACGCTGTCCAGCGCACCGGGCGCGCCGCGCCCCATTGTGGTGTTCAGGATGGCGTCGCCCGGGATCATGCCGGTGCCCCACGCCGCCTGCTGCTGCGGCGGGCCGACCAGGATGCGCTGCGGGTTGTCGCGCGTGCCCTCGCCGGTAACGCCGGCCGCCCACAGCCGCACCGCACTGTCAAAAACCTTGCCTTGCCACCACGCGGGATAGCGGCCGGTGAGATGCATCGCCCATTCGGCGCCGCCGGCCCGGGTCTTGCCAAGCTGGTTGCCGGCCATGAACAGGCGCTCGCGGTTGGTCGCTCCTGCGGCGTGGAATTCAGCCTGGCGTTGATAGGGGTTGTAGGCCGCAAGTTGGTTAGTCCGACGCCGGCGGTCCAGTTCAGCCAGCAGGCTCAGATATTCCTTGCGCGCCGATGCCTGGCTTGGCGAGGAACGGCCGGAGGACGGCTTCGAGGCCGCGGATGCGGCTGCGGATCTCGTCATCGCTCAGCGCGTCCAGATGGTTGATTTCGACATGCAGACCCTTTGGTAGATCCTTCGGCAGCACCGACAGCACGATTTTCAGATACTGGTCGGGCTTGTCGGCCCGCACCGCGGCGATGACGCCGGCGCCGTGGCTGCGAAAATCGGCGCGCACCGCCTCGACGAAATCATCGCCCAACGTTTTCTTCGGCCGCTTGCGCCCGGATTTGCTTGGGGATTTCGGCGCGGGTTTGCGGGACGGGTTTTCGGACTCAGCCATGCGGCGAAACCCCGGCGGGCTCCGCAGCCGCCTTCGCCGGCCTGGCCGTCCTCGCCGGCTTGCCCCTGCGGGATTTCCGACGTGCCGGCTTTGCGCTCTTGCGCACCGGCTTGGCCGTGGCGGGTTTTGCCGCCGTATTGGTCGATGTGCTGTCGCCTTGCCCGGACTTTGCCGCCGCTTCCGGCAAGGCTTTCAGGTTCGCCCTGGCGATGCCGACCGCCCTGCCGTTGACGCCCTGCGATCCCAGGGCAAAACCAAAGCCGCCGACCGCATCGACCGGACCGCCTTTGACCATGCCAATCAGCACACCTGGTGCGACCGTCTCGAACCGGCCAGCGCGCGCCTGCGGCACGCTTTCGAACTCGCCGATGGCGCTGACGACCTCATGGCCGCCATCGTCGATGATGATTGTGGCGTATCGCACAGACATAGCTGTTCACCTCTGCACAGAGTCAGGGAACAAAGTCCCTTTCTCGCGAGCTACCTAGGAATCTCTAATATGCGATTCATCGTCGTACAGGAGCCGACTGACACATGGGCCGTATTTGACACGGCGCTGGACGAGCCCGCGGATTTCACCGGCAAATGCCTCATTGGTTTGACGCGGGACAGCGCCAAGTGGTTCGCCGCAAGGTGCAATCAGGAAGCGTCGCGGAGAGGCGGTCAGCGTAATCAGGCGGCAGTCGTCGCGCCAGCGTGCCTGCGGATCCGACTGGCCTTTACGCCTATTCATGGGGATGAGATGTTTGATGCCTCATTGCACATGATGGACGCCCCGCCAACGGTCAACGGCGGCAACACAAGTGGCTTTTTGGTCAACGAGATCGCCTGAAAACAAAAAACCCATTGGCGGCGGGTCGCTGGCGCAAATCAGCACCATGGACAAATATTAGCATAGCTGCCGTCACCCGGTCAAGGAAATAATTCCTAGTCGACGAACCCCTTGCCATGACGATCGCCGAAAGTCGGTGCCACTGTCACCGGTTGGGCGTCTGGCGACGAGACGGCACTTCGGTTGGAAAGTGAACCCGATTGTCTCTGGCGATCTGGCCTGAAAACAAAAACCCGCCTCGGCGGCGGGTCGGTGGCGCAAATCAGCACCATGCCCCAAATCAATAGCATAGATGCCGTCACCGGGCAATCACGGCACGGTATGGAATCGGCCGGAGTCATGCTTGATAGCGCTACCATGGCGATGTCAAGCCATATTCATGTGTCCTAAAGTGCCATGCCCTAGCGTAATCCGGCCTGATATTCTTGCTCTGGTGGGAACAGGGGAGCAACGCTATGTCTGGAGAAAGCAACCAGCGAAATATAGGTTTGACCGTCGATATCGTCGCGGCGTTTGTCAGCAATAATTCAGTGCCGGTGGATGATTTGCCGGCGCTGATCGCCAGCGTCAATGCTGCCCTTGGCGGCCTGGAGCAGCCTGTCGCTGCTGAGCAACCGGCGCCGGAACCCGCCGTCAATCCGAAGCGGTCGATCACGCCGAACTTCATTTTCTGCCTCGAAGACGGCAAGAAATTCAGGTCGCTGCGACGTCACCTTGGCTCGCGCCACGGCATCACGCCGGAGGTCTATCGCGCCAAATGGGGGCTGCCGGCGGATTACCCGATGACGGCGCCCAACTACGCCGCCAAGCGGTCGGAACTGGCAAAGCAGTTCGGCCTCGGCGTCAGGTCGGTTGAGGTACAAGCCGGAAAAGCCCCCGCCAAGCGGGGCCCCAAGGCGTAGCAGCGCCGGCGCCATTGCGCCGCCCGTTTGCCTGTGGAGGACGACCATGGTGATTGGAGAGCCCGATGACGTCCGCGTCGAACGGATCGACCGCCGGTGGGCGGTGCTGGTGACCGCGCAGGGCAAATTGACCCGGCACCCGTTCGACACCCAGGCCGAGGCCGAGGCCTTCGCCGACGAGCAGCGAACGAGGCTTGGCCTTCCCGCCAAGCCACCGGTGGACGATCCCAGGACTCCGTAAACCTGTGGAAATGCCTCGATCCATGGACATATCGGCCGCTCGGGCCTTTGCGACCGGCTGGTCATTAGCCAGCGCTTATGGAATCATTTTGCCCGGGACTTGGGAGGGCAGGATGGACAAACCAGCCATGGCATCCATGTTCAGGATGCGGCATGCACCAGCAAAGGTATCGGGCGTTCGCAGCATCGGCGCAGGCCAGGCCGATCCGGTCATCAGCACGAGGCCGCTGGGCGAGGCGATCCGCTTCGTCATCGACGCCCACCCCCACTACGACATCAGCGCGGTGGCGATCAGCTGCGGCGACGGACCGAGCCTCGGCCCCAGGGAGGTGAAGGCGCTGTGGCTCGAATACGGCCATCGCTGGATGGAGGAGTAGGCGATCGCCAATTTTGAAATTCGGACGCTGAAGCGCCGTCTGGATCGGAAACGGCGTTCGTGCGTTGGTCCTTACCCAATGGGAGCAAAACAATGAACGTCGCCAATCTGCAACTCGAAGGCCTGCTGATGGCCATCGCATCGATCAACCAGGTGCTGGTCCGCAAGGGAGTGCTGTCGGTCGAGGACATCGACATCGCCTTGCGCAAGGCCGAGGCCAGCGAAACCGGCGAGGAACGCTCCGGCGGCATGTCGGCTTCGAGCCGCGATGCCGTCAACTTCCCGATCCGGCTGCTGGAGCTGGCCAACCAGTGCCAGCCGGAGACGGATATGCCGTCCTTTTCCAAACTGGCGCGCATGGTCGGCCAGATGAAGGATCCTCTGTCATGACCGACGCGGCGATTGCTCGCCGCACCATCATGCCCTGCCAAGCCTCGACGCCAGGACATCGCCCGGCCCATGAACCGCGGCGAAGAGCAGGCCGGCGGCGAACGGGAAATGCGACATGAAGGCGCCGAACTCGGCCTGGTTCCCCGCCCAGTGCGAAGGACCGTGGAAGGCAAAGCCGAGGAAGACCACGTAGACCGCGCCGATCACTGCTGCCGGGGTCAGGAACGCGCCGGTCAGGAAGGCAACCACCAGCAGCGTTTCGAGGATTGCGGCGCACCAGGCCAGAAACAGCGGGAACGGGAAGCCAGCGGCGGCGATGTAGCCGGCGGTCATGCCCATGTCCATGAGCTTGAAGGCCACCCCCATCGCGAACATGGCGGCGAAGATCAGGCGGGCGATGATAATGGCAACGGTCTGCCAGGTCGATTGGGTGGTTTCCACGATGTTCCTCCGGGATTGGGTTTCGACCCAAGGACGGGCGACCATCGCGAAATCCTACACCGGCCGCAAGGTTTTTGGCTGGGATCGGCGCGGCCCTGCCTTCTCCCCCTGTGGGAGAAGGTGGATCGGCGCGCAGCGCCGAGACGGATGAGGGGTGTTGGAAGAGATGAGGCGCCGGTGTCTTCTGGAACACCCCTCATCCGACCGAGCTTCGCTCGGCCACCTTCTCCCACAAGGGGAGAAGGGAGGACCAGCGTCGATGCCTCGCGCCGCTCCCCTACCCCACCTTCTCCGGATGGCTGATCGAGTCGCGCACCACCCCGTACTCGCCGCCCCAGCGGTCGGTCATGTCGCAGCGTATGTCCCACAGTTCGGGGAAGAAGCGATGGCGCGCACCGGCGGCAAGCAGTTCGACCGGGCGGCCTTTCAGCGATTTCGAGCCGAGCCCGATCGAGCGATGGATGAGGTAGAGATGGTTGGCGCGGAACTTTTGGAACAGCTCGTCGAATTCGATCAGCGCCTCGGCGACGACATAGGAGTCGCCGTGATCATATTTGGCATCGTAGACATCCTCGACCGTCAGCCCGCGGCCATCTAGATAGGCGGCCTTGAAGGCCCGCCACAGGTCCGGCGGCATGCGCAACAGCAGCTTGAAGCCGGGCGACTCCTGGCCGCTGCCATTGCCAAGCTGCAGCCTTATCTGCTGGTATTCCTTGGGCGACATGGTCTCGAGAAGGTCGAGCTGCGCCGTCATCATCCGCATCAGCCGGTGCACGCGGCCCATCAGCGTAACGATGCGATGCGTGTTCTGTTTTTCGAGGAAATCGATGACATCGACCAGCGTGTAGGTGATGAGCTTCATCCACAGCTCCTCGACCTGATGCACGATCTGGAATTGCAGCTCGTCGGCATTGACCATCTCGGCCAGCGGCTTCTGGCATTGCAGAAGCGTGTCGCATTTGAGGTAGACGCCGTAGTCGCGCATCTCCGGGGTTTCGATGCGGGCATAGTAATCCGGCTTGTTCATGCAGCTGCTCCTTGCCCGGCCCATCGCCGCAGGCTCTGTCTGGCGACAGTGTAGCCGCTTTGCGCTTGAACATTGTTCCTTTCTGTTATTCAAATAGCCGGAATTGAAGGACGAATGTCCGACCATTTAGCAATTTCAGGGAACGATTCATGCTTGATGCTCTCGACCGGAAGATCGTCGCCGCGCTTGAGCGCGATGCGCGAATCTCCTTTGCCGTGCTCGCCGAAGAGGTCGGCCTGAGCAAGACGCCGTGCTGGAAGCGGGTCAAGGCGCTGGAGGATGCCGGCATCATCCGCGGCTACACCACGCAGATCGATCCGGCAAAACTCGGCTTCGGCATCGAGGCCTTCATCCAGGTGTCGATCGATTTCGAGGTGTCGGACGCCTTCGAGGCGGCGGTGCAAAAGCACCCGCTGATCCGGCGCTGCCACGCCACAACAGGCGAGGCCGACTATCTGCTGCAGATCGTCACCGTCGACATGATGGCGCTGGACCGGATGCTGCGCGAAGAGCTCAGCCGCCTGCCCGGCGTACGCCGCACCATCACCTCGATGGCGATGCGCGAGATCAAGAGCGATATTTCGTTCGCCAATGCGGCTGCGCATGCGCTGAGGAGGTAAGGCGCACAAACCAGATGGTTTGAGACATTGGCGCAGCAGCCTGCCCGCCAGGGGTGAGATTGGCTGTCTCGGCGGCGAGCCCCTGACTTTTTTTGGGGTGGTCGAAAAACAGGCGTCGAAGCGGTTTATAGACCGGCACGGGGGTATGCGGATGGCGGATGTGGTCTCAATCAGAATCGGCGTGGAGCCTGCCGGGTCGGCAGGACGCTCAGGGTTTTTCGCATTGATGGCGAATGCCAATATCGCGCGCCATTCCTTCCTGCAGTTCAGGAGCATGCTGGCGGCGGCGCTGCTTGCCTCGACCATGCTGCTGCCAACAGCCATGGCAACCCGCGCGGCGTCGGTCCTGCCGGAGCCGCGAGACGGATTCCACCGGCCGATGGATCCGAAAGCCCAATTGCAAGAGGCCAACCGCGTTCTTCTGGCGCAAGTAAGCGGGAACGGCGGCAATGGTGGGAATGGCGGTAACGGCGGCAACGGTGGTAACGGCGGTAACGGTGGCAACGGCGGCAACGGTGGTGCCGGTGGAAATGGCGGCGACGGCGGTGCTGGAAATGGCGGCAATGGCGGCGCCGGTGGGAATGGCGGTGACGGCGGTGCCGGAAATGGCGGCGATGGCGGCGCCGGTGGGAATGGCGGCGACGGCGGTGCCGGAAATGGCGGCGACGGCGGTGCCGGAAATGGCGGCAATGGCGGCGCCGGTGGGAATGGCGGCGACGGCGGTGCCGGAAATGGCGGCGATGGCGGCGCCGGTGGGAATGGCGGTGACGGCGGTGCCGGAAATGGCGGCGATGGCGGCGCCGGTGGGAATGGCGGCGACGGCGGTGCCGGAAATGGCGGCTCCGGCGGTAATGGCAGCTCCGGCGGCAATGGAAGCTCAGGTGGCAATGGCGGCGGCCACAGCCATCACACCACCACCACCCCCGGCCGGTCGGACGGCGGCCGTTCCTGCGGAGTCTCCCAGACAACGTCTTGCTGACGCGGCTTGACCTCCTCAAAACCACCGGCGACGGCCGGAATGCAGCGTCAGGGTGCTGCGTAGACTTAGAGCAGTTCACCGTTTCATGGAACCGGCGAACCGCTCTAACTCTTTGTTTTGACGCAATTCCGGACGGAAAACCGCTGCGCACTTTTCCTGGAATTGCTCCAGCTACGGACCGGTGCGATAAGCGAAATCGTCGATCGCGGCCTGCCAGTAATGCTGCGTCCGGATCTCGAGCCGCGTGATGCGCCTATAGTCGGCTGCGAAGTAGACCAGCCCGTTCGCGGATAGCACAAACGAATCCTCATAGGCGGGCTCATCGCCCCGCCAGGCCTTCAGGACAAGCGTCTCGCCCTCCGCGCCGTCCCAGCCGGCGCCGAAATAGGCGCCCGTGAAATCGAACGGCTTGTCGCTGAACACCTGCGCGGGGTGGCCAGAGCTGTTGTAGGCGATGAATTCGCCCGACATGGTGGTGTTGATGTAGCCCGGGCCGTCGGTGAAGCGCTGGTGCATGGCGACGAGATTGTACCAGTCGAGCCCGCCATAGCCGGACGGAACCTCGAACACGCCCGACGTCGTCATGAGGTCGTCGAAGCCGACGACATGCTGGTTGGGCAGCGGCGCCTCGGCAGGTCTGCCTTTGTCCGAAAACGCGGAGAGCACCACCGGCGCCACGCCGACCACAATTTTGCGCCGCTGCGTCGCCCCGTCGGCCGAAAAATCGACCAGCCATTCGCCGGGCGCCGCGGCTGCGCTGAAGCGCCCATCCGGGCCGACCTTGGCGGCGGCAGTGACGCCGTCCGGCCCTATGAGGGAAACACGCGCCCCGGCGGTGACCACGCCGCTGATCGTCAGATCTGCCGCAAGCCCGACCGGGTGCGTCGTGCGCTGTGCGATCATGTCGCCCGGCGATCCAGGTGAAACGACATAGTCGCTTTCCTGCGAGGCGTTGCCGGTGGTGACGGAATAACCTGGCGGAGGCACGACCCGGAACGCGTAGTGGCCGGGATCGACAACTTCGAGATCGCGCTGGATGATCGACATCCGGAAGTTGGCGAAGCCGCTGACATTGGTCCATCTCATGATGGTGTCGCCCTTCGGCTTGCCGAGTTCGACAGCCACACGCGACATCGGCCGATCGCCGAGATCGTAGACGCCGTTCCGGTTGAGGTCGCGGAACACCAGCAGCGACGTGTTCATCTGGCCACCGTTGAAGGAACCCCATGCCCGCCTGGGATAATAGTTCTGCGCACTGCCGGCACGCGCCGCGCCGCAGACCATGGCCAGACCGATTGCCGCCGCGACGGCCGGGGAAAACAACAAACCACGCTTCACGAAATTTCCTCTTTAAATCCGGTTCCCTGGAGACGCGCGATGACCTTGTCGACGGCATCCGCATCGAAATAGGCAAGATAGAGCAACGCCATGGTGACGCTGAACGTATAGACCGGCAGCGTCAGATAGATGATGGCGTGGAAGGCCAGGCCCGGCAGCAGCAGATAGCGCCTCGTCGCGGCAAACGGCAGACCGAAGGCAAGGCAATATTCGAGCGCGACCACGGCGACGGACACGATCGTGGCGAGCCAGGCAAGGCTGGCTGGATAGTCCGAACCCGCGTAGTACCAGAGGAATATCGCCTCGATCCGCGCGCCGCTGAGAAAGGCGTAGCTCGACTTGTCGAAGGCGGCGAAGAAATAGAGCACCGAGAGTTGCAGCACGATCAGCCGCAGCCCCCACAGATTGCCGCGCTCTGCCGGCGGCGCAACGCCGGCGCGCTCGGCGCGCATCACCGAGAGGTAGCGGTCCAGCGAATAGGAGCGGCCGCAGGGGGTGAGCGCGATCAGCAGCGCTGTGACGGCAAGCAGATAGGCATGGTGGTGAGTCCAGGGTTCGCGACCGAGCTGGAAGCCAAAATAGTAATACATCGTCAGCCCGACCGCGCCCGTCCAGACGGCAGCGACGCGGCTGTGATAGCCGACGAAGAGCAGCACGGTCGCGACGAAGAAGTTGACGGCCAGAAACAGGCCCACCGGCGATTGGTCCATATAAAGCAGCAACTCGCCCGCCCAACGCGACCAGAACAGCGTTGCCAGGCCGATGCGGATCAAAGCGGACGAACGCGACGAGCCCTCCGAACAGACCGCCCAGTCGACGAAGCGTGCGGCAATAGCGTGCATCAGACGCCAGCCGGGCCAGTCAGCGATGGCGTCAGCCGGCGCATGCATTTTCGGCATCGGTATGGATGATCTGCCAGCCGCTGCGCGCCGCCTGCCGCGCGCGCACACGGATGTCGGCGCCCTGCCCGGCGGCCGTGCAGAGCCGCTTGATGACGGAAGCCAGTTCGTCGCGGCTTTCGATCCGCTTCAGCTTGCCGTCGCGGGGCGCGCCGAGCATCTCGAACCGGTCGAGCGGGACAAGCACGCCGTCGGGCCGGCGGATTTCGAAGGAAGCGTCGATCACGCCCATTCCGATCGCACTGAACATGGTCCAGGAGCGCAGCAATGCCGTTCGCACCCCGAAGACCTGCTCCGCGGCCGGACCGGCGATCATGAACGCGGCGATCGCCATGAATGCGAAAAACCGCAGGCGTCCTGCCGACACCCGCCCGGCAGACTCCGCACCGATTCTGATTGAGACAACATCCGCCACCCGCGCACCCCCGTTCAGATTATAGAACGGTTCAACGCCCGTTTTTCAAGCCACCCCAGAAAAAGTCAGGGCTCGACGAGCGACGCGAAGGAGTGCACATCAAGGCCCGGACATCATGCGCTCAAGCATTTGGTATAAGTCGCGCATCGCCCGAGCCGCTCTGTCGCGCATGTCCGATGAGCAGGATGCAGACGCCTTGCCGCAACTTGTCCCGCCAGCTATTTCTCGCGAGAGGCGTTTGTGAGGGAGCCTGCGGATGGTGTCCGTCCGGTATCTGGTCCGCGATGTCGAAGCGTCCATCGCGTTTTATACGAGCCATCTGGGCTTCGCGTTGAAGCAGCAATTCGGTCCGGCGATGGCCATCCTGACGCGCGGCGACCTCTCGCTCTGGCTCGCCGGCCCCATGGCGTCGGCCGCCAGGCCGATGCCGGACGGCCGGACGCCCGAGCCGGGCGGGTGGAACCGCATTGTGCTCGAAGTCCAGGACTTGCCGGCAATCGCCGCTGAGATGCGCGAGGCCGGCGCGCGGTTCCGCAACGAGATCGTCGAGGGTCCGGGCGGGCGGCAGATTCTTTGCGAAGACCCGTCCGGCAACGTCGTCGAGCTGTTCGAGCCCAGGTAGGTCGCGAGCCGCCCTCAGTTCGGCGCGACGGCCGGCGCGCTGAGTTCGAGGAACGGCACGGTCGAGCCCGGGATCATCGACGTCGGCAATTGCCCGTCCCACTTCTCGGCCTTGGTCAGCTCGACCAGCAGCGGGTTGTTGGCAAGGGCGGCGGCACGCGCCTTGATGGCTTCGGCCGTCGCCTCGCCTTCGACCCTGGTCTTGTAGGCGCTGGCCTCGGCTTCGGCCTTGACGCTGTCGGCGCGACCCTTGGCCTGGGTCACGGCAATGTCGGCCTTGATCTTTTCCTGCTGCAGGTTCTGTTCCTGCTTCTGGACTTCGACCTGCGCCGTCATCCTGGCTTCGACCGCCTGTTCATAGGCGTCGGAGAAGTCGATGTTTTCGACCTGGACGCTGTCGATCATCACCGGGCCGTCGGTCACCTTGGCGATGGCGTCGGCGACATCCTTGTTGAACTTCGCCCGGTTCTGGATCACCGACACCGCATCATACTGGCCGAACACGGTCTTGATCTCCTGCGGCGCCTTTCTGGCAATGACCCGATCGGCCAGCGCTTCGATCGAGCCGTAGTTGGTGTAGACGTTGCTGACCTCGGCCGCCGGGACGTGAAAATTCACGGTGACGCGCATGTCGGCGGGCTGCTGGTCGCGCGAATAGGCCTGCATGGCCGGCAGGCCGCTGCAATCATTCTCGTTTTCGCAACCCCATTTGATGACCTGCTGGCGCAGGCTGATCTTCTCAACGCGCTGCAGCCAGGGCAGCTTGAAATGCAGGCCGGGATCGACGACCGAACTCAGCGCGCCATTGGTCAACAGCACGCCGCGGTCGCCCTGGTCGATCGTGTACCAGGAACCGAGAACCGCAAAGACGGCCAACGCGATGACAACCAGTGCGATCAGGCCGGAGCCGATCGAGCGGGAAGCGACCGCCGCCACCCTGTTTTGCGGACGGTTCGAAGTGCCTTGCGTGTCGGTCATTGCCCACCCCCGTTTGATTGCCCATACCATGCATCGACCACGAGTGTGGCGGCAAGATTGCAATCATGTGGATATGGCGGACTTCTCGCGCCAGCTTTTGGCGTCAGGGATCAGCGGGATGGCTCTGACTGGTTTGTGGATTTGCCTGGCTCGTCCGTCATGGCCCGATCCTGCCCGGCGCGCTCCTCTTTCTGCCGCTCGGCGTCGGCTTTGCGCTTCGGGCAATCCTCAAAATCATGGTCGCGTGAGCCGCAATAGGAGCAGCATTTTGCCGGGGTGTCGGGGCGAAACATCGTGGCCATGCACAAGAATGCACGAAAACCCATCCGGTTGCAGCGCCCCTGACGAAGTTGGCTGGCTCAGTCCCGGCCGGCGCATCCATGCCTCGCGATCAGGAACCGCGGGGCGGCTTCCTGCTGTCTTGTCGGTGCCGTGCGGCCGCCAATCATCCGGCGTTGCCAACACCCAAGCCGGGGTCTGATCAACGTCGGGTCGTCGTGTCGGCAGGCGGATCAGTCGTCGCCGCCGCCCTCTCCGCCATCGCCGCCGCCGCCACCGCCATCACCGCCACCGCCACCGCCGCCACCCGCATGATCGCTGTTGTGATCGCCGCTCTCGTGATCGCCGCCTTCATCGTCACCCTGGTCGCCGTGATGCTCGCCTGTGGCGACGCCATCGCCATCGTGATCGTCGCTGCTGTCATCACTTTCCGTGGCGACATGTTCGTTCTCGCCAGTGGTGGTCGCGTCCTGGCTGTCATCATCCGGGATGGTGACCGTTAGTCCGCCTCCATGGTCGGAGACCTGGGTCGCGAACGCGTTCGTGGCCATAAAGACGCCCAGCAGGCCGATCGAGGTCGTTACCAGCAGAGGGAACTTTTTCATCGTCGTCTCCGATTTCGGCACGCCAGCCACTGTCACTGGCACCGGCTTTATCCTCCCGACCGAATTATGACGCCCTTAAACGGGTCGCATCAATTTTAGCAGTTGCTTATTTTCTGCCGATGCGGCCGCGCGATGCTGAAGGCCAGGCGAACATGAAGCTTGCGCTTCGATCGAAGCCTGACCACCCCCGGGGGCGCGCCTCAAGCGACCGGCCAGCTACGCTTGCCGCCGCTCCGGCACAGCCACCTGGGCGGTCGCACGGGAGACGATCGCCTCCAGCGGCTCGGGCCGGTGCAGCAGAAATCCCTGGCCGGAGTCGACCCCCATATCCCTCAGCATGTCGAGCGCGGTCTGCTGTTCGATCTTCTCGGCCACCACGGAACAGCCGAGGCTTCTGGCGATGCTGGTGATGGCCAGCACGATCTCGCGGTCGAAGCGGCTTTGCACGATGTGTTCGATGAAGGAGCCGTCGATCTTGATCGTGTCGACGGGAAAGCGCCGGAGATATTCGAACGAGCTCATGCCGGCGCCGAAATCGTCGAGGCTGACGCGGCAGCGCCGCTCGCGTGCCTTGCGTACGAACTGTTCGGCGGCGTCGAAATTGGTGACGGCCGCGGTTTCGGTGATCTCGAAGCCGATGCCGCAATGCGGCACCCCGGTCTCATCGATGACGCTGTCGACGAAATCCCAGAGCTGCGGGTCGCTCAGCGTCTGCGCCGACAGGTTGAAGCCGAGGGTCAGCACGCCCGCTTTCAGCGCTGGTCCGTAAACCGAGAGCGCCTTCCTGATGATCCAGCGATCGAGCCGCGAGGCAATGCCAAAACGCTCGGCGACCGGGATGAACTCGACCGGCGAGATCAGCTTGCCGTTGCGCCCGATCAGCCGCGCCAGAACCTCGACATGGCGGCTCTGTTCCCACGGCTGTCCAAGCAGATGGATTTCCTGGCCGAACAGTTTCAGCCTGCCGTCTTCCATGGCATCGACGGTGTCGGCGGCGACGCGCGCCGCGTTGAGGCCGCCGGAGCCCGATGCCGTCTCGACGGAAAACACCGCAAAGCGATTGCGCCCGGCAGCCTTGGCCGCGTAGCAGGCGTCGTCGGCGCAGGCCAGCGCATCGGCGACCGTGGTGTTGACGTCATCGACAAAGCTGATGCCGATGCTGGCCGCGAGCTTGCGCGACGCGGCCGCCGGTCCGAGGTCGGCATCGCGAACCGCCGCGAGAACAGCAGCGGCCAGCGTCTCGGCCTGCGCGGTATCGCAGTTCGGGACGAGCAGCGCGAACTCGTCGCCGCCCAGCCGTGCGGCATGTGCCGATGGCGGCAGACGGCGGACAATGCCGTCGGCAACGCTCTTCAGCGCCAGATCGCCGGCGGCGTGGCCGGCGAAGTCGTTCAGCGCCTTGAAGTAGTCGAGGTCGACATAGAACACCGCCAGCGGCAGCCGGCGCACCGTGGCGATATGGTCGGCCAACAGCCTGTCGAAGGCGGTGCGGTTCAAAAGACCGGTCAGCGCGTCGTGGTGCGCCGCATGGGCGAGCTCCTGTTCGCGCAGCTTGGCCTCGGTGATGTCGCGCACGGTGCCCAGGATCTGGCCGGCCGAGCCGGTGGCGATGAAGCGCACCAGCGATTCCACATGCCGGATTTCGCCGTCGCGCTTGATAATGCGATATTGCGAGGCGATGACGGCATCCGAGCCGACAGGCACCTGGTGGGCCTGCTCGGTGACTTCCTTGTCCTCGGGATGCAGATAGGTGTGCCAGAGATCGGCCGTCACCTCATCGGTGTCGGAGGCGAGCCCGTAGATCTCGCGGGTGCGCTCGTCCCAATAGCTTTTGCTGGCATCGATGTCGTGATGCCAGATGCCGGTGCCGCTGGCGGCGAGCGCCAGGCGAAAGCGGATATTGACCTGTTCGAGCTGGGCTTCCGCGGCCTTCTGCCTGGTGATGTCGGTCTGGACACCCATCAGCCTGACCGGCTTGCCGGCGGCATCATGCTCGACCACGCCACCGCGATCCAGCACCCAGACCCAGTGACCGTCCTTGTGCCGCAGCCTGAGCTCGGTCTCGATCGAGGGCGTCAGGCCGGCAATGTGGCGGTCGCCGCTGGCCTGCGCCCGCTCGCGGTCGTCGGGATGGGTCAGTTTCAGCCAGAGATCGCTGCTGTTGGCCAGTTCGCCATCGTCATAGCCGAGCATGCGCGACCAGGTCGGCGAGTAGAAGCAGTCGCCGCTCGCGATATCCCAGTCCCAGACGCCAAGATGGGCGCGCTCGAGCGCCAGCGCCCAGAACTCCCCGTTGCGTGTTTTCTGTTTGGCCATGCCCTGGCTTTGCCCGCCCTTTTGCGGCCAATGTGCACAAAACCAGAGAAGAAACCGTTACCTTGGACTGGCGCCTCAAACGCCAGGCAAGCGCTGGCGCGCAATCGCCGCATGGAAGCGGGCGCCGTGCAGCAGGCCGTCATCGTTGAAATCGTAGGACGGGTTGTGCAACGGCGCGGAGTTACCGTTGCCGAGGAAGACGAAGCATCCCGGCACATGGTCGAGGAAGCGGGCAAAATCTTCCGAGCCGGTCATCGGTTCCGCAGCGATGCCGACGGCGTCGGCGGCCAGCACACTCCTGGCAGCGGCGAACGCCTCGTCGACCATGGCCGCATCGTTGACCAGCGGCACGAATTCGCGCGTGTAGGTGACCTCGGCCGCGACGTTGTAGGCCTGCGCCGTTCCTTCAGCGATGCTGCGCATCTGTTTTTCGATCTCGGCGCTGACCTCGGGGCGAAAACTCCTGGCATCGCCCAGGATGCGCGCCAGGCCGGGCAGCGCGTTGCGGGTGCCGTCGGTGATCAGCTCGGTCACCGAGACGACGCCGATATCGGCCGGACTCAGCCGGCGCGAGACGATGGTCTGCAGCGCGGTGACCAGTGCGCAGGCGGCGACCAGCGTCTCGCTGCCGGAATGCGGCCGCGCCGCATGGCCGCCGACGCCTTTCAGCACGATCTCGAAATTGTCCTCGGCCGACATGAACGAGCCAACGCGGGTCTCGAAATGGCCGACCGCCAGACCCGGCATGTTGTGCAGGCCAAAAATCTCCTCGAAGGGAAAGCGCTGCAGAAGGCCGTCGTCCAGCATGGCGAGCGCACCCCTGCCCCATTCCTCGGCCGGCTGGAAGATGAAGCGCACCGTGCCGTCGAAGCCGCCTTCGGCGGCCAGCAGTTTTGCGGCGCCGAGCAGCATCGAGGTATGGCCGTCATGGCCGCAGGCATGCATGGTGCCAGGCGTCTGCGAGCGATAATCTTGAGTGCCCTGTTCGGCGATGCGCAAGGCATCCATGTCGGCGCGCAATGCAATCGCCCGGTTGCCGCTGCCGCGCGTCAGCGTGCCGACGACGCCGGTGCCGCCAATGCCCTCGGCGACCTCCAGCCCAAATTCGCGCAGTTTTTTGGCGACGAAAGCCGAGGTGCGCTTCTCCTCGAAACCGAACTCGGGATGGGCATGCAGATCCTGCCGCCACGCGGTCATCTCCAGATGAAGTGCGTTGAGATCGGTCATCCCGAGCCCCCTTCTCTTACGACGCAAGCCTGGCGGCGACGCCAAGCAGGATGTTCGCCCCGGCGATCAGTTCGCCGTCGGCGGTGAATTCCGCCGGGTTGTGGCTGATGCCGCCCCGGCTCGGCACGAAGATCATGGCAGACGGCGCGATCCGCGCAATCATCTGCGCATCATGCCCGGCGCCCGACGTCATGCGCCGGCACGAGAGGCCATGAGCCTTCGCCGTTGCCTCGATGAGTTCGACAATACGGCTGTCAAAGATGACAGGCTCGAAGCGCGCCAGCCGCTCGACCGCGATTGTGACGCCCGTGTTTTCGGCGAGCGCATCGAGATAGGAAGCCAGCGCGGCTTCCTCGGCCTGCAGGCGATGCTCCTGGGGATCGCGCAGGTCGATGGTGAAGCTTGCCCGCGACGGGATGACGTTGATGGCGTTCGGTTCGAAGGCGATGGTGCCGACCGTGGCTACCGCCGATGGCGAAGCACTGGCGCAGTCCTGCAGGAAGGTGACGACGCGGGCGGCAGCGGCGCCGGCATCGCGGCGCATCGACATCGGCGTGGTGCCGGCATGGTTGGCGACGCCGTCGATGGTGACGCGCTGCCAGGAAATGCCTTGCAGGTTCTCGACCGCGCCGATGGCCACACCTTCGCGCTCCAGCGCCGGGCCTTGCTCGATATGCAGCTCGACATAGGCATACGGCTTGAGGAAACCGGGCTCGTGCATGCCGGCGTAGCCGATGCGTTCGAGTTCCTGGCCGAGCACCGAGCCATCGGTGCCGACCGCTGCAAGTGCTTCCTCCACGCCGATGCCGCCAGCAAAGACCAGCGAGCCCATCATGTCAGGCGAATAGCGCACGCCCTCCTCATTGGTGAAGGCGGCGACGACGATCGGACGTGCCGGCGCAAAGCCGGCCTCCTTCAGGCTCACGATTGCTTCCAGCCCGGCGAGCACGCCATAGCAACCATCATAGATGCCAGCATCGATCACGGTGTCGATGTGCGAGCCGAGGAGGATGGGAGCCTGATCCTGATTTCCGCTGTCCTTCCAGATGCCGAAGATGTTGCCGATGCGGTCGACGGCCACCTCCAGCCCGCTCCCCCTGAGCCAGCCGACGAAGCGGTCGCGGCCAATCCCGTCCATGTCGGAAGCCGCGAGGCGAACGAGCCGGCCTTGCGCATCGCGGCCAAGCGAGCCGAACTCGCGAATGCGGGCGAGCAGGCGGCCGGAATTGATGGCCGGGTTGCTCATGCCGTTTGTCCGACCTGCGCCTTGGCTACATCTTCCGGCTTGAGCCCGACCAGTTCGGCATAGCGGCCGGGATCAGTGGCGCCCTCGGTGTTGATGACCAGCACACGGGAGTTGGCGTCGAGGCCAAGGGCTGACCGCATCTCAGGAGCCGCCAGAGCGTGGATCAGTCCCGCCAGTCCGGCCCCGCCGCTCTCGCCGGAGACGATTGCGGGATCGCTGCCCAAAGGCCGCGCCAGGCGGTTCATCACCGCGACCGCATCCTCTTCGTCCACCGTCATGAAGACGTCGGCAACCCGCACCAGCACCCGCCAGGCCAGCGGCGAGGCCTCGTAGCATTCGAGCATCGCCATCACCGTCGGTGCATCATGGGCGATCTTCACCGGATGCCCAGCCTTGGCGGTGGCGAAGATGCAGGCGGCACGCGCCGGCTCGACCACGACGACTGTCGGTCTGCGCTCGCCAAACAGGACGGTCAAATGGCCGGCAACGGCCGCTGCAAAGCCGCCGACGCCGGCCTGCAGGAAGACATGCGTCGGCGGCCGGGCGAGATGGCGAAGTACCTCGCGCACCATCACCGTATAGCCTTGCATGACCAACCCCGGAATGCGCTCATAGCCCGGCCACGAGGTGTCGGAGACAACGGTCCAGCCCCGCTCGGCGGCAACCCTTGCGGCCTCCACCACGGACTGGTCGTAGCTGCCGTCGACCCTGATCATCTCGGCGCCGACGCGGGCGATCGCGGCGACGCGTTCGTCGCTGACGCCTGAATGGACGAAGATGACCGACCGGGCGCCGACCAGTTGCGCGCCTTGCGCCACCGAGCGGCCGTGATTGCCATCGGTCGCGCAGGCGAAGGTCATGCCAGCGGCGACCGCCGCCACTTCGGGCGCATGCAAGTCGCCAATGTCGACGCCGCGGCCTAGCCGTTTTGCGGCCTCCTCCAGCACCAGCCGGATGACGGCATAGGAGCCCCCCAGCGCCTTGAAGCTGCCGAGCCCGAGCCGAAAGCCTTCATCCTTGACATGGATGGAGCCCAACCCGAGTTCGGCCGCCAGCGCATGCAAAGAGTGCAGCGGCGTTTCCGCATGGTTTTGCCGCTCAGCCAAGAAGCGTTCGGCCTCTTCGGCCTCGACCACGCCCAGCGTCGTGGCATCGGCCGGATCGAGCGGCGTGCGATGTTCAGGCAAGGTGTTGAGCAAAAACATGGGTGTCGGATTCCTCGTTGCCTTATGTCTATTGCAACAAGGGCGAGAGTTGCGCTCTGTTTGGGTCCTGCGAATGCAAGTTTGTTTCGTCAGGAGCGGAAATGCCGCAAAGCCTCGACAGTTTCGACCGCGCCATCCTCGCCATCCTGCAGAAGGACAACACGACGCCGCAGCGGCTGATCGGCGAGGCCGTCAACCTCTCGGCGCCGGCCGTGCAAAGGCGGATCCGGCGCATGGAGGAGACGGGTGTCATCCGCGCCAATGTCGCCCTGGTCGACCCGGCCAAGGTCGGCCATCCGATCACGCTGTTCGTCGAGGTGGAGGTGGTCAGCGAACGCGCCGCGCTGATCGACGCTGCCAAGCGCGACTTCGCCTCGGTGCCCGAGGTGCAGCAATGCTACTATGTGACAGGCGAAGCCGACTTCATCCTCGTCGTCACCGTGGCGACGATGGCCGACTACGAGGCGCTGACGAGGCGGCTGTTCTTCGAAAACAACAACGTCAAGCGTTTTCGCACTTTTGTCGCCATGGACCGGGTCAAGGTCGGGTTGCAGGTGCCGGTGGGGTGAGCAGCCACCGAACCGATCGAGCCGGGCGTCATTTTTTGCCCTGCGGGTAGATCGTCTCGCCGCGCTTCAACATCTCGACGAAGGTCTCGATCTTTTTCTTGCGACCGGCCTCGGTCTTCATGTTGTGGGTGCGGAAGGCGAGCGCGAAACGGTTCTGGGCGCTGAGCTTTCCCAGCATCTCCTTTGCTCTCGGCTCGGCGTCGATGGCGGCCTGCAAATCGTCGGGGATTTTCATGTCCTTGCTGCGATAGGCACGCGCCCAGCGGCCGTCGGCCTTGGCGGCGTCGACCTGTTTCAGCCCATGCCCGGTCATGCGGCCCTCCTCGATTAGGCGGGCGACATTGTCGATGTTGATCTGGCTCCAGATGCTCTTCTTGCCACGCGGCGTATAGCGCTGCAAAAAGCTCTTGTCGTCAAAACCCTTGCGCACCGCGTCGATCCAGCCCCAGCACAGCACGACATCGATGGCCTCTTTCGGCGTGATCGACGGCAGGCCGGAACCCAGTTTGTAGACCTTGATCCAGACCTCGGTCTCGGTGTCGTGGTGTTTGGCGAGCCAGGCGTAGAAACTGGCCGCGTCGGGGAATTCGTGGACCTTGTCGAGATCGACCTTGACCGGCGCCATCAGAGGAGCGTCCACGTCTCGATTGTCGTCATCGTTCTGGTGCCTCCGGTGCCGCTGTGGTCCGAATGCAGGCTTAGCGAAACGAACCCTCCCCAACAAGCGGAGCCTGCCAGTCCAATCCGATGAGGCAGGATCAGGAACCACCGTCGCGTTCCTTCCCACCCCCTTCTGTCCTGCCAACGCCCATGGTGGTTCTTCCCGCCATGATGTAGCTTCTGCAAAATCTTCTATCCCTATGTTTTTGTTCCGGACATCTCACCCTCACCTCGGGAAATGCCATGCGATCGATGCTCCTCGGCCTCGCCCTGCTGCCGGCAAGTTGTCTGCTCTCCGGCGCTGCACTCAGCGAGCCGATCGAAACCCAGAAAATCATCACCGCGGCCACCGGCGACTGGAACGGCGACGGCGCCATCGACCTGGCAATAATCGTCGAGACCGAACCCGGCAGTGCCATGGACATGCATTTTTTCCTCAGGGACAAGGAACACAATTTCCTCAAGCCTGCCGGCACCGTGCAGGAGCAGATCTATGGCGAATGGAACGGCTATGACCGGCCGGGCTATGAGGCGTCATACATCGAGCCGGAGCTGACCGCGCTGCCGAACGGCTCGATCAAGCTCTCCATACCGGGCATACCGATGAATGGCGCGCGGACCGACCAGACGCTGACCATTGCATGGCGCAACGACGCCTTCGTCGTCGCCGGCTTTGCCTATGACTATCACGACTACATGAAGGACAATGTCGCCAGCGACTGCGACTACAATCTGCTGACCGGCAAGGGCAAAAGCAGCAAGATGCAGCCGGATGGCACGAGAGTGCACAGGACGGTGGCAGTCGAAGGCAAGGTCGTCCCGTTTGCCACATGGGACAGCGGGGCCAGCGTTACCGATTGCGGGGAGTGAGCAGCCGGTTCGCGAAGCGAATTCATCGTGCCAGTGGCACATGAAAGGCCAGCGAACGCCGGGACGCCGCGCAGCAGCGGGGACCCGGCAGGCGGACACCGAGCCCTTCGCCGGCTCAGGGAAAATCAGGCCTTCGGTGCAGCCGGCGTCAGCCCGTGGCGGTGCATGATCTCCATCATCTTGGCCTTGTCCGGCGGGCCGCCGGCGGCGGCGTAGAACATGGCGAAGATCTCGCGGAAGTAGTCCGGGCCAATCGCCGCCGGTGTGACGACGCACAGCACCTTCGCGTCGAGGGTGCCATTGTTGTCGAACCGGTGCACGGCGCCGCGTGGAATACACAGCGCCTCACCCGGTCCGACCTCGATCGGCTTGCCGTCGACGGTCCAGGTCAGCACGCCTTCAATGCCGTAGATCGTCTCTTCATAGTGATCATGGCTGTGCGCCGGCGCCAGCAGACGCATTGCGCTGGCCACCTTCAACTCGAAGGCGGCGACGCTGCCGTTCGAACTGTCGCCCGTCACCAGGAAGCGGATCGATAGCCACTTGTCGCCGATGGTCTCGTCGGCTGGATTGATGTGAAGATCTATGACGGACATTGCGCAAACCCCTCCGGTAAATTACATTTACTGGCTATTAGTAAACTCAATTTACCGGATCGTCAATGGCCACCGCAACCGAAGTTCTCCAGACCAAGACCCAGGACCTGCTGATCGGCGCCCTGCTGCGTGTGCCGGCGCAGGCGATCCAGCGCCGTCTGATCAAGGAGCTCAACGCCGCCGGTTTCGACGAATTGCGCCTGCCGCATATGGCGGTGCTGCAGTTCCCGGGGCCGGACGGCGCGCGCCCCGGCGCCATCGCCGAGCGCGCCGGCATGAGCAAACAGGCCATCAACCAGCTGCTCAGCAGCCTCGAAGGCTACGGCTATATCGTCCGATCCGATATTTCCGGCGAAGGTGGCGCGCGCGTGGTGCGGTCCACCGAACGCGGCCACGCTGCCTTCTGGAAGATGGTCGACATCCTGCGCGACATCGAGGAGGAGTGGCGCGCCGAACTTGGTCCGGAGCGCTTCGCCCAACTCAAGGCATTGTTGTTCGTCGTCTGGGAAAGTCCACTGGTGAAGTGAGGCGCGGCCTTCCCTTCTCCCCTCGTGGAAGGGGAGCGACCTACTGCAAATGCGGCTTCTTGAGAAAGCTGTTGCGGTCGGCTGACTTGATGCGCAGCCAGGTGTCGCGGCCGTCGCGCACCACGCGCAGCGGGATTTCCGCTCCGGCCGGGTTCTGCCACAGCTTGCGATAGAAATCGGCGAGACCGTCGACCTCGCCGTCGCGCACGTCCGAGATGATATCGCCCTGGCGCAGACCGGCCTTGGCGGCGGGGCCGCCGGCGGCGACGCTCATCACCACCACCGCGCCATTGTTTTCGGCGGAGAAGGCGCCGAGCCAGGGCCGCGGCGGCTTGGCCACCTGGCCGCGGGTCAGGAGGTCGTCGAGGATGGGCGGCAAGAGATTGATCGGCACCACCATGTTGATGTCGGCGACCTCGCCGTTGCGGCTCATCTGCAGCATCAGCGAGCCAATGCCGAGCAACGAACCGTCCTCGCCGATGAGGGCGGCGCCGCCCCATGACGGGTGGGCGGGCGCGATGAAGATCGCCTCGTCGAGCAGATATTCCCAATAGCCGGCGAATTCCTGCTTGGTGACGATGTGTGCGTTGACCGAGCGACCGGTGCCGTCGGCCAACACCACGGGATCGCCGACCTTGGCTTTGCCGGCGTCGCCGAGCGCCAGCGCCGGCAGGCCGAGCGGAGCGAGTGCCTGAACCAGGCCAAACCCGGTCTCCTGGTCATAGGCCAGCGCATGCGCCGGCACGACACGACCGTCCTGGGCAGTCAGCCAGACCTCCTCCGCCTCGGTGATCAGATAGCCGATTGTCAGCACCAGCCCATCCGGGCGGATGACGACGCCGCTGCCCTCGCGGCGGGTGCCCAGCGCCGATGCCGTGAAGGCGTCTTCGGGGATCGAGGCGCGCACGGCCACGATGGAGCGCAGATTGGGATCGATGGTCATGCTTTTTGTCCTGGGTAGGCGATGCAAATGGTCTGGCGATATCTCCTATAGGTATGACATACGGGACGAGGCGCAAGGGGTGCGGTCTTCCCTTCTCCCCTTGTGGGAGAAGGTGGATCGGCGCGCAGTGCCGAGACGGATGAGGGGTGTTGGACGGAATGAGGCGTCGGTGTTTTCTGGAACACCCCTCATCCGTCGCCTTCGGCGACACCTTCTCCCACAGTGGGAGAAGGGAGAGCCCGCACCGACATCGACGATAGTTCAACAAAAGTTGGACTTCCCCCTTTCCAGCCCGCGCACCGGTACCTAGATGTAGGTCTGCCCCCGCCGATCAATCCCGCGCCGCGCATCGTGCAAGGTGCCAAGACCCTCCCCCGCCAAAACACGAGGCCTCCCGACATGACCGATTACACACCGCCGAAAGTATGGACCTGGAACAAGGGCAATGGCGGCGCTTTCGCCAGCATCAACCGGCCGATCGCCGGCCCGACGCATGACAAGGAGCTGCCGGTCGGCAAGCATCCGCTGCAGCTCTACTCGCTGGCGACGCCGAACGGTGTCAAGGTGACGGTCATGCTGGAGGAGCTTCTGGCGCTCGGCCACAAGGGCGCTGAATACGACGCCTGGCTGATCCGCATCAACGATGGCGACCAGTTCGGCTCAGGCTTCGTCGAGATCAATCCCAACTCGAAAATCCCGGCGCTGCTCGACCGCAGCGGCAAGGAACCGGTGCGGGTGTTCGAATCCGGTTCGATCCTTCTCTACCTCGCTGAAAAGTTCGGCGAGTTCCTGCCGACCGAGCAGCCGGCGCGCGCCGAGGCGCTGTCCTGGCTGTTCTGGCAGATGGGCTCGGCGCCGTATCTCGGCGGCGGTTTCGGCCATTTCTACGCCTATGCGCCGACCAAGATCGAATATGCCATCGACCGCTTCGCCATGGAGACCAAGCGGCAAATGGACGTGCTCGACCGCAGGCTGGCTGTGTCAGAATATCTCGGCGGTGCCGACTACACGATCGCCGACATGGCGGTGTGGCCCTGGTATGGCGGGCTGGCGCTGGGCCGCATGTACAATGATTCCGGCGCCTTCCTGTCGGTCGAGGAGTACAAACATGTGCAGCGCTGGGCCAAGGCCATCGACGCCAGGCCGGCGGTGAAGCGCGGCCGCATGGTCAACCGCGCTTTTGGCGAACCGGCGCTGCAATTGCACGAGCGCCACGATGCACGCGATTTCGACACGAACACGCAGGACAAACTCGCGGCGGAGTAGGCCGGGCCGGCGAGCTGCGTGGCGCCGGAGCATTCCGGCGCTTTGACCCTCGCTGGTTGATTCAGGATTTTTGTCTATCCACTTGATTGGGAACGATTTTTTCGAATCGAAAGTTCGCGATCAACGGCTCCAGGTATAGGTCACGCTTGCCTTGCCAAGGGACTCGCCCATCGCGTCGGCCACCAGCATGGTGGGCGATGCGTTGGCCTCGGTGTGGAGCTTTGCCTCCTTCATTGCATAGAGCGTGATGACATAGTGATGAAGACCGCTGCCGGGCGGGGGACAAGGCCCGAGATAGCCGGTGCGGCCAAGGTCGGCCTTGCCCTGAACAGCGCCCTTGGGCAGGCCCTTGCCGCTTTTCGACCCGGCGCCCTCGGGCAATCCGCTGGCGCCCGCCGGAATGTTCCACACCTGCCAGTGCCACCAGCCACACCACCACCCATGGCGTCGGGATCGAACATGGTCAGCATGTAGCTTTTGGTGCCGGCCGGCGGATCCTTCCAGTTCAGGGCAATCGAGACGTTTTGTCCGTCGCAGCCGCCCGCTTTGTCGGCGACATATTTCAAGTCCCATTTTCCGTCAGCAACGGAAGGGCTCGATATCTCAAAGGCTGATGCTGAATTGGCAAAACCAAGAACAACAAGGGCGACCACTGCCACACGCGAAATCATATCATTCCTCCCAGGTTTTCGCGGATTTTAGCGAAAATCCCGCCCGGGCATGCGCAACTTTCCGTGACGCGCTAGGCCTTTTGAACCGCCGACATCCACAACCGGTCGATGTCGGCCAGGTAAGTCTCGTCGATCTCGTCGAGATGGTTCCAGTACATGCCGTCCTCGTAGAAATAGCCGAGGTCCTGCTCGATCCTTTCGGCCTTCTCGGCACTGTCGTGCGCAATGCCGGCAAGGATCTCCGCTTTCATTTCGGCGACCCTCGCTCGAGACAGGCTCTTCAGCTCGTCGAAGGTCAGGCGCGGAAAGATCAGCCGGCTGCGCGGCAATTCGGACAGGTTGATGCACAGGCAGTCCCGCCGCAGCGCCTGGACAAGCAGGCGGGCGGACTTGGCCTCGAGGTTGCGCAGCGTCACGTCATCGCGCAGCGGGTCGGCACGGCCGATGCCGTAGAAATGCGTCTTGTCGGGCTGGTCGTAGATCATGTCGCAGCCAAGGAACGCCAGAACATCGGGCCTCTGGCTGTGGATGGTCCAGTAGGCCGAGGTCAGCGACATGGTGGCGCCGGCATAGACGAAGCCGCCGAAGGCGTTCTGCGCCGGCACATATTGCGAGGCGCTGAAGATCTGCGCCTGCCGCAGCCTGGCGCCCGGGGGCAACCGGTCCGACGGGAAATCGCCGGAATGGACGAGGAAATCCCAGTCCGGGCGGACGCGCCAGGCATTGTTGATGGCGACAATCTTGCTGAAAGCGGCCTTCGGCCACACCTCGCAACGCACCACATCGGGCGCGCTGCCCATGAGCAGGATCACGCGCGGTGCCGCGGAATCGTCGCTGGCCATGGCACTCCTCATTCGGCCATGGGAGCCCTGCCCGGCCGGCGCGCCAACCTGCCACCTCCGGTGGAATGGCTCAAGTGCGAATGCGGGGATGGGGCGATCTCCCCCCTCGTGCGGGAGATGTCCGGCAGGACAGAGGGGGGCGCGAAGGATCGCGAACTCTCGGTCCAACGCATGCGAACCGCAACCTGCATGAGCTATCGCTATGGTGGTTGAAAGGTTAGCGGGACAGCGCCCCCCTCTGCCCTGCCGGGCATCTCCCCCACATGGGGGGAGATCGGCAGTTTCAGCGCCGGCGCAACCCTACCCCTTCAACAGCGCCGCCAGCCTCGGTATCCCCTCGCTCACCGCGCGCTGGTCAGCCAGCGTAAAACTCAGCCGCAACGTGTTGCGGCCCGCCCCGTCGGCGTAAAAGGCGCTGCCGGGCACGAAGGCGACGCGCGCCTCCTTGACCGCCCGCGCCAGCAGCGCGGTGGCGTCGGCGCCTTCGGGCAGCGTCACCCAGACGAACATGCCGCCATCGGGCCGCGTCCAGGTCACGCCTTGCGGCATGTTGGCCGCCAGCGCCGCAAGCAGGCCATCGCGGCGCTCCCGGTAAGCGTCGATGAGCTTTTCGACCTGGGCATCGAATACGGACTCGGCGACGCGGTGCATCACCACCTGGTTGATCGACGGGCTGTGCAGGTCCGACGCCTGTTTCATCAGCACCAGCTTCTCGATGACGCGGCGCGGCGCGCAGACCCAGCCCACCCGCATGCCCGGCGACAGGATTTTTGAGAACGAACCGCAATAAAGCGTGCGGGCATTGTCGATGCCACCGGAGCGGGCGCAGTCGAGCGCCAGGATCGGCGCCACGCCCTGTCCGTCATAGCGCAGCGCGCGATAGGCGGCGTCCTCTATGACGGCAATATCGAGCTCGGAGGCGAGATCGAGCACCGCCTCTCGCTGCTTGAGGCCTAGCGTCTCGCCGGTGGGGTTGGCGAAATCCGGCACCAGATAGGCGAATTTGACCTTGCCACCGTTGGCGGCGGCCGCGGCGCGGTAGGCGTCGGGCGTCATGTTGCCGCCATCGGGCGTCAGCCGGTCATAGCGCGGCTCATAGGCGTTGAAGGCCTGCAGCGCGCCGAGATAGGTCGGCCAGGTGACCAGCGCCGTATCGCCCGGGGAGAGAAACAGCTTGCCGAGATAATCCAGCGCCTGCTGCGAGCCTGAAGTGATCAGGATGTTGTTCTCGTCGCAGGCGACGCCTAGCTTGCCCATCTGTCCGGCCAGCCAGCGCCGCAGCGGCAGAAAACCTTCGCTGACCTGATACTGCAGCGCCGCGCCCGCATCCGCGCTGCCGAGCACCGCCGCATAGGCATCGGCGATCGCCTGCGACGGAAACAGCGCCGGGTCGGGGATGCCGCCGGCAAAGGAGATGATGTCGGGCTGGTCGAGCAGCTTCAGCAGCTCGCGGATTTCCGACGCCTTCATGCGCGAAGAGCGCGACGCCAACAGGTTCATCAATGTCAAAACGCACCTCCCACCCGGCTGCAGGTCGATTATAGGTCAATCTCGCTGACCTATATCAGAGCCGCTTGCCCGATTGAATAGCCAGAAGGCTGACATGCCTAGCCCAATCGGAACACCCTTCGCCATCAGCCAGTTTGGCATTCGAAAAAGAGAATGGGGCTCAACATGGCAAAAGGCTGACCGTCTGTTGGCGCGCCGCGTCGCAAAATTGCTTGATTTTGAAAGCTTCTTCCACCGCAGCTGGTGGGCTTCCAGCGAATGCGGTCGCCAGGCCGGCACACAGCGATCGGTGGACTGTCACTGCCGCGCTGTTACCATCGGGCGCGATCCGGGTTAGAAAAAGCGCTACTCACTCGGCGGGATGAGAATGCGGATCAAGATCATCGGAACCGGGCGGGCCGTGCCGGCTGCGTGCGTGACGTCGCGCAGCCTCGATGCGCGGCTGGGGCTTGGCGATGGCCAGCTCGAAGCCGCCACCGGTGTCATCGAACGCTATGTCTGCGAGGCTGAATCGCAGGTCGACCTGGCCTGCGTGGCGGCGCGACTCGCCCTGGCGGATGCCGGGCTGGTGGCCGGAGATATCGATCTCGTTGTTGGCGGTTGCGGCGTGCCCTACCAGCCGCTGCCATCGACCGCGCCGCTTGTCATGCAGCGCCTCGGCATGGCCGACGGTTCGGCGGCGGCCTTCGACGTCAATAGCACCTGCCTTGGCTTCCTCACCGCCTTCGAGACCGCCGCCCACATGATCGAGGCCGGGCAATGCCAGCGGGCGCTTGTTTTCTCCGCCGAGATCGCCTCGCGCGCACTGCCCTGGAACCAGCCGGAAATCGCCGCTCTGTTCGGCGACGGCGCGGCGGCGGCCGTGCTGTGCAGGGCGGCATCTGGCGAGGGCGCGGTTAGGGCCAATCTGATGCGCACCTACCCTTCGGCCTATGAAGCCTGCAGCATCGGTTCCGGCGGCACCCGCTTCGATTTCCATCGCCAGCCGCAGGAATTCGCCAGCCATGCGCTGTTCCACATGGACGGCAAGGAATTGTTTCGCATCACGTCGCGCCATTTCAACGGTTTTGTCGCCGAGCTCTTGCAGCGGGCCGGCTGGACTCATGACGATGTCGACGTCGTCGTGCCGCACCAGGCCAGCCCGTTTGCGCTCGCCCACATGGCGCGCCAGACCGGCTTCGCCAGGGAAAAACTCGTCGACATTGCGGCGCGCTTCGGCAACCAGATCGCCGCATCGATTCCCTTCGCGCTCGACATTGCGCGCCGCGAGGGGCGGATTGCTGCGGGCGCCAAAGTGCTGTTCCTCGGAACTTCGGCCGGCGTGTCGTTCGGCGGCATGGCGCTGGAAGCGTGAGCATGGGGCGTGTGCTTGTCACCGGCGCCAGCGGTTTTCTCGGTTCGCAGCTCATGGCGCGGCTGGCGGCATCGGGCATGCCGGCGCTTGGTCTTGGCAGGGATGCGCGGCGCGGCGCAGCACTCGAAGCGGCCGGACATGTGGTCCTCCGCCACGACCTGTCGCAACCGTTCGACGCTTCAACCCAAGCGCGGCTTGATGACGTCGAGGCGATCGTCCATTGCGCCGCCCTTTCCGCGCCTTTCGGCAGGCTAGCGGATTTCGAAACGGCCAATGTCACGGCAACCCGCAACCTCGTCGATTTCGCGCGGCGGCAAAATGTGCGCCGCTTCGTCCACATCTCCAGTCCCTCGGTCTGTTTCGCTTTTCGCGACCAGCTCGATGTGCGCGAAGACAGCGCCCTGCCCGCTCCGGTCAACCATTATGCGCGCACCAAGCGGCGGGGTGAGGAGATCGTGCTTTCAGCCCGCGAAATCAAGCCGGTAATCCTGCGGCCGCGCGGTATCTACGGCGCTGGCGACCGCGCACTGCTGCCGCGCCTGCTTGGCGCCGCGCGGCGGCGCCCGCTGCCGCTGTTTCGCGACGGCAGAGCGCGCATCGACCTGACCCATGTCGACGATGTCGTCGATGCGATCCTGGCCGCCCTTGCTGCCGACCAAGATGCCGAGGGCCAGATCTTCAATGTCTCCGGCGGCGAGGTGCTGCCGGTGCGCCGCATCGCCGACGAGGCCTGCGCGCGCGCCGGCCTTTCCGCACGATGGCGCAAAATGCCGCTGTGGCCGGCGATGCTGGCGGCCGGCGCAATTGAGGCGGTGGCGCTACGCCTGCCCGGCCAGCCGGAACCGGCGGTGACTCGCTATGGCCTTGGCCTGTTTGCCTATGCCCAGAGCCTCGACATTTCAAAGGCAAGGCGCATGTTGGGCTGGGCGCCGAAAGTGTCCTTCGAGGACGGGCTCGACCGCACATTCGCAGCAGAAGCACCCTCTTGGGGAGCAGCATCTTGAAAATCGTCTTCGCCAACAGTGCCTGGGTTGGTGCCGCCGAGCGGCTGATCCTGCGCGGCGGGAGCTGGAAGACCGTCCGGCTGCGTGTCCGCTATGGGCTGATCCTGCATCCGCAGGCCGGGCCTGTGCTGATCGACACCGGCTATACGCCGCACGTAACAATGGGACCTGAGCGTAGTGCGCCGCTGCGTCTGTACGGCGCGGTGCTGAGGCCCAAGCTCAATGCGGCCGAACAGCCGCTGCCGGTGCTGGCACGCTTCGGCCTGACGCCGCGCGATATCCGCGCGGTCATCGTCACGCACTTCCATGCCGATCACATGTCCGGGCTGTCGCTGTTCCCCGAGGCGCGCTTCATCGCCAGCGATGCGGCGTGGTCGCGGGCCAAGGCGAGAACGGGCTGGCAGAATCTGCGCCATGGCGTTTTTTCCGAGCTGTTTCCGGCTGATTTCGAGAGCCGCCTCGACGGGCTGTCGTCCAGGAAGCAGATCGCGCCGCATCATGGCGTGCCCGGCGGCGCCGACCTGTTCGGCGACGGCAGCGTGATCGCTGTCGACTTGCCCGGCCATGCTGATGGTCAGTTCGGCCTGCTGTTCCCAAATTTGGAACGCCCGCTGCTCTATGGCGTCGATGCGCAATGGCTGCTTGCCGCCCTTGTCGAAAATCGCACGCCGGGTTTGCCGGCGACGCTGCTGGCCGAGGATGCCGCAGCCCTTGAACCAAGCAGCGAGACGCTACGGCGGTTTCTGGCAACCGGCGGCGAGGTCATGTTCTGCCACGATCCAGAGCCGACGTCCTACGATCTCGACAGCGAGGGCGGATGAGCGGGCTCGGCGAAGCGCTCAAATCGTTTGCCGTCACCCGCTGGGTGTCGCGCAAGAGCCGCAGGGATTTCGAGCGCTGGCAGGCGCGCGCCTTGCGCCGCTGGCTCGACCGCGACCTGCCGCTGGCGCCCTTCTACGACAAGGCGCCGCGCCATCTCGGCGACCTGCCGGTGACCGACAAGGCGCTGCTGATGGCGAACTTCGAGCGCTTCAACATCGGCGGCGTGTCGGCTCGCGATGGCTGGGCCGCCGCTTCCGCCGACGGCCGCCTCGGTGACCTGACGATCGGCGCCAGCACCGGCACATCAGGCAATCGCGGTCTGTTCATCATCTCCGAGGCCGAAAAATATCGCTGGCTGGGTGCGATCCTGGCCAAGACCGTGCCCCATCTTCTCTGGCGCCGGCAGCGGGTCGCCGTCATCCTGCCGCAGAACACCGGGCTCTATGACAGCGCCCGTAAATCCCGGCGCATCGATCTGCGTTTTTTCGACCTGACGCTCGGTCCGGAAAACTGGCGCGCCGCGTTAGAGGATTTCGCACCGACGGTGATCATCGCGCCGCCAAAGATGCTGCGCCATTTCGCGGCTGCCGACTTCAAGCTGGCGCCGCTGCGCGTCTTCTCAGCCGCCGAAACGCTGGATCCGGTCGACCGGCCGGCGATCGAAACATTCTTCGGCCGGCCGCTCGACCAGATCTACATGGCAACAGAAGGGCTGTTCGCCGTAACGTGCCGGCAAGGCGGGCTGCATCTGGCCGAGGATTCGGTGTTCTTCGAGTTCGAGCCGGTCGGCGACGAGCTGGTGACGCCGCTGGTCACCGCCTTTCGCCGCCAGACCCAGATCATGGCGCGCTACCGGATGAACGATCTGCTGCGCCTATCCAAGGCGCCATGCCGCTGCGGTTCGCCGCTGCGCACGGTGGACGAGATCGTCGGCCGCATGGACGATGTCTTTCGGCTCGCGTCAGAACATGGGCCGATCCTGATCACCCCCGACATATTGCGCAATGCGGTGCTGAAGGCGGATCGCCGCATCGACGATTTCCGGCTGATCCAGACCGCGCCCGACGCCGTCGAATTGCAACTGGCGCCAAACCTTGCCGGTGACGCTGCTGCGGCAGCGCTGGAGGCGGTGCGCGCACTGCTGGCCTTGCGCCAGGCGACGGCATCCGTCGACCTCGTGCGCGCGCCGCTGCCGCTGGAAACCAGCCGCAAACTGCGCCGCGTCGAATGCCGACTGGGGGCAGCATGAGCCCGATGCCTGTCGCGACCAGGCAGGCCCAGGCAGACCGGGTTGAAAACAATCCCACCCGGGTCGAGGCCTTCGTGCGGCTCTTCAACGAGATTCCCGTCCGCGACCTCATCCGCAATTTGACGGTGACCGTCGAGCCGTTCGAGATTGCCGGGCGGTCCTTTCCGCTGACGCTCAACGATGCCAGCGAGGCGCCGAACTGCTACATCTGCCGCCCATCCAGCGCCTATATCGACTATGCCATCGACGAGACCCGCAATTTCGTCTCGGCCCCATGGTTGCAGTGGGCAGTGCGGGCGCTGATCGGCCTGTGCGCGCCGCTGGTCAAGGCAAGCGGCCTCGACCATCAGGTGCAGGTCAACAACTGGCTCTATTCGACCAATCCGGTGCCGCTGCTCGATCGCAAGGCGATCGCGGCAATGCGTTCCAGCCTGACGGCGCGCTTTCCGGATCGGGCCATCGTTATCCGCTCGCTGAACGAGATCGCCGACCCCGCCACCATCGCGGCGCTGAAGGCCGAAGGTTTTCGCATGCTGGCGGCGCGGCAGATCTACATCTTCGCCGATCGCAGTTCGGCACCCGCCATGACCAACGACATGAAGCGCGACCGCAAGCGGCTGCGCACGACGCCCTTCGAGCGGGTCGGCGATGCCGATTTCACCGCGGCCGATTATTCGCGCGCGGAAGCGCTCTACACCATGCTCTATCTCGACAAATACACGCCGCTCAATCCGCATTACACCGCGCGCTACATCGCGGAGATGCACCGTCGCGGCATCATCAGGCTTGCCGGCCTGCGACGGCCCGGCGGCGAACTCGTCGCCGTCACCGCTCTGTCCGAGAACGGCGCGACATTGACGCAACCGATCGTCGGCTACGACACTGGCCTGCCGATCGGCGACGGGCTCTATCGCATGATGATGGCGATGGCGCAGGACCATGCCACGGCGCACGGCCTGTTCTTCAACATGAGCGCCGGGGCCGCCGCCTTCAAACGCTTGCGCGGCGCCGTGGCGACGGTGGAATACAACGCCGTCTATGCAGGCCATCTGCCACGCCGCCGGCGCGTGGCCGTGCGGATCATGGAAACCGTGCTGGCGCGGGTCGGCATTCAGCTGCTTCGGAGATTTGAACTGTGAACGACCCCAAGCATCCAAAGCAGAAAGACTATTGGCAGGCGGTGGCGCTGTCGGCCGATATCAAAAGCAAGCCGAAGCGCATCCTGTTCGACGGCGCGCCGCTGGTGCTGTTCCGCTCGGCACAAGGCATTGCCGCCCTGTTCGATCGCTGTGCGCACCGGCTGGTCGAATTGTCGACCGGTAAGGTTGTCGGCGGTGAGATCGAATGCCCCTATCACGGCTGGCGCTACGATGGCGAAGGACGCTGCACCGCCATTCCCGGCCATGTCGGTGACATCCCGCACTACCGGGTCCGCCGCTTCACCGCGACCGAGCGCGACGGTGTCGTCTTCGTCTCCTCGGGCACACCCGAGGGCGAACCCTATCTCCACTGCATGCAAGGCAAGGACGTCGTCGCCAAGCGCGTGCGCAGCTCGGCGCAATCGACGGTGCTCGACGCGGCCGAGAACATTCTGGATGCCACCCACACCCACTTCACCCACAAGGGCGTGCTGCGCGGCCTGACTGCCAAGCGCCATCTCGTGCGCGTCGAGGTGACCGGCGGCGAAGGCTGGGTCGAGAGTTGCTACACCGGCGAGGACCGTCAGCAGGGACTGGTCAGCCGGCTGCTGGAAGGCGAGCGGGCCAGGACCATCGGCCGCTACCGCCATCCTGGGATCGTCGAGCTGGAATACTGGGGCAAGCGCGGTCTGGCGCTGGCGACGACCTTCCATTTGCGCCAGGCCGATGAGCGCACCGTCGAGGGCATCGGCTGGCTGATCGGCCCGCGCCAGGGCCTGCTCGGCGAACTCAAAGCGCTTGCCTTCCGCCCGCTCTTCGCCTTTGCCCTGCAGCAGGATCGCCGCGTGCTGAAATCGGCAAGCGACAATGCCCGCATCCCGCCGGCAGTGCTGCCGGCGATCGGACCGCTGGATTTCCTGCGCCGCGATATCGCCGCCATCATCGACGGCAAGATGCCACCGGCAGCCGCAGGGCCGCGGGTGCATCAGATCGAACTGTAATCTAAAGTTCACAGCACTTGATTCTGACCGTTTCGTGAATTATAGTTCACGGATGATGGAAGTCCGGCTGACCGATGAATTCCGGAAATGGCTCAGAGGCCTCGCTGACATTCGCGCCGCAAAGAAGATCGCTCAACGGATTGCCCGCGTTCAGGCGGGATTGCTGGGAGACGCCAAGTTCTTCGACGGCATAGGAGAGCTTCGCGTAGACTACGGGCCGGGATACCGCGTGTACTTCGTCCGGCGCGGCAAGACGGTCATCATCCTGCTCTGCGGAGGCGACAAAGGCTCGCAGGATAGGGACATCGGAAAAGCCAGGCAAATGGCAAAGGAAGTTTGATATGACCCTCAAAACCACACTGTTCGATGCCGCCGAATATCTTGATGACGCCGAGTCTCAAGCCGAACTGCTCGCTGACGCGTTCGAAACCGGAGATGCAACTTATATCGCGCACGCCCTTGGCATCGTCGCGCGCGCTCGCGGCATGACAAGCGTCGCAAAGGACGCCGGTGTGACCCGGGAGGCGCTTTACAAGGCACTGAGCGAAAAGGGCGATCCGCGACTCAGCACGCTGCTGGGAGTGACGAAGGCGCTGGGCCTGCAGCTTTACGCGAAGCCGGTTGATCCCGTCGCGGCACCTTGAATCAAGCTTGCTGGTGCTGAAGCGGCCCGTTCCACTCGATATCCCGCGTCGACGCGGCCTGCAGGCTTATTTGCTCACGCCGCGCCGTGCCGGCGATCTCGGCCAGCGCACGCCACTGCGCCCGCTTCGGCGCGGGATCGCCGGGCCAGTCGAGCAGCTCGTCGGCAGCGCGCATCGCCTGACCGAACCGTGCGATCTGCCCGGATCGCAAGGCTGCCGGCAATCCAAACACCCACATGGCCAGCCGCACCGTCTGCGGTACGGTGACATCAGGCTTCACCTCGTCGCCGCCTTCGAACACGGCATCCGTGAAGCGCTGCGGATCGCGAAAGAAATGCAGGCCGCTGACGGCGCGCGGATTGCACTCCAGCGGCAACACCTGGCCGTCCTGTTCGCGCATCAGGTCGAAGGAGATCTGGCCGGTCCAGCCGGTACCGGCGACGAAGGTTTCGACGAAGCGCCGCGCGGCGGCATCCTCGACGCGCTCGAAGCAGATGCCGGCGCCCTTGCCGGCGCGATAGAGCGAACGATAGAGCGCCAGCGCCTTGAGCTCGCCGTTGCGGGCCACCGCATAGGCGCTGATCTCCTCGCCGGCGACGAAGCGCTGCGCCACCCACGGCATTTCAGGCGAAGGGCTGATCGTGTCGAGTTCTTCAGGTGACGGACGCAGTAGGACATGACTGGCAAAACGCGACCAGACCGGCTTGAACACCAGCTCGCGCGACCGGCCGCGCACGGCCTGCAGATCCGCGTCCGACTGCAGCAGCGTGGTTTCCGGCACGGCGATACCGAGGCTCTCAGCCAGCCGGATGAAAGCGTGCTTGTCGTGGACCCGGGCGAGCAGGTCCATGTCAGGCGCAAACAGGCGGGCCGGCATGGCGCGGTCACGCCAGAGTTGGCCGAGATAGAAAACCTCCTCGCAAGTCGGGATGACGAGATCGACGCCGTCGGCGCGAACAAGCGCTTCCACTGCCTCGGCATAGGCATCGGGAGCAAAACGCGGCGGCGGCAAACGGCGATAGAGCGCGCATGCCGTGCTCGCCGCTGCGATCGGCCGAGCCGGACTGTCGGCCAGGATCACCCGCCGCCCGGCACCGTGAAGCAACCGCGCCAGGTGCAGCGCCACCGGCGCCCGGGCTCCGGTGATCAGCACGGTGTTATTTTGCATGAGGCACCGACATCACGGCGGGCACCCCAGAGCGAGGATTAAACGCCGGTCAAGGAATTTGTCGTCACCAGCGTCACGCCGGCCTTGGCGAATTCGGCATTGTGGCGGGCGATGATCTGCGCGGCCGTTTCGCTAGGGCTGTCCAGCGTGCTGTGGGCGTCGGACACGACGGTCACGCCAAGCCCGTGGGCAAAGGCGCCCTTGACCGTGGCCGCGACGCAAAAGTCGCTCTGCGCGCCGACGAGCACGACCTCACCGGCGCTCTGCCCCGCCACCCATTCGCCAAGTGCGGCATTGCTGAAGGCGTTGCCCACGCTCTTGGAAAAGGTCGGCTCGTCTTCGGCCTGGCCAAGTTCCGGCCAAACCGGCCAGCCCGGCGCGCCGGGCGCCAGCGGATCGCCGGCCGGCCCGTCATGCCTGACGAAAGCGACCTTGCGCCCGCCGCGCCGCGCCCATTCCATCACCGCCCGCACGCGGCTGGCGATGCCCGCAGCATCATGGATCGGCGGCTCGGCGACTCCGTCGAACATGCCGGTCTGGAGGTCGATGACGATGAGCGGGGCGGTGGCCGCAGGCCTGGATTCTGACATAGGCGCGAACATAGCGTGAGTGGCAGGAGGGTCAAGGATGCGCGGCGGGCATGCTGGCACTTCCGGCCGTGAGGCGCTCAGAAGATGTGCAGAAGACGGAAACTGAAGTAGTACCCCGTGCCGAGAATGATGACAGCAAGGATGGACAACGAGACCACGAAAGCAAAAAATGAAACGGTTGCCATTGGCGACCTGCTCTGCCGCTCTTCGTCTTTTCGATCGATTGCGCGGCCGACGACCTTCATGATTTCAATGAAGGGAATTGCTGCAAGACCAACTGGAATAAATCCCAACAACATATTCAGCGTTGGCGGATGATTGTATAAGCCAATGAGTGTTTCAGAGAAACGGTATATAAGAATCGGTGTGTATCCAACGACCGCGAAGCCGCCTCCGACAACAAAGTAGATAAACAATATCCAAGGCCAATCCTTGGAAAGCCACTGTTTTCCGGCGCCTTTCTTAGCACGATAGTCGAGCGTCACGAAATAGACGCTGCCAGCAGCCCAGCAAAGGCCAACCCAGTAGTTCGTCCATACATTCATCCACATACCGTATCGCGCGGGCAGTTATCCGGCGATTAAGTTTCTCCACGATGATAGCGGGTTAGCAGCTATCCTCCTGCCGCGCCTCACCCGATGCCGCCGGTGATCGCATAGGCACCGGCGGTGCCGCCATTCGGCAGCCGCACGATGGCGGTGACGATCGAGCCGTAGGCGCCGCGCCAGACGCTGTGGATCCCTCGATGCTCGACGGCCGGAATGAGGGCACGTCCGGTGAAGCAGGCGCCAGTCCGCTGCATGGCGACAGGCTCGCCGTTGACATGGACTTTCACGCTGGCAGCCGCCAGGCCGGGGGTTTTGGCGTCGCCTTGCACGTCGAGCGTGACAACGATCTCGTCAACTCCATCTGAATGGCGCGCCTCGGCGGCAAGCATGAGAGAGAGCGGTGGCGCCTCTCCGGACTGGCTGGAGCTCGGCCGGCCAAGAAAAACATCATCCGGCAATTCCAGCGTGCGCGGCGGGCTCGTGCGGCGGCGGGTGGCACGCTCGAAATCGCCGGCCAGGCGCAGCAGCCTCACATCGTCATAGGCCTTGCCGGCGAAGGTCAGGCCGACCGGCATGCCGATGTCGGCCATCGTGCCCATCGGCACGGTGACCGTGGGAATGCCGAGATGGCGCCACACCAGATTGCCGTTGGCGACCCAGGTGCCGTTGCGCCAGGCAAGGGCGGCGGCGGCCTCGTCGACATCGGCATCGGCCGGACCGACATCGGCCACGGCGGGCAGCACCACGGCATCCAGCCCTTGCGCATCCAGCCAGTCCTCGAAGTCGGCCCGCCGCGTCGCTTCCAACCCTTTCAGGCCCGCTTCCATTGTGGGGATATCCACGAAGGGCGTGACGGCGAGCTTCGCCCGTTCGACATAGTCCGCCAGGTCGAAACCATCGTCGCCATAGCGGTCCGGCAATGTTCCTGGCGGCTGCGGGAAAATCTTCGGACCATCGACCGATGCCAGATCGGGAATTTTCGGATCGGCATTGGCGCGCAGGAAATCGTCCCATCCCCAGACGCAAAGGTCCCAGATCTCGCGCTCGGCAAACTCCTGGGGAACAAGCCCGCGCTCGACCATGGTCTTTGTGCCCGGCCGGTCGCGCTCGTAATTGGAGACGACGGGAAAATCGACCTCGACCACGGTGGCGCCCAGCCGCTCGAGATCCCGCGCCGCCTGCTGCCAGAGGGCCAGCACCGAGGCGCGAGCCTCGATGGGCGTGGTCACCTCTGTATCCTTACCGATATACATGCGGGGCACGCCGAGCCGGACGCCGTTGAGCGCGCCCTCCAGCTTCAGATCGGCGTAGCGTGGCGGCCGGACAGTCGAGCTCTTTGGCAGCGTCACCCATGGCTGTACGCGCCAGAAATCGCCTCTCGTCTCGGCATCGTCGGCGACGATCACGTCGAGCAGTTCCAGCATGTCCGGCACGCTGCGCGTATGCGGCACGACGACGTCCATCGTCGGCACCAGGGGCCAGTTGCCGCGCACGGAAATGACGCCGCGCGACGGCGTGTAGGCGACCAGCGCGTTGTTCGAAGCCGGCGCCCGGCCCGACGACCATGTCTCCTCGCCCAACCCGAAGGCGGCGAAGCTTGCCGCCGTTGCCGTGCCCGAACCATTGGACGAACCCGAGGCAAACGCAGCGGTCAGATACTTGGCATTGTAGGGGCTTTCGGCGCGGCCATAGACGCCGCGCTGCATGCCGCCATTGGCCATCGGCGGCATGTTGGTGAGCCCGATCAGCACCGCGCCGCCGGCGCGTAGTCGCCCGATGGTGAAGGCGTCCTCATTGGCGACGAGATGTTCGAAGGCCGGCGACCCTGCGGCCACCGTCAGGCCTGCCACCTTGTAGCTGTCCTTGGCGGTGTAGGGGACGCCGTCGAGCGGGCCGAGCGTCGTGCCGTTCCTGCGGCGCTGGTCGGAGGCGGCGGCCTCCTCAAACATTTTGGGGTTGAGTACGGGCACAGCATTGAGGGCGATGCCATGGCGGTCGTAGTGCGCGATGCGCCGCAGATATGCGCCGACCAACTCGACGCTGGTGACGGTACCGTCGTCCAGGGCCTGGCGCAGATCGGCGATCGAGGCTTCGACGAGATGGAGGTCGGGCATGGGACGGCTCACTTGGCGTTCCGTCACCTCTGCCCTGCCGGGCATCTCTCACGCAAGAGGAAGCTTCGCCGATTTCGCCAGCGTTGCCTGAGCACTCAGCTCACAGCGTCTTGCTATCGAACTGGCCTTTTTCCTTCATCAGTTCGAGAAAGGTCCTGGCCTCGGCGTTTCCGTGTCCCGCCGCCGTGGAAAACCACTTGATGGCTTCCGGATAATTCGGCTCGCCTCTGATCCCGGTGTAGTAGAGCTTGCCAAGGTTGAGTTCTGCTTCGACATTTCCCGCCTTGGCTGCCTCCAGCAACCAGAATTCGGCGGATTTGTTATCCTTGGCTATCCCTCTGCCCTGCGCATAGGCAGCAGCCAAATACAGCTCGGCCGAAACATTCCCCTGCTTTGCAGCCTTGAGCCACCACGAAACGGCATTCGCGTCACTCTGGGTCAGGCCAGCGCCTGTCCAGTATGAGACGCCCAGGTTCCCCTGGGCATTGGCATCTCCCTGGCTCGCCGCTTTTAGCAACCAGGACGCCGACTCGGCATCACTCTGGGCGACGCCTCTGCCCGTTGCGTATGCGTAGGCCAGCGCAGATTGCGCCGGGACACTGCCCTGTTCCGCCGCCTTGACCAACCAGGCGACCGACTGGGTGGCGTCCTTGCCGATGCCCTTTCCCAACTCATACGCGTTTGCCACGGCGTATTGCGCATCGGGCAGGCCGGCGGTTGCTGCCTTCATCCACCATTCGAAGGCCAGACGGTCATCCTGACCGACACCGTGGCCAAGCGAATACAGAGTGCCCAGCAGAGTCTGGGCATTCGGCTCACCCTTGTCGACCGCCTTTCGCACCCACATCACGGCGAGTTGATCGTCCTTCTTGACGCCTTGGCCGAGATAGTAGGCACGACCGACGACGAAAGCCGCCTCCGCGTTTCCCTGGTCAGCCGCCTTACGCCACCAGTAGAGAGCTTGCTCGTAGCTTTGTGTAACGCCTTGGCCCTGCGCATACAGGGCGCCGACGGCGTACTGACCATTGGCGTTGCTCTTGTCGGCTGACTGCCTGGCAAACTTCAACGCCAGTTGATCGTTTCTTTCGACCCCTTTGCCGCGAGAATAGGCTTGGCTGAGCCAAGCTGCCGCATCGCCATTTCCTTGCTCGACCGCCTTGCCCCACCAGTAGATCGCCAGCTTGTCATTCTGAGCGATTCCAGCGCCATTCCAGTACATCGCTCCTAGACCGCACTGTGCGTCAGCATTTCCCATCTCGGCAAGCAGAGAGGTCTGATGGAATTGCTCCCGATAATCCTTGGCCAGGAAAGCCGCCTGAAACTTCCTTATGGCTGACCACTGCAGATAGTAATTTCGGACAGGCCCAAGCAGCACGAAGCCCGCCAGCAACACCAGGACGACGGTGAGGACCTTTCGACGACGCGGCGCGGGCGGACTGAAAACAGCTGTATCGGCTTCAAGTGGCCAGTCATTGTTGCTCAAGTTGGCGATCCATTTGCAGCCACCAGTAATCCTTAGCGCAAGCCGCATTGCTCTGAAATATCCGCTGCATTGAATGTCGCACTACTCCGGCGCTCCCGCAAACAGCACCACGCCGTCGCCGCCCGCCCCCGGCCAGTCCCTGATGGTGCGGTCGTAGCCGCCGGTGAGCAGCGTGCCGTCAGCGGCGAAAGCGACCGAATAAAGCGGCCCGGTGCCGGGATCAAACTCGGCGATCTCGGCGCCGGTGCCCATGTTCCAGAGCCGCGCCGTGCCGTCGAGTGAGACCGAAGCCAGGCGCTTGCCGTCGGGGGATAGCGCGATTTCGTAGACGGTACCGGAATGGCCCTCGAAGCGGCGGACTTCCCTGAAGGTGTCGAGATCCCAAAGCTTGATCGTGTAGTCGCCGCTGCCGGTCACCACATGGTGGCCGTCGGCGGTGAAGACGGCGCCATAGGTGCCTTGCTCATGGCCGTGCCAGCTGCGCAACTGCTTGCCTGAAACGATGTCCCAGAGCTTCAACTCGCCGTCGATGCTGCCGGAGATGGCGTGCGTGCCGTCGGGCGAGACGGCGACGGCGCTGACCGACCAGTCGTGGCCCGGCAGCACATGCAGCACATTGCCCTTGTCGATATCCCAGACGATGACGGTGCCAGTGTCGTGACCGCTGACGGCCAGCTTGCCGTCCGGGCTGATCGCCAGGTTCCTGACGCCGCCATTCGCCCCAGAGGAAAAGACGTGCAGCACCGCCCCATCCGAAAGCTGGCGTAACACGATCTCGCCATCGTCGCCCGCGGTCAGCGCCTGCTTTCCGTCGGGCATGAACAGTGCTGTGCGCGCCATGTCCTTGTGGACGCCGAGGTTGCGGATCAGCCGCTTGCCGTCCATGTCCCACAGCTTGATCAAGTGGTCGGTGCTGGCGCTCATGATCGAGTGCCCATCAGGCGCCACCGCCAGCCAGACGACGGCATCGCGGTGGCCTTCGGGTTGCGTCGGCAGCGGTGGCGGAGCAGGAGGCAGCGGCGCAACGGTTGCTGGCAGAGCAGGCTCAGGCGGTGAGGCGGGAGGGGCAAGCGCGACCTCCGGTGGCGGCGCCGGCACTGCGGGTGCCGCAGGTGGCTGGGCAGGCAATGGCGCCGGCTGAGCCGGCACCGGCTCCGGCGGTTTGGCCGCCAGTTCGGGCGGTGGCGCGGCTAGGTCGGGCGGCGGGGCGGCTGGCGGCGGCGCCGGGGCAGCGACCGGCGGCGAAGTTGGGGGAGCCGGCGGTGTCACCGGTTCCGGCGCCGGCGGAGCGCTGGCGACATCCTTGGGTTCATTGGGCTTGGGTTCGCTGGGGGCGGCCACCTCGCCCGAGCCGGCGCGATGGGCCAGCCACGGGCCGACCGCGTTGACCAGCAGCGCCAGCACGGTGATCGCCGGCAGAATTAGGAAGGCCCGCCGCAGGCCTGGTCTGCCGGGGTTTTGCAGCTCGGCCCCTCGGCCAAACAGCGGCGCTCCGGCCTGGTGGTTCGGGCGGCCCGGCAATAGGCCGGCCAGGAACAACAGCGCGCCGATCAGGCAGGCAGCACCCGCCACCAGAAACACCACGAGACGCACTGATGCGAAGGACATGCCCGCATCGTGCTGCGCCAGACGCGCCATGGCCAAACTGGCGACGCCGATCGCCAGCAGGAGAACCGCAAGCAGCCTGTCCCTGTTCATCGGGCTTCCCCCCTCGGCACTTCGCTCATCATGCAGCCCAGCCGGAGCTACCAGCGAACATGTATCGCAAAATGCCGCGCGCGAAAGTGGTCGAGATCACGTGCGCGCTGGCCTACTTCAACTCCACCCACACCGGCGCGTGGTCGCTGGCACCGTCTTGCCCGCGAACATCGCGATCGATGCCGGCGGCAGTGAGGCGGCGCGCCAGCTTCTTCGACAGCAGGATGTGGTCGAGCCGCAGGCCGGCGTCGCGCGGCCAGCGGTTGCGGCGATAATCCCAGAATGTGTAGAGCGTCTCCTTCGGATGCTTCTTGCGCAGCGCATCAAGCCAGCCCTGCTCAAGCAGACGAGCGAAGGATGCCCGGCTCTCCGGCTGCACCAGCGCGTTGTCGTCATAGGAGCGGGTGGCATAGATGTCGCGCGGCTCGGGCACGATGTTGTAGTCGCCGGCCAGCACCACCGGCAGGCCGGTGTCAAACAGCTGCCCGGCATGCGCTTCCAGCCGCTCATGCCAGGCCAGCTTGTACTGGAATTTCGGGCCGGGCTGCGGGTTGCCGTTCGGCGCATAGAGGCAAGCGACGACAAGGCCGCTGACCGCTGCCTCGATGTAGCGGCTTTGTTTGTCGGCCTCGTCGCCGGGCAGGAAATCGCGGGTCAGAACGGGTTCCGAACCGCGCGCGAGTATGGCGACACCGTTCCAGGTCGGCTCGCCCTTCCACACCGCGCCATAACCGGCGGCGGCAAGGGCTGAGCGCGGAAACTGCGTATCGCGTGCCTTGAGTTCCTGCAGGCAGACGATGTCGGGCTTGGCCACCGCCAGCCATGCCAGCAGATTTTGCAGGCGGCTGTTGATGTTGTTGATGTTGAAGCTGGCGATCTTCATTTGCCGGATACGCCTTTCACTTCGTCATCCTCGGGTCTGCCCGCGTCGCTTCGCTCCTTGCTCCGCCCTAGGATGACGAAGCCGATGGCCGCGCCAGCTTGGCTTTCACCGCCTCGGCCAGTGTCTTCAGATGATCGGCGGTGGAAAAGCCGGAGAGCGCCTTGCGCGGCTTCAGATCGTGGTCGCCATCCTCCAACCAGATCACCTCGATGGCATCGGAAAGATCATAGGTCGCAACCTCTTCCCTGGTACCGAACTCGTCGCGCGTGCCCTGGAAGATTAAGGTCGGCGTCTTGAGGTCGGCGAGATGTTTAGTCCGGAGCTGCTCGGGCTTTGCCGGCGGATGGAAGGGATAGCCGAGACAGATCAGGCCGGCGATTTCGCCCTTGGCAAACATCTCGTCGGCGACCATCGAAGCGACACGCCCACCCATCGACTTGCCGCCGATGATCAGCGGGCCGCTCACGCCCCTGCCCCTGAGGTCGGTGATCGCCTTGATGTATTCCGGGTTCACCGTCTCGGCCCGTGGCGGCGGCTTGCGGTGGCCGTAGCGGCGGGCGGCCATGTAGTGGAATTCGAAGCGCGCGACCTGGAAGCCGGAAGCGGCGAGCGCCTTCGCGGTGGCGGTCATCGAGGGAGAGTCCATCGAGGCGCCGGCGCCATGGGCGAGCAGAATGGTGACCGGGGCGGTGTCGTGGCCGTCAAAGAGGAAGGTGGTCATGGGGAGACCTTTCGCGCGACGGTGACGCTGCCGATCTCCCCCCTCGTGGGGGAGATGCCCGGCAGGGCAGAGGGGGGCGCGAAGGAACACCGGCCTTCGCTCAAATCTCTTCGGGACGAGACGCTTTGAAATGGGCCGATCTGTCGGCGGAACAGCGCCCCCCTCTGTCCTGCCGGACATCTCCCCCACAAGGGAGGAGATTGGCTGTCATTCCGGCCTTCGCCAACCATCGCTACCCCGCCGTCCGCGTCGCCTGCAAATCGACGAACTGTATCCCCTTGGCCGCCATGCGCGCCCATTCGGAGTCGCCGTCGAGTTCGAGGTAGCGCACCCAGTGGCGGCGGGCCTCGGGCAGATTGCCGGCGTCGAATTCCAGCCTTGCGAGGTTGAACACCGGATCGGCATAGGTCTTGTCGAGCGCGATGGCCTTTTGCAAATGCCGGCGGGCGGAAGCCATCTTGCCCTCGTCGCTCATCAGCCCGGCAAGGTTGAACCAGGCTTCGACGAAGGCGGGGTCGAGTTTTATGGCGCGGGCGTAGTCGTGCGCGGCCTCCGCCACGTGGCCGCCGGCGCGCAGGCAATTGGCGCGGTTGAAGGCGGCGATGGCGTCGCTCGGGTCGATGGCCAGGCAGCGCTGGTAGAGCGTCGCGGCCTGATCGTGATCGCCCTGCTCTTCCGCCGCCTCCGCCGAGGCAAACAAATCTTCCAGCGCGTCGTCATCGGCAGCGCCCAGATCGAACAGCAATTGCCCGTCGATCTCGCTCTGGCCGCCTTCGAGGTAGATCGCGTCGGCGCGCCCATGCTGCGATCCGACATTGAGCGACTTGGCGGTCAGCGAGGCGACCGGACCGGAGCGGTGCACGGAGCGGGCGATAGCGCCCCATGAGGCGCCGCCGGCGGTGAGCCCCGCATATTTGCGGGCGAGGATCAGGTCGCGGAAGGAGTACGGTTCGCTGTCATGCTCGAAGGCGTCGAATAGCGACAACAGGTCGAGATCATCCGCGGCGAGCCGCGACTGATCGATGAGAGATTGCCGCGAGAGCGCCGACGCCTCCGGCGCCTTGATCAGCCCGAGCAGGCGCAGGAACCCGTTCTCGCTGAGAAGCGTGCGCCCGGCGGCGCGCTCGGCGGCTACGCGGCGCGCTATCTCGGCATCGCCGGCCTTGGCCAGGAAATTGCGGCCGAAGACAACATGAGAGGTGCGCCGGGTGACGCCGCGCCGCAACTGGCCGTGCTGGCGCTCGACCTCGCGCGCGGCCAGCCGCAGCGGAAACGCCGCCAGCGCGCCAATGGTGCCGAAGACGGCACCGGGTGTGACTATACCGGTGGGCGCCGTCACCCTTTGCTCTTGCCGACGGCCTTGAGCAGGTTGGCCTTGAGCGGATTTTCCTTGGGCGCGGCCTTGGCCTTGGCGGCAGGCTTCGCCTCGTCATCGGCCTTGCTCTTCGACTTGGCCGGCGGCTTCGCCGCCTGCGACAGGCTCGCCTTCAGCGCGTCCATAAGGTTGATGACATTGCCCCGCTCGGGTGCTGCCGCGATGATCGGCTTGTGACCTTTGAGCTTCTCGCGGATCATCGCCATCAGTGCGATCTCATAGCGGTCCTCATAGTCCTTCGGATCGAAGGTGGTTTCCTTCTGCTTGATCAGCGCCTCGGCCAGTTGCAGCATTTCGGCCTCCGGCTTGCCGGCCGGGATGTTGCCGAAATACTCAGCTGTGCCACGCACTTCGTTCGGGTTCCTCAAGGTGCAGACGAACATGCCGTTTTCGCGCGCACCGATGGTCACCACGCGTTCGCGGCTCGACAAGACGAGGCGGGCGATCGCCAGCTTGCCGGATTTGCGCATGGCCTCGCGCAGCACGGCGAAGGTCTCTTCCGCCATAGCGCCGTCCGGCGCCAGATAGTAGGGCGCGTCCTGGTAGATGACATCGACCTCACCCTCGTCGACAAAGGCCTCGATGTTCATCGTGTGGTTGGATTCGATGCGCACCGCGTCGAGATCGGCATCATCGATGATGATGTACTGCTTGTCCTCATACTCGTAGCCCTTGACCAGGTCCGAGCGCTCAACCAGCCCGAGTTCGGGATCGACCGGCTTCATGTTGATGCGGTTATGGGTCTTCTTGTGCAGCTGGTTGAAGCTGATGCGCTCGCTCGTCGTCGTTGCCGGATAGAGCCGGACCGGACAGCTGACGAGGCTGAGCTTGAGGTAACCTTTCCAACTTGCCCTGGGCGCCATGAAACTCTCTCCTACGCAAACTGCTGCAGCTGTCTTTCGTCCGAAGGACGTGCGGCGCTGCGGAAATCCTACATGCCTGCCGACAATACCGGCAAATCCCTAGCGAAATCTTCCATGAACGCGCCGGGGTCGCCGGAAGGCCCGGCGGCGCAGAATAATTCAAATTGTCGGAAGCGTCGATGGAGGTTGAGGAAGCGGCCGTCCTTCCCTTCGTCATGCTATGGCGAAGCAAGGAGCGAAGCGACGCGGCGCAGACCCTAGGATCCATGCCGGGACGCGTAAGCGTTACAACGGTGGGGAAAGTTCACCATCCAGTTCCCCGAAAGAGTTCGAACCAGTCTGGATTCGCCTTTTCGATCAGGTCGATCTTCCATCGGCGCGGCCAGCGCTTCAGCGATTTCTCCCGCTGGATGGCGTCGGTGATGTCGAAATATTCCTCGTACCAGACCAGTCGCTGCACACCGTAGATACTGGTGAAGCGCGAGCCTTGGCCTGACTTGTGTTCGGGCATGCGCCGGCCAAGGTCGTTGGTACCACCGATGTAGATTGTGCCGCGTTTCTGACTCGCGGTCATGTAAACGTAGCCGGTCATGTGGTCACGATAACGAATGGCACGATCGCCAACCATCCTGATGAGCGGCATTCTAGGGTCAACGTCACGGCATGGATCCTAGGGTCTGCGCCGCGTCGCTTCGCTCCTTGCTACGCCCTAGGATGACGAATGTGAGAGGGTCGCGCCATCACGAATGATCTACCGCGCGGTCCCAAACACCGGCAAATCCCGGGCGAAATCCTCGATATCCGCCCAGGGATCGCCTGACGTCGCCAGCAATCCCGGCAGCGAGGAATAGTTCAGATCCTGTGGCGCATCGATGGATTCGAGATCGCTCCAACTCACCGGGGTCGAGGCCGGCAGATTGGTGCGGGCGCGCAGCGAATAGGGCGCGGCGGAGGTGTGGCCGCGTGCATTGCGGTGATAGTCGATGAAGATGCGCCGCTTGCGGTTGTCCTTGCCCATGGTGGTGGTGAAGGTATCGGGCGCGCTTGCCGCCAGGCGCGTGGAGATGGCGCTGGTTGCCTGGTGCAGTTTCTTCCAGTTCTGCTTTTGCGTCACCGGCACCGTGATGTGGATGCCCGAGCCACCGGAGGTCTTGGCGAACGGCACCAGGCCAAGCGCTTCCAGCTCGCTGCGGATATGCACCGCGGCCTCGACCACTTCGCGCCAGGCAATGCCCTCACCCGGATCGAGGTCGAAGACGATCTGGTCGGGCTTGTCGAGGCTCAAGCGATGCGTGCCCCAGGTGTGGAACTCGACGACGCCGAACTGCGCCAGCGCCAGATAACCCTTGGCACCTTCGACAGAAAGGTAGGATTTGGTTTCGTTCTCGGAATTGGTTGCCTCAAATGTCACCACCGAGGGCGGCATGCCGGTGAAGGCATGGCGCTGGAAGAAACAGTCCTTTGGCAGGCCGGTCGGGCAGCGCACCAGCGACACCGGACGTCCCAGAATGTGCGACAGCATGAAATCGCCGACCAGCGCGTAGTAGACGGCGATATCGAGCTTGGTCGGTCCGGTCTTGCCGAACAGCCGCCGCTCCGGATTGGTCACCCAGATGGTGGCAAGGTCGGCCTCGGCGATCAGCCGCTTGCGTTTTGGCGCGACCGGTGTCGACAGCCCGACATCGCGCAAGCCGCGAAATACGCCGTGGCGCAGCGCATTGTCGGCGGTGCGGTTGGCATAGTGGATGCGCGCCGACAGTAGCGGCCGCACCCAGTTCATCTCGCGCATGATCTCGCGCGGCACGCCCTCCGGCGCAGACGCGCCTTCGCGCAGCGGCTGCAGCCGGGCGAGCAACGCGCCTGACGTGGCAGCGTCGAAGCCGGTGCCGACCTTGCCGCGATAATGCAACTCACCATCCTCGAATTCCGCCATGCCGAGCGCCGCCAGCCCTTCGGCCGCATCGGAGGTGGTGTAGCCAGCAATGACGAAGTCGCCCTTCTGCAGAGCCTTGGTCTTGGTCCAGCTCCTGGTGCGGCCGCTCTGGTAGATCGCGGTTGCCCGCTTGGAGACGACGCCTTCCAGCCCCAACTCGGATGCCTGGTCGTAGAGCCCCTGCCCGCTGCCTTCGACATGATCTGAGAACTGGATGGCGGAGTTGGCGCCGAGGCCGGACAGCAGTTGCGCCAGCAGCGCCTTGCGCCTGATGAGCGGCGCTTTTCTCAGGTCCCAGCCGTCGAGGTGCAACAGGTCGAAGGCGTAAAAGTGCAGCTTGCTGCCGGCGCCTGCGGCCAGCGCGTCCTGCAGCAGCGCAAAGCGACTGATGCCCTTGGCGTCGAGCACCATGATCTCGCCGTCGATGAAGGCATCGCGGCACGGCAGTTTGGCGAAGGCGTGCGGCAGGTCGCCATAGCGCTTGGTCCAGTCGATGCCGCCGCGGGTGATCAGCTTCACCTCCCCGTCGCAGACATGCGCCATGGTACGGTAGCCGTCGAATTTTATTTCGTGCAGCCAGACTTCGCCTGTGCGGTCCCCCGGGTCGTCGCCGCCCGGCGGCTTGGCGATCTGGGAGGCGAGCTGCGGCTCTATGCGAGCAGGCGCCCCCGCCTTGACCGCGCCGGGCAACGCGCCGGGCTTCAACGCCACGGGCTTGCCGGGCTTGCCAGGCGGTTTCGGCGGCGCCACCAGCTCCTCGATGCGCAATCCGGATTTGACGCTTTCCGGCCGCGCGGCAAGGATGTCCAGCGCGGTGTCGGCGGCGAGGTCGCGCTCCTTGAACAGCAGCCAGTTCTTCTTGTTCTGGTCCTCGCCGGGCTTGGGTTTCAACCTCGTCAGCATCCAGCCACCATTCAGCTTTGCGCCAGCGAGGCGAAACTTGAAGGCGCCGGTGCGCAGGCTTTTGTCGACATCGTCCATCGGCGCCCAGGTGCCGGTGTCCCAGACGATCATCGGCCCGCCGCCATACTCGCCCTCGGGAATGACGCCCTCGAAGTCGACATATTCGAGCGGATGGTCCTCGGTCTCAACCGCCAGCCTTTTGTCGGCCGGGTTGAGCGATGGACCGCGCGGCACCGCCCAGCTCTTCAAGACGTCGCCCACCTGCAGGCGCAAATCGTAGTGGTCTGATGTGGCGTGGTGCTTGTGGACGACGAAACGATTGCCGTCGCCGTCAGCCAGCCCACCCGCCGGTTCGGGCGTCTTCGAGAATTCGCGCTTGGCGCGATAGGCCCTGAGTTTCGGCGGGGTGGTCATGTCCGCATGCTAGGCGGGATGCGGCGGCTGCTCAATCGTCGGTGGCCGGCGTCAGCTCGAGCTCGGCGGGCGACAGGCCGCCCTGCAACTGGCTGAGCCGAAATTCGTCGACCCAGTACGCCTCGCCATCGACCAGCACGCGGGCCGAGTAGGCGCCACCGGAAAAGCTCTGCGCGGTGATGTAGACCCTGTGGCGGTCGAGCGCCTTGCGCACCGCGGCGCGCTTGGAATTCTGGCTGGTGGCGGAACTGGCCATGACTTGCTCGTACACATGCAGCCGCAGGACAAGCGGCTATCTAGGATGGCCGAGAGCGGCTGTTCTGTCAATTTTCGCGGCAATCGCGCCGCCCCGCATCGCCCTGTCGGGCACATCTGACGCGCAAGCAATGAAGGTTGCGGGTGGTCCACGTCGGAGCTGTTTTCAGCTTTTCAGTTCGGCCCGGACCACCCGCCCGCCTTGCGTCCTTCCCAAGACAGTTGACCAGATAGGTGCACCGGCGCGAACACGCCTTGATCAGGATCAAATGGCTGCAAACAGGCCGGGTTGGACATCAATGATGGCGAAGCGGCCGCTCACCTGCCGGCGCGAAAAAGCCCGCCGCCTTTCGGCAGCGGGCTTTGCAATGGCAGCGATTATGTTCCGCTGCCCGACAAGAACACGAGCGCAGTGATGCGGGTGAGAAGCTGACGCTTGTCGAGCGTCGGCTTCTTGTAAATCTTCTTCATCGGTACCCCCAAAGCCCAAATGGCCGCCGGCAAAGGGCGCTCGCGGCCGGACTTTGTCAAGGAGACGGCAGCGCGGCCTCCAGATTGGCGGCTTTGGAAACTGAGCGCGCGCCCTATATTGTCCTTTCAATTCACCTGGAGACCACACCAATGACGCTCGGCACTCGCAAACTTGGCAGCCAGGGGCTGCACGTCTCCTTGATCGGCCTCGGCTGCATGGGCATGAGCCAGTCCTATGGCCCGGCAGACGAAGCGGAATCGATCGCCACGCTGCACCGTGCCATCGAACTCGGTTGCACCTTCCTCGACACGGCTGAGGTCTACGGTCCCTTCATCAATGAGGAACTGGTCGGGCGGGCGCTGAAAGGCCGGCGCGACCAGGTGACGATCGCCACCAAATTCGGTTTCCGCATCGAGAATGGCAAGCAGGCCGGCACGAAGCGCGACAGCCGGCCGCAACATATCAGGGAGGTGGTAGAAGCTTCGCTCGGCCGGCTCGCCACCGACCATATCGACCTCCTCTACCAGCACCGCGTCGATCCCGACGTGCCGATGGAGGATGTCGCCGGCGCGGTCGGCCAACTGGTCGCCGAGGGCAAGGTGCGCTTCTTCGGCCTGTCGGAGGCAGGTGCGGCCAACATCGGCCGGGCGCACGCCGTGCACCCGGTGTCGGCCGTGCAGAGCGAATATTCGCTGTGGGAGCGCAATCTGGAGCCCGAGATCATCCCGCTGCTCAAGCAACTCGGCATCGGCCTGGTGCCGTTCGCGCCGCTCGGCCGCGGTTTCCTCGCCGGCGACGTCAAGCGCGCCGAGGACTATCCCGAGGGCGATTTCCGGCGCGGCGACCCGCGCTATCAGGGCGAAAATTTCGATGCCAATGTCGCGGCCGCCTCCACGGTGCGCGACATTGCGACGGCCAAGGGCGTCAAGCCCGGGCAGATCGCGATCGCCTGGCTGCTACACAAGGGCGGCGATTTCGGCATCGACATCGTGCCGATCCCCGGCACCAAACGCAGAACCTATCTCGAGGAAAACATCGCGGCGGTCGCGATCGAACTTGATGCCACAGAAATGCTGGGGCTCGACATGGCGCTGGCGCCAGGCAAGGTGGCCGGGCCGCGTTACAACGAACGCGTCATGACGACGATCGATCGGTGAGGGCCTGGCTGCCCTCGCCCCTCCCCTTGTCTTCGCCGGCCTTCGTCTTGTCGGCAAGCAGCGCGTGAGGCGGTGAATTTCGAGACAATCCGGAACAGGAGCAGACGATGACGCAGATCAGGGCGATGACCGAACAGGATGTAGCGTCGGCCTCGCGACTCCTGGGCGGATCCTGGCGCCGGACCTACTCGCCGATCCTGGGCGCCGAGACCACGGCGCGGCTGTCGGATGACAAGCACGCGCCGGAGCGGCTGGCGGCGGAGTTGCGCGACGACAACAAGATGTCCTTCGTGGCGGAACGGCTCGACGGCTCGATCGCCGGCTACGCGATGGCGGCGATGGACGACAAGGGCGACGTCATGCTCGACCGGCTTCACATCGACTCCGGCGAATTCGGCACCGGCTTGGCGGCCGACATGCTGCACGCGGTGCTTGCTGCCCATGCGGGCATTGCGAGCATCGCGCTGGAAGTGATCGAGGGCAACGACCGGGCCATCGCCTTCTACCGCAAACACGGATTTCAGGTGGTCGAGAAGCGGGCGGCCGCGCATGGCGTGGGAGGCCACGCGTCGCTGATCATGCGCAGGCTGCTGTCGAGGGCGTAGAAAAGAGGAATAGGGCGGTAGGTATGCGCGGTTCCGCGCCACCTTACTCCCCTGCTCCCTACCCCTTATTGGCCTGCTCCCGTACTACTCGAACCCAGGAGCCGCGCTCGCCGATTGGTCCTCGTCCTCCGGCGGGTCGAGGATCTCGATCAGCCGCGCCACCCTGGCGCCCGGCAAGGGATGGCCCTCATTGACCAGAGCCTCGTCGGCGCCGATCCAGGCGAAAGCCTCGCGCAATTCCTCGAGGCTGGCGCCGGTCAACGCGATGTCGGCGATGATGGCCTCGTCCACAGGCCCCAGAACCGAAATGATGTCATTGCGTGTCATGGTTCTCCTCCGTGCCCGACGCAAGGGTGCCGGCCCAACTCCGTGGAGCACCCAGCCGGAGACGGCATCGGGGATCAAATCTGCCGCTGGATGGAATCTGGGTCTTGACTTCGCGCCGACAACCTCCAAATCGACATTTGCCGGTTTGCCGAACGGAACCGGCGCAGGGCGTCGGCTCCTTGGCCGCCCGGCTTCGAGCCCGGAGCAGCGGCACGGTTCGACTTGAGAGTCTGCGGATCCAGGCTGAACACACGGATGCGGGGGGTGCCGGCATCGCCTGATGTGAACCAGTCGAGAAAAGGAGACCAATGACATGGCTATTCGTGATCTCATGCCCTGGGGCCGGGAAGGCAGTCAGGCCCCGAACTTCTATCGCGAAGGCGAGCGCGATCCTTTCATGACGCTGCATCGCGAGATGAACCGGCTGTTCGACGATGCGTTGCGCGGCTTCGACACACGGCTGCCGTCGCTCGCCCGGGCTTTTGGCGCAAACGCCAGTTGGCCGAGCATGGAAATCTCCGACGGCGAAACCGAGATCCGCGTGACCGCCGAAATCCCGGGCATGGAGGAAAAGGATGTTGAGGTGATGCTCGATGACGGCATGCTGACGCTGCGTGGCGAAAAGCGCGCCGAGACAGAGGACAAGGACAAGCAGTTCTCCGAGCGCTTCTACGGCCGCTTCGAGCGACGCATCCCGCTCGGTACCGAAGTAGAGGAGGACAAGGTCCGCGCCGCCTTCCACAATGGCGTGCTCACCGTGACGTTGCCCAAGACCCAGCGTGCCCAGACCAAATCCAGGCGCATTCCAATCGGGGGCAGCGCCGGAACCGGCAAGAGCAAGCACTGACAATATTAGCACCGGGCGCTTTGCGCGCCCGGCTGCTCACCCGCCGGAATGCGGGTCGATGCTGTAGGGATGCACCGGATAGTCCGGACCGATGGTCTCCAGCACGCGATCAACCCAGGCCATGAGCATCGGGTAGTCCGCGAGAGAGAAACCGCAATCTTCGGCCCGGTGACTGTAGGCGTAGACGGCGATATCCGCGATGGTCAGATCGTTGCCGACGAGGAACGGAGTGGCGGCGAGGCTGCGCTCCAGCGCGGCCAGCGTGCGCACGCCGGCTTCGCGCTTGCCGGCAACTATTGCCTGGTTGCGCTCGAGCCTTCCGGTCAATGTCCAGTAGCGCAGCGAGCCGATGACCGGCTCGACATGATACTGTTCGAAGAACAGCCACTGCATGATTTTGGCGCGCCGATAGAAGTCTGCCGGCAGCAAGGGCGTCCCCTCGGCAACATAGGTCAGGATCGCATTGGACTCAGCGATGGCGCGCCCGTCGTCGAGTTCGAGCACGGGGACGGCACCGGCCGGATTGAGCTTCAGGAAGGCGTCGGTGTGGCTCTCGCCCTCGAAGATCGAGACCATTCGGCTTTCGTAGGGAATGTTGAGCAGCCCGAGCAGGACCCTGGCCTTCCAGCCGTTTTGCGACGGCAGATAATCATGAAGCGTGAGCATGGAGACCCTCTTCTGCAATAGGGCCGGGTTTGCATACTGCGCCGGCGCGCACCACCCGATTCTTGCGGCTCTATCCGAGTTTTGCCAGCTTTGCGGCCTGACGAATGGCCTCTGCGGCATCAGGGTTGGTGACGGGGTAGCCGGCGATGAAGCGCTCGACTGAAAACTCCGGAAACTCTGCACGGAGCCGAGCGGCAAACACAGCTGCCTCCGAGCCATCCCCGACCGCCGTGTGCGCCAGCGTCAGGAACATCAGTATGTTGGGGGAATCCGGCGCGCCCCTCCGGAGCGATGCGATGGCCTCGCGATGCCTGCCGGCGGCGAACAGGATGCGGCCCTGCATGCCGAAATACCAGGACGGCGCAAGCGGGTTGAGGCGCATGGCGCGTTCCATCAGCGGGATCGCCTCGGCTGGATCGCCGGCAACCAGCGCCCTGCTGCCGGCCAGCAACGCCAGCGTGTCGGCATGGTTGGCACCGTATTCGAAGGCGCGCTGGTACGCGCGCTCCGCCGCCTCGAGATCGCCAAGGCATCCCATGAGGTCGCCCAGGCAAGTCTGGACTGTGCTATCCATCGGGTCGAGCCGAAGCGCATTTTCGACAGCCGCACGCCACCTCTCGACACCCCCCTTAAGATCGCCACAGAGACCGTGGCAGGACTGGATCGAATAGGCATAAGCGAGCTCGATCCAACCCCTGACCAAGGTGGGATCGAGTTCGAGCGCCCGTGAGAACAGGCGGATCGCCTCCGCATTGCCGGCACGGCTGAAGGTGTTGTGCTGTTCGGCACCAAGCAAATAGAGATCATAGGCGCGCAGGCTGGCGGGCGGCTTGCGGCGAACGGCGTTGCGGCCGACGGTAGCAATCGCCCCACAACATCCAGCCAGCACGTTGATGACGCTTTCGGTCAGGCTGTCCTGTAGAGTGAACACGTCCTCCAGCGGGCGATCGAAGCGATCGCTCCACAGGCTGACGCCGTTCTGAGCGTCAGCCAATTCGATCGTCAGTCGGACCTGCCGGTCATCCGCCCGCAGCTGGCCCGAGACGATATAGGTGGCGCCAAGCGCCTTGCCGTCGGCGGCGAAGTCGGCGGGCTTGCTGCCCAGCGACTTCATGGTGTGGAAGGCGATGACCGGTAGATCGGCATAGCGCGCGAGATCGATGCTGATGTCCGACGATAGGCCGTCGGCGAAGCGACGCCAGCGCTCTTCGGCATTCAGGCATTCAATTGGGAATATGGCGAGTACCGGCGAGGCGCCGAGCAAAGGTGACAGCACGGCGCGCGCGGCGCCATTGATGTGCGAGGCAAGCGCGATCTTGTTGTTGACGCCGAGCTTCTCGTAAATCGCGGCGAGATGAGTCCGGACCGTCGAAGGCGCGATAAACAGCGCTTTGCCGATCTCGCGATAGGTCAGGCCCGAGGCAAATCTCTCCGCCACCGCGCGCTCGCGGTCCGATAGCGCTTCGGTCGGTGAAGACGTCGCGATGCGGTTCATCGAGAAGTTCCGTGCCATCGGATAGGCATGGTTTCAACTGCTACGGCAGCAAAATACTACAAATGCAGGAGGCAGAATACCGCACCTGCCCGATGCCACCTCAGGTGAACGCGATGCAAGCTCATCGCACGCAGCTGCAAGCCGCGTTCAGCCGAAGGGAGGTTTCGATGCGTCCTGTTGCAATAGTGCTGGCATGCGCGATCCTGGGTTTTTCCGCCGCCCCGTCGCCGTCAATCGCAAGCGGATGCAGGCAGCTGCTGGAGTCGGATGTGAAAATTGCCAGCATGCGTGCCTATGCCGACATCCTGGCCAATGCTGCTCGCAACGGCTGGGATTACACGCCTGAATCGATCGTCAGCGGCTCAAAGCGGCATTTCGAGGAATTGAAGGTCCAATTGATCGCCGTCGGCTATGAGATCGTCCCTGTCGGCACGCACCCGTATTGCGCTCGGAGCAAGCTGGCCGCCGGCTAGCCTTCCCCGCCTCAAGCCGAACTGCGCAGCATCAGCTCCGCGTTGAGCAGAATGCGACCATTTGCTGGTTTGGCTGAGGATTTTTCATACAGCCGCTCCAGCAGCAGCTCGATGGCCAGGCGACCGATCTCGTTGTAGTTCTGCGCCACTGTCGTGATCGGTGGGCAGGCGTAGCGCGACAAGGGGTGGTCGTCATGTCCGGCAACCCTGAGGTCGCAGTCCGCGCCGTGGCCGACCTTCAGGCCCAGCTGATAGGCGGCGGCGATGACGCCGAAGGCGACACGGTCGTTGGCGCAAAGCACCGTTTTGGTCGGAAAGCCTTGTGACTTCAGGATACGAAGCGCTTCGTCAAAGCCGAACTTTTCGAAATCCCATGACCGTGTGTCGGCGACGGCCACGATTTCAGGCGTCATCTTCAACTGCTGCATGGCCTCGACATAGGCGCCCTGCCGCGCCGAGGCGTTGTTGTTGACCAGCGGCATGGCGAAGTAGCAGGGCGGCTCGCCGGACCGGCAGAGATAGTCGACGATCAGCCTGAAGCTCTGCCTGTTGTCGGTGCCGACGAATGACGAGGTCTCGTCGAGCGGCGAGTCGACATAGATCAACGGGATGCTCGACCCGAGTTCGGCCAGGATGCGGTGATGGGACTGCACGCCGAGCGGCGCGATGATGGCGCCGGCGATGTTCATCGATTTGAATGTCTGGATCGCCTGGTCTTCCATCTCGGCGCGTCCGTCCGAGGAGAGTACAAACGCCAGGAAACCGGCTTCGTTGGCGATCAGCTCGATGCGGCGCGTCAGCGCCATGTAGAACGGATCGGTCGAATTCGGAATGATGACGCCCAAAATGTTGCTGCGGCGGCGGTTGAGATTGACGGCGAACATGCTCGGCCGAAAATCGGATTTCTTCAGCGCCGCCTCGATGGTGCCGCGCGTGTTTTTCCTGACCGAGCTGGGGTCGTTGAAATATTTGGAAACCGTCGTGCGAGACAGACCGACAAAGGCCGAGAAGTCCTCCATCGTCCTTATCGTCTTTGCCATTTGCCGGCCCCCTGTTCGACCTTCCTTGTCTACGTGAGTCACCATCTTGCGCAAAGCAGCAAGGTTTCACCCGTGGTAGAGCCAGTTTGCCGGTTCATGATGTGCCGCGCATCCTCGCTCAAATGCCTGCGGAAAACTGTACTTTCATCGTCGCCGGGTCGCCGCCGGCTTTGGCGAAAAACGGCAGCAGTTCGGAAAGCGGCAATTGGTGGCTGACCAGCCGCGCCATCGTGCCGTCGTCGTGTTTGAGAATATCGAGCGCCTGCGGAATGTTGCGATTCAGCGAATGCGACCCCGCCAGTTTGATCTGGCGGCGGAAAATTTCGAACGGGGCGACCGAGATCCTGGCATCGGGCGCGCAGACGCCAAAAACCAGCGCGGTGCCGCCATCGGCGGTGAAGCCGATCATGCCCTCGACCACCTTGGCGACGCCGGTGGCGTCGGCGACGAAATCGAAGCCCCGCGCCCGTGCCGACAGCGCCTGCGATCCGGACATCAGCGGCTCCAGGCCGAGCGCTTCTGCGAAGGCAAGCCGGGGCTCGCTGATGTCGGCAACCGCAACCTTTGCCACCCCTCTCGCCTTCAGCGACAGCGCAAGCAGCAGGCCGATCGGCCCGGCGCCGAAGACCAGCGCGGTGCCGGGCATGCGCTGCTCGATGCCGGCGGCGCCGAGGCCGTTCAGCACACAGGCGAGCGGCTCGGCAAGGGCTGCGGTGGCGAAACCAAGATCGCCTATGCCGTGCAAATGGTCGACGGCAACCAGGCTGTACTCGGCGAAGCCGCCATCCGCGGTGACGCCATAGGCTTTCAGGCTGGCGCACAGATTGGTGAGGCCCTTGCTGCAGGCCGGGCAATGCCCGCACGGGATGTTGGGATCCACGGCGACCCGGTCGCCCGGCTTGACTGTGGTCACATCCTCGGCGACCGCCTCCACCGTGCCGGCATATTCATGACCGGGGACCAGTGGAAACGCGCCCTCCCCGTATCGGCCATGCAGGACCTCGATGTCTGTGTGGCAAAGCCCGGCCGCGCGGACCCGCACCAGTGCATGTCCCGGCTTGACCCTTGGCAGGTCCAGCTCCGCCATGCCGGCAACGCCCGCTGCGGTAAATCGGATGGCCTTCATCTCAGTCTCCTTGACGAAGCGGCTCGGCGCCTCAGCTCATCCAGTTGCCGCCGTCGACATTGTAGGTCTGTGCCAGGATGTAGTCGCTGTCGGACGAGGCCAGAAACACGGCGAGCCCGGCGATGTCCTCGGGGTTCGCGAAGCGGCCGATGGGAACGGATTTGGCCACGGCTGCCTTCTTCTCGCCCGGCTTCAGGCCCTCCCAGCGGGCGAAGTGGGCGTCGACGACATCCCAATGCTCGCCGTCGACGACGCCGGGCGCGATGGCGTTGACGTTGATGCCGTGCTTGACCAGGGCGAGCGCCGCCGACTGGGTCGCCGAAATGATCGCTGCCTTGGAGGCGCAGTAGAGTGTCACCAGCGCCTCGCCGCGGCGGCCGGCCTGGCTCGCCATGTTGATGATCTTGCCGCCGCGGCCGCGGGCAATCATCACATTGGCCACGGCCTTCATCATGAACAGCGGCCCCTTGAGATTGATGGCGAAGACGCGATCGTAGCTCGCTTCGGTGATCTCGGTGATCGGCGCCATGTCGAAGATGGCCGCATTGTTGACGAGAATGTCGATGCCGCCGAAATCGCGGTCGACCGCGGTCACAGTCTTGTCGATCGCTTCGAGGTCGGTGACGTCGAGCTTAACGGCGCGGGACGAAGCACCGATCGCGGCGGCCGCCCTCGTCGCGCGCTCGATGTCGATATCGGCAATCACAACGGTGGCACCTTCGCGCGCATAGGCTTGCGCGAAGCCGAGGCCGATGCCGCGCGCACCGCCGGTTATGAGGGCAATCTTGTTCTTCAGTCTCATTTCAAATTTTTCCAGCGTTTTTCAAAAAGATGTACCGCCAAACGGCGGCCAGCGCGACGTCATCAGATGCATGGCCCGCCTCGCCAGGCGGGCGGTTTCCAAGGAAAGCACGGACCCGCTGTGGACGGGTCCGTGCATCCTCCGGGCCTGCTGCAACGGGAGGTTTTTTCAGGCCCGGATCGCCCGGGACGGCACGCTCCGTCCCGGGCTTGAACGCGCCTATTTGATGTAGCCCGCCTCCGTCATCGTCTTCTCCACCGAAGCCTGGGCGCCGTTCAGCACATCGTCAACCGACTGCTGGCCGGTGACCGCGGCGGCAATCGCCTGGCCGACCTCGGTGCCGATGCCTTGGAATTCGGGGATGGCGACGAACTGGATGCCGGTATAGGGAACCGGATCCTTGGTCTGCTTGGTCGGATCGGCGGATTCGATCGCCGAAAGCACCGTCGCGGCGAAGGGTGCTGCCTTCTGGTAGTCGGCGCTGGCATAGGTGGACTTGCGCGTTCCCGGAGGCGCCGCGACCCAGCCTTCGGTCTCGCCGACGCGCTGGACATAGGCTTTCGAGGTCGCCCATTTGACGAAGGACTTTGCGGTATCCGCCTTCTTGGTCGAAGTCGGGATGGCCAGGCTCCATGCCCAGCCCCAGGCCGAGCCGTTGGGCGTGACCGCCACCGGCGCCTTGGCGAAGGCAACCTTGTCGGCGACCTGGCTCTGCTTCGGGTCATAGACACGACCCGCCGCGGACGTGGCATCGATCCACATGGCGCAATGGCCGGAGGCGAACAAAGTCTGGTTCTCGTTGAAGCCGTTGGAGCTGATGCCCGGAGGTCCATCCTTCTTCATCGTGTCGACATACCAGCCTATCGCCTTCTTCCACTCGGGCGAATTGAGCTGCGGCTTCCAGTCCATGTCGAACCAGCGGCCGCCGAATGTGTTTATCAGGGTGCCGAGGAAGGCCATGTTCTCACCCCAGCCCGGCTTGCCGCGCAGGCACAGACCATACTGCTCCTTCGACTTGTCGGTGAGCTTGTCGGCGAATTCCGTGATCTGGTCATAGGTCGGCTGCTCCGGCATCTTCAGGCCGGCGGCGTCGAACAGGTCCTTGCGGTAGAGCGTGAATGAGCTTTCGGCGTAGAAGGGTACGGCGTAGAGGTTGCCGTCGACGGTGAGGCCACTACGCACCGGCGCGATCAGATCGTCGTAGTCATAGTCGTCGCCGAGATCATTGAGCGATGTGAGCCAGCCGCTCTTGCCCCAGATCGGGGTCTCATAGCCGCCGATGGTCAAGACGTCGAACTGGCCGCCCTTGGTGGCGATGTCGGTGGTGACCCGCTCGCGCAGCACGTTCTCCTCGAGCACCACCCAGTTGACCTTGTTGCCGGTCGCCTTCTCCCATTCGGGCGACAGCTTCTGCATGATGATCATGTCGCCATTGTTGACCGTCGCAACCGTGATCTCCTCGGACAGAGCGGCACCGGCCGTCAGCGCCAAAGCTGCGACCGACAGGCCAAGAATTCCCATACGCTTACCAATTGGCATTTCGTCTCCTCCTTTACGAATGCGCATGTGTAAGTGAACATGCGTGTATATTTTATTGCGCTTGAAGACCCAGGAGTCAAGCTGCGCAAACCTTGATATTTGGCACCTCGCAAAAGCTCGGCGGATAGCGGGTCGCCATATTGCGCTTTTGGAAAACCGCGCGCGTTGCAAAAAAAGTGAACGCACGTGTAGTTTCTGTTGACTTCGCTCTCGACGCGATTTACCTCGGCTATAACAGGGAGCTATCGTCGCGTGCCGCCAACGACCGGCGTCCGGTCCCGCTGGGGAGAAGGAATTGCAAGTATGAGCCTGTCCCGCCGAAGGGAGATCGCCGCCGAGACCGCGGGGCCGACGATTGCCGCCGGCGAAATCCTGGTCGAGATCATGGCGACCGACCGGGGCATGGGTTTCCTCGAACCGCTGACGCTTGTCGGCCCCTACCCGAGCGGCGCGCCTGCAATCTTCATCGACCAGGTGGCAAGGCTGGGCTGCGGCGCCGGGCTCATCGGCTGCGTCGGCCGTGACGATTTCGGAACGATCAATCTGGACCGGCTGAGGCACGACGGCGTCGACGTCTCCGCCGTCGCCCTCAGCGACCGCTACCCCACAGGCAGCGCCTTCGTGCGCTACCGGCCGGACGGCGGCAGGGACTTCGTCTACAACATCGCCGAATCCGCCGCCGGGCAAATCCGCCTCACCACCGAGGCGCGCCAGTTGGCGGACAGGGCCGGCCATCTGCATGTCATGGGGTCGACCTTGTCCGTGGCCGGGCTGAGGGAGATCGTCGCCTATGCCGTTAGCGCAGTGCGCGCCCGCGGCGGCTCGACCTCTTTCGATCCGAACACGCGCAAGGAACTGATCGACGGCGCCGACGGCGCGCAATTCGCCGCTCTGGTCGACGATGCCGACCTGCTGCTGCCCTCCGGCGACGAGCTGCTCGCTGCGGCCGGCGTCGATGACGAATGCCAGGCGGTGAAAGCGCTGATATCAAGGGGCGTTGGCGAGATCGTGCTGAAGCGTGGAGCTGCCGGCTCTTCTTATTTCGGCAGCGACGGCAGCCGGATCGACTGCGCCGGCTTCCTGGTCGAGGAAGTCGACCCGACCGGCGCCGGCGACTGCTTTGGCGCCACCTATCTCACCTGCCGGCGCAAGGGCATGGAGCCTGGCAAGGCGCTGTTCTATGCCAACGCCGCCGGCGCCCGCAACGTGACACGACTGGGGCCGATGGAAGGCACCGCCGGCTTCGACGTGCTTGACGATTTCATCACCGGGACCGCGAGAGCGACATGAGGACCAATCCGCTTGCAGGCCTCGCCACCGCGCGCAGAAACGGATCGCCCTACGGCATCGCCTCGATCTGTTCGGCCCATCCGCTGGTGATCCAGGCGGCGATACGGCGCGCCGTCAACGACAAGGAAACCATCCTGCTGATCGAGGCGACCTGCAACCAGGTCAACCAGTTCGGCGGCTACACCGGAATGACGCCGGACCTGTTCATCGCCTTCGTGCTGGAGATCGCCAGCCGGGAAGGGCTCAACCCCTCGCGCATCATCTTCGGCGGCGACCATCTTGGACCGAACCCGTGGCGCGCCGAGCCGGCGGCGCAAGCGATGAGCAAGGCCGAAGCCATGGTCACCGCCTATGTCTGGGCCGGTTTCAGCAAGATCCATCTCGACGCGTCGATGGGCTGTGCCGGCGAGCCGGCGGCGCTCGACGACGAGACCATCGCCACGCGCGCGGCGCGGCTGGCCAAGGCGGCCGAAAAGGCGGCACGCGCGGCCGGCAGCGCCTTGCCGGTCTACATCATCGGCACCGAGGTCCCTGCCCCCGGCGGCGTCGACCATACGATCAGCGACCTGAAGCCCACCGAAGCGGCGGCGGCGCGGCGCACGATCGCGGTGCATCGCGAGATCTTTGCCCGCGAAGGCCTGACCGAAGCGTTCGGCCGCGTCATCGCCGTGGTCGTGCAGCCGGGCGTCGAATTCGGCAGCCAGAATGTCGTCGCCTATGCGCCCGAGGCGTCGAAGGCGCTGACCGGATTGCTCGACGAAGAACCGTCGCTCGTCTACGAGGCGCATTCCACCGACTACCAGACCCGCGCGGCGCTGACCGCGCTTGTCGATAACGGCTTTCCCATCCTCAAGGTCGGTCCCGGCCTGACATTTGCCTTGCGTGAGGCGCTTTATGGACTCGACCTGATCGCCTCCGAAATGGTCGCAGACTACGGCGACCGGTCGCTTGCCCGCACGATGGAGCGCGTGATGCTGGCAGCGCCCGGCCATTGGCACAGTCACTATCATGGCGACAGGGCGAGCCTCTATCTGCAGCGGCATTACAGCTACAGCGATCGCATCCGCTATTACTGGAGCAACCCGACTGCCGGCGTTGCTGTCGGCCGCCTGCGCGAGGTGCTCAACGGCGTGAGCATTCCCGAAACGCTGATGCGGCAGTTCCTGCCGATGCTGCCGGCCGCGCTCGGACCGATGGGCAACCCCGAGGCCATTCTGCTCGCGGCGGTCGATCAGGTGCTGGCCGACTATGAGGCGGCCTGCCGCGGCGGCTGAGCGCATTGCGCCGGGTTGATCTTTGCTTCAGCCCAGTGTCTTTGACGTCCCCATGAAATCAGCCCTGTTCTCCCTCCTGTTCGCGGCCTCGCTGATGGCGTCGCCGGCGTGCGCCGACTGGAAGCCGGTCGAGAAGGTCGAGACCTATGCCATTGCAGGCCAGACCGGCCCAGAACTCTATGCCGCGATCGGCGAACGGGGGCCGTTGCTTGGCAAGGGCCGCGTGATCGCGCACACCAATTTCAAGCTGACCTGGACCAGGGACTACAGACCGAAAGGCAATGCCTGCGTGCTCAAGTCGGCGCGGCCAAAACTGATCATCACCTACACGCTGCCCAAGCCGGCGGGTCCACTGCCGGCCGCCGTTCAAAAGAATTGGGAGGTGTTCATCGCCGGGCTTGCCGCCCACGAAAGGGTGCATGGCGCAGCCATCGTCGAGATGGTGCGCAAGATCGAGACCGTGAGCGTCGGCCTGACCGTCGCCGGCGACCCCGGCTGCAGCAAGATCAGGACCGAGCTGACCAGGCAGCTCGCCGAAATCTCGCTGGCGCAGCGGCAAGCAAGCCGCGACTTCGATCGCGTCGAATTCGGCCCAGGCGGTAATCTGCAGAAGCTGGTGCTGGCTTTCGTGAATGGGGGATAGCGCTGGCGGGACAGCGCCCCCCTCTGTCCTGCCGGACATCCCCCACAAGGGGGGAGATCGCAACTCGTCAGATCGCGCGGATGATGCCACCATCCACGCGGATGTTCTGGCCGGTGATGTAGCCGGCGCCTTCGGAGGCGAGGAAGGCGATGGTCGCGGCAATTTCCTCCGAGGTGCCATAGCGCTGCATCGGCACGCTGTCGCGGCGCTCCTCCGTGGCGGGCAGGCTGTCGATCCAGCCGGGCAGCACGTTGTTCATGCGCACATTGTCGACGGCATAGGTGTTGGCGAAGATCTTGGTGTAGGCGGCAAGGCCGGCACGGAATACCGCCGAGGTCGGGAACATCGGGCTCGGCTCGACCACCCAGGCCGTCGAGATGTTGATGATGGCGCCGGCCTTCTGCTTGACCATCTGCGGGGCGACGACGCGCACCGGGCGGATGACGTTGAGCAGATAGACATCCATGCCGGTGTGCCACTGCTCGTCTGATATCTCGAGGATCGGCGCGCGTGGTCCGTGGCCGCCGCTGTTGACCAGTACGTCGATGCGGCCAAAGCGCTCGAGCGTCAGGTCGACAAGGCGCTGCAGATCGTCATTCGACTGGTTGGAGCCGGTGACGCCGAGACCGCCAAGCTCCTTGGCCAGCGCCTCGCCCTTACCGGACGAGGACAGGATGGCGACCTTGAAGCCGTCCGCGGCCAAGCGCTTTGCCGCCGCCGCACCCATGCCGCTACCGCCGGCCACGACAACAGCCACTTTTTCTACACTCATTTTTCTCTCCTCGAGAGTTTTGCGGCGCATGCCTTGCGCATTCAAAGGATGATATAGCTGGTTTCCGCACCTGGTTCGAACCAGAAAGCCTGAATTCAAGCAGTAGAAAAACTCCTGGATGCCCGAAGCCTTCCGCAGTCTGCCGCCGTTGAACGCGCTGCGCGCCTTCGAAGCCGCCGCGCGTCATCTCAACTTCCGTGTCGCCGCCGAGGAGCTGAACGTGACGCAGGGGGCGGTGGCGCAGCACATACGCGGGCTGGAGGCCGATCTGGGCGCAAAGCTGTTCGAGCGGCTGCCGCGCGGCCTGGCGCTTACCGATGAGGGCCGCGCCTATGTGCCCAACATCCGCCGCGCCTTCGACCTGATCTCGGAGGCCACCTTGTTACTTCGCCCCGAGCCGGCGCGGCTGACGATCAGCGTCACGCCGAGCTTTGCCACCAAATGGCTGATCCCAAAGCTGCCGGAGTTCGTGGCGCACAACCCGCTGGTCGACCTGCGTATTCTCGCCAGCGAAAGCCTGTCGAGCTTCCAGAGCGACGGCGTCGACATTGCGGTGCGGCAAGGCCGCCCGCCCTTCGGCCCCGGCCTGATGGTAGACCTTTTGTTTCCACAACAGATCGTCGCCGTCTGCAGTCCGGCCCTGCTGCCGGGCGGTGCTAAAGAGATCGCGCCGGCCGACATCCAGCATCATGTGCTGCTGCACGATGCGCACAATCTGTGGCCGGAGTTCATGGAAAAGGCGCTCGGCCAGAAGATGACGACGGAAGTGAAGCGCATGCGCTTCAACCAGACGGGCCTGGCGATCGACGCGGCCATTGCCGGCCAAGGCATCGCGCTGGCCAGCCGCTTTCTCGTCGCCGCCGACATTGCCGCCGGCCGGCTGACGCAGCCGCTCAGCGCGGAGATGCGCGGCACGCAGGATTTTTATGTCGTGGCACCACGCAAGCAGCGGCACCCCGAGCCGACGCAGGCCGTGCGGCAATGGCTGCTGGATGAAGCGCTGGTGCTGTCGTGAAGGCTCTCGCAGCGCCCATCGTTCAACCGCCCCGCCGGGCAATATCGCCGGCCACCGCAATCGCCTCGCGGCCGATTTCGCGCAACAGGCCGGTGACCGGGTTGTGGAAGCCGACGAGATAGAGGCCGAGTTCGGAGGCGCGTGCGTTGACGCCGCTGCGTTCCGGTTGAAATTCCGTGGGCAGAAACTTTTCGTAACCCGGCCGGTAGCCGGTGGCGAGGATGACGGCGTCGAACGCTTCCTGGCGGCCATCGGTGAACTGGGCGCCGCGCTCGGTGAAACGCACTATGTCGGGCGCTATCCTGATGGCGCCTTTGGTGATCGCCTCGACGGTGCCGACATCGATGACCGGGATGCGCCCGACCTGGTCGATCTGCTGCAGGATGCCCTGCTTTGGCCTGACGATGCCGTATTTTTCGAGCTTGCCGAGTGCCAGATCAAGGATGATCGGAAACAGCCAGTCGTTCAGCGCCTGCGGGATCGGCCGGCTGGCGATGCCGACCATCTGGATCGGCACGCCGAACAGCTGGCGCGGCACGATGTGGACGCCTTTGCGCACCGAGATGACCGGCCGCACCCCGTTCTCGGCGAGGTCGAGCGCGATCTCGGCGCCGGTGTTGCCCATGCCGACGATCAGCACCGAGCGGCCGGCAAAAGGTGCCGCCTCGGTGTAGTCGGCGCTGTGCAGCACCTCGCCCTTGAAGGTCTCGATGGCGGCGAGCTTGGGAACGATCGGCTCGGCATTGTTGCCGCTGGCGATGACGATATGGCGTGACCGCAAACTGTCCGAACCGGTCTCGACCAGGAAATGGCCATCGTCGCGGCGAATGGATTTCACCGTCTCGCCGAAGCGCGGGCGCAGGTCGAATTTTTGCGCATAGTCGTCGAGATAGCAGGCGACAAGCTCACGCGGCACATAGCGCGGATAGTCCTTGGGAAACGGCTGGAACGGCAGCGACGAGAATTTCTTGACCGTGTGCAAATGCAGCCGCCGATAATGCCGCCGCCAGGCCGGCCCGATCTCGTTCGCTTTCTCAAGAATGACGAAATCGATCCCTGCCCGCTTCAGGCAGGCGCCGACCGCAAGGCCGGCTGGCCCGGCGCCGATAATGGCAACGTTTGTATCCAAACAAACCTCCCTTACCCGCGAAGCTGCCGATCTCCCCCCTTGTGGGGGAGATGTCCGGCAGGACAGAGGGGGGCGCTGTCCCGCCAACTGTCAATCAAATACCATTGCGCGAATACCATTGCGCGCTCGGCCCAATTCTCGCTCGAAGCAGATTGGACGCAAGGCTGGCGATCCTTCGCGCCCCCCTCTGCCCTGCCGGGCATCTCCCCCACGAGGGGGGAGATTGGCTGTCATCCAATATGCTCGGCGCGCAGCTGCTGCTTCAGCTGCTCCAACGCCGCTTCCCCGCCTGCCGCCAGCTCATCGGCGACCCTCGCGAGTTCACCATCAGCATTGCGATATCTGCTGCCCCAGGCGCCGAGCGTCGCCAGCACCGGCAACAGGTCGATGCCGGCCTCGGTCAGGCGATAGATCGCCTTGAGCTTGTGGCTGGGATCGCCGCTCCTGGTGATGATGCCCTCTTCCTGCAGGGTCTGCAGCCGCTCGGCCAGCGTGCGCGACGAGATGCCCTCGTCGGACAGCAGGAACTCCCTGAAGTGCTTCTTGCTCGCGAAAATCAGGTCGCGAACGATCAGCAACGTCCAGCGATCGCCGAGCAGTTCGAGCGACAGGTTGATCGGGCAGCCGGATTTTTCCCTGGTCGACATTTCAATGGTTCCATTTTTAAATCACTTTACTATTGACATCATTTTGGCGATGCGTCAATACTTCCAGAAGTAAACCATTAGTGGCGGGAGCGAGCGCATGGCTCCTTGAAACCGCCGACAGCCAGGGAGTGAGGACATGAGAAAGCTTATCCTGCAGATGCAGATGTCGGTCGATGGCTTTGTCGGCGCCGCTGGCGGTGAACACTGGCAGCTCTGGGAATGGGGTGGCAATTGCCCGTGGGACGACGCGTTGAAGCGGGATTTCAACGCCGTGTTCGCCGGCATCGACACCATCCTGCTCAGCCGCAAGATGGCCGAGGAAGGCTACCTCACCCATTGGGGCGATGCGGCGAAGAATTTTCCACGCGACGGTTTTTATGCCTTTGCACAGCGCATCGTCGATGCTGACAAAGTGGTGCTCAGCGACAAGCTCAAGGCGTCGCGGTGGGAGCGCGCCACGATTGCCAGCGGCGACCTGCCGCGCGAGGTCAAGGCGCTGAAGGCCACCACGGGCGGTGACATGGCCGTGTTCGGCGGCGCCGGCTTTGCCTCGGCGTTGATTGCGGCGAGGCTGGTCGACGAATTGCAGCTGTTCATCAATCCGGCGGCGCTTGGCGACGGCGAGAGGATTTTCGACCGGGGCGGGTTCAGACAGTTGCGGCTGCTCGGATCGAAAGCCTATGCCTGCGGCATGGTGGTCAACCGCTACGCCCCAATGGCTTAGGCCACAGCCACGATGACGTGTGCCTGAATCTTGGCGGCAACCGCGCCACTGCCATGTCTGGCTGCAATCGCAGATTCTGCACAGTCGGTAGCCGCTTCCAGTTTCCCCGCGTCCCTGGCCTCGATTTCGTTGCGAAGCGGCGTTCCCTGGCAATAGGCAACGGCCGGAATGCGCGGCGAGGAGGCACGGCTTTGTTCGGCTCTCGTTTCGATCACCACATGGGAGAAACCTGCGTCTTCCAGGTCGCTGCGGATCAGTGCCGTATCATTGTAGCCGTGCGGCGTGCGTGCGAGAAAACGCGGCGGATCGTTCGGAAACATCCTTGCCAGAGCATTCGTCACATCATCGGCAAAGACATTCTCCTCAATGCGATCCCATACGTTGAACAAGAAATGGCCTCCGGGCTTCAGGACCCGCTTTGCCTCGCGATAGGCAGATGTTCGGTTGGGAAAGAACATCGCGCCGAACTGACAACAGACGAGATCGAAGGCCGCATTTTCAAACGGCAGCGCCATCGCATCCGCCTGGCGCCATGTGATGCGACTGTCGGGCGCCTGTCGCGAAGCGGCGTAGTCGAGCATCGGCTGGTTGAGGTCGGTTACGACATAGCTCGCGCCAGGGGACAGTTTTGGCGCCAGCACGCGGGTGACAACCCCGGTGCCCGCGGCGATTTCCAAAACGGCGCCGGGCGACAGGGACGCTGCCCGTTGTGCAAGATCCGCGGCGAACGGCTCGAAAATCAACGGCACCATGTAGCGGTCGTAGTTTTCCGGAATCGAGCCGGCAAATACCTTGTCCGTTTGCGACATTGCTACCCCCTGCCGTCCGATCGATGGCTGGCGAGACTAGCATAGAATTGTTGCTTTGGGCCGCTTCCGACAGAGAGGCGTCAACTCCGCGAAAGCGGATGAGCCGCGCCTTAGAACGTGATCGTCACCGAAGCAGCACTGCGCGTCGCAGCCCCGTGAAACACGGCCTCGATGTTGTTGCCGTCGGGATCGAGCAGGAAGGCAGCGTAGTAGCCAGGGTGGTAGGGCCGCTCGCCCGGTCCGCCATTGTCGATGCCGCCGGCGTCGAGGCCGGCCCGGTAGAAAGCGTCGACCATGGCGCGGTCCCTGGCCTGGAAGGCCAGATGATGGCGCCCGGTCAGCTGTCCCCTCGCCGCTCGGCTGTCGACGCTGGAGATGAACAGCTCGTCGGCCCAGAAATAATCTGCAGCCTCACCACCGATCGGAATACCGAGCACCTTGAAGACAGCTTCGTAAAAACGCCGGCTGGCCGGGAGATCTTTGACCACCAGCTGGATGTGGTCGACAAGGCGGCCGCGATGAAGCTCCATGAGCGATCTCTCCTGCTCACGAGATCACAAACCTAGCGTCGCAGGGCGGCTCGTCAATTCGGCAGCACATTTTGTCGGCTCACCGCGCGGGCCTGTCAGGCCCGCTTTGCAGCCACGGCAATTCGAAGCTGCTTCAGCAACTCGGCTTCCCAGGCTGACGGCGCTTTCTCCATATCGCGGCCGAGCCAGTCGAAGTATCCAAAATCGCCTTTCGGGTTCTCGCTGAGGCCGCGCTCCCGCGCCAGCCACAAGAGACGGCCGGCATACGCTTCCGGCGCAAACTGCGCGCTTGCCAGTTTTTCCATGCCGGCAGAGCGCCAGAACGGATACGGATCGGCGGCGTTGCCCAGCCCGCCGACGAGATAGGTCTCGGCCAGTTCCAGGCGTTTGCCTTCATGCCTCTCATTGGCGAGCATAAGCGGCAGGACCTCTGGCAGGAAGAAGTGCTCATGATCGGTGTCGATCAGCTGGGCATAGCGCAGAAGCAGCGGATTGCTGTCCTTGTCGAGAACGGCAAGAGCGTGCGCCGCATGGCCGAAGGCGCCGACCGAGGCTTCCTCGCTATAGGGTTCGTAGTAGGCGCCGATCAGTGGATCGAGGTTTTGGCAGACCGCCTCCACCAAGCGGCCGATTGCCGGTGCAGCCCCCGGACAGGTCTTTTCGATATGGGCGAAGAAGGTCTTTTCATCGAGCTTCTTGCGGCCGTCGAGAAATTCGGCGCGCAGTTGTTTGTCATGGGGCCGGTCGTTGATGTCGGGGCCGATCTGCGCGGCAAGCGCGTCAATGGCCGCCACACAGCCGAGCTGATCCATGGACGTCAATTCGACGCGATAGACGCTGCGCTTCTTCGCCAGCGCCTCGGCCTTTTGCGCCAGCTTCACGTCAGCCTCGGCGGTTCCGTCCGCCGCGATGGGGCGGCATTTGTCATCCAGTCGCGAGATCGTCCGGATTGCCGTCGTCGCCGCCTGCGGCGTGCCGTCGGCGATCGCGATCTCATTGTCAAACACCATCTCCAGCCGCCGGCCATCGAGCGGCGTCGCGGACTTGAAGCTCGCCGCGCAAGGACGCCAGGTGCCGGGCCGCATACCAAAGCGTTCGAACCTGATTTTCGGCGAGTGTTTTCCATCGATGCCGACACAGGCAACGAAGTTGTTTCGCTGGATCCAGAACGCCTGACCATCCGGCTGCCAGCCGATCATGTCGTCTTCCTTGAAGCCGAAGTGGAACAGATTGGAGCCAACGTTGGAGGAGAAGCTTCTTTCTTCAGGCCAAAGCCAATCGGCGTATCTGTGGCCAAGCGTGCTCCAGGTCGATTGCGGATTCTCTTTCAGGAAGTTCGATATTTTCCGATAGATTTCGCCCCGCCTGGCGGGCTGGCCGTCCTTCCATGCTTTTGTGTCCAAGTTCCCTTCGTCGGGCAATTCATGACCGGTCATCCACATTGGAGCAGCGACCGCGACGATGCGTAGCGGCGATGCCTCCCAGATTTCGAGACCGAAGCTGAAATAGTCCTCGCCCTGTTGCGTGACACGAGGCAAATGCGAATTGTCGGAGCGCAACCAATAGCGGCCGTCGGCGCTTGGCGAATGAAGGCGCTCGTTGGCATTGCTGCCCTGGCAGGATGCCGTTTCGACATCGCCGGATCGAAGATCTATTTGAACCAGTCCGTAACCGCGCTTCCCGGCCTCGCCGACAAGGGCGGAGTAGGTGACGTTACCCTCGCCATCCAGCACGCTACTACGGGTTAGTCTCACGCCACCCGGCAGGCCTTCGATGACTTTGACGACCGCCTGCTGTTCGAGGTCGACAACACGAAGGTCGACCGAGCGGATTCCGTGGTTGACCAGAAGATAGACCATGCGCCCGTCGGGACTTTGCAGCATCTCATGGTTGGAATGGTCGTGCGACGGCTTGCCGTTGAAGTCGGTCGCCAGCGGCAGCTTGAGGTTCCGGCGCAGGGACCGCGTCTTGCAGTCATAGATGAACAGCCCTTCCTTGGGATCGAAGAACCAGGCAAGACCGCCCGGTGAGATGCCACACCGGAACGGCACAAAAAAGCCCGGGCTCGGCTTCATGATCCATGGTTCGGCACCGCCGAACGACACGGCAAAGTAATGTGTATTCTTGATGTGCTTTACGAGATCCATGGCCGCCTCCGAATAGACTTCTAGGCGATCCAAGTTAATTTGAGGTTGGCCGAAATTGCCAAGAACAGCACCGACCCGGCACCCTTGGCTTTTCACCATGTCCAGGCAGGCCTCCGCGCAAACAGGATAATAAATGCAACCGGATTGTCGGATTTGAAATCCCGCCAACGTCCTTCGGACGCAAGCGGCGTGACGGAGCTCTAAAAAGGTCGCGCCGTGTGGACATGATGTTGGGAGAAAAGCATGAGCCTTTCCTATCGTTGGGTCATCGTGGCGGCCGGCGCCCTGATGAGCTGTGTCGCCATCGGGGCGATGTTTTCGCTGGCGATTTTTCTCGAGCCGATGTCGCTCGACACCAACTGGTCTCGCGCCGGCATATCGAGCGCGATGACGCTGAATTTTTTGGTGATGGGCGTCGGCGGCTTCGCCTGGGGCGCCATCTACGACCGCCTCGGCGCCCGCCCGGTCGTGCTGGTGGGCGCTACGCTGCTCGGGCTGGCGCTGGTGCTGGCGAGCCAGGCCGGCTCGCTGCTCAGCTTCCAGCTAACCTATGGCGTGCTCGTCGGCCTCGCGGCCAGCGCCTTCTTCGCGCCGATGATCGCGTTAACCACCGCCTGGTTCGACACCAACCGCAGCCTTGCGGTGTCGCTGGTCTCGGCCGGCATGGGTGTGGCGCCGATGACCATCTCGCCCTTCGCGCGCTGGCTGATATCAGCCTATGACTGGCGCACCGCCATGTTCGACATCGGCGTCATGGCCTGGGTGCTGCTCTTGCCGGCGGTGCTTCTGGTACGGCAGCCGCCCAAGCTTGTCGCCCATGATACCACCTCAGGCCCTGCCGCCGAAGGTGCCGGCACGTCGGTCGGCCAGGCGTTGCGTTCGCCGCAATTCATCGTGCTCGGCCTCACCTTCTTCGCCTGCTGTGCGGCGCATTCCGGCCCGATCTTCCATATGGTGAGTTATGCCATGCTGTGCGGCGTTGCACCGATGGCGGCGGTCACGATCTACAGCGTCGAGGGCCTGGCCGGCCTGGGCGGCAGGCTGTTGTTCGGCGTGCTTGGCGACAGGCTCGGCGTCAAGCCGGTGCTGATCACCGGGCTGGCGATCCAGGCCGCGGTGATCGCGGCCTATCTTGCCGTCAGCCAGCTCGACCAGTTCTACATGCTGGCGGTCATCTTCGGCGCCACCTATGGCGGCGTCATGCCGCTCTATGCGGTGCTGGCGCGCGAATATTTCGGGCCACGCATCATCGGCACGGTGTTCGGCGCGGCAACCATGCTGTCCAGCCTCGGCATGGCCTTCGGCCCGCTGGCCGGCGGCATGGTGTTCGACGCCTACGCCAACTATTCCTGGCTGTTCATCGGCTCGGCCATCGTCGGACTGGGTGCGATGGCAATCGCCATCGCGTTCCCGCCGCAACCTAGCCGGCAGTTGCAGGCGGCGTAGCCCGTGCCAAAGCAATGGCCGCTCGCGGGAGCGGCCATTGCATCAGGATTTGTCGTCGTTCCCGTTGCCGGACGCCATCGAAACGGCGCGATGTGTGGTATTCTGGCCTGGCACATCCGGGAGCCACCGCATTGACCAAAAGCTTGGAAGCCGAAGACGACAGATGGTGGTCGAGCCTGCTGGTCGCCGCCGAAAAGGGTGATGCGGAAGCCGTGCAATCGGAGCTGGCCGCCGGCGCGGATATCAACCAGGCGGACGAAGGTGGTTGGTCGGCGCTGCATCTTTCGGCCCTCAACGCCCACACCGCGACAGTCGAAGCGTTGATCGAACACCCCGAAATCAACGTGAACTCCCGAAACAAATGGAAGAGCACGCCGTTGAGCCTGGCCGCAGCCAAGGGCCACTACGCTTCCATCTCGGCCCTCGTCAAACATCGCGCAATCGACATCAATGCGACCGCCGACTACTACGGCCGCACGGCGCTGATCGAAGCCGCCAAGAACGGGCATCTGGGCATCGTGAAGCTGCTGGTGGAACATGGCGCCGACGTCAATCTGATGGACAAGTCAGGGCGCAACAATGCGCTGATAGAGGCCATCAAGGGTCGGCATTTCGCCATCGCGGAATATCTGCTGGAGACTCGGAAGGTGAACTTCTTCAATCGGGATATGCGACTGAACGCCATGATCTGGGCGGGAAGCTGCCACAACCCTCAATTCATCGAGAAGCTGGAAGCCGCCATCAGCAATTTCTTCGACGGCAAGTGACGGCGAGGCAGCGGCAATTGCCTTCATGAACCGCAGCGAGATAAGCTTCCAGCTTGGTCGCCGTTAGCAGGTTAATAAGCATTTGGTAATAAACACAGGAGATGAACTGCAAGCTCGATCTGGCGTATAAGATGCCCTCGTTCTCAGCGAGTCGGTAACGTGCGCATCAAAAGCTTGATCATCCTTAGCATGACGAGCGCCGCGGCGCTGATCGGGCTGGTTGGCGGCCTTGCGATCTTTACGCAGATGGCCGCGACCAGGTCGCTGGGTTTGACCGAGGCGACCAACGTCGCGCGGGAACTGGCCGACACCATCGTCTTCAAGCCGTCCGACGGGACCCCTTCGCTGTTCGAGCGGCCAGAGGCGCTCAAACAATTCATGGAGCACCAGCATCGCCGCATGCGTCGAGATTTCCTGGTTCTCGACCGCAACAAGACCGTCGTTGCCCATGCCGCCGACGAAGAGCACAAGATCGGCGAAAAATTCGAACACGATTCCGGTAACGAAATCGGCCAGACGCTGGAGGACGGCATCCCGCGCAAGTTTGTCGACACGGGGGAAGTGAACGCCATACTCGCCGTGCCGATCGAATATCCCGAGGATACGATCATCGGCGCCGTGCTGCTGGAATATGATCCTGTCCTTCATGCCGCTGAAGAGCGCACCAACAGCCTGCTCTGGCTGGTTGGCCTCAGCGCCGCGGCGGCGGTGCTGGTCGCGGTGGGGTTTGCATGGATGCTGCTCAGCCGTTTCGGCTCCGGTCTCAAGGATATGATGGGCGGCATGGCAGCGCTGGCGAAGGGCAATGCCATGACGCGCATCAGTCATGCCCGCAAGGATGAATTCGGGCAGCTGGCCGACGGGTTCAACACCATGGCGGACCAGCTTGCATCGGCGCGGGCGCATGTCGAGGATATCGTCGAGACGGCGGCCGAAGGCATCGCGGTGCTGGACGTCGACGGCCGCATCGCCAGCGCCAATCCGGCGGCCGCAACGATGATCGGGCGGCGCGCCGACAAGATCGTCGGGCAGCAATGGGATTCGGTGCTGACGGTGCGCGACCCGAGAGGTGGCGCGTTCGCCGCCGGCGCTTCCCCCATTGAAATGGCCTTGGCCACCGGCCGCCAGCACCAGGGCGAGGTGCGCCTGACCAGATCCGATGGCTCGCATGTGCCGGTCATCGCCAGCTGCAGTCCGCTCAGCCGCTCCGACGGCGGACTGGTCCTCACCCTCAACGACATCAGCGAGTTGCGCCGCGCCGAAGGGGTCGTCAACGAGCGTGCCGATCAGATGGCGGTGCTCAACCGCGAGCTGCACGAGAAGTCGGAAACCACGACCCGCCTGGTCAAGCTTGGCGAGCTGCTGCAGGCCTGCGTGACCTTCCCCGAAGCTTTTTCTGTGGTCGGCACGGCCATGACCGAGTTCCTCGGCGGCTTGAGCGGAACGGTGCATTTGACCAGCGCCTCGCGCAATCTGGTCGAGGAGATGGCACATTGGGGCGACGTCCGGTCGAGCGCCACGCAATTTGCGCCCGAAGACTGCTGGGCGCTGCGGCGCGGCCAGGAGCATGTCGCCGGCCCGGGCATGCTGACTCCGCGCTGCGCCCATATCACGGAGAACGGCAAGAAAGGCTATGTCTGCATGCCGCTGGCGGCGCAAGGCGAGACGCTGGGCATCCTGCATCTGTGCGAGCCGAACGCAGTCGAGAAGCCGCAATGGCTGGCTGAAAGGCAGCAGATCCTGCGCGGCGTCGTCGACACGCTGGCATTGGCGCTGGCCAATCTGCGCCTGCGCGAGACTTTGCGGCAGCAATCGATCCGCGATCCGAACACTGGCCTGTTCAACCGGCGCTATCTCGAGGAAACAAGCAGCCGCGAACTGCGCCGGATGGAGCGCTCGGCCCAGCCGCTGACGATCCTCATGCTCGACGTCGATCATTTCAAGCAGTTCAACGACACGTTCGGGCACGAAGCCGGCGACCTCGTCCTGAAGCAGGTCGCCGCGACATTGATCGAACACGCGCGCGACAGCGATGTCGTGTCACGCTACGGCGGCGAGGAATTCGCCATCGCCATGCCGGGATGCTCGCTCGAGGAAGGCGCCGAGCGGGCCGAAGCGCTGCGCCAGGCTATCAGGCAGCTCCACCTGACGCATCGCGGCCGCACGCTGGGCACCGTGACGGTCTCGTTCGGGGTCGCCGCCTACCCCGAGCATGGCGCGGGCTGGGCTGAAATCACCAATGCCGCCGATCATGCGCTCTACGAAGCCAAGGGCGAAGGACGCGACCGCGTCGTCGTCGCCAAAAGCGGCACGCCCGGCGAGCGGCCCCCGATCCAGCTGGTATCGGCCGCCGCGAAAGCGAGTGTGGACATCAAGGGCTAACTTGCTGCCCTGGCTGTCCGAACTGCAATCAGCCGGCGCTGGCGAGATACCGTCTCTCGCCGTCACGCGTGGCCATCAGGGCCACTGGAGCCGTGCCAGGCTCGCGAATGACGCCCGGCAATTCGGAAATCGCGTTCCTCGAAACATCTGGCCTTCAGCCATGTGGTCGACGATCCGCTCCGGTAGCGGCTGTCGGCGCGCTTCGAGATGATGCCCTCAAGCCCCATCTTGTCGATGGCGCGGAGGATCGCCAGCGCATCGCCGTCGAAATGCTCGCTGTACCGGATCTTGCCGGCGCCAGGCTCAACCAGTTGCCACAGCGCCTGCTTGCGCTGCAGCAGGGGCAAGGGGGCAAGATTGCGACCATCGAGATGGAGGATGTCGAACGCCACGAACACCAGCCGGCTCGGCTCATTCCAGATCGCGGATTCCAGCGCAGGGCAATCGGGAGCGCCCTGCTCACCGGCTACAATGACCTCGCCGTCGAGAATGGCAGCCCTGCATGGCAGCTCGACTGCCAGCGCGATGGGCCAGTATTTTGTCGTCCAGTCATGGCCGTTCTTGCTGAAAAGACGCACGCCGCCTCGATCGATGATGAGCTGCGTCCGGTAGCCGTCGAACTGGACCTCGTGAACCCATCCCTCATCTTCGGGCGGTTGCTCGACCAGAGTCGGGATCTGCGGCGGAATGAACTCCAGCCGGCCGCCGCTGACCTTGCTACGCTTACTCAATGACGGACACCTTTGACGCGTAGCGGGAGGCGTTGCCGGCACAGGCAGCGACACCCCAGCTTTCTGGACGCCTGCCGCCTGTGCCGAGCCCCCGCCAGACCCATTGCGAACATCTACGGACGAGGTCGGAATGTCGTTAGCTTCGCATCCAGATACTTATCCTGGCGTACATATCTCGCTCTCGGTGCGGCGATCTTGCACCGACTGGCCGCCGCCGCCCAGGATTGCCGCTGGCTCACGCAGTCCCTTGGTCAATTTCGGGCGACCCAGTTAAGGTCTGTTGGTCTTCAGGCCTGAAGACCAACAGACCTTAGTCCATCAAAAGCACCAGGGCGGGATGCAGCTTCTTCAGGTTCGGCAGTGATTTCGATTGCCAGGGTATGTCGGGCGTTCCACGCACGACGAGGCGAACATCGGGATGCTTGCGTACCTCGATGGTAAATTTCGCCAGCAGGTTGATGCCGGAAGAGTTGAGAAAGTGAAGGTCCTTCAGATTGAGTGTAATGGAAGCGGGATTTGAGGCAAGAACACTGGTCGCCAAAGCCGTGACGGGCGCGCCGGCCTCGGAACTGGCAAGCCGCATTGCGCCGTCGAAGAAAATATCGCTTCCTTCGTTCCACACGCGGTAGTCGTCTGTCTTGATTTCCATGGCCTGGCTTCGTTTCTTCTAGTTGTGCGTTTGCGAGATCGGAATGGAGGCATAGGTTTCCAGGCAAATCCGATCGCTTTCGTCGGCGGCGCTGAATATCCAGGCCAGGCGTGCGCCATAGTCGCTCATCAGCGTCAGCAATCCGAGTCCGGAGCGTGACACGTCGGGGCTCGCGGCATTCGCTTCAATTCGCTGTATCAGCAGGTCTCTGGGGTCGCCAACCGTGATGTCCGCCAGGAGGTTCTTGAACTCGGATGCATTTTCACCATCGACGTCATTCGACACCTTGAGCTTGAAGCACTCCGAATCCATCGACGCCTCGATCACGATCTCGCCCGGTGCGCGAAACTTGACGGCGTTCTCGATGAGCTCGTTGACCAGATAGCCGATGCTGTGCCGCACTTCGATGTAGTCATTGCGGGACGACCGGAAGCGCAACGCGAAAAGATCGGCGATGAAGTCCGAGGTCGTGGCACAATGCCGCCAACTCAAGTCGAGAGGTCCGTCGAACAGCCGCACGCGACTGACGCTCTCCTTCATCCCGATTGCAATGTCAGGGGTCCCGAACAGCGTTGTCATTGCTATGTGTGCCTTATGATCACGAGGGTGATGTCGTCATGGATCTTCTGGACTCCGATATGGGCCATCAGATCCTCGATGATCCCGATCTTGATGTCCTCGGCGCTGCCGCCTTGACGCTTTTTTGCGCTCTGGCAGAGGCGCTCGAACCCGAATAGCCTTTTGTCCTGATCCTCCGCCTCGGTCACACCGTCGGTGTGCAGCACGATCACGTCGCCACTCTCGAACAGGATGTCACGCGTGTCGATGAACTTCGAGATGTCATTCTCCAGACCAACCGGCATACCCAGATCAAGCGTATCGATGCGTTCGACCTCCCCGTCCGCACGCACGACGAGAACGTCCTCATGCTGGCCGGATAGCGTTACCCGTTCATCCTCGAAGTCAAGAAAGGCCAGCGAGAGATGCTTGCCGGTGTTCGTCCGCTCGATGTTCTTGTAGATCGCTCTGTTCAGCCGATCCAGAAACTGGTGCGGATCCGCTTCGTCGGTCTCTTGCAGCGCGCGTGCAACGGATTGGACCATCAGCATCAGCACGCCGCTCTCAAGACCATGACCGGTCACGTCGCCGATGCCGATCTTGATCCGTGATCCGTTCTGCAGGACGTCGTAATAATCACCGCCGACCTCGTCGGCCGGCCGCATGTAGGCTGCGATCTCCAGCCCTGGAATGGCTTCGAGTTCGAATGGTTTCGGCAGGACCATCAACTGGATCTGCCTGGCAACCGCGAGCTCGGCGCCGAGGCGGACGTTCTCGTCCTGCAGCTTTTCGTTGAGTGCGGAAATCTCCTGATTGGCGTCGCCGAGCTCCCTGGTTCGTTCGTCGACCAGTTGCTCGAGGTTTTCCGTGTGGAAGCTGATCTGCTCGGCCATGCGGTTGAAAGCGATGCCAGCGGCTCCAACCTCGTCGCGCGTCGGAATGCTGACGCGGACTGAATAGTCCTTGGTCTGGAGCCGCTGGGCGGCACTGGCAAGCGCCCTGAGGCCCGCGGTGATCCGCTTCGAAATTCCGAGCACGGCCGCGAAAACAATCAGAAGCGAAACGATGATCGCACCGATCTGAAAGAGCAGGATACGATTGGTTGCGCGCGAAATACTCTGCTGCGCGGCAAACAGGGACGCGTAGATCTCCCGTTCGGGAACGACGATCCCGACCGACATCGTTTCGGACGTTATCGGTCCCGAACTCCACAGATTGGTCGGCTTCAGGCGCTTGAGGACAACAATGTAGGGTACGCGTTCGCCCTTGTTGTCGAGCATGATATGCTGAATGACACCGTCATTGTTCTGGCCGAGGGGCAGCGACGCGATAGCCGGCTGCGTACTTCCCCGCAGGGACCGCTCCAGGCCGGTGACGCCCTGCGTGCCCGCGTCGCTTGATGAAGTCAGGCCGATGATCGCCTGGCCCGACGGATTGATGGCCACCACATTGCCAGTCGACATGGTGAGGAAGCCGAACCCCGTTTCAGCGATCTTCACCCTTTCGACGACTTCCGCGAGTTGATCGAGAGTGATGTCTGCCCCGGCCGTACCTGCGATGCCGGTGTGATCGCGCGTCCACAGCGGGTGGAAAAAGCTGACGATCAGCTTTCCCGTGATTGCGTCGGTGTAAGGCGCTGTCTGGGTGATATCGTCAGGGACCGGACGCGAGGCTGGATCCCTGGCCCATTGCTGCCATGAACCATAGATGCCCGGAAAGAAGAACTCCCAGAACTCCGCCTTGTTATGGCCCGGATAAAGCTTGTCGAAGGTCTGCGCCTGGTCCGTATACGGCACAGTCCTGAAGATCGGCCGTTCTTTTGGACCAATATAGTACATTTGCAGTTTGGACGATCCGCTGGCCATGAGAGTCGGCGCGACGAGATCGATCACGGTACTGTCTTCTATTTCCTTCTGAACGCCGGGCAGCGGCGTGTGGTCGGCGCCCAGCAGGTAGCCCCAGACACTGACCACGGAAGGCGCGCCAGGCAGGTTCTGCGCCCAATCGCCCTGCGCGTCGTAGACGACCTTCACGGAGCCGGGCGCTTCATGCGAAAGCGTCGCTCCGACCTCTTGCTGCCTCGTCGGTTCGTCGATCTGGGCCTGCAGTACGCCAGCCAGCGCCTTGACGTCGCCGTGAACCCGATCGAGCAGCAGATCGACGCTCAACGCCGTCGATTCGGCATAGGAACGAATGTATTCCTGGTTTGCGGTCGTCAGGCCCTCACCGACTTCCGATGTTGCGTCGCGCGACAGCTTCTGAACGTTCCAAAGCGCCAGGCCACCGCTCAGCAGGAGGTCGAACAGGACGGCGCCGCCAACGACCAACACGAATTTCGCTCGAAAGGAGCGCAGGCCGAAGCGCGGCGTAGGCTCATTGTCGGCTTTCATTGCGGCCGTCGCCCCGATGCGACCCAGATCGGCCAACCCGCATAACCCTTGGGATGGAGCGCAGCGAAAATGTGATCCTCGAAGCCCTGCCGGAACCGTGCGACGAACTCGGGTCCATCGCCGCGCCTGGTCGCCATCTCGCCCGCATAGACATCCGCCCAGGCCGCAATGACATCGGCGAAATCCTGCGGATCGCTGTCCAGGTTAGTGACCATGAAGGTCTCTACACGGATATCTTCGAATCCGGCTTCCATCAGATATCGCCGGCTCTTTGGCCCAAGCTCGACGTCCATCTCGAAATGCCCGAACAGCTTCGCCACCTCGTTGTAGGTCCAACGGATGCTTTCGGCGCGCGGCTCGCCGAGGCAATGCGAATTCTTCTCGTTGGTGATGTAGACCCGCCCGCCCGGCTTGCATATGCGGTAGAGCTCCTTGAGGATGAGTTCAGGCCGATTGAATATCTGGAGGGAATGCCGGCAGGTCACCAGGTCGAACTGCGCTTCGTCGAGCAGCATCTCCGACGCATCTCCATAGGTATATTCGATGCCCCGGATATCGAACTCCCGCATCACCTGTCGGGCATAGTTCAGGCTCGATATGGAGTGGTCGAGGGCGACGATCCGCGATGGCTGGAACTCCTTCTGCACGAGCACGGCGAAATCGCCGATCCCGCAACAGATGTCGGCCATGACGATCCCTGGCCTCATGCCGTGTCGCGGCAAGATTGCGCGCTCGTGGCGCCAGGTCATCTTCGTCTGTGAACGCAGGATCGGAACGAACCCGCCTTCCTCGAGGAAGCCCTGTCCCGGATAGAATTCGCTGTCATACTCCTCGACCGTGATGTTCGGCTCGATTCCGCTCAAGCGACCGAATTTTCGCGAGGTCCATCCGACGACGCTTGACGTGATGACGACGAATTTGAGATCGGGCCGAGCGCGGCAGGCGTCGATGATGATCCTCGAAAAGGCGTGAAACGCGGCGTTATTCATCTGCGTCAGGCGTCTGACATTGACGTAGAGAACGCCGCGCACACGGCCGATCGCATCGCGGAGCAATGCTATGCTGGGCCCAAGCTCATCGATTGCCTGAGGCCGGACCACCCCGGATATGGAGAACTCCTGGTTGTTGGCGTCATATTGCGCCTTGAAGCGCGGGAGGAGGTCGTAAGGGCTCAATGTTGCAGACCCTCAAGCGGAAGATCCACGACAAGCTTGATTGCATCACCATCGGCTTCCTCGACCCTGAGTATCGCGTTGTAGTCGACAGCCAGTTCCAGGAGCACGACCTCCCGGCTGGGCGCGAGATCCCCGGACACCGAATTGAGGTATCGCTCCCTGGCTTCTGTTCCTGCGACGTGTGACACGGCTTCTTCGTAGAATTGGCGCTCCTCCGGCACGCATGGGAACGTCAGCTCGATCCTGTCCGTTGCGCCGTGGCGGGACACCCTGCATGCCAGTTCACCACCGGCATGGCGGGTACGAAAGGCGACTTCCAGTAATTCATTGAGGGCAGAGGAGAAGAGATTTGAATGCCGGACCGAGTCTGATCTGTTTTGACTGATCATCCGGGCCATGTATGACGAGACATAATGGCAGTGACTCCAGGCGGAGACGAAAGCTTTGATTTCCATGTCGATCTGGATCATGGGCGCAAAAGTCGGCTCGCCAGCCAGCTCATGATGAACAGGTCCCATAGGCATCCTCCCTTGTTCCATCAGCACTGAGCCCTGGTAGGGCGATGGTCTCCGCGATGAAAAATTTCACCGCGCGCCGTGATGAGTCACTCTTGCACCGACTCGAAGAATTGAGCGGTATCTGCCTCGATCGTTTTGTACAAATCTCCACTTCACCGTTAACAAAGGGTGCAAGGTGCAAAGCAATTTCAGGAAACCTGCGCAGCGGTTTTCCGTCCGAAATTGCGTAAAAACAAATACTTAGAGCGGGTCGGCGGCACTATGAAAAGCTGAACCGCTCTAAACCGCCCGATTTGATTCCTCCATCGCTCGCACCACCCTTAGCGGGGACCGTCTGATGAAATTGCTGGTTGCCTCGGCTCCGAGCGGGCGTCCCAGGAAATTGCCTTGCAGGCAATCACAATTCTCCTTGATGAGCCACCGCGCCTGTGCCGACGTCTCGACCCCTTCGGCGGTGACGCTTATTCCCAGGCCGTGCGCCAGATTTATGATCGATCGCACGATGGTCTGGCTTTTGAGATCGGTCTCCAGGTCGGCAATGAAGTACTGATCTATCTTCAACGTGTCGAAGGGAAAGTTCTTAAGGTAGCTCAACGATGAGTAGTATGTTCCAAAATCGTCGAGCGATATTCGTATTCCCAAGACGTTCAGCGTGTTTAATGTGTCGATATTGTCGATCGTCTTCTCGAGAAGAACCGTCTCGGTAATCTCGAGTTCAAGTCGGTCGGCCCGGATTCCAACTGCGTCGATGACCTGAGCGATGGTATCCGTCAGCGAACCGCTAAGGAACTGAGCCGGCGACAGGTTCACTGCGACCGTCAGCGAGGAGGGCCACGTCAATGCCTGGCGACAGGCTTCCTCGAGCACCCATCGTCCAATCTCGTCCATCAGACCGTCCGCCTCGGCGATCGGTATGAACACGCTGGGTGGAATGATTCCGATCTCGGGGTGCCGCCACCGCAGCAGCGCTTCGAAGCCGATCACCGACGCGGGAGAGCGAATGAGCGGCTGATACTCCAGATAAAGCTCGCCCCGCTCCAGCGCGGTTCGAAGGTTGCGCCTCAGATTCTCGCGTTGCTCGAGCAAGAGCAGCATCGAACGGTTGAACGTTCGAGCGCAACCGCGTCCATCCGTCTTGGCTGCGTAAAGTGCAATGTCGGCGGCTTTCATCAACTGCTCGCCATCGGTCCCGTGCTCCGGCCCGAAAGCAATTCCGATACTCGAGCCGACGAAAACGGGAATGCCGTTGATGACGAAAGGCTCCTTGAACGCGTCGACCAGCGATCCTGCGAGGCGCTCGGCTTCCGCGGGCTGATCCTTTCCCAATTGGATGACGGCGAACTCATCGCCGGCATACCGGTATGCGGATTCACCGTCCTGCAGAGCGTCGCGGATTCGACCCGCCGCGAGTTGAAGAAGCGTGTCGCCTGCTCCATGACCGAGCGTGTCGTTGACCGCCTTGAAATCGTCGAGGTCGATTTGTAACAGTGCGGCTTTCGGCTTTGCTCCACCGATGGCCGCCAGCGCCTGCTGTAGCCGCTCGCCGAATCGCCGCCGATTCTGCAGTCCGGTCAGCACGTCGTGCGTCGCCTGATGGAGCAGAATTCCATGCTCCTGCTCCTCCGCCGCACTCCGCTCGCCGTGCCCCCTTGTCTCGATGATTCCCACACCATTCGCGGCGGCGAAGACGAAAACGGAACGGGGCGCTTCGTCCGATGATCGCGGCAAGTCGATGCGTGCAGGAGTGCCGCCGTGGAACACACGAAGAAATTCGTCGCGGTACCTCGCATCGAGGAAGCTCGGGTAGATCTCCCAAACGGCGGCACCTGGCGCTACCGCGCCTCCGTACACGCCTTTGAGCTTGGTTGCGTAGTGCGTCAGACAGAAGTCGCTGTCATAGAACGACAAAAGTTCGGTCGTGTTTGCCAAAAGGTCAGCGAGAAGCGCTTCGCCGGCACGTGGAACATCGCTTGAGGAAAGCCCCTCACTATCCGTGCCGACGCCTGATGCCTCTGGGTTCAAGAGCCACCTCCATAGGCGGTGCAAATTCGAGTTCCCCAGTCCAGAAATAGCATAACTGCCAAGCTTGGCAAACTTTCAACTCGCTTCTTAACAAGTTCCGCAGCTGCGTTGTTGCAATGCATGCTCCGCCGTGATTGGCGGCAAATTGTCGATATTAATGAACTGTGACAGTTCATTAATAAATCGGCAATTGGCGGGAATTGGCTGCATGATTGATGTCGCGATCGACGCGACACGAAATATTGTGGTCCATGAGCCAGCGTGGCCTTGGCCGCCCCTGGCAAGCCCGCTTGAACCTGCTCCATCTCAACATCGCCGATCCTGTTTCAATTTCCGAGCGCCTTGAGCCAACCTTCAAAGGAAGAGGCCTTCTGGTGTTCTGCATGAGAAGCAAAGTGGGCCGGGCGCGGCAACACCACCGTACTGCGGCCCTCGCGGGGGCTATAGCCGAATTCCTTGCTGAATGCCCGGCTGAAATTGGCCGCTGAACTAAACCCGAAGGCCTCGGCAATTTCAACAATGCGCCGGCTGTCCGCCGGATCGCTAAGCGCAATATGGGCTGYCAGAAGCCGGCGGCTTTGAATGTAGTGGAGAACACCACCGCTTGGTTCGAACAACTGATAGAGACGAGAGCGTGAGACGCCGAGCGCCCGGCACATTGAACCCGGTGTCAGACGAGCCGCGTCCAGATTGTTTTGGACGTATCGGCGCGCGCGCTCCATCAGCGCGACACCCGCCAATTGTTCGGCGGCGGCAGCATGTTCCGCCGGAGGCGCGAGGCAGGCAATGATCATGCTGCGTGTTGCATGCACGATGCGGGGCAGATCGTCAGCCGTGAGGCTGCGCAGTCTTGCCTCGATGCTGTTGACGTAGTCGACCAGGAGGTTGGCAAAGTTGCCGGACAGAATTGAATTGTTCTTCGCGTCGAGGGTTGCCGCCACATCGGCGAACAAATCACGCGGCAGATAGAGAAAGAGACTTTCGGAGTCCGTTGTCCTCCCGCGAAACGGATAGCCAAGCGACCTGATCTCCAATTTCCCCGGCTGGCCTTCTGCAACGCGGCGATCGACCTCCGTCCACGACCGGCCAGTATGGGGCAAGGCGATATACCAGTGATCGATCGAGCTGGACCGGAGTTTTGCGGCAGAACGCATGTAGCTGTGTGCCGCTGCGCGCTGCTGAACGACCAGCATGCCACCGAGGTTCCAGGCCGTGTGGTCGGCGGGAAAGCCATCGTCCGGCGATTTGTCATCCGGCAACTTGACCTCGACAAGCGGAGCCATATGCGCTTGCCAGGCGGCGAATTGATCCTCTGGTGTCAGTTCGAGCGTTGAAAAGGACAAAGGCTGGAGCGCCGGCGCGAGTGACGAAGCTTGCTCGTTGTGAGGTTGAGCGTCGCGCGACCAACGACGTCGATCACGCTCCGGGGTCTTGCCTTGCTTTTTAGCGTCCATCGCGTGGTGCCATATCCGAATCGGCTATGCTCATGCCCCGCTCAATCATGTGGTGTATCTCGGGTATCTGGCAAGGCTCTGAGGCCGATATCGACAGACCAGCCCGATCAAGCCGTTCGGTGACCACAGCCGCGCCGACTGCAGCTGAACTCGCGTCGACAGAACCGGCGATCACGCTGAGTTACAGCAAGAAATGCATTCCGAGATAAGTTTCTGGATGCAACGCTAACGACACTCTTCAGCCCGGTGCATATACATCGAGCATTGTAGAAGCGTAGTTGGGGAGACCCTAGAGATGAACACAAAGCTCAACAGCGAAGCTCGTCGCAAGATAATTCTTGACGGATACGTTAACAACGAGCCGTTGAAGGATATTGCGGCCAGGATCGGATGCTCACTGGCCAGTTTGAAAGTCACCGCCAGTAAAATCGGCTGCACTCGAACGCCGAAGGAGGCGGCCGATTTTAGGCGCGGCTTTCATATCCCGGAAAACAAGCGGCAGGATTACTACCAGTTGATGACCATTGGTCAGTATAAAGCTCGCGAGTGCGCAGAAATTTTGGGATTGCTGACAGTTCAATCGTCAGGAAACGAGTAAACTCACCGCAATACACTATCGACGATATTATCGCTGGAGCATTCCATCGCCTCAGCGGTTCGTCGGTAAGAGGCCCGCCGCAGCACGGGCAGCGGGCCCTGAAAGGTTCGCACAGATGCTGCGTCGGCGCTTCAATCGCACCTGCCTCAGCCCTCACGATCTGGCTATTTGCGAACGCGTGTTCGATCGGATCTGCGCGGATGAGCGTCTCGACCCATTGGACCCGGACGCCGAAATCCTGGCGGTGATGGTTGTGGCCATTTTTCGAAATGCTCACACCGGCGAGTGCGAACTGCTGGAAGCGGTCAGGTCTCGTCGGCAAAAGGGCGCGGGAAGTGGGCATTAGCGCACCGCATTCGACCGCGTAGCCGAGCGGGTCTGGCTGAGCGCATAAACTCCTCCAAGGAAAGAGGCTGGAACGTTTCGGCCAGCCGCGCGTTGTGTCTGTTGGGGTGAAGGCCGGCTTGTTTCGGCCGGCCATGGCGTTAGGGAGGCGCGTGGCGGGGAATGTCCCAGGTCAAGACCGTGAAGCCGGCCGAAGCGGCAGCAGCGCCGCGGGCGTCGGAGGTGTTCGCGATGAAGCTCACTTCATCGGAACTGGCAACGACGATGTCGCATTTCCATCGCGCCGAAATCGCCCGCATGGCCGGCTGGCGCGACAGGCTGGACCGGACCAGCAACTGGGCGATCACTGTTGTTGCCGCCATGCTGTCGGTGTCGCTGTCGACGCCCAGCGCCCATCACGGCGTGCTGTTGTTCGCCATGCTGCTCATCACGCTGCTGTTGTGGATCGAGGCGCGGCGCTACCGCTTCTTCGACGTCTACCGCGCCCGGGTACGCCAGTTCGAGCGCTATTATTTCGCGCAGATCTTCTCGCCGCAGCCGGACTACGCCTCCAACTGGTTGGCCATTGTCGGCGAAGGCTTACGCTCGCCACGCTTCCTGATCTCGCAGCGCGCGGCGCTGGTGCGGCGGCTGCGCCGCAACTACATCTTCATGTACACGATCCTGATGCTGGCCTGGGTGCTGAAGATCACGACGCCCAGCCTGCAACGCGACGGATCGCCAATCGGCTTCGGCGCCTCGTTCCTGGACGCGATGCGGGTAGCTTCGCTCGGCCCGGTGCCCGGCATCGTTGTCACATGCATTGTCGGGTTGGCCTATGCCGCCATGCTCGCCGCGGCCGTCCTCGTCAGTAGCGAGGAAGGCGAGCTTTCGCACGGTACGGTGCATGTTTGAGATGCCTCGCCTTCCGCCTCTGCCGCGCCGGAGATGCAGCCGGCGTAGGTTAGTCGGGCTGGCTCGCCCCTCGCCCCCGATAGCGCAGCGCCTCGACCAGCACGGCAAAGGCCGACGAATGCTGCCGGCGGCTGGGGTAATAGAGGTGGCAGCCTGAAAAGGGCGGGCACCAGTCGGCGAGCACGCGCACCAGCCGGCCATCGGCAATATGAGCCAGCGCCTGGTCTTCCGGCAGATAGGCCAGGCCGAAGCCGGCCAGCACAGCGCTCAGCCTGAGCGCGGAGGTGTTGAAGACGAACTGCCCTTCGACCCGCACCTTGAGCTCGCGGCCGTTCTTCTCGAACTCCCAGGCGTAGAGCCCGCCATAAGTCGGCAGCCTGAGATTGATGCAATCGTGCGCCGTCAGGTCCTGCGGCGTTTTTGGCGGCTTGCGCCTGGCGAAATAGGCGGGCGCGCCGACCACCGCCATGCGCATGTCTGGGCCGATGCGCACGGCGATCATGTCCTTCGCCACCTGCTCGCCGAGCCTGACGCCGGCGTCATAGCGCTCAGCGACGATGTCGGTGAGACCGTAGTCGACGATGATCTCGACCTTGATGTCGGGATAGTTCGGCAACACCTTCGCCAAAGCCGGCCACAGCACCGTGTCGGCGGCATGCTCGCCCGCCGTGATGCGGACCGTGCCGGCGGGTTTATCGCGCAGTTCGCTCAGCGCGGCGAGCTCGGTCTCGATCTCCTCAAAGCGTGGGCCAATGGTCTGCAGCAGGCGCTCGCCGGCTTCCGTCGGCGAGACGCTGCGCGTGGTGCGGGTCAACAGCCTGAGCCCAAGCCGCTCTTCCAGCCCGCGAACCGTGTGGCTGAGCGCCGACTGCGAAACGCCGAGTTGCGCCGCCGCCCGGGTGAAACTCCGCTCCTTGGCCACCGCCAGGAAAGCGATCAGGTCGTTGACGTTCTCGCGCGGCATTCATGAATCCTCCTCATAGGTGCATGCGGATTATACCATCTAATCCGCCGCCTTCGCAGCCGCTAGATTCCACCCAACACCAATCATCGGGAAAGGCCGGGCGAACGCCGCGGCCGATCGAAGGACTCCAGACCATGGACATCAAGCGAAGCGGCTCTCAAGCCTCCGGCAAGGGGCCGGCCGATTGGTTCACCGGCACCGTCCGCATCGACCCGCTGTTTGCGGCAAACGCGCTGGCGCGTGCGGCCGGCAATGCGGTGACGTTCGAGCCGGGCGCGCGCACCGCCTGGCATACCCACCCGCTCGGTCAGACCCTGATCGTCACCGCGGGCTGCGGCCGCGCCCAGCGCTGGGGCGGGCCGATCGAGGACATCCGTCCGGGCGACGTGGTCCGGTTCGAGCCCGGCGAGAAACACTGGCATGGCGCCGCACCGACCACGGCGATGACGCACATCGCGGTTCAAGAGTCACTCGACGGCAAGGCTGTCGACTGGATGGAGCATGTCAGCGACCAGCAATACCTGGCCGCCCCCAAGGCGACATGAGCACCGAACACCAGACCTGAAGCGGAGAGAGCGACACGGACGTGGCGCGGCCTCCGACAACACTAAAAAGGAGCAAGACAATGCAAAAGCGCACACTTGGAAACAGCGGCCTCGAAGTCTCGGCCCTTGGCCTTGGCTGCATGGGGATGAGCCAGTCCTACGGACAGCCGATGGCGACGCCGGATGCAGTCCGCCTGATCCGCTCGGCGTTCGAGCGCGGCATCACCTTCTTCGATACCGCGGAGGTCTATGGGCCATTCACCAACGAGGCGGTCGTCGGCGAGGCGCTGCAGCCGATCCGCGACCAGGTGGTGATCGCCACCAAGTTCGGCATCGACATTGCCGGTACGGCCGGACATGAAGGCATGGACAGCCGGCCGGAGCATATTCGCGACGTCGTCGAGGCCTCGCTCAAGCGACTGCGGACCGACCGCATCGACCTGCTCTACCAGCACCGCGTCGATCCGGTCGTGCCTATCGAAGAGGTGGCGGGCGCGGTGAAGGATTTGATCAGCCAAGGCAAGGTGAAGCATTTCGGCCTCTCCGAGGCTGGCGTGCGCACCATCCGGCGCGCGCATGCGGTGCAGCCGGTCGCCGCCCTGCAAAGCGAATATTCGCTGTGGTGGCGCGAACCCGAGGAGGCGATCCTGCCGGTCCTCGAAGAACTGGGGATCGGCTTTGTGCCCTTCAGCCCGCTTGGCAAGGGTTTCCTCACCGGCGCCATCGACGCCACCACGACGTTCGACAGCAGCGACTTCCGCAACACCGTCCCACGCTTTGCGGAGGAGGCCCGCAAGGCGAACCAGGCGCTGGTCGATGCGATTGTCGCGATCGCGGCCGAGAAGAAGGTGACCCCGGCACAAGTCGCGCTCGCCTGGCTGCTGGCGCAGAAACCCTGGATCGTTCCGATCCCCGGCACGACGAAACTCCATCGCCTCGAGGAGAACATCGGCTCGTCCACGGTGGCGCTGACCGCAGCCGATCTTGCCAACATCGAGAACGCGGTTTCCGCGATTGCCGTGCAGGGAGAGCGCTATTCTCCGCAACAGGCGGCAAGGATCGATCGCTGAGCGATTTTTTCAAACCGCAATCAAGGAGAAAGAAGATGCAAAAGCGCAGACTTGGAAACGGCCTCGACGTCTCGGCCTTTGGGCTCGGCTGCATGGGCATGACCTCGGCCTACGGTCGGCCGGCGGTGAAGAGCGACATGATCTCGCTCATACGGAGCGCCGTCGAGCTTGGCGTCACCTTGTTCGACACGGCCGAGGCCTATGGTCCGTTCGTCAATGAGGAGCTGGTCGGCGAAGCGCTGGCGCCTTTGCGCGATAAAGTGGTGATCGCCACCAAGTTCGGCTTCGACATCGACCTTGAGACGGGCCAGCGCAGCGGCGGTCTGAACAGCAGGCCGGACCATATCAAGGCGGTCGCGGAGGCTGCGCTGAAGCGGCTCAGGACCGACCGCATCGATATCTTCTACCAGCACCGCGTCGATCCCGCCGTGCCGATCGAGGATGTCGCCGGCACAATCAAGGAGCTGGTCGATGCGGGCAAGGTGAAGCATTTCGGTCTCTCCGAAGCCGGGGCGCAGACCATCCGGCGCGCGCACGCCGTCCATCCCGTGACCGCGGTGCAAAGCGAATATTCACTGTGGTATCGCGGCCCCGAGGCGGAGATCCTGCCGACGCTGGAGGAACTCGGCATCGGCTTCGTTCCCTTCAGCCCGCTGGGGGCAGGTTTTCTGACCGGCAATATGGACGCGAACACGACTTTTGCCAGCACCGACTTCCGCGCCAGCGTTCCCCGCTTTGCGCCCGAGGCGCTGAAAGCGAATGTGGCGCTGGTCGACCTGCTGCGCAGCGTGGCGACGGCGAAGGGCGCTACCCCGGCGCAGATCGCGCTTGCCTGGCTGCTGGCACAGAAGCCATGGATCGTTCCGATCCCCGGCACCACCAAACTACACCGTCTGCAGGAAAACCTCGGATCTTCCGCCATTGAGCTTGCGCCGGAAGAGCTCAGGGATATCGACCAGGCGGCGTCGCAGATCACATTGAAGGGTGCCCGCTTGCCGCAAGCGGTGCTCGACATGACGGGCCGCTAGGCGATGGCGCGCCAGCGTCAGCCTGGCATGAGGCGGATATCGAAGGATCGGAGGCAATTCCTCGGTTCTTCCTGGAAGGCAATTTCCGGGCTTGTGACAGGCGGGCTTTTTCTGATGCCAAAAAAATCCTCGCCGAGCCGGCAAAGCCGAACTTTGCCGGCCGAAAGGTGCTGATCCTCTATTATTCGCGCACCGGCCACACAAGGACTGTCGCCAACCAAATCCATGGGCTGGTTGGCGGCGACATGGTGGAGCTCCGGACCGTGCAGCCCTATCCGGATGACTATGATGCGCTTGTCGCACAAAACGTCGAGGAACAGAGCTCCGACTACATGCCGCCCTTGCAGACGACAATCGACAATCTTCGGGATTACGACGTTGTCTTCATCGGCTCGCCGCTCTGGAACGTCAGGCTGACGCCGCCGGTCCGCAGCTTCCTGTCCAGCCATGATCTGTCAGGCAAGATCATTGCACCATTCGTCACCTACATTGTCAGCGGCCTCGGCCGGTCCCGGCGGGACATCCAGGAATTGTGCCCGGATGCCAGCGTGCTGGACGGCCTCGCGGTGCTGGGGGAGGATGCAGGTGAGGTACAAACCGCGGTGTCGGAATGGCTCCGCGGCTTGCGTTTGTAGCGAGCTGGACGGCGGGCCTGGCCTCATCTCAATAGCATGATCAGTCTGGCGCCGGCCCCTTCTCAGGCGATGGCACCACGTGGCGGCTTTGGGGCCGCGCGCCTGCGGATATTGCGGCATGGTGAGGATCGACAAGCCAGGCATTTAATTCAAATCCGACTGTGGATATTTGCCATCGGGTAAAGCGAATCGGCCATCCCTGTTGAACGGCGGGCAATAAGGAGAAGCTTATGAAGAGCGACTTTGCCGCCGCACACCTCCATCTTGAACGAGCATGCCACTATCTGCGCGGCGACGATGGGACGAGCAGCCATGCCCGCGCGACCTTGGACCTTCTGATCGAGGCAATTGTCGCGGCCCAATACACTCGGCCCGCGGGAGACGTCGTGGAATTTCCCATTGCGGCAAGGCTGCGATAGTCGGCCCTGCCTTTTAGAGCATGATCCCGAAAAGTGGAATCCGGTTTTCGGAAAAGATCATGCTCAAACAAAGGGATAGGCCTATCCCGATTCCATCGGGATGGAACAGGCTCTAGCTTCGGCCTCGCGGATCTGGCGGAGCCGAAGCCGCCGACCTTCCCTCAGCGCGCTGGTTCAGCGCAAATCCCGCCTGAAATTCCCTGGTGTTGTTGCGATTGGGATAGGGCTGGTCCGGCACCGAAACGCGCAGATGCGCACACAGGGGCTCCCAGCCGTCGCCGAGATTGTGGACCAGCAGCCGCTCCGGCTGCACTGTCGCCATGACCGCGGCGACGTTAGCCTCGTAGAGGGCAATCGCGGCCGCGCGGTCGTGCGCCTTGCCGCCGAAGACCTGCTTCGAAACCAAGGCAATGCCCAGCGATTCCTGATCCTGGCTCTGGCTGATGCCGGCCAGGATGGTTTTCTCGAAACTCTGCCACCAGCTTTCCGCAGAGCGCCAAGTGAGGATGACCCGGGCGTCGGGATAGACCTCGATCAGCTCGCGCCAGTAATACGCCGATGGCCAGTCCATGCAGGAGGCATAGCCTGCAAACAGCGCACTCCAGTCGGGCACGGCGCCCTTCGCCAGCGCGCGCCAGAGCCGCTTCTGCTCCTCATTGGCGAGAACTTCGGACATGTGATGACAGGGGCCAAAACCGAGGATGGTCAGCGCTTCGCGCATCGAATCCGTTCCGGTGCGGCCAAAGCCGGTTCCGATCACCTTGATCGACATCGTTTTTCCCCCTGTGTCGAACCGGCCGAAGTCGGTCCCGTGGCCATGACCCCACGGGCGATTTCCCCGCTGCACGACAGCGGCCATGTCCGCGCCCAGGGAAACACCGGGTGGCGTTGGGCAGTAACCCTTCGCTCTCCATCGCGCATATCCCAGATGCAGCCGAGCCAGATTAGCCGCGAACGATGGAGCTGTCCCCTGCAAAGATCGGTTGACCAGCCTTGGCCGCGAAGCGACTATTCTGCTCGGACAGCCAGACTGCAGGAGGACATGCGATGGACGAGCCCGAACGGTGGCGGCACATGACCAGTGCGCCGAAGGATGGCAGCCGGATCCTGGTCACGATCCGGCCGTCCGAACAGGGGCCGGCCGAAGTCGACCTCGCCTATTGGTCGCGAGCCGATCAGTTCGGCATTGAAGGCTGGCGCGCTTCCGACTCGTCTCCGGGACACGTGATTGGATACGCCGAACCGGAACTGAAGTGCTGGATGCCGCTGCCGACAGCCAATCTAAGCCGGGCTTCCATGCCGGCGCCCTGGGAAGGCGAGGACAGCCAGCAACTGGATGGCTCGGGGATCTAGCGGCGCTCAGCGACCCCAGAGCGTTTTGCTGAATTGCGAGTGAGCCTTCGACAGCGTCGAGCCAATGTCGTCGATTAACTCAAAGGCATTTTTCGCCAAGGCGAGGAAGGAGCGCATTCGCCGGAAGAAAGCGCTCCCGACACGCGCGACCAGTACAGATGCGCGGATCGCAGCGGCCGAGAGATCGAACTTGCGAACCGCCGATGCCCGCCAAGCCTGCTGTCTTTGGAGATATCGCGCAAGCGCAATATCATGACGCAGTGGCATAAGCCCGTCGCGCAGCTGCGGGTTCTGCCAGGGATCATCATGCCAGATGGGCCAGTCAGTCGTGTTCGGGCGTAGCATTGCGTCCTCCTGAGACAAGGGCCTCGTCCGGGCAATCTCCTCCCGCACCGTGAGAAACGCGGTGGAACCAGCGTGATGGAATCGTGAAAAGCGCCAGGCAGGCGGAAACACGGTTGAAATAGAGACCGCGACGCGAAAGGATCGCCGCCAAATTGTGGCTGTGGCGGATCCGATGACGGCGCCTCATCTTTATCTACTGGGTGGTTTCGACTTTGCCGGTGTCGGGGCCGCGGTCCCGGCCCTTAGCCGCAAGGCGCGGGCGATGGTGGCTTACCTCGCTCTGCAGTCCGGACACTGGCAGTCGCGCGAGAAGCTCGGCGCCCTTTTGTGGGGTGGCAACAGCGAGACCCAGGCCCGGATGAACCTCCGGCAGGCGGTATCGGTCGTCAGCAAAGTCATGCAGGCGTCCGGCAGCGGGCGCTTCCTGAAGGACGGCGACAACATTGCCTTCCTTCTCGATGGCCTTGATTTCGACGTCGCGCGGTTCGAGGTGCTGGCCGTCAGCTCGGCGCCCGACGACCTCGAACGGGCACTTGTCGTCTATCGCGGCGACCTGCTTGACGGCTTCGGCCTGAAGGAGGAGCCGTTCGAGGATTGGCTGCGGGTCGAACGGGAACGCCTGAGGGCGATGGCCGTCGCGGCACTGGACAAGCTCGTCTCGCACTATTGCGTGACCAACGATCCCGCCTCATGCGTGCGGGCCGCAACGCGCCTGCTGTCCATCGAGCCGCTGAGGGAGGACATCCACCGCGCCCTGATGCGAGCCTATGCGGCCCAGGGCCGGATCAACCTCGCGCTGAGGCAATATGAGAATTGTCGCGGTGCGTTACAGCGGGAGCTTCATCTGCAGCCCGAGCCCGAGACAAGACATTTGCACGAGATGCTGCGGGCCCGCCGCACGACATCGCCGCGTCCGGCTTCGGCCTCCGAGCCGTCGCGCGTCCAGGCCGAGGCAAGCGGCGAGCCCCTGCGCCCGTCGACCCACTATGTAAAATCCGCCGGGGTCAACATCGCCTATCAGGTGACCGGCGACGGGCCGATCGACCTGATCTTTGTGCCTGGATGGGTCTCCAATCTCGACCTTGCCTGGGCCTCGCCACGGCTTTCGCATGTGTTCCAGCGCCTCGGCGGCTTCTGCCGCTTGATCCGCATGGACAAGCACGGCACGGGGCTGTCCGACCGCAATGTCGGTTTGCCGACCCTGGAAGAGCGGATGGAGGACATGCGGGCCGTGCTGGATGCGGTCGGCTCGAAGCGCACGGTTCTGTTCGGCAGTTCCGAGGGCGGCCCCATGTGCATGCTGTTCGCGGCGACCTATCCCGAGCGCACGGCGGCACTTGTGCTCAACGGAACCTATGCCAGGGGCAGGTGGTCGAAGGATTACCCGTGGGCAAGGACGGCCGAGCAGGTGGAAGAAGACCTAGCCACCATCGAGAGACAGTGGGGAGAGCCGGCGGACATGGGCAATGCGGCCCCCAGCCTGATGAACGACACGTTCGAAAGAGAATGGTTCGCCGCTTACCTCAGGAATTCAGCCTCGCCCGCCGAGGCGATCTCACTCTGGCGCTGGGGAACCGAAATCGATGTTCGCGACATCCTGCCTGTCATTCATGTTCCGACACTGATCGTTCAGACGACGGGCGACCGCTGGGTCAAACGGGAAGAAGGACTCTACCTGGCAACGCATATTGAAGGCGCCAGATATATCGAGCTGACCGGCCGGGATCACGTGATCTGGGGCGAGAATTCCGATCGCCTCGTCGACGAGATCCAGGCTTTCGTCACCCGCGCCTTGCCGGCAGCGTCGGGCGAAGGGGTTCTGGTGTCGGTGCTGTCGCTGGAGATAGGCGGCCAGCCATCTGATGCAGGTACAGATCTGATCGAGCGACACGCCGAGGATATCCGTGGCGAACTGCTCGCTGCCGAAGGCCGCCAGATCAGGCGCTCGGCAAGCGGATTCCTCGCCGTGTTCCAACGGCCGACGCGGGCAATCCAGTGCGCAATCGCCATCCGCCATCGCCTGCGGCATTCCGATCTGGATGTCCGGTCGGCAGTCCACACCGGCGAATGCGAGGAGCGCGGCAATGACTTCACCGGCATCGCGATCGAGCTGTCATCGCGGTTGCTCGACCATGCGCGGCCGGGCGAGATCATCGCATCGCGAACGGTGCGCGATCTCGTGGTCGGCTCCGGGCTGGTATTTGAAGAGCATGGCGAGATGGAAGCAAGCGGGCTGCCGGGCAGCCTGCAGCTCTTTTCCGTGAGGGAGCCGCTGGTCTGACGCCGGGCGGACGGCTGCTTCTATGGCGCCGCACTAGCCGGTCGCCGTCACCACTTTGCTGACCAGCCAGCGGTGCTTGCCAAGGCGGCGGGCGCGCTCAAAACCCTGGCGCTCGAACATGGCAAGGGTTGCATTGTGCAGGAAGGCACCGGGGACCGACCGTCCTTCCGCATCCTCGGGGTAGCTTTCCACCGTCCCGCCGCCGAGACGGCCGATTTCCTGGACGGCGCCTTCGAGCGCGGCGGCCGCGACGCCCTTGCCGCGGTATGACTTGTCGACGAAGAAACAGGTGATCCGCCAATCCGGAAGGCTCACCAGTCCTTCGCGATAGGCACGCTGGTGCTTGATGCGCGGCAGCTCTTCCGTCGGGCCGAACTGGCACCAGCCGACGCAGGCCGGCCCATCGAAGACGAGGGCAGCGTGGGCGCGGCCCTCGCGCACCCTGGCTTCCTTCTCCACGCGGTTTTGCACGGCGCCAACGCCTTTGGCATGGAAGGCCATGCACCAGCATCCGCCCCAGACGCCGTTGTGTCTCTCGACCAGCGCGGCGAAGTCAGGCCATGTAGTTTCATCAAGAGGTTTTACGCTGAAGCCGGTCATCGTCGTCTCATTCGGCTCGGCACGATAGCCGATTTGCCGGTCTTTTGCAGTCCAGCGTTAGGCGACGGTCGGGGCCCTAATTTCTGAAGGCGATCGTCGCGGCGGCGCCACCCATGCACACGGCAGCGCCGCGATTGAACAGCCGGGTGGCGCGCGGCGATTGCAGGGTCCGGCGGGTTCTCGCCCCGGCGATGGCAAACGGGAACTGAACGGCTGCCAGGATGATTGCGGTGATTGCCAGGAGAATGGGGACATCCATCGACGACAACGCGTGGATGTCGACGACTGTCGGCAGGATGGAAATATAAAACAGGACGGATTTGGGATTGCCCAGCGTGATCAGGACACCCGAAACAAACGCGTTCTTGCCACTCTTGACCGAGCCCGCGTCGGCGCCGTCGAACGTTTCGCCGGACCGCCAGAACTGCACCGCCAGCCAGCAGAGATAGGCCACGCCCGCCCATTTGATCGCGATCAGCAGAAAGCTGAAGGTCTCCGCTATGAACGCCAGGCCGGCGAGCACCGTGGCGAGATAAAGCACGTCGCCCAGGACCATGCCGGCGGTCACCCAGGCGGCTTGCCGATATCCGCTTTTCAAGGCCTGCGCGACAATGGCAACGATCTGCGGACCGGGAATGATCGCGGCGATTGCCAGCGCGCCCGAGTAAGCAACAAAGCCCGACAACGTCATGGTCCGCACCTGTCAGTCATGGAGGATCAAACGCCTGCTGGCGAGTGGAAGCGCCGACAATCCGATCGCTGGCCAGCCCCTGTCAATCCCATGAGCGGAACGATGCCGCCGCTTTGATACGGCTGAACCGCCTCGGTCGCTCAAAATCATTCAACCAAACGGTTGACTATCTGAAAGCGCATATCTATATTCAACTACATGGTTGAATTAGAGACGCCACAGATGGATCAGGTCTTTCACGCCCTCGGCGACGCCACGCGCCGGCACATGCTTCGCGACCTCGCCGGCGGCGAGCGCACGGTGAGCCAGCTGGCCGAGCCCTTTGCGATGTCGCTGGCGGCGGCCTCCAAGCACATCAAGGCGCTGGAGAATGCCGGGCTGATCCGGCGCGAGGTGCGCGGCCGCACCCATGTCTGCCGGCTCGAAGCCGGGCCGCTGGCCAGCGCCCACGAATGGCTGAGCTTTTACGAGCGCTTCTGGAGCAGCCGTCTCGATGTCCTCGAACAGCTTTTGCGCGACGAGATCGCGCGCAAATCCCCCTCACCGCCAACAACGCCAACACCAAAGGGAGACGACAAATGAACCAGATGAAAAGCTTCGATGGCTATGGCGAACTGATCGAGCCCGCCACCTTGAAGATCGAGCGGCTTTTGCCCGGAACCATCGAGCGCGTCTGGGAATATCTGACGCGGAGCGATTTGCGCCGTCAGTGGCTGGCGGCCGGTGAGATGGAGATGAAGGCCGGCACTCCTTTCGAGCTTACCTGGCGCAATGACGAGCTGACCGACCCGCCCGGCGAGCGCCCGGCCGGCTTTGGCGAGGAACACCGGATGCAGAGCCGGATCGTCGAGTGCGATCCGCCGCGCAAGCTGACCATCGCCTGGAGCGGCAGCGGCAACGTCTCGTTCGAGCTGGTGGAGAAGGGCGACGAGGTGCTGCTCACCATCATCCACCGCCGCCTGGCCGACCGCTCGAGCCTGCTGATGCACGTTGCCGGCTGGCACATGCATCTCGACATTCTGGCGGCCCGCGTGACAGCGAGCACGCCGGAACCGTTCTGGGACGGCTGGAGCCGCCTGATGACGGACTACGACCGGCGCCTGCCGGTCTGACGCAACGCATGGATTTGGAACCCTACCTGCCCACGGGCACAACGCAACAGGAGACAGTCATGACCAGCTTCACCACCGCCTTCACCGTCGACCAGACCCCGGATGCAGCCTTCGCGGCCATCACCAATGTTCGCGGCTGGTGGTCGGAAGAAATCATCGGCCCGACCGACAAGGCCGGCGAGGTGTTCGACTATCGCTACCGGGATCTGCACCGCTGCAAGATCAAGGTAACGGAGCTCATCCCCGGCAAGAAGGTGGCCTGGCGCGTGCTGGAGAATTACTTCAGCTTTACCGAGGACAAGACGGAGTGGACGGGCACGGACATCCTCTTCGACATCGCCGAGAAAGACGGCAAGACCGAAATCCGTTTCACGCATCAGGGCCTGGTTCCCGACTATGAGTGCTACGACGCCTGCTCGGACGGTTGGCGCACCTACATCAACGGCAGCCTGAAGAGCCTGATTGCATCGGGCAAAGGCCACCCCAATCTCGGCGAACCGATGACCGACAGCGAGCGGGCGCTCGTCGCCTAGATAATCCGCCGCCCGGTTCAACCGAGCGAGCCATCCCCTTCCCCACATCCTGAAACGATGAAACGTGCTTGCCTCGGGCAAGCCCGATGGAGGACGTCATGCGTAAATTGATCACCGGAATGAAGATTTCCGTCGACGGCAAGATGGAAGGACCCGAGGGTTACGCCGACTGGGTCGATGCTTGGTCGGAGGAATACGGCCTGATGCCGCAAATCGACGCCTGCCTGCTCGGCGGCGTCATGTATTCCGGCTACGAGCGCTATTGGAGCGCGATCCAGCAGAACGAGCCGGACCAGCCGCTGCCGATGACCGGCAAACTGGTCAACCCGGCCGAGCTGATATGGGCCCGCTTCGCCGCAAAAACCCCGCACTATGTGCTGTCAAACAGCATGACTTCGGCAGCCTGGCCGACGACCCGCTTCGTACGCAATCTCGACGACATCGCGGCGCTGAAAGAGCAACCCGGCAAGGACATCTACCTGATGGGCGGCGCCAGGATTACGGCGAGCCTGATCGATGCCGGGCTGGTCGATGAAATGCGGCTGATCCTCTATCCGCTGCTTGCCGGCGACGGCAAGGCGCTGTTCGGCGCGGCGCACAATCGTCGCGGGCTCGAGCTGCGCAAGGTCGAGAAACTGTCGGATGGGCGTGTGAGCCTGGTGTACGGGATTGGCTGACGGGCCTCGATCCAAAACCGAAAGTCGGCGTGGCTGCGCTGACCTTCGGCCCGACAGAGCCACCGCCTCGCCTTAGAACGGCAGGCGGATTTCGTCGGATTCGACCGTCCTCGGCCAGCCGATGTCCTTCCGGATTTCCGGCGGCAAGTCGTTCAATGCCCGCATGGTTTTCTTGCGCTTGCTGGCGCGTTTGAGAGCCGCTCCAAGGCGGCCAAGTCTCCTGAACATCGATATCCTCCATATCGCAGCGACAGAACCAGCAGCGCCGCCCCGTCGCATTGCGCCGGTTTTGCGATGTGTCTGTATCCGGTCGATTGCGCGAGAACGGTGAAAGACTTCACAAAACCGGGCATGCTTGAAACATTTGCATGCAAACTAATCTGGGCTGGGGAATTGGGGCGTCGGCTGAGGCGGTCTGTCACCAATCGGTCGGGCAAGGCTGGAAATCCCCTGCCCTTTCCAACAAGATGCGGCGACATCCGGGAAGGCCGTGGCATGTGCAACCTCTACAACATCACCACCAGCCAGGAGGCAATCCGCCAATGGACACATACCTTGCGCGATATCCTCGGCAATCTCGAACCCTCCATCGACATCTATCCCAACCAAGCCGGCCCGGTGGTACGCAACGCGGCGGACGGGCAGCGCGAGCTGGCCAATCTGCTGTGGGGCATGCCGACGCCGATCGAGCGGGTGAAGGGCAAGGCAGACTACGGCACCACCAACATCCGCAACCCGCAATATGGCCACTGGCAGCAATATCTCGGCGTGGAGAACCGCTGCGTGGTGCCGCTCACCAGCTTTGCCGAGCCGAGCCCGACGCCCGGCGACAAGGACCCTGAGACAGGCATCCAGCGCAATGTCTGGTTCGCACGCGGCGAAGAGCGGCCGCTATTCTTCTTCGCCGGCCTGTGGACGCGCTGGCAAGGCGTGCGCAAGGTGAAGGACGGCCCGGGCGACTTCGAGCTCTATGGCTTCCTCACCACCAAGCCCAATGCGCTGATCGCGCCGATCCACGAAAAGGCGATGCCGGTGATCCTGACCACGCCGGAGGAAACCGAGACATGGCTGACCGCGCCGTGGTCTGAAGCAAGGCATTTGCAGCGCACCGCCCCTGATGACGCGTTGGTGATTGTCGAGAAGCCGGCGACGCAGATCAAGTTCCCGCCGCAGGCACCACCGCAAACACCGCCGGCGCCGGTGCAGGGCTCGCTGTTCTAAAGCTTGAACTTCTGCAGCACCCAGACGTAGCCCTTCGGCGGATGGTCCTGGTCGATGAACTGCGTCCGCACCGTCGTGTCCGTTCGGCTGCAGCGCTTGCACCTGAAGCGGATGGCTTCCAGCGGCTTGTTCCAGCCCGCCACCTTGGCCACCTCGTTGGCGCGGAAGCGGCCGACATGGTAGCAGTGACCGCACTCGACAATGAGCAGCATGTTGGCCTTGGCCGCTCGCCCGACGCTGTCCATTGGCCCGGCCATGGCTCATTTCCGTTTATGATAATCCTGCGGCAGCGGCAGCAGACCGAGCCCGGCCGCGCGGAAATCGGGCTCCTTCTCCGCCACCGTCGCCATCACCTCATGCAGTTTGTCGGTCAGCCCGCTCAGCTGCCAGAACAGCGCGCCATTGGCCTTCAGGTGCAATTGTGCCGCAAGCACCGTCTGGCGCAGGCGCAGCGCATCGTTGATGATTGCCTCCGCATTGCCTGCAAACAAGCGGTCATAGCGGCTGTTTCGTCTGCCCATCGCGGCTCTCCTCGGATTGCGAGCAACCGCCCCACCTCTCAGCAAATAGGAACGCATTCCTCGCCGAGTCAATTCGCCCTTGACATTTTTGTTCCCTATTTGTTCACTATCCCCTAATAAGCCAATCGGAGACATCGCCATGGATCACATCGTGACGCTGGACAGCCGCCAGGAAGCCGCCCTGCAGGACATCGCCGACAGCTTCATCGCGCAGCACAAGGGCGACGCGGTGAAGGCGCTGAAAGAGATGATCGTGCTCAACGGGCATCTGCAGGAAAGGCTGGATGTGGTGGAGAGTCGGCAAAGGCTAAGCGCTCAGAGGTGATGGTACGCTGACGCGTATTCAATCGTGTCGAAAATCGGCTTTGCACCCCGAAATTGACCTTGCAGCCTTCTGGATGGCGTCCACGGCGGCGAACCAGCGGTCGGCAACGCCGTGAAGATCGCCGCGCGAAATGCAGTGGGCCAACTTGCTGGCGCCCTTCAAGAACCAACGCCGACAGACACGCAGGGCACCTTGCAAGGCGCAACTCGGTGCACGAGGGCGACCATGCCTGCGCGGAAACACCTTGTAGAAACGCGTCGCTGCCCATACCATGCCAGGTCTTGGTGAAATCTGATCAGGAGGTCAGTGGAATCGGTCGGGTTTTTGAGCCAGTGCAAGGTAGGGAGGATAATAATTATGGCTTCCGAAGTACAGGCAAACAATGGCGTTAACGTAGAGGCGCTGCTCGCCGCAAAAGAAGCGCTTACCAATGCCCCGGAGGCGGCGCAGTTCAAGTGGCGCGCGGCCTGCGAATGGAAGGACGGCACCCACAGCCACTCGACGGTCGAGAGTTTTTACGGTCTCGGCCAGGACCAGCATCGCAAGACCACCTTCGCATTCGATGCCGACCATCCGGAGGTCTTCGCTTCCCTGGATCAGGGCGCCACGCCGGTCGAATACGTGCTGGTCGGGCTGGCCAGTTGCCTGACCGCCGGCATCGCCGCGGTTGCCCAGAACCGGAACATCCAGTTGAAGTCGGTGAAGGCGACCATCGAAGGCGACATGGATCTCGCCGGCATACTCGGCATCGACAGCGACGTGCGCAACGGCTTCAGCGGCATCACGGTGAGGTACAACATCGACGCCGACGCCAAGCAAGAAGACATCGAGGCTCTCGTCGCTCAGTCGCAAAAGCGATCGGCGGTCTATGACATTGTTACCAATCCGACGAACGTCACGGTCGTGGTGAACTGAAAGGCGCTTCGAGCCGTAGACTCTCCTGAGAGGGCGCGATTAGTTCCGTCACCACAGTGATCGTCGGTGCAGGGCACGCGGGGCTCGCGATGAGCCGCTGCCTCGCGGAGCGCTCTATTGACCATGTGCTGCTGGAGCGCGGCGAGATCGCCCATACCTGGCGCACCGAGCGATGGGATTCGCTGCGGTTGCTCACCCCGAACTGGCAGAGCCGGCTGCCGGGCTTCCGCTATGACGGCGACGACCCCGACGGCTACCGGACGATGCCTGAGGTGATCGACTTCCTCGGGAACTATGCCAAGGCGATCTCGGCTCCGGTCAGAACACACACGACCGTTACCTCGGTTCGCAGCGACGGGGCGGGATATCTCGTGCGCACGGACCGCGGCGAGTGGCGATGCCGGACCGTGGTGCTGGCGTCGGGCGCATGCAACGTCGCGCGCCTGCCCGATTTCGCCGCCCGTGTGCCGCCGTCGGTCGCCATGCTGACGGCGCAGTCCTATCGCAATCCGGGTCAGGTCGCCGACGGTGGTGTGCTGGTGGCGGGCGCGTCGGCCAGTGGCACCCAGATCGCACAGGAGCTGCAGCGTTCGGGGCGTCAAGTGACCCTGTCGGTGGGCGAGCACATAAGGGCGCCCCGCGTCTATCGCGGCAAGGACCTGGAATGGTGGATGGACGCCGCCGGCGTGCTCGACGAGCGCTACGACGAGGTAGACGACATCAGGCGGGCGCGACGGGTTCCTTCGCTGCAGCTTGCCGGCACGCCCGACCGCACCACCCTCGATCTCAATGCGCTGGTCGACCTCGGCGTCAGGCTCGTCGGCCGTCTCGCCGGCATCACCGAAGATGGCAAGGCCCAGTTTGCGGGGTCGTTGCGCAACATGTGCGCGCTTTCCGATCTCAAGATGGCCCGACTGCTCGACCTCATCGACGAATGGGCGCGCGCCAACGGCCTGGACGCGACCGTCGGGCCGCCGGATCGCCTGCCGCCGACCCGTGTCGAGGACAGCCCGCCGCTCGGCCTAGACCTCGCCGGAGGCGCGATCAGGACGATCATCTGGGCCACCGGCTACCGGCCGGACTACTCCTGGCTGGAACTGCCGGTCCTCGACCGCAAGGGCTACGTCCGTCACGACGGCGGGGTTGCCGACTATCCGGGCCTGTACCTGATGGGGATGCAGTTTCTGCGCCGCCGCAAGTCTTCGCTGATCGACGGCGCCGGCGACGACGCGCGTGATCTCAGCGACCATCTGGCATCGTACCTCAGGCAAAATTCAATCGCCTAGCCGACGCAGGCCCGTAGCAGCAGTTGCACAAGATATCATCGATTCAGGGCAGCGGGATCGGCTTGTCGCTGAGTGTGCGCAAGTAGGCGATCAGGTTGACCCGTTCGGTCTCGTCCGAAACACCAGGAGTCTCCATCTTGACGCCCGGCGTGGTGAGCATGGGCCCGAAGAGATATCTGTTCAGGTCCTCGTACGTCCATACACCCTCCCAGCCCAGCAACGTGTCGGAGTAACTCATATTTACCACTGATGCCTTGTCGCGGCCGACGACGCTCCACAAGTTCGGTCCTATTTTATTCCCTCCCTGTGGCTCGGCGTTGTGGCAATTGGTACACCGGCCGGTGAAGTAGGTTCGGCCCTTCTCGACATCGGCAGAAGCCAACTTCATTGAGATTGGGGCTGGTGTTGGCAAGACGACGCCGTGCGACAAGAGATAGTCGGCAACTTCGCGTTGCCCCCTGCTTTTTGCCAGATGGAGCGGTGTCTTGCCGTCCATTGTCTTCGCATTCACATCTGCGCCGGCCTCGACCAGTGCCTTCACGCAGTCGAGACAATCGAGACTTACGGCGACATGAAGGGCGAATTCGCCACCACGGTTGGAATTTGGATCTGCGTCCCGCTCCAGCAACAGTTTTAACAGATCGATCTTGCCTGGCCCGACAGCCGCCATCACCGGGGGGCCCCCAGTCGTCTGGGCGTTGACGTCCGCACCACGTTCTATGAGCAGTTTTGCCGCTTCGATGTGGCCCATCCAGACCGCAAAGTAGAGCGGCGTTGCGGTTCCATCATTCTCATCTATGCCGGCGCCCGCATCGAGCGCCGCCGTGATCGCCGCGACATCGCCCGCCATGGCGGCATCGTGAATGTCGGCGGCATGCGAAACAAATGGAATGTGTACAAGCACCAACAGGATGAAAAGCAAGAACCCGCGCATTAGCATCTCCCAAGGCAGGCCTGAGGATCGGCACGATTTCAAAACGGCAAAGTCTACCTCAAAATCCCTGGTCGTGACAGCGCCATCGATGGCTCAATGAATGGTGGCAGCCCTTGAAAGAATGAACGTTTTCAGGAAGACCGGCCATGTTCTTACCGGCCGTCTGGCAGGGGGCCGTAAGGTTTCATCCGGGTCATGAGCGCATGTTGCGCCGGACGTCCGCCTTGAGAACGAAACAACTCCGAATTCCGTGGCCCTGCAATCATATTCCCAAGTGCAACTTCGGCTTCCAGAAGGGGCGGAACAACTCGATCTTGGGACAGCGGTTCATCACCACTTTCAAGCCCGCTTCCTCCGCCAGCCGCGCGGCAGCGTCATCGCGCACCCCAATCTGACCCCACAAAACCCTAGCATTGATTGCAATGGCCCCCCGTGCGACTTCCAGCAGATCTTCGGAGCGGCGAAACACCTCGACCATATCGACCGGCCGGTCGATGGCCGCCAGTGACGGGTACACCTTAAGCCCTCGAATTTCATCCAGACCGGAACTGGGGTTGACCGGGATCATATCATAGCCGGTTTCGTGCAGCACCCTGAGAACACCATAGGAAAACTTGGTCTTATCGGGGCTCGCCCCCACCATCGCGATGGTTTTGACCGACTTCAGAATGTCTTGCAGATAAGCCTCCGAATAGGGCTCATCATGATTCATATGGGTCATTTCTTTGCTTCCAACGGGGTCGCAATATCGGCTTTCAATTCATGTGCGGCCAAGGGGTCAAGGAAGGGGTTGCGATAGAGCTTGTCGTGGCTTTCAACGCCGACCTCCAGCGTGCAGTCGCTCATGGGGCGGGCAACGCAGAGGATTATGTAGCCATTGTTGATCTGGCGGTTGTTCAGCGCCCGCTGCGCCTTTTGATCGACCTTGCCGCTGATCATCTTGGCCGCACAGGTGATGCAGCCGCCATACTTGCAGCCGTAGGGCAGGTCCACGCCCTGCTCCCGCAGGCTTTGCAAGAGGGGCTTGCGGTGATCGACGTCAAAGGCCGCACCGCCTTGATTGGCGAGAGTGATGGTGAAGCTGGTCATACCCAGATGTCACTCGTGCAATCGCCGCCGGGATAACGGGTTTCGTGGCAGCGGCTTGGTCCATTTGGCTCCTTGCCAAAATCGACGACAAATCGCGGATCAATTTCCATGCCGCCGTTTTCCGTATCGCAATTGACCATCAGCATGCAGCCGCCATTGGTGCGGATTTCCGGATAGAACTGATTGTCCCAGGTCGAGAAGAGTGAGGTCGTCACATAAAGGCGCTTGCCGTCGAGGCTGAGCTGTATCATCTGCGGCCCGCCAGTCACTTTCACGCCATTGACCTCAGGCGCACGGCCGAGAAGTCCACCCATCCACACTTGTCCAGTAAGCTTGGCGTTGTGAGGGTCCGAGATGTCATACTGACGGATGTCGCCATGCAGCCAGTTGCACAGATAGAGATATTTATCGTCCATGCTGAGCAGAATGACTGAAATCACGCCCGGTATTGGAATCGGCCATTCGGGATGCGGCTCATTGCCGACATCGACAATTTTTTCCCATTGCCAGTCGCCCGCCGCATCCTTCCACCAATGGATGATATTCGCCGAAAGGGCCGCGCCAACAAAGCCGTGACTGCTGTCGGGATCATGATGGAAGCGCACTTCCAGCGGGATCAGGCCATCTTCACCGAGATAGAATGTCTGCTTCGGCTCCTTCTTTTCAAAATCCCAGAAATGGATCTCCCGGCCATACTTCAGATGGCCAACCTCTTCCAGGTCGAAGCCCGGCATGAAGGTATTGGGCGCAGCCCATTCCGAGCTGACCATTACGTTGTGTCGCGGCTGGTACCAGAAATCATAACCAAACTTGATACTGCCCATGGAGCTTTCCCAGCGGCCGACAATCTCGAACTCCTTGCTGAGTTGCAGATAGCCGCCGGGGGCATTGCCTTGAGCATCGCCAAGCATGGAAACGATGATGTCCGAGCCGAGGCAATGCACTGTGTGCGGCGCCGACAGATTGGTCCTGGCCTTGATTTCAGCGCCGTCTATGACCTTGAACAGGGTCGGATTGCGCGGATCGGTAGCGCAGTCGACAATATGCAGATTGGACGAGCGCACACCCGGCACAATCAGATATTTCCGCTCCATGCCCGCATCGCCATGGCAGGACGAACAGGCATTCCAGCCTGAATGATGAAGCTCATCGCCGATACCCGGCATTTGCAAACGTGAAATCACCTGGCTGTAGGTCGAACTCTCCGGGTCGACATCGATGGTGCACAAATAGTCCGGCTTCTGAATGCCCGTGCCGGTGTAGATGGCAATCGTATAGAGCAGCTTCTCGCGAGGTGCCCGCATCGCCTCGGCGGGAGAAGCATAGCCGGGTCCACAGCAATGTTCGGTCATGGGTAAGTCCCCAATTTGAATAGATCACGGCCAACCCCAACGGGGTCAGGCTGGAATGTTAGTGCATGCTTGGCATTGGCGCTACGGCCGGGGTGGTCGGTGAAGCGCGCACCGTGACGGACACCCCGGCGACAGGGCACCCACGGGACCGTCCAAGGCGAGCTTTTTATCCGGGCGAAACACTGGTGGGACGATCGGAGATCGGTGCCTGGACAAGGCCCAAGGGAAAGCGCCAGGCTTTGCAATACGCCGCCCTAGATATTCTCCCGCGTATAAACCTCAAACGGCAAGATCGTCGTGACATTCCCCCCCTCGTTCGGAGCCGACACGGCGCGGACCATGCCAGTCAGCGCTTCGTGTGCGATGCGGGCGAGCGGGTGCGAGATGATGAAGGTCAGCGTGCCGTCGAGCAGCGCCGGGCGGGTCGAGTCCATCAGTTCGTAGCCGACGACGACGAGGCTGCCGGCGCGGTCGGTGGAGCGGAGCGCCGCAATGGCGCCGGTGATGCCGCCGCCGGCGACATAGAGGCCGCAGAGATCCGGATTTTCGTTCAGCAGCTTTTCGGTCATCTCCTGGGCGATGGCGCTGGATTCGAAGGTGAGCAGCGGCTCGAGCAGCGTGAATTCAGGCGCGTGCTCGCGGAAGTAGGAGCGGAAGCCGCTCTCGTTCATCTCCTGGCAGCGGTAGCGGTGATTGCCGACGAGGATGCCGAGCTTGCCAGGCGCCTTGCAGACATGCTCGAACACCCAGGCCGCGGTGCGCCCGACTTTCCAGTTGTCGAGGCCGATGTAGCGCACATGCCCCGTCGCCGAGATCTGCGAGATCAGCGCAAACACCGGCACGTTGCGGGCATTGAGCGTATCAACGGCTTGCGTCACCAGCGGATGGACCGCGGCGACGACGCCGACGGCGTCGCATTCGGCGCCGAGCGCCAGCAGGCGCGCGGCAACGTTCTGCGGCGACAAATCGTCGAGAAACTCGGTGCGCAGCTCTATCTCGCAGTCGGGAATGGTCGGCGCCACCGCGCGTATCGCCTCTGCGATGTTGCGGTAGAAGGCGCGGCCGGGCTGGTGCAGCAGGAAGCCGAAGCGGTAGCGCGGCCGTGCCGCCGCGATGCGGCTGCGCAGCGCGCCCATGCCATAGAAACCGATTTGCTCGGCCGCCAGCCTGACGCGCTCGCGGGTGCCCTGGCGGACGGCGCCGGCGCCGCTCAGCACCCGGTTGACGGTGGCCACCGAAACGTTTGCCTCGGCGGCCACATCCCTGATCGTCGGCCGTTTGTTGTGATCCATTTCGTCTCATCCGCTTGGTGCAATTGATACTAAGATATCATCTATCGTGCAAAATTGATATGAATGACACAATCCAATTGGAACAAAAATTCTATTCTTGATTCATTTTGGATCAAGATGTTTATCTCTGAAAAAGCAAGCAAGGCGGACGCACCGCCAGCCCAGGGATAGCAGCAGCACAGCGCAGACAGGTTTTCGCCCACCGCCTTCAGGCGGTGCGGGGCAGCGTGCGCGTGCGGCCATCCCGGGGCGTCGGCAGGTGCGGCATTGCGGGTGGAGGATTTGCATGGACGATCTGAAATACGGCGTGCGCGACAAGCGCGGCGACTGGAAGCCGAACGGCCGCATCGAGGCGGTGCCGCTTTGGAACTGGCCGCCGAAACTGCCAAAAATCCTGGCATGGCTGCCCGGCTACATCTGGCCGTGGAATGCCTTCCACATGGCCACGGCGCTGATCTACTGGTTCTACGTCGTGCCCGGCGTCGAGACGATGAAGACCATCAGCTGGGGCTGGGCGCTGTGGCTCTACGCCGTCAACGCCACGGCAATCCTTGTCTTCTACGGCATTTTCGAGCTGCGCTATTACATCAAGCGCGCCCAGGCGACGCGGTTCAAGTACAACCACAAATTCCCCGGTGATGCGCCCTCCGACGTGTTCTGGTTCCAGAGCCAGAACCTCGACAATTTCCTGCGCTCGTTCTTCATCACCATCCCGCTGTGGACCGTCGTCGAAGTGATTTTCCTGTGGTGCTTTGCCAATGGCTACGTGCCGTGGGTCGGCTGGCAGGACCACCCGGTCTATCTCGCAGCGCTGGTGCTGATCGCGCCGGCCATCCACGAGGTGCATTTCTTCTTCATCCACCGCCTGATCCACTGGGGTCCGCTCTATCGCTGGATCCATTCGGTCCACCACAATTCGATCAACCCCTCGCCCTGGTCGTCGCTGTCGATGCATCCGGTGGAGGGGTTTCTCTATCACGCGGTGGCCTTCTGGCACCTGATCATCCCGTCCAATCCGATCGTTGCGCTTTTCCAGCTGCATGTCGCCGGCTTCGGCGCCGTCAATGGCCATCTCGGCTTCGACAAGCTTGAGGTGAGCGAGGACACGGCGGTCAACAGCCACGCCTACACGCACTACCTGCACCACAAATATTTCGAGGTGAACTATGGCGGCGACGGGTTGATCCCGCTCGATCGCTGGTTCGGCACCTGGCACGACGGCACCCGGGACGGCGACGCCGCGATGGACGCCCGCTTCCAGAAAAAGAAGGAACGCCTGAACGCCAAGGCCGCGGCGAACCATTGATCAATCGATGCGATGCGCAACGGGAGAGGTGCGCACCGGCAGATGAATTCAGAGTTTTTCTAAACCCGTCGGACGACGGCAACCGGGAGGAGACGACATGAAGCGTACAACGAAACTTTTGACGGCGATGATGACCGCGGCAGTGCTGGCGACAGGCGCCACGTCAGCTATGGCCGATGGGGCGAAGATCTTCGTCATCGGCGGCAAGGCGGACGATCCGTTCTGGTCGAAGGTCAAGAAGGGCGCCGACGACGCCGGCAAGGTCGCCGAACTGACAGGCGGCTCGGTCACCTGGCTCGGTCCGCAGAACTACGACAATCTCGGCCCCGACGCCGCCAAGCTGATCCGCACCGCGCTCAGCCAGAAGCCGAGCGCCATCGTCGGCCCCGACTGGGTGCCCGAAGCCATGGATGACGCCTTCAAGGAGGTCGTTGCCGCAGGCGTGCCGCTCATCATCTACAATTCCGGCGGCATGGATGCAGCCAAGCGGCTCGGCGCCATGAACTATGTCGGCAATGAGGAATACGCGGCCGGTCTCGGCGGCGGCACCTATTTCGGCAGCCACGGCGCCAAGAACGTGCTGTGCGTCAACACGCTGCCAGGCTCAACCAACACCGAAGACCGCTGCAAGGGCATTGCCGACGCCATCGCCAAGAGCGGCGGCAAATCCACCCAACTGCCGCTGCCTTCCTCCAGCTTCGGCAACCCGACCGCGGTCGCCGAAGCGATCAAGGCCGCCGTGCTGAAGGACAACACCCTCGACGGCCTCATCACCATCAGCGCCGGCGACGCCAACAGTGCGGCCAACGCCATCAGCCAGGCCAGTGTCGGCGACAAGGTCAAGCTCGCTTCGTTCGACATGGACGAGACCGGCCTGCAGCGCATCAAGGACGGCACGCAGCTGTTCTCGATCGACCAGCAGCCTTACCTGCAGGGCTACCTCGCAGTGTCGCTGCTCAACGGCTTCGCCAATTACGGGCTCGACCTGCCGACCAAGCCGGTGCTGACCGGACCGGGGATCGTCGACGCCGCCAATGTCGATGCGACATTGGCCGGTGCCGCAGCCGGCGCCCGCTAACAAAATGAGTGTCCGGCCAATCCACGGGCCGGACATCGCCGCCCGGCGCCCCAGACGAGGGTTGCGCCGGGCCCCATTGTTCAAGCCAGGGACCACTTCGATGACATCCCAAGCCCATGACCAACCCGCAGTGGTAGCGACTGCGCCACCGCACTCGTCGATACCCTCGATCGGCAGCCTCGTGCGGCGCCCCGAGGTCGGCTCGCTGATCGGCATGATCGCCGTGCTGGTGTTCTTCTCGATCTTCGGCGGCGCCAACTTCATGTCGGCCGGCGGTGCCGCCAGCTGGCTCAACGTCGCCTCGGAACTCGGCATCATCGCCCTCCCCGTCGGATTGCTGATGATCGCCGGACACCTCGATCTCTCGGTCGGATCGATGATCCCGGCCAGTTCGATGACCATTGCCATCATCTCGGGTCACTACGGGGCACCGATCATCGTCGGCATCCTCGCCGCGCTCGGCCTTGGCCTTGCCGTCGGCTTCATCAACGGGGTCCTGGTGATCCGCACCAAGGTACCGTCCTTCGTCGTCACGCTGGCAACACTGTTTGCGCTGGCCGGCCTGACACTCGGCCTTTCGATCATCCTGTCTGGCAGCACCAGTGTTGCGCTGAAGAGCGGACCGATCGCCAAGCTGGTGTTCGGCGACTATCTCGGCGGCAAGTTCCAGGTCACCCTGTTCTGGTGGATCGCCGCCGTCCTGATCGTCGGCTTCATCCTGAATTTCTCGCGCTTCGGCAACTGGATCCTGGCCATGGGCGGCGACGCCGTCAGCGCCCGCAATGCCGGCATACCGACCGACCGTGTCACCATCGCGCTGTTCATGAGCAGCGGCCTGTGTGCGGCCTTCGTCGGCATGTCGCAGGCGATCCTCTACAACAGCGCCCAGGTGGCGGCGGGGCAGTCGTTCATCTTCAACTCGATCATCGCGGTGGTCATCGGCGGCGTTCTGCTTACCGGCGGCTACGGCTCGGTGGTGGGCATCGTGCTCGGCACGCTGACCTTCTCGATCGTCAACCAGGGCATTTTCTACACCGGCTTCGACGCCAACTGGGCAAGCCTGATCATCGGCGTCCTGCTGCTCGCTGCCGTGCTGATGAACAACACCTTCCGCACCATGGCGCTGACCTACGCGCCACGCACCAAATCGAGGGCACGCTAGTGACCACGCCCCTGCTCCGGCTGACCGGAATAAACAAGTCGTTCGGTCCGATCGACGTGCTTCATGACATCTCGCTCGAGGTCAACAGAGGCGAGGTGCTGTGCCTGCTCGGCGACAATGGCGCCGGCAAATCCACGCTGATCAAGATCCTCTCCGGCGTCCACAGGCCGACATCGGGGACGATGGAGATGGACGGCAAGGCGGTCGAATTCGGCAGCCCGCGCGATGCCAGCGACCATGGCATCGCGACGGTCCACCAGTTCGGCGGAACGTTCCCGCTGATGAGCATCGGCCGCTCCTTCTTCGTCGGCGCCGAGCCGACGCGGCGCTGGGGTCCGCTCACCATCTACGACCGCAAGCGGGCCAACGAGACCGCCGTCACCGAGATGCGCCAGCTCGGCATCACCCGCATCGACGACGGCGATCGCCTCGTCGGCGGCCTGTCGGGCGGCGAGCGCCAGGCGCTGGCCATCGCGCGCGCCGTCCATTTCGGCGCCAGCGTGCTGATCCTCGACGAGCCGACCGCGGCCCTTGGTGTCAAGGAGGCGGCGCATGTGCTGCGCATCGTCCTGCAGGCGCGCCGCAAGGGCATCGCGGTCATCTTCATCACCCACAACGTCGTGCATGCGCTGACCGTCGGCGACCACTTCGCCGTCCTCATCAGAGGCTCCAAGGCCGCCGATTTCCGCAAGGGTGAGAAAAGCCGCGAAGCGATCACCGACCTCATGGCCGGCGGCGAGCAGATGGCTGAGCTCGAAGCCGAGATCGAGAGCTTCTCGGCGACCAACGACGGGCATGCGCCGCGCGACGGGGCGCATGCGTGAACCCAGTGAAGATGCCTTCCACACGGGCATCTTCCCTCCCGGGCGGCCGGCGGACACATGGTCCGCCGGCCGACTTTTCGACCAACCGAGGACCAAGGCTGCAGGACGACAATGGCAAAGTGGATTGATGCGTGCGCGACGGATGACATCGAGGAAGAGGACGTCATCCGCTTCGATCATGATGGCCGGACATTCGCCATCTACCGCAGTCCCGACGATACATTCTACTGCACCGACGGGCTGTGCACGCATGAGAAGGTGCATCTGAGCGACGGGCTGGTCATGGAACACAGGATCGAATGCCCGAAGCACAACGGCGTGTTCGATTACCGGACCGGCGAAGCGGTGCGCGCGCCGGTCTGTGTGAACCTTAAAACCTACGCCACGAAGGTCGAGGACGGCCGCGTGCACATTGAGGCCTGACATGTCCGACACTTTCTCGCTCGCGGAGGCGTTTGCCTCTAGCGATCCCGAGGCGGCCTTGCTGGCCTTCCGCGACACTTTCACTGTCTGAGGAACGAGAATGGTCACCAAGAGCAGCCGCCCCACCGTCGCCGACATCCGCGCCATGAAAAGCCGCGGACAAAAGATTTCCATGCTCTACGTCACCTCGCTCGAGGAGGCGGCGGCGGCGAATGCGGCCGGCGTCGACATGCTGTCGATCGAGGGTCGCTTTTTCACGCCCGAGATGCGCGACGCCGCCGGCCGCTGCTTCGTGCAGGTCGGTCTCCCCTACGGCCCGTTCGGCAATCTGATCACAGCCGAGGACTATCTGAAAACCGCCTATCACTACATGCGCATCGGCGGCGACTGCTTCTACTGCGCCGCCTCGCTCGATATCCAGAAGACGCTTTGCGACAACGCGGTGCCGGTCGTCGCCCATGTCGGCCTGATCCCCTCGCAATGCACCTGGACCGGCGGCTTCAAGGCCGTCGGCAGGACCGCCGAGAGCGCGCGTGCGGTGTGGGACCACGTCAAGCGGCTAGAGGCCATCGGCTGCTTTGGCGCCGAGCTGGAGGTGGTGCCCGACCGCATCGGCGAACTGATCACCGCGAATACGCCGATGATCATGCTTGGCATGGGCGCCGGACCACATGCCGACGCGCAATATCTGTTCAGCGAGGACGTGCTCGGCCACACCACCGGCCACAAGCCGCGCCACGCCAAGACCTACCGCAACTTCGCCGCCGAATATGAACGGCTGCAGCGCGAGCGTATCGCCGCCTATCGCGAGTTCATCTCCGACGTGCAGACAGGCGCCTATCCCGAGCCGCAGCACGTGGTCCCGATCACCGACGCCGAGCTTTCGAGCTTCAGGACCGCGCTCGGCCTCTAGCGCCGTCCCTCGCCCGCGCTGCACAGCACGGCTCACCGTTATGTCTTGTTTGGCTAAGATAGCGGAACCTCCAAGGAACATGTCGGTCCGGTTTCCGCGCTTGTGACCTCAGACCTTGGTCCTAACAAAACAGCGCAAAAGTCCTATGTAGCCTAACTGAAGCCCGGCCGAAGGAACATCTCGCCGCGCATGCCGTTTGCCGCATGATTTCCGGCATGAAACCGCCGGACATGTGTCGGGAGGATGCGCCATGCCCCATCGGTCGACCATTATCAAAACCGGCCACGGTCCAGGTACAGCGATCGCCGTGCTGATGGTGGGGGTGATGGCGATCGGCATGGTGTTCGTCGTCCTGGGCGGCCTGCTCTACCTCAACGACCGGCCAGAAGATCAACGCCCGCTGTCTTCGGTTCCCGCCCGGTCGGTTCAGCCGGGCTAGCGAGGGGCGGCGAACTGAACGCCTTTGGCGTTGAAGCAGGGGAGACAGGGCCGAGTTCATAGCCAGTGACCACCGCCGGCGGGCTAAGTTCGACGCCGCCTTGCGTTCATATTAGCGATCACGCATATCGAGATCAGCCGGCGACCGCCAGAAGCCGGCTAGGCCCGGCCGGCAAATTTGCACCAGGCCGCCGGACCACTCTTTCGCATGCGGGTCACTCGACAACGCAGTGCCCAACTTTGCTAAGAGTCCCTGCGCTGCCTGAGCAGCTTGAAGCGAGGCGTTGCCCTGGCCAATCACATTGCCGTGAAAAAAGATTTGCGGCATCCGGGAATAAACCGTCGCTGGCGCTGGTCTTCCATGCATACGCTGCTGATTGACCTTGAAGGAACGCCACACTGCAAGCCTCCACACTGACGCGCATTGCTTGTGCTCAAGTACGCATCCGGATGGACGCATCGTTGCGACCCGCTGTGTGATTGACATCGATGAGACACTTGCTTTCAATTTCACCGCAGCTGGCGACCCGGCATATTTCGGCCGGGTTCGCTCGCAAGGCAGAACCATCCTCGCCCCACGAGCACAGCTCAAGGCGAGGCGCACATGACGGTGCACCGATGCTGAGCAGCAATGCGCAGGCCGACCGCTTCAGCGAAGTGGTAATGCCTCACCTCGCCGACGCGCTATCGCTGGCCCGCTGGCTGACCGGCAATGCCACCGACGCCGAGGATGTCGTGCAGGACGCCTGCATGAAGGCGCATGCCAACATCGCCAGCTATGCCGGCGGCAATGCACGCGCCTGGCTGCTCACCATCGTTCGCAACTCGTGCTACACATGGCTGGCGCGCAATCGCCCGCGCAGCATCGTCTCGGTGGGCGACCTCGGCGATCTCGACGAGGTGAGTGCCGCTCACGCAGCCGATCTGACTGATAGCGAAAGCCCGGAGGCGAGCATGATCGCCAAGGCAGACACGGCGGCCCTGGAGGCGGCGATCGCCGCCCTGCCGCAACCCTTTCGCGAGACGCTGGTGCTGCGCGACATCAATGGCCTCGCCTACCGCGATATCGCAGCCATGCTGGGCGTGCCGATGGGCACGGTGATGTCGCGGCTGGCGCGGGCGCGCGGCCTGCTGATCTCTGACCTTGGGAGGGCGCAATGAACGCGCACAATGACGGGTTGCCCGAGGACGCCGCAGGCATGAACCTGATGCTGCACGCGCTGGTCGATGGAGAGCTCGATGCCGCCGCGGCAATGGCGGTCGAGCGGCGCATCGCCGCCGATCCCAAGCTGGCGGCCGAACATGCCCGCATCATGGCCTTGCAAGGGGCGGTGGCCAGGCTTCCGAAGCCGCAGGTGAGCGACGCGCTCAGCGCGCGCATCGCAGCGATGGCCGCAGCCGGCAATGTGGAGGTGCTGCGCCCCAAAGCGCCGGCGCAGGCGAAGGCCACTCAAGCGAGGTGGTCAGCGCGCAACTTCGGATCCTTCGATTGGCGCGCCATGGCGGCGTCGATCATGATCAGCGCGGTGCTGGCGAGCGGCGCGACGCAATGGGCGATGCAGCCTGGTGCAATCGATGGCTTTGCCGCCGGGGTGGCCAGCGGCCACCAGCGCAGCCTGCTGGCGACGAGCCCGGTGGATGTCGTCTCGTCGGACCGACACACGGTAAAGCCGTGGCTCGACGCAAGGCTCGGCCTTTCGCCACCGGCGCCAGACATGGCGAAGGACGGATTTGCGCTCATCGGCGGCAGGGTCGAGGTCATCGGCGGTAGGGCTGTGCCGGCGCTGGTCTATCGCCACCGCGAACATCTGATCACCCTTGTCGCCGAGCCGCAAAATGCCGGGGCGGTGACCGACCGTGTCGACCTTTCGGAGGGCGGCTTCTCGCTGGTGCATTGGAGCGACGGCGCCTTCTCCTATTGGGCGATTTCCGACATGGAGCGGCCGGAGCTCGACGATTTCGTGGCGCGCTTCCGCGCCGCTGTCGTCACCGGCTGATCGCCGTCCGTCCAGACCTCTGCAGCCGATATCAGATGCGACGTCACCGCTGGCGCAGATCCTGCGTGGGCTGACGGACCATGGCAGCAGCATGGTGCCGACTTCGGACGCGACGTGCGTGCTCGTGCGGCATCGGCTGGCCCAGTTCCGGGCGCACGCCGCCGCTGATTTCGGGATTCTGAAAAGAATCTCGCGCCACCCGGGAATAAAGGGATGCCTTCGCGGGTCTTGTAGTTAGCGGGGCCAATTTCCCGGCACGCAACCAAGAAACGAAACAAGGACCTACCGAAATGACCAAGCTCGCTCTCAGCGTGGCTGCCATGCTGCTTGCCTCAAGCGCTGCCTTTGCCGGCAGCGACCATGGCGCGAACAACGCCAACCAGCCGGTCGCTACCGTCGACACCAATGCCACGGCTTCCATCCCCTCCACCCCGCGCCAGGACGGCGTCGACACCAAGGTGACGACCGGGCCGAGCCAGGGGTCGGTTCAGGACATCATCACCCGGCACAACAACGACGGACTCTGGGGCCGCTGAACGCGCCCCGACCTCCGAACAACTTTCTCTCACCTCTCAAAATCAGGAACTGTTGAAATGAAAAAGATCGTCCTCACCGCCGCCGCCATCCTCGTTGCCACTGGCACGGCTTTCGCCGGCAGCGACCACTACGGCTCGAACACTTCCGACCAGCCGATCGCCGGCCATTCGGTTTCAAAAATCGACACCTCGCACACCGGCTCGATCCGAAAGGCCAAGAAGGTCCAGGGTGACGCCGATGCCAGCGTGCCGGCTCAGTACGGCCAGGGCATCTGGGGTAACTGAGGTTCTCGGGTCAGCAATCAGGACGGAGGGCCACGACTGGCTCTCCGCCACCCCACCCCCACCGCTTCACACAGGAGATCATCATGTTCAACATGACACGTCGCACGTTGCTTGGGTCCGCGGCTGCCGCTGCCGCCTTCGGCCTCGCCGGAAAGCTGGAATTTACTCGTCCCGCCTTGGCCGAAACGCCGGTCGAGCCGACCGTCGGCTTCTACAAATACAAGGTCGGCGATATCGAGATCACCGCCATCTATGACGGCATCTGGCGCAAGCCGCACGACCCGGCCTTCATTAGGGATGTCTCGGTTGAGGACACCAAGGCGGCGCTGGCCAAGGCGGGGCTACCCACCGACTTCATGCCCATCCCGCTCACCGTCGTCGTCCTCAAGATGAACGGGCGGCTGATCATGATGGACGCCGGCTCCGGTGTCGGCCAATGGCAGACCAATGCCACCCATCTGCCGGCCAACATGGCCGCCGCCGGCATCGACTACAAGACGATCGACACCATCATGATTTCGCATTTCCACCCCGACCACGTCTGGGGCCTGATGGAAAAGGGCACCAGTGCGCCGGTGTTCCCGAACGCCGAGCTGATCGTCAACGCCACGGAATACAATTGGTGGACCGACCCCGGACGGCTGGCAAAGCTGCCCGAGGGTCGCAAGCCGGCAGGCAAACGCATCGCCGAAAACTTCCCGAAATGGAAGAACTGGAAGCTGGTCGAGGACGGCGCCGAAGTCGCGCCCGGCATCCAGATCATCGCTGCGCCCGGTCACACGCCCGGCCACTCGGTCTACCTGGCGAACTCCGGCAAGGAGCAGATCATGATCTCGGCCGACACGATGTATGTGCCGGCGCTGCTGGCGCCGCATCCGGAGTGGCAAGGCAGCTACGACCAGGACGGGCCGACGGCGATCACCACGCGCCGCAAGCTGATCGATCGCGTGATTGCCGACAACATCCGCATCTCGGGCTCGCATTTCCCGTTCCCAGGCACCGGCACCTTCGTCAAGGACGGCAACGCGTATGGCTTCACCCCCGTGCAAATTTAGCGCGGCAATACCCACAAAGCGAGAAAGACAATGAAACCTTCCCTCTTCAACAGGCACGCCCTGTTTGCGCTGCTCGGCGCCGTTGCCGTGTTGACCGCGGTTCCGGTCGCCGTCACCGTGCCTGCCTACGCCGTCGACAACATCGAAGGCGACGATGCACCCGACCTCACCGCCGTCAAAGCCAAGATCGATGCCAAGGACTACCAAGGCGCGCTGGCTGAGCTGCGCGACCTGGCGCAGGACACGCAGCAGGCCGACGTCTACAATCTGCTGGGCTTCACGCTGCGCAAGACCGGCGACTACACGACTGCGCTGACCTACTACACCAAGGCGCTCGAGCTGAAGCCGGACCACAAGGCGGCGCGCGAATATCTCGGCGAGCTCTATGTCGAGACCGGCGACATGGCCAAGGCCAGGGAGCAGCTGGCGTCGCTGACGCAGCTCTGCCCGGCAGGCTGCGAGGAACGCGCGGACCTGCAAAAGGCCATCGATACCAAAGCGACCAAGTAAAACCAGGCAGGCGCCCGTAGGGCGCCTGCTCCTTCCCTATTGCCTGGAGCCAACCCGTGACACCGACACAAATCGCCTCGAAATTACACCTCACCGACTTGATCCTGCTGACGGGTCGCCTGCTGCTTTCATTGCTCTTCGTGCATGAAGGTTTGGAGCTGGCGACGCATTTCGAGGGTGCCACGAAAGCCATGGCCGCACTTGGCGTCAGCCTGCCGCTTCTCGCGGCCACCATAGCCCTGCAGCTGGGAGCTGGCCTTTCGGTCGGGCTGGGCCTGCTGACGCGCCTGGGCGCGGTCGCGCTCGGACTGTTCTGTCTGGCAACGGCCGCCCTGTTCCACAGCAACTTCGCCAGCCAGAACGAATTGCTGCATTTCGAAAAGGATTTTGCCATAGCCGGCGGCATGTTCGTCCTCGCCGTTTCCGGTGCGGGTGCGATATCCCTCGACAGGCTGCTGAACAGCTTGGTGAAGCGCCGGCAACAGGACAGAGAGACGGTTGCCGCGCTCATGGCGGCCGGTCGCCCGCTGCCGGTGGGCGATATCAAACTCCCGTTCTAAGGGGAATGCTCGAGAATGGCTGCTGCCGCTGCTAAGCATTGGCAGCGGCAGCCTATTGTTGCGGACACCCTGCCGCTGCGGTAAGCTGGAGCCCGATCGGACGAGAACCGTGCCCGCTGTCGCGATGGCTTTTCACTCTGTTTCCGTCTCGGCAGATTGTGAACTCTTTAACAGACCTCGAAGCCGAAAGCTGCGTTGTTGTCGGCAATGGGGGTGCAGCGGTTAAGGGATTTGCCATGCTCCGACTTTGCGGATTCATTGCGATCTTCATCCTCGCGAGCCTCGTGACTTTCGAGGCCTGCGCCGATCGAAGGGTTGCCCTGGTGATCGGCAATTCCGACTACCTAGAGATTCCGGCGCTGAAGAATCCGGCCCAGGATGCCGACGACGTGTCCAACACGTTTCGACTGGCCGGTTTCGAGGTTTTCGTCGCCAAGAACCTCACCAAGCAGCAATTCGAGGCCCAGTTCCGCGACTATCTGGCCGCAGTCGACGGCGCCGACCTGGCTGTCGTCTACTATTCCGGGCACGGCTTTCAGATCGGCGGCGAAAATTTCCTGATCCCGGTCGATGCCTCGTTGAAAAAGGCGGCCGACATCGAGGTCCAGGCCATCAAGCTCAACGATGTGCTGGAGCAGTTGCGTTCGAAATCGAAAATCCAGGTGATCATCCTCGACGCCTGCCGCAACAACCCCTTCCCGCGCAACAATTACTGGCTGCGGGACCAGCTTGTCACCGCGGGCACCAGCGGGCTGGCGCAGGTGAGAAGCTCACTGAACACGCTGATCGCCTTCGCCACCGAACCCGGCGCGGTCGCCTATGACGGCAGCGGCGACGTCAGCCCGTTCTCGTCGGCGTTTTCGCGTCGTGCGCTTGCCCCGAACCAGGAGATCCACACGGTCATGTCGGCGGTGCGCCGGGATGTGGTGGAAGCCACGAAGGGTCTGCAGGTGCCCTGGGAAAACTCGTCGCTGATCGACGACGTCGTGCTGATGCGCCGCAGCAACCGGCCCTCGCTGCCGCCGGTACTGGAAAAGGTCGTGTTGTCGGGGGTCGGCCCTGTCGATCTCGGCCTGCCCGAACCCGTAGATGTCGACGGCGGCAGCATCACCATCAGCATCGAAAGGCCGCCCGCTTTGGGACGGCTGATGCTGGACGGCAAGGCTGTGGCGACGGGTGAGCCGATCCAGGGCAAGGACATGCCGCGCCTGCAGATGGACGTCCCCAAGGGGGGCGCCGCGCAGGACGAAGTGGATATGCTGGCCTATGCCACGCATGACGAGTGGGGCAACGGAACCCAGGGTCTCCTGATATTCCGCGTCAAAAGCGGCGAAGGTGCTGCGGGCCAACAGGTCATGGCCTCGCTCGAGGCGAAGCAGAAGCAAGAGGTGCTGGAGCGCGGCATTCATATCACCGGTGCCGCCGAGGCCATCGAAAACCGCAACATCGATGTTCCCGTTGGCGTCGGCCCGGTCGCGCTGAACCTGGATTTCCCGACGGACGATCCGGCGGTCAGCCTGAAGGTTTCGGGATATCCCGCAACCGGAACGCTATCGCTGCCGGATCGAACGCTGTCGCCCGAGTCGAACCTGATGGCCGGTGAAGTCGACCGTTTGCGCTACGAACCCCAGATCGGGGCCGGCGCGCCGGTCGAGGTCGGCTTCGAAATCCGGGCCGACAGCAGCACAGCCAGGCCCGCCGCGATGAAACTGTCGCCGACTGTCGACCCTTGTGATACGGCCGCCGGCGAACCGCTCGATCTGCAGGGCGTCGTTGCCGGCCTGCTGCCGAATGAAATCGGTACCAAGGCGGTGGAGGTCTGCGAGGCCGCGGTGAAGGCTTACCCCGATATCCCCCGCTTCCGTTACGAACTGGGGCGTGCGCTGCTTGCGGCCGGCAACGTCGATGACGCCAGGACTGCCATCGAGGACGCCGCCAAGAAGGGGCATGTGCGCGCCGTGTTCGAACTCGGCTACCTCTACGCGACGGGCACCGCAATGGCCGTCGACCGCGAGCAGGCCAATGCCCTCTACAAGGCGGCATCCGACAAGGGCGATCCCTACGGCATGACCGCGTGGGGCCGCGCTCTGTTCAATGGCTATGGCGTCAAGCCGGATACCAGCAAGGGGCTGGACCTGCTGCTCAAGGCGGCGGCGATGGGGCACACCTATGCCATGAACGATCTCGCTGCGATCTTCACCGAAGGCCGCAACGGCGTGCCCGCCGATGCGGCACGCGCTGTTGCCTTCCTGCAGGCCGGCGTGCAGCGGCAGGACATGTATTCGATGAACCTGCTCGGCCGCAATTACCTCAGCGGCCAGGGCATCGACAAGGATCCGAAGACGGCGCTGGAGCTTTTTCAGAAGGCCATGGACCTCGGCCAGCCTTACGCTCCAGGTAGTCTTGCGCGCATGTACCGGGACGGCGCGGGTGTGGAACCAAATCTCGCTGAAGCGCAGAGACTGTTTGAACTGGCGACAGCGCGGGGCGATCCGTCCAGTGCCTATGATCGCGCGGCTCTTGAAATGGCAAAGGGCGACCAGGCCGATCAGGTCGTTGCCGTGCGTTTCCTTGCATTCGCGGTTGCGCTCGATGTCCGCAAGGAGCTGCCGGACGCCCCGAAGGTCCTGGCGCAATTCGGCGCGAAGCCGAAAACGGCGGCGTTGAAAGAGCTGCGCCAGGAACTCAAATCGAAGATCGCCGCGTCCGGTTCGCTGGACACTCAACTGGTCAAGGCAGCCAGGGCGGTCTGGGAAGAAGCCAATCCGCGTCGGGACTTGTTTTGAGCAACGAGGAGGCAATCGTGGGCAGGGCATTGAAGCAAGCATTCATCGGAACCATTCTATCCGGCCTCCTGGCTGGACTCATGGGCTGCACGTCGCTGTTGCCCGCGGTTGAACCAACGCCACAGCGGAAAGTCATTCGCACGACGCCTCCGCCAAAGGTTGTCAAGTACAAGAACGCGGTCGCCAAAAAGGTGGTCACCAAGAAAGTGATAGTGCCGACCGAGGAAGCCCCAGTGACGCAACCTGTCATTCCCACCATGGGAGGCGGGAACGGAGGAAGCGGCAGCGGCAGCGGCGGCGGCGGCTGGAGCGGTTGACCAGGTCGTCCATCAGCAACCGCTAATTGACAGCTTGGAAGAAACGGCGCTCACTCGCCGCGTAGGTGGATCGCAGCAAAGGGCGGGCGATTTCGACCCGCGGCGCCACCTTGGGAGGATGCCATGCCAACCGTTATTGGCCATCACAACATCACAAAAGACAGCAAGCACTGGCTCTCGTCACCGAAGCGCAAGGAAATCTTCGGCTCGCTCGGGATCACTAACATCCGCACGTTCGTCGATCCGCAGAACCCGAAACGGGTGGCTGTGATGATGGACGTTCCTGATATGGACAAGCTTGGGGCCTTGATGCAGAGCAAGGCAGCCGCCGACGCGATGGCCCACGATGGCGTGGTGCCGGAGTCGCTGGTGATCCTGGTGGAAGCGAAAGGGTAGTTCGCTCAGCCGCTAGGGTCAGTCCGATTTTACAGTGAAGCCAGCCGGCGCGGGCGGACGCGCCGGGGATGGTGTCGTGCACCGAATGCAAGGTCAGGGGCCCGGCTGCGCCTCAGCGCCTAGCCTTCTCACCCACCACCCTTCGCGGCCTTCCCTGCCCCAAACCGCAACCCGTCCATCAGCAGCGACACCAGCCGGCGGGAACGGTCGCGCCAGTCCTTGGTGTCGGGCGCCGAATAGATGCCCGACAGCGCGTGCAGCACATCGGAGCTGTCGACGTCGCTGCGGATCGAACCTTCGGCCACCGCCGCCTCGACCAGTTGCCGCAAGGCGAGCGTCACCCGGCCCGAGCTGTCGGAGAACAGGGTCGAGTTGGTGGTGAGCAAGAGGCGCAGGCTGGTGGCCAGGCCGCGCTTGGTGGCGATGTAGTCGACGAAGCGCTGCATCCATTGTTCGAGCGCGACGTCGGCCGGATGGTGGCTGGCGAGTTCGTCGGCGGCCGCGCACAGCCCCTCCACTTCGCGCCGGTAGACGACCTCGACCAGATGCTCGCGCGTCGGAAAGTGCCGGTAGAGCGTGCCGATGCCGACGCCGGCCTGGCGCGCGATCTCCTCCAGCGAGGCATCGACACCTTCAGCGGCAAAGGCCTTTGCCGCGACCTCGACCAGCGCGTCGCGATTGCGCCGCGCGTCGGCGCGCAGGGGTTTTGCCCCGGCGGCTTCGGGTTTGTCGGCAAGCGTGGCGGGCGGCTCGGCAGCCAATTTCTTCTCCAATTGTGATCCGGGGCTTGAACCCAAATAGACGAAGCGTCTCCGATTTCATCGGTTGCGAATTTCGGACCTTCAGATCCACGACACCGGAATCGAGTATGTCATGTCCTTCGAGCCTGCAAGCCTTGCCGTGGCCAGTCGGCAAGAATGAGCCGCCATGCAGATTGCGGAAAGCGCCGGGGCCGGACACAGGCTAGGCAGAAACGCTCAGCTTGAATTTGTCCGTTTCTCTTGTCCTGCCCTGCCGTGCGATCAGGTGGTTTGTCAGCAAACTCTCTTCGATGGGCCGTGACATGTAAAACCCTTGAGCGCTGCGGCATCGTTCGGCGATCAGAAAATCAAGCTGCGCTGCGTTTTCCACTCCCTCCGCCACGACGGCCAAACCGAGGGAGTTGGCCAGAGCCAGAATGCCTCGAACAATGTTCTGTTTTTTCTTCGACGACTCCAGATCGCTCATGAACGACCGGTCGATCTTCAACTGATCCAGCGCGAAATCGGCGAGGTAGCCGAAACTTGCATAGCCGGATCCGAAATCGTCGAGCGCCAGACCGACCCCGATATTTCGGATTTCCTTCAGGCTATTCAAGGCGTTTTGGCTGTTCTGGATAAATACCCCTTCTGTAATTTCGAGCTGCAGGCGCGATGGCGGTAGCCCCGTCTGTCGCAACGTTTCAAGGAGATGCGCGAAGTAGCCATCGTTCTGAAGGCTTTTGCCCGAAACATTGACCGAGCAAACGAAATCATCGCCAGATATCGGCATCCACCGAACGGCCTGCAGGCAAGCCTTGGTCAACACCACCTTGTCGATTTCCAGTATAAGGTCACTTCGTTCGGCAGTTGGAATGAACGACATTGGCAAATGAACCGCTCCCGAGATGGGGTCGTGCCAACGGACGAGGGCCTCGGCGCCGGTCATGCGCCCGGTTGCCAGCTCGAATTGCGGTTGCCAGACCAGGAAGAACTCGTCGCTATCGAGCGCCCGCTTGATGCCGGCTTCTTCACCGAGCTGCATGTCGATCCGGCTTCGGATTGCAGGCGAAAACGTCACGAAACCGGAGCGCCCGTCCGCTTTCGCCGCGTAGAGAGCCCGATCTGCGTTGCGCAGCAGGGTGGAAATATCCGAACCGTGCTGCGGAAAACAGGCCATGCCGATACTGGCTCCAATGCGGACCTGATGGCCTTCCAGTTCGGCAAACCGGTTCAATTTCTCCCGAAGGCGATCTCCGAAGCCATCCGCAACCGAGGGCCCTTCCCCGATCGCCATGATGGCGAACTCGTCCCCACCCAGTCGGACGGCGACCACTTCATCGGGCCGTTCAACCGATTGCAGGATTTCGGCGACTGCTTTCAGCAGCAAATCACCGATGTGATGCCCGAACGTATCGTTGACGCTCTTGAAGTGATCCAGGTCCACCAGGAAAAGCCGGAGTTGCTTGCGGGCCAGCCTTGCCCGATCCAGCATCTCATCCCTGTTGGCAGACATCCAGGCACGATTCTTCAGTTCGGTCGTCGCATCACGCCAGGCCAGAAATTCCAGTTTCCGTATCGTTTCCCGGCGGCCGATGAGCAACACGGCAGTGCCGATCGCAAGCAGCGACAAGACCGTTAGAGCAAAGGCAATCTGATAGTTGAATTTCTTCAGGCTTTTTTCCGTCGAAAAGAGATCAACGTTGACCTCCTCTCCGTATTTATAATATTCGTCGTTCATTCGTTCGACGATCCGTTCGAGCTCGTCCCCCAATTCCTTCAAGTTCTTTTCGTCGAGAGGCGGCCCGCCTGCAATCATGGTATCAAGCCGCGCCACAGCTGCATGCACGCGCGGCACGAGATTTGCGTAGGCGGGAATTTCGCTCGCTGTATCACGGCCGTCGACGCGCTCGAAGCGCACGTAGACGAGGTCGTTTGCCGCCGAGAGCTGCTCGACGCTTTGCGCCGAACCGGGAGCAGCCTGGGCGAGCGAAACCACATCCCGCAGGTGGGTTACATCGCGTATTGCAATGTGGAACTCGCGGATGGCGAAAAAGCCGAACCGGGGCAGCGTCGATTCGATCTTGCTGATGCTGAGAAACAACACGGTTATCAGTATGGCCGAGCAGCCGACGGCAGCCGCAATGGCCGTCCCGTAGGTCAGCGGAACTCGCCAGCCTCTCTGTCCAAATCGTTCCATGGAAGCCACGCCGGAACTCGACTAACCGCCGGACTCGAGCGTTTTGATCAGCCAGACCCATCGTGGTTTGCGTATGGGCGTGTCGAAGGCTGGGTAGTCGGTGAGCGGGTAGACCAGCCGGGTCGGACCCTGCGTGCGCCGGGTCAGCAACTTTCCGTCCTGGCGGGTGGCGAGCAGGAGCGGACCGTCGGTCCAGTCTTCGTGAGGAATTATCTGCACATATTCATCCACCGCGCGCAGAGCAACAGAATCCGCCCCTTCCAATCCAACGAGCTTGAGCACATCGCGGAACAGAACGCCCTCAAATGTAAGCTGCCCCTCTTCGTAGGGACTGGGGGTTGTAACTCTGTAGAGACCGAGCTTTTCCAGCTGTCGCAGGGTGACCGGAATGGTCTCGCCGTTCTTCTGAACATTGAACGCCACCGTGTCTGGCGGCTCAGGGAAACTGACAGGGTCCAACGCCAGCGCTGGCAGAATGCCGGCCGCTAAAACAGCCAGCATGATCAGACTGCGCTTGAGGGATAATATTCCTGCGTTGAACAAGGATGACATGTAGCAATCCTTTTCTTCTCGATAAGCCAGCACCCGCCATTACCGGAGCGCCAATTCTTCAGGCGCTGGTTGACACTGTCATGAATGCTTAATTTTTTCGTTACTTTTGTTGGCGCGGCCGCTGAGCCAAATATTGAGGAATGCCCCGGCACCAGCGCCTCGATCGACTCCTTGTTTCGGCTTCGACAGAGTTCCGCCTGGATTGGCGCAGCCGCCTTCGCAGTTGTAGAACCGCTGGTGAAGCCGCGGCGGGTGATCGGGCTGGCGTCTCCCGGCATGGCGGACGGCTCCGCGAGCAAGTTTTTTCTTCACATGCAGATCGGGGGTTGAACCATAGCCGGTCAGCCCCCACGTAATAAACGGAGGCGCCTCCGATTTGTGGAGTGCCTTCATCATATAATCAGGGGGAACCGGTATGTCACGTGCTGAGAGCTTGCAAGCCGGCCGCACTGCCCGCTGGAGATTGGCGCAGACGGCGGAGAGCATAATCTCCCCCCTCGAGGGGGAGATGTCGCCAAAGGCGACAGAGGGGGTCGATCCGACCGGGCGCGACCTCCCGCGGCAGATGGAGGTTAGCGCTCGACGCGAGGCGACCCCCTCTGGCCGCTTCGCGGTCATCTCCCCCTCGAGGGGGGAGATTATGCTCTCCGCCGTCCCTCGCCCGCCCCGACACCAGATCACTCCCCATCCGCGTCAAGCAACTGGAGCCAGACGCCCATGACCACTACAATCCCCATCCATCTCGACATCAACGGACACCACCACGACCTCGAGGTCGAGCCGCGCGTCACGCTGCTCGACGCACTTCGCGACCGTCTCGACCTGACCGGCACCAAGAAAGGCTGCGACCAGGGCCAGTGCGGCGCCTGCACGGTGCATGTCGACGGCCAGCGCGTGCTGGCCTGCCTGACGCTTGCCGCCCAGGTCGACGGCCGCACGATCACCACCATCGAAGGGCTGGCCGAGGCGGACGGCACACTGCACGCGGTACAGGCCGCCTTCCTCGAACAGGACGCCTTCCAGTGCGGCTACTGCACGCCCGGCCAGATCATGTCGGCGGTTGCCTGCATCCGTGAAGGCCATGCCGGCTCGGATGACGAGATCCGCGAATACATGGCCGGCAATCTCTGCCGTTGCGGCGCCTATCCGCACATCGTCGCCGCCGTGCGCCAGGCAGCACTGGAGGTCGCATCATGAGGGACTTTTCGTATTTTCGCGCCGGCTCGGTCGACGCGGCACGTGAGGCAGCCGCCCTGCCCGGCGCCATGCTGCTCGCCGGCGGCACCACGCTGATCGATCTCGCCAAATGCGGCGTCGCCGAGCCGCAGACGCTGGTCGACATCACCCATCTCAACGGGCTTGACGCGATCACCGTCGATGAGCGCGGCGCCACCATCGGCGCGCTGGCAAAGATGAGCCGCATCGCCGACCATGCCGACATCAAGAGCCGCTTCCCCGCCGTCTCGGAAGCGCTGTGGCAGGCCGCCTCGCCGCAGATCCGCAACATGGCGACCATCGGCGGCAATCTGATGCAACGCACGCGCTGCTCCTACTTCCGCGATGCCGAAAATTTCCCCGCCTGCAACAAGCGCACGCCCGGCAGTGGCTGTTCGGCGCTCGGCGGGGTGACGCGCGGCCATGCCGTACTCGGAACCAGCGAGGCCTGCATCGCCATGTATCCCGGCGATCTCGCCGTCGCGCTGGTCGCCTTCGACGCAGTGGTCCATCTCGGCGACCGCCAGCTTCCGGTCGACGACTTTTTTCTCCTCCCGGGCGCCTCACCCGACAAGGAGCATGCCATCCGGCCCGGCGAAGTGATCACCGCAATCAGCATTCCCGGCTCCGCCGCCGCACGGCGTTCGACCTACCTGAAGGTGCGCGACCGGCAATCCTATGAGTTCGCCGCGGCGAGTGCGGCTGTCGGCGTCGAGTTCGAGGCTGACGGAAGGACGATCCGCGACCTGCGCGTGGCGATGGGTGGCGTTGCCACCAAGCCGTGGCGAGCGCGGGCCGTGGAAGCGGCATTGAAGGGCAAGGTGCTGGAGCCTGACACAGTGCGGGCCGCCAGCCTGCTCGCCATGGAAGGCGCCGTCGACCATGGCGCCAACCACTACAAGATCGAACTGGCGCCGCGCGTCGTCGCCCGCGCCATAATCAAAATGGGAGAAACGGCATGACCGTTCACAACATCCGACATGGCGATGCCTCGGACGGCGGCGGCGATGCCGTCGGCGGGCGGCTGTCGCGCGTCGACGGCCCGGCCAAGATCACCGGTGCCGCCAAATATGCCGTCGAGCAGCAACTCGAAGGGCTCGTCTATGCCGTGCTGGTCGAGAGCACGATTGCATCAGGCAAGGTGCGCTCGATCGACACCAAGGCTGCCGAGGCAGGGCCCGGCGTGCTCAAGGTGTTGACGCCCGACACCATCGCGCCGCTGAAAACCGCCTCGGACTGGTTCGGCACACCGCCGCCCGATGTGCCTTATTGTCCGCTGGCGCGCGACATCACCTTCTCCGGCCAGCATGTCGCCGTGGTGGTGGCGGAAAGCTTCGAGCAGGCGGTCGCCGCCGCAGCCCTGGTCAAGGTCAGCTATGACGAGACGCCGGCCATTGTCGACCTCAGCGATGCCAAGGCCGGCGACGGCATACCGATCGCCGCCATGACCAAGGAATGGGGCGATGCGCAGGCGGCGTTCGCCGCCGCTCCGGTCAGGATCTGCGCCGCCTACAACACGCCGCGCGAATACCAGGCGCCGATGGAGCCGCATGGGCTGATCGCGCGCTGGGAGGGCGATCAGCTCACTGTCTGGGAGCCGAGCCAATGGCTGGACGGCATGGCGCGCACCTATGCCGAATGGTTCGGCGTGCCGTTCGAGAGTGTGCGGCTGGTCTCGCCCTATATTGGCGGCGGCTTCGGTTCCAAGGCGCTGGCGCTCGGCCACAGCGCGGTGGCTGCGGTGGCGGCCAAGATGCTCGGCCGGCCGGTGAAGCTTGTCATGACGCGGCCGCAGACCTTCACCGGCTATGGCGGACGCGCCGCGACGCGCCAGACGGTGGCGCTCGGCGCCGATGCCGAGGGCCAGATCCAGTCGATCGTGCATCGCGGCGTCAATGAGACTTCGATGGACGGCATGTGGGTCGAGCCATTGGGCGTGGTCACCTCGATCATGTATGCGACGCCGAACTTTTCCTCGCGCCAGAACGTCGTGCGGGTGAATTCGGTGGTGCCGGGCGCCATGCGCGCACCGGGAGAGAACCCGAGCGCCTTCGGCATCGAGTGCGCCATCGACGAACTCGCCTACGAGGTCGGCATCGACCCGCTGGCGATCCGCCTGAAGAATTATGCCGAACAGGATCCGCACGCGAAAAAAGCCTGGTCGACACGGCAATTGCGCGAAGCCTACGCCACTGGCGCGGAGGCCTTCGGCTGGTCGAAGCGGATGCCAGAACCGCGCTCGATGCGCGATGGCAACCAGCTGATCGGCTGGGGCGTCGCCGCCGGCACCTATCCGGTGCGGCGCGCCTATGGCGAAGCGATGGTGCGCATTCTCGCCGATGGCTCGGTCGAGGTCGAAAGCTCCTCGATCGACATGGGCCAGGGCACCTACACGATCCTTGCGCAGACCGCCGCCGAGACGGTCGGCGTGCCGGCAGAGAACGTCGTGGTGAAACTCGGCGACTCGCGCTTCGCCCGCGCCGGTGTCGCCGGCGGCTCCAGGCTGGCCGGCGTCATGACCGGCGCCGTCTACAAGGCGGCGACCGCCGCGCTCGACCAGTTGGTCGGACTGGCGATTTCCGATCCGCGTTCGCCTTTCCATGCGCTGCAGGCCAACACGCTGGTTGTCGCCAACGGCCGCATTGCATCGCCGCGCGGCGACGGCCCTGATGTCTCGATCGCCGAGTTGCTCGCCAGCGTCGGCCGCGACCATATCGAGGCGCTCGGCGACACCATGCCGGTGAATTCGACGGCCGCCGATCGCTACAAGAACTACACCACCATTGCGGCTGCCCTGCCGCACACAGAAGGCGACTATTCCCGCCACAGCTGGTGCGCGCATTTCATCGAGGTGCGGGTCGACGAGGATTTCGGCACGGTGCGCGTGTCGCGCGTGGTGTCGGCGCTGGATTCCGGCCGGCTCTATAACCCCAAACTCGCCGAAAGCCAGTGGAAGGGCGGCATCATCATGGGCATCGGCCAGGCGCTGCTGGAAGAAGGCATCGTCGATCGCCGCCATGGCCGCATCATCAACAACAACCTCGCCGACTATCTGGTGCCGACCAATGCCGATATCCCGGATATCGAGGTGATCTCGGTCGGCATTCCCGACCTGCATTCCTCGGTGCTTGGCGGCAAGGGCGTCGGTGAGCTCGCCATCGTCGGCGTGGCGCCGGCGATCGCCAATGCTGTGTTCCATGCGACGGGCAAGCGGGTGCGGGATTTGCCGATCACGCTGGAGAAGCTGATTTGAGGCGAAGCCGCCGACTCCCCCCTCGAGGGGGAGCCGAAGGCGACAGAGGGGGTCGTCGCGCGTAGAGCGCCACCTCTCTCTGCCGCGGTAGGTCGAGCCCCGCCGTGCCGACCCCCTCTGGCCTGCCGGCCATCTCCCCCTCAAGGGGGGAGATTACGCGCTCCTCCGTCTCTTCGCCCTACTTCGTATTGATCGCCGAGGCGGGCCTGTAGGTGTCCATGGTCGCTCCGTTGCGATCTTCGTCGAACAGCGAGTCACTGCCGAAGCTGGCGCGCAGGCCGATGACGAACTTGTTGGCCCTGGTGTCGTGGCTGAACGTTTCGACTTTCGTCCGTTCGAATTGATAGCGGCCGAACAGCGACCAGGGTGTTTCGTCGAAACGGTACATCGCCTGGACAGCAACGCCGAATACGTCCTCGTTGACGCTGTATTGAGTTCTGTTGAAGGCGAGCTCGCCATCGAGGCGAAGGTTCTTCTGAACGAAATAGCGCGCCGTGGCGTGCACACCCCATTGGTTGCCACGAAAGGCGTTGATGGTGAGCTGACCTATGCTGGCCTGGCCGTAGAGGGTCAGATTGCCGAGATAGAGCTGGGCTTCCGGGCCGACCGCATAATTGTACGCCGTTACCGCGCTGTCGATGCCGAATGACGTGTAGGCGGCGAAGACGCCGGCGACGAAGCTGTCGGGATCACGGTAGTAGACGTGAGCCGCGCCGCGCGTCTCGTCCAGAGGGGCATAATGGCCCCAGATGCGGTCGTAGGTCACGTCGCCTTGCAGGTTCCAGCGCTGCGCAAACGCGACGTTGACGCGCGCGGCACCGCCGCCGGCCCGGGTCGTGTAGTCGTCACCGACAAAGCGAAGCCCGCCGAGATAGAGTTCGCCATAGCCGGAAATATGCGGTGTCGCCACCGCCTCCACGGCGAGCGGCTGGACGGTGTCCGCCGCGTAAGCGGATGTCGCTGCGATTAGTGACGCGACGACGGTTGAACAACGAAGCATGAAGGCCCTCAAATACGAAATGCGATTCTGTTCCGGACCGGCGCCCGGAGATGGAAAATGAGCAGCGGATCAGAATTTGTAGGCGACACCGATGCGGATATCGTGCGTCGTCAGTTCGATCGCATCCGAACCGATAGGAGCCCCGTCGAAGGTCGAGTGACGCACAGAGGTGTGGCGGCCAAAATCGGCAAAGCGGTATTCGCCGCGAACCACCCAATTGTCGGTGACGGCATATTCGGCACCGGCACCGAGCGCATAGCCCGCGATCGTATCTTTGGCGTCAGCGTAGGGACCGCCCGGAATGTCAACGGTGGTGTGCTTGTAACTTGCCACCGCCAGGCCGCCGGTCACAAACGGAAGCCACCGATCCATCGCGTAGCCGGCCCGCAGGCGAACGGAGCCGACCGAATCCAACTCGAGAACGCCGCCAAAGGCAGGGTCATCAACGCCGAGCGCCCGATAAAGCGTGGTGTCCTTCACGCTGGCGAAGCTGTAGTCGCCCTCGATGCCGAGAACCAACCCGCCGTCGAACTGATGGTTGAAGCCGGCGTACAGGCCGCCGAAGCCACCGGACGGACTGTAGCCCCATCCGTAGTTGTCGAAGCTGCCCGGTGCAAAGGTCTGCCCGACCCTTGCATCTCCCCACGCGTATCCGGCCTGCGCGCCAATGTAGGCGCCGGACCAGTTGTAGGTGGCGGCAACCGATAGATCCTCATTGGCGTACGCCGCGGACACCAGGGTGACAGGTGCAAGAATAAAAGCCATAGCAAGAAGAATGGTTTTCATCGTCTGTTTGCTGTCCCAGGAAAGTTTCCTTCCCCCGGCGACGGCAAAGGCCGGCGCGGGGTTTTGCTCGGTCTGGCAGATCAGAATTTGTAGCTGAGCCCGACCCGGATATCGTGCGTCTGGAGGTCGACGTGCGTTTCGGTGGCAAGGCCATCCGCCGCCGAGAGAGCCTTGCTGCCGAAGTCGGAGTAGCGATATTCGACCCGAGCGATCCACTTGTCGGTGAAGGCGTGCTCGACGCCGCCTCCAACCGTCCAGCCAACATGGGTCTCTTCATGGAATGGGACGTCACCGGCAGGGCCGCCAGTGATCACGAGCACTTCATACTTGGCCGCAGCCACGCCAGCAGTGATGAAGGGCAAGGTCCGATCGAAAGCGTAGCCAGCCCGCAGCCGCGCCGAACCTGACCACTTGACCTCGCCCTTGACCAGCGCGCCGCTGCCGCTGGCGAAGGTCGTCAGTCCATCCACGGCATTGTACGTCAGGTCGGCTTCGGCACCGAGCACGAAGCGGCTCGCCATTTCCTGATTGAAGCCGATGTGGATGCCGCCAATGAAGCCGTCCGGATCGATGGCACTGTGGAGATCGCCACCCCCACCACCGCCGCCGGAGATCAGAAGATCGGAGCTTCCGGCTGCGTAGCCGAAGTGTACGCCGGCGTAGAGGCCGGACCAGTCGTAGCCGGCGACAGGCGAACCCTCACTGAGGTCGGCCGCGGATGCAACGCCGGCGGGCGCGAGAAGGATGGCTGTCGCGAGAAGTATTGTTTTCATTGTCAATGTGCTGCCCCAGAAATGTTGCGTTCCCCGCCGCGGAAATGCTTCGCGGAGATCCAGCTGTTGTCGGCGCTCCGGTGTTGCATTGTCGGGCGCCGTGCGTCTTGGGCTGGACCGCACTGGAATTGTCCTGAAACGCGCCGAGGCACTTTCCCGACCGGTGTGGCAAATCAGCCGCACCCGATCGGCGCGCGCCGCGCGTCGGGAAGCTGCCGATCCTTCCGCAAGGAGGAGACTGGCAGCCTCGGCCGGCCAGCCACTATGATCCGGGAGCAGCGAGGGGGGCGCCCATGTCCGAAATGAGTTTGACGAGATCGGCCTGGCGCCGCGTGCCGGTCTTGGCGAAGATCCGGTTGAGGTGGGTCTTCAAGGTGTTCTCGCCGATGCCGAGCGACACAGCGCTCCTGGGCGCGGACAAGCCGCTGCCGATCCGCAGCAGGACCCGCGCCTCCGCGGGCGTCAGGTCGAACAGCGTGGTGAGAACGGCTTCCGGCAGTGGCGAGGAGGACGTCGTGGTCGACACGAAGACAGCAGCACAGGCAGGCCGGAAAGCCGCGCGCGCGGTTCCTTCGGTCAACGGCAAGATATAGGCGACGGCGGGCGGTTGGCCCGGGGCCGAAATAGGCAGGCCTATGCCCCGCGACCCAAGCGAGGCATCCGCGCTCGCGGCACCGGCGATCGCTTGCTGCAGGGCGAGGACCACCGCCGGATTCTGCGCCTGGAGCAGGCCGTTCCTGGACAGAATGGGACCTTGCGCTGAAAGCATCTGTTGGGCAGCCCCATTGGCATGGAGGATTGCTCCGTTGGCACCAGTCAGCACGACAGGCACGGCCAGATGGTCGAGCGCCTGACGATAAAGACTGGCGGTCACGCGGGCCTGATCGAGCAGATCCCCAATCAGGGACGCGCGGCGCAGATGCGGCGAGAGCAAGGCCATGAAACGCTGCTCTTCAACGGATATGATGCCCCTGTCGGCCCGTATGGTGCATCCCATGAGGCCGATACGGTCCGGTGTATGAACGAATTTGATGATGCAGCCTTCGCGCAATCCCTGCGGATTGGCCCAATTCTGAAAAAACCGCGTCTGCTGAAGGTCGGCCTCGCTCATTTGCGACAGCGTCGTAACGGGCGTGTCGATATCGCCGACGACCGCGACCTTCAGTCCGGGAATTGCGTCAAAGTCATAATCCTCCTGGAGCGCGCGCATTTGCTCGGCATCCCAGGGCGAGCGGGCGGCGAAGCGGCCGTGGTTGTCGGCGGTGCTGGCAAGCGCGATGGTGGTATAGGCCGCGTCCATGGTTTCGGTGATCCGGATCATCACCTCGGCCCAGCCGTCCGGGTTCAATACGCAATCGTAGATATCGCCAACAATCGAACCAAGGACTTCGCTGCTCAGCCTTTCCACCGTTTCTCCTACACCCCAGCATGCCTGCCCCTCGCATGATGGATGGCGGGCAAGAAATGAAACCAGCAATATTTGACAGCGGCTCGGTGCAAAGTCGCCGATGCCGTCTGGAGGATTTTGCTGGCGTCATACTTTCGGGTGACGCCAAGCGTGGTTGGGCTCGATTAAGGGTTCAACAGGTTGAACGCCAAGCCATCAATGTTGCGGGTTATTCCTGGAATGGAAAGCGCCGCGTTCGATTTTTTTGAGACTGCGGGTTTAGCGGGGGCGCTCCTTGTCACGAAAGACTGTGTTTTCATCGGCTCGCCGGTTGAGGTCGTGATGCTGTTACGATGCAGGCCGGGGAACCTGCTTGCAGCCTATGAGGGATGATGCTTGCACAGGATTATCTACAATTCCAGCGACCTGATCGGCGGCGAACAAATCCAGAAAGAGCAATGGATCTCATCGCTGACATCCGGTTACGCCCGTCTGCGTGCCGATCCGGCCATCGGCAGATCGTTCGAAGGCGAGCTCAGGATTGTTCGAACTTGCGACGTTTCGGTGGGCACGATCCACGGCACTGTCAAATCGATATCGAGAACCACTGAAGACATTGCGGCCCAGAGCACCAACAATGTCGTGTTGCTTCTCAATGCCGGACACTCCCCGCTCAGCGTCGACCAGTCGGGAAGGAGCGTCGATCTGAGTCCAGGCGCGTCCGTTCTTGTCGAGCAGAGCGCTCCCTCAATCATCCGAGTGAGCGACGGGCAATGCGGCCTGATCGCCGTGCAGACCGATCGCGAACGCGTGCGTCAGCGATATTCAGGGTTTGAGGATCGCCTGATGACGGTCGTGTCTAGCTCCATGATGATCAACGCCCTTGTTCGTGCCTATGTCGGCGTTCTGGCCGATGAGAAAGAAGGCGAGTCTCAACTGACCATGCAGTTCGTGGCCGATCATATTGCCGATCTGATCGCCGCCACCGCCTCCATTGCTGCACCTGTGACGGCGCACGACAACGCGGACGCGCGAGGTCTACGTGCGGTACGGACGCAAGCGATTCTGACTAAAATTCGCGGCGGCTTCACCGACCCAGAAATCTCCGCGCAAGGCGTCGCGAAGGAACTCGGCCTGTCGGCGCGCTATGTCCAGGACCTGCTTCAGGAGACGGGCATCAGCTTCTCCGAGCGCGTTCTCGAGCTGCGCTTGCAGAACGCCCACAAGATGCTCTCGCAGAGGCACAATGACGCCATGCGCGTCAGCGAGATCGCCATGATGAGTGGCTTCAGCGACGTGTCGTATTTCAATCGCTGCTTTCGTCGTCGCTTCGGCTACACGCCAACGAGCGCGAGATAGATCAGGACGGCACCGGCCTGGCATTGTCGGCGTGGCGCCGGCGATCGCCAATGCGGTGTTCCACGCGACGGGCAAGGAGACGGGCAGGCGCCGCCGCCGGCTTTCGCCAATCTCCACTCACTTCTGCTCGCCGGGCTGCTTGATGAAATGACTGATAATATCCATCGGCACCGGAAACACGACCGTCGACGAGCGCTCGCCGGCGATGTCGTGCAGAGCCTCGAAATAACGCAGCTGCATGGCCTGCGGCTCCTGAGACAGCATCTTGCCGGCCTCGACGAGTTTTGCCGCCGCCTGCTGTTCGCCATCGGCGTTGATCACCTTGGCGCGGCGCAGGCGTTCGGCCTCGGCCTGCTTGGCGATGGCGCGGATCATGCTCTCGTTGAGATCGACATGCTTTATCTCGACATTGGAGACCTTGATGCCCCAGGCATCGGTCCGCTGATCGAGTATCTCCTGGATATCGCTGTTGAGCTTGTCCCGTTCGGCCAGCATTTCATCGAGTTCGTGCTTGCCGAGCACCGAGCGCAGTGTGGTCTGCGCCAGCTGGTTGGTCGCGGCCATGAAGTCCTCGACCTGAATGATCGCCCGCTCGGCGTCGACGATGCGGAAATAGAGCACGGCGTTCACCTTGACCGAGACATTGTCACGCGAGATCACGTCCTGCGGCGGCACATCCTGGACCACCACCCGCAGGTCGACCTTCACCATCTGCTGGACGAAGGGGACCAGGATGATGAGGCCGGGACCCTTGACCCCGGTGAAGCGGCCGAGCGTGAAGACCACGCCGCGCTGGTATTCCCTCAGGATGCGAATGGCCGCGGACAGGAACATGACCACGACAAGCGCCAGAACGAGATAGGCCACATAACCGATGCTCATTGCCTTGCTCCATCATCAGAGCATGTCGCCCAAAATGTGCAGCGGTTGGGGACATGCTCAAAACAAAGACTCACCTCCGGCGCCGTACCGTCAGCACGAGGTCCTTGACCTCGGCCACCTCGACGCTGTCGCCCGGTGCGAGCGGTTCGTCGGCCTTCGCCCGCCAGCGCTCGCCCTGGGCCAGCACATGGCCCTCGCCTTGCGACCAGTCGAGGATCTCGGCCGGCAGTCCGTGCATGGCCTGCGCGCCGACGCGTGGAAGGCTCCTGCGCGCCGCCCACAGATAGCTGCCGGTCAACAGCGCCAGGCCAAGCGTCAAGGCCGCGGCGGCGCCGATGACGGCCCACGACATCTCGAAGCCGGGACCCTCGATCTTGAGCAGCATAGCTGCCCCCAGCAGAAAGGCGCTCACACCTCCCAGCCCAAGCACCACGGTGGGGTTGAAGGCCTCGACGATGAGGAAGGCGATGCCAAGCAGCATCAAGGCAAGGCCGGTATAGTTGATCGGCAGGAGATTGAGCGCATAGAGCCCGAGCACGAGGCAGATCGTGCCGATCACGCCGGGCGCGACCGCGCCCGGGCTGGTGAACTCGAAGACGATGCCGTAGACGCCGACCAGCATCAGGATGACGGCGATGTTCGGATCGGTGATGACGGCGAGAAGCCGGATGAACCAGCCCGGATCGAGCGTTTCGACCGGCAGCCCTTTCGTCGCCAGTACCTGCTTCTTGCCTGACACCTCGACCGTCCGCCCGTCGGCCAGCTGCAGCAGTTCTGTGGTGTCGCGGGCGACGAAGTCGATGACATGTTCCTGCAGCGCCGCATTGGCCGAGAGGCTCGCCGCCTCGCGCACGGCCTTTTCACCCCAGTCGGCATTGCGCCCGCGCAGTTCGGCCAGCGAGCGGATCAACGCAACGGCGTCATTCGTCACCTTGGCCATCATCGGGTCGCCCGCCGGCGGTGGCCCGGTGGCGTTCTTCTGGTCCTTGCCGGTGTCCTTGTCGCCGCCAGGACCGGGAAGAGACGGCAGCGGCCCGCCGAGCTCGACCGGCGTTGCCGCCCCCAGATTGGTGCCGGGCGCCATCGCCGCCACATGGGTCGCGTAGAGAATGTAGGTGCCCGCGCTGGCCGCGTGGCCGCCGGCCGGCGCGACATAGCCGATGACCGGAACCGGCGAGGCAAGGATGTCGGCGATCATCTCGCGCATCGAGGTGACCAGTCCGCCGGGCGTGTCGATCTGCAGGATGACGACCTCGGCGTTTCGCCCTGTGGCGACCGCCAACGCTTCCTTGAGCTGCCTGGCGCTCGCCGGACCGATGGCGCCGTCTATCTGGACGTTCAACGCAACTCTTTCCCGGCCGCCAGCCTGTCCGGAAGAGGGACAAGCGACCACAGCGGCCACGAAAGCCGCGGCAAGAAGGGCCACATGCGCGCGTTTCACGCTCAAAGCTCCTTATACAAGATATGGGTGCGATTTCGCCAAAATCCATCATGCTGGGAGTGGCGCCGGCGATTGGTTGACGGCTGGGCGCATAACCTCGCCGCTCGTAGGGGAGATGGCCGGCAGGCCAGAAAGGGGCGCACAGGATCTCGGCATTATTCCGGCCTGAGTTCCTCGCCCTCAACGCTGATCCCGGGCGCAAGTTCGAGCCCTTTCGCCAATCTCGGCCTATCCGGGAATGTCCCAGTTCGATCGTATCAGAACATCGCTGGGCGGAAGGATCTCCTCGGTCTTGAGGTCCCGGCGTTGGACCTCATCGGCGACAAATTCCTCACGCGGCGACCATGCCCCACCGCTGTCCATTTTCAACGGGATTCCGTCTCGCGTCAGACACTGGAAAAGGTCCAGATCAAACGTGCCCGGTGCCATGTTGAACCAGTCGCAGGCCTCGCCGAGAACGCTGCCCGTGCGACCGATGCTCTCCGGGATGACATTGCGGCCCAGGAGAACAGACACCGAATCTCCGGGTCGACATTTCTTGCATATGAAGAGCTGCTCAAATTCGCCGCCCTTGGCGGCCTTGAAGAATAGGTATTGCCCCGTTTGGTCGTTCCGGATGCTTACCTTTCGTCCTCCCTCCGGATACGATGTTTCGTCGTAGATCCACGGGGCATGCCGCCGCAGTACCCTGACCGCACCATTCCATTGCATGTGCATGGAAAAATCCGGAGGCCGTGTGATGGCCTTTGCAGCCGGCTGGTTGTCGAAGTGCAGCCATTGAGCAACATCGAGCAAGTTGGCAGGCAACTCGACCTCCTTGGCGGGCACTGACCGGCGTTCGAGTTTGACAAGCGTCGTGGGTGGTAGCGGCGAGCCGTTCAAAAACACCTTGGTGGCAATCTCGATACCGTCGGCTGTCAGGCAACTCAGCCATTTCCTCTTGTCTGGATCGCGCCGCAGAACCTCCCGCACATCGCATTGCTCGCTGGCATGCGTCTCGGTCTTTCCGGTTTCGATCACTCCGCGAATTCTTGAGTAGGACGTAGACGTCTCACGGCTTATCGAAACAAACGAAAGGCCCGCCTGCGCATCCCTTTGGAAAGAGACTGATATTTGCTTTGACGGATTTCCATAGCTTGTGCCCTGGCCTTCGTCGATGCGGACCCAGCCGCCATGGTGTGTGACGATCCTCGTATGGGACCCGGCCGATCCTTCCGCTGCCGTCATAGTCGCAACATAGTCGGGTACATTGGCGGAGGGCGAATAGGGCAAGTCGCCCGCCCGCACCGCCGAACTTGCAAAAACCAGGCCTACCACGATCGATAGTCTCGTCATGGCCCCCCCCATGCGACGAAGCTGGTCCCGAATGATTTCCGGCAAGAACGGCGATTTTGCGACGGCGATGCGACCGGGCGCCGCCGCCTCCCCACCCTCCTCTTTGCCCTACCGGCATCTCCCCGACGGGGGAGATTGCGCGCGCAGCCGTTTTCGCCAATTATCGGCGTAGTGCCCGGCTTCGGTTATTCCGCACTGTGGATGCCGCGATGGCGCGGGAGGGGAGATCATGAGAGGCAGATCAGCAAAAGTCATCGTGGCCGTCGTGGCCGCACTGCAAGCGGCGCAGCCGGCATTTGCGGCGTCCTGCACCTGGACCGCAAAAATGGAAGAAGACGAGGGCGGCAGTGTGCTGACCGCGTCTGTCTGCGGCGGGCCGAAAGCCGATGCGCATCTGATGCTGGCCTGTTTCGACAAGCCGGTGCTGAGCTATGATCTGGGCGCCGCCGGCCAGCAGCTGGAGCCCGGCATCAGTGGCTCGTTCGTGTTCAAGGCCGGCGACAAGGCCGTGACCAAGAAGCTCGATCTCGAGGCGATGTACAATTACTTCACCGTGCAGCTGGAAAGCACCGACCCGCTGCTCGCCTTGTTGCGCGCCAAGGGCGAACTCACGGTCACCTCGGACAAATATGGCGAGAACAGCTTTCCGCTCGCGGGCTCATCCGCCGCCATAGGCAAGGTGCTGGCCGAGTGCGGCAAAGCCTCCGACGAGGCAGACTGAGGCCAGCCGGCTCGTCAAGGATCGACCGACAACGCCATTTTGTAACCGAGATGGCTGGCGGTGAAACCGAGGCGCCCGTAGAAAGCGTGCGCCTGCACGCGCCCCTTGTCGGTGGTCAGCTGAACGAAGCTGCAGCCGCGCGCGCGGCACTGTTCAATCGCCCATTCGATCATCAGCTTGCCGACGCCACGCGACCGTAATTGTCGCGCGACGCGAACCGCTTCGATCTGGCCTCGCCAGGCGCCCTTCCTGGAAATGCCTGCTAGAAAGGTGAGCTGCAATGTGCCGACCACTTGCCCGGCTTCGACCGCCACGATCAGCAGCTGGTTGGCATCGGCATCGATGGCGCTGAAGGCATGAAGATAAGAAGGCGCGAGCGGCACGGACGGGTCTTCCCGACCGGCGCCGAGCGCATCATCGGCAAGCATGGCAACGATCGCCGGCAGGTCTGACGCTTGCGCGCGACGGAACTCGATTTCGCTCATCGAGGGATGACATACGGCGCGGGTTTGGAGGTGGCAAGAGTGGGTTCAAGCCCACCCCTACACCTGCCCACCAATAAACGCCGCCGCGCGCGCCACATGAGTGTCCCTGTGTGTGCGGGCGGCCAGCGCCAGCCATTCGCGGCCGAAGGCGTCGGCGACTTCTGGCTGGCCCTGCTTGAGGCTGATCTCAGCCTGGCTGGCCAGGATTTCCACCTGCAGCGCGGCATAGACATCGGTGTCGCGCGCGCAGCGCCGGCCGGCCTCGCCTAGCCACTCCATCGCTTGCGGCAGTGCATCCTCGGCGGCATAAGTCAGCGCCAGCGCGCGCGCCACCGCCCCTTCCCAACACGGGTCGTTCATCTGGCAGCTCAGCGCGAAGGCCTCTTCCAGCCTGGGCCTGAGTTCCCGCGCGGGCGCCTGCTGGCGGATGCGGGATTCGCTCAGCACCGCGACGGGCCATGGCCGGAATGAAATCCAGCGCTGCTCGTCGACCAGTGCCAGGCAATCGCCCAGCCAGCTGTCGGCTTCCTCCAGCCGGTCGGCGGCAAGCAGGCCCCAGCCGCCCAGGCCCAGCGACCAGATTTCGCGGCGGCGATTGCCGGCCGAGCGGGCATGCTCCAGCGAGACGGCATAGTGGTCCATGCCACCTTCGAGCCGACCCCAGTCGACCAGGTTGAAGCCGATGACGCCATGGATACCGGCCAACGCGTCGCTGTCCTCGGCCAGGCACTCCGCTTGCGCCAGGTAGGCGGCCGCCGTCGGCCGGCGCCCGGCCAGCGCCTCGACATAGCCGAGTTCCCGAAAGGCCGCCGAAGCGATGCCGGCGCTGCCGGCCTTGCGTGCCAGTTCGGTGCTCTGGCTGAGCAGGATCGAGCCCTCATCGTCATACCCCCTGACCGAGTGCACCAGCGCGGTGCCGAGCTCGAAAGTGGCTGTGGCGCTGAGATGCGGGTTGTTGATCTTCCCGGCGTCGCGGACGGCGCGGCGCAAGCAGTCGATGCCGGCGTCGGCCGCACCCGCGGCAAGCGCCGCGAGCCCGGACTGCATGAGCGACTTGACGAAGGCTTCCGGTGAAATGCCACCCGGCTTGGAGGCGATGGTGCGCCGCGCAGCACTGCGCAACGCGGCCGAAGGCTTTTCGCCAAGCTCGGCCAGGAACACCGCCTCCGTTGCTTCAACCTGCTCGAGCGCCGCGGGGTAGCGCCCGGCCAGCGCCAGGCTTTTGACCAGAAGAATATGCAGGCCCTCATCATAGGGGCTGCGCCGCACACCAAGCCCGGCCAGCCTGACGGCGCGCTCATAATCCTCGACCGCCATCGCCCGGATGGTTTCCTGCCTGATCCGGGCCTCGACAATGCCGGCAATGCGCTGGCGCTCGACCAGCAGCCAGGTCGAGAATTCCGGGCTGCAGCGCGGCTCCAGCGCACCGAGCAGCGGGCCTGCAAGCTCGACGTCGAAATCGTCGCGGTCGAGCCGCAGCACATCGACCTCGATATCCCCGGCGAAATTGCATTCGACCGGATCGCCGTTCAGGCATTCCGAAGCGTTGAGCGCCTTGCGCAATGAGGCCAGACACCAGCGCAGCGAGCCCAGCGGATCGACGGTTTCTGGAAACAGTTCCGAGGCCAGGCTGCGGCGGTCGAGCGGGGCGCGCGCCAGCACCACGCGGGCAAGCAGCGCCCAGGCCTGATGGCCGCGCACCGGCTGGCTTTGTCCATCGGCATCGAAGATCGCAGGTTCGCCGAGAAGCCTGATTTTTCTGCCCATCGAGTTCCCACCATTCGACAGCAACTGCCCTGCCCGTCGCCCGTGTGACCAAGCGTGTGACGGCCCCGTGCCGTTTTTTCACAAGCCGGCACGCGGGGTCCAACGGCGGCCGGTTCCAAGGCAGCGTCAACGCAACAAACGTCACCGTAACAATGGAGATCGGCACATGCCAACATTCATCATCGAGCGCGAGATCCCGGGCGCAGACAAGCTCAGCCCGGCCGAGCTCAGGGATATTTCGGCGAAGTCCAACGAAGTCGTGGCCGGACTGGGCGAGCCCTACACCTGGGTGACGAGCTATGTCGCCGGCGACAAGATCTACTGCGTCCACGAAGCCGACAGCGCCGACACCGTCGAGCGGCATGCCCGCGAGGGCGGCTTCCCCGCCAACAAGATCACCAAGATCGCTGCGTTCATCGGGCCGGAGACGGCGCACGCCAGGGGCTGAGCCATCGAAGGCTGATTCAGGATCCGGCTCTATCGCTTTGATTGAGCACGATCTTTCTGCGGCAGGCCGGCCCAACCGGCTTGCTGCATTCCCAATGGAGAAACCATGACCATCACGCTCAGAACCATGCTGACCGCCGTCGGACGCGGTTGGCGCACACGGCAAAGCCGCCGTTACCTGGAGGCGATGCCCGACTTCATGCTCAAGGATATCGGCATCAGTCGTTCCGACATCGACCGCGTCACGACGCATGGTCAGACGCGCGGCAAGTCCCGAGGCTAGGGCCGAAGCCCGGGGTGGTGTCGCTCAAAGCGCGCCGCGCTCCCCTTCCGGCGTCGCCACCAGCAAGGCGGCTGCGGCGTTGGCGGCGGCGATTGCTGCTTCCATCTGATGGCCACGGGCAAGCTCGGCCGCGAAGGCGCCGACGAATTCGTCGCCGGCGCCATGGGTGCTGACGACTTTCACCGGGATGGCGGCCAGCGCGAAGGCCGTGCCCGCCCGGTCGCAATAGGCGACCCCCTCGCCGCCGGCAGTGACGATCGCCGAGGGGTAGGCATCGACAAGCCGCCGCGCGGCTTCGGTGGCGCCTTCGAGCGTGTCGACGACCGGAACGCCGGCCAAAAATTCCGCCTCGATGGCGTTGACGACGACGATGTCGGTCAGCGCGATCAATTCGGCCGACAGTGTTCGCGCCGGTGCTGCGTTGAGCACGACGCGGCCTCCAGAGGCCTTCACGGCGCGCGCGGCAGCGACGTTGGCGGCTTCCGGCACCTCGTTCTGCAGCAACAGCACAGCCGTCTGCGCAACCACCTCGCCCGCAGCCGCGATGTCATCATCGCCCAGAGCGAGATTGCTGCCGGAGACGATCACCGCGCCATAGTCGCCATCGCTGTCGAAGATCGCCACGCTCATGCCGGAACCGGCGCCTGCTGCCACCCGCACGAAGCGGCGGTCGACGCTGCTGCGATCGAGATTGGCGAGCAGCGCCGAGCCGAAATCGTCGTCGCCGACGGCGCCGATCATCGCCGCGCGCACGCCGGCCCGCGCCGCTGACACCGCCTGGTTGCCGCCCTTGCCGCCGCATTTCGGCTGCCAGGCATGGCCGGTTACCGTCTCGCCCTTGCGCGGGCGGTCGGGCGCGTCGACCATGATGTCGTAATGCAGGCTGCCGAACACGGTGACCAGCGGAACCGTCATGTGCCCCGGTCTTTTCGTTTCGAGGTGACCGCAGACATGGTGCGGCCGAGATTTCGCTCCGCCGCCTGATAGTCGCGCTGTGCCACCGCCACGAACAGCGCGTCGAGGATGTTGAGCTGGGCGATGCGCGCCGCCGCGTTCTCGCCCATCAGCGGCGAGCCCTGCGCGGTCGAGCACAGCACGATGTCGGCAATCTGGGCCAGTGGCGAGTTGTCGTAATTGGTGATGGCCAGCGTGCGGGCGCCGCTCTTGCGGGCGAGATGGATGGCGTCGACGACGGCTGAGGTGTTGCCGGAATGCGAGAAACCGACGGCGATGTCGTCGGCGCCGAGCAGCGAGGCCGACATCAGCATCATGTGCGAATCGTCATAGACCGAGGCGCGGATGCCGATGCGCAGGAATTTGTGCGAGACGTCGCGCGCGATCTGCGCCGAGCCGCCGACGCCGTAGAAATCGCGGTTCCTGGCGCGGTAGAGCAGATCGGCGGCGCGGTCGAAATCGTCCATGTCGAGAATGGCGAGCGTTTCCTCCAGCGCCTGGATGGAGGTGCGGAACACTTTTTGCACGATCTCGGCCGAACTGTCGTCGACCGACAATTCCTGATGCATTTCGGCGGTCGGCAGGCGGCTGTATTCATAGACAGCGGTGCGAAAGTCGCGATAGCCGGAGAAGCCGAGTTTCTTGGCGATCTTGACCACCATTGCCTCCGACACGCCGGCCTCCTCGGCGATCTGCTTGAGCGGAATGGTCTCGTCGAACCCGCGCCGGCCAAAAACGGTTTCCACCACCTTGGCCTCGAGCGGCGTGAGATGCGGCATCATCATGCGGATGCGCGGCCCCACCGCTTTCAGATCTAGATTGCTCAACGTCATCCACGTCCCCTCGTCACGCGATCGATAAGCATCGCGGCGAGGATTATAAGGCCTGTTGCAAGCAGCTGATAGAAGGACTGGACATTCATCAGCGTCAGCCCGTTGCGCATGGTGCCGAGGATGACGGCGCCCAGAATGGTGCCGATGACGCTGCCCTTGCCGCCCATCAGCGAGGCGCCGCCTATGGCCGCCGCGGCGATGGCGTCGAGCTCCCACAGATTGCCGAGAATGGGTTCGGCCGCACCCAGCCGGCCCATCAGGATCTGCGCGGCAAGTGCTGCCAGCACGCCCGAGATCATGTAGGCGGCGATCTTGGTGCGGGCGATCGGCACGCCGGCGATATAGGCGGCCTCCTCATTGCCGCCGACGGCGAGCAGATATTCGCCGAACGGCGTCTTCTTGAGGATGATCCAGGCAACCAGCGCGACGAAGGCGACAATGATAACCGACAGCGGCAGCCCGAACAGCGAGCCGTTGAAGATGGCGCGAAAATCGGCGGGCAGTCCCAGCACCGGATTGCCGCCGGTGTAGATCAGCGCCAGCGCGCGGTAGGTGCTGAGCGTGCCCAATGTGACGATGAAGGGCTGCAGCCCGACATAGGCAACGAGCACGCCATTGAGCAGGCCGCAGGCAAGGCCGATGGCGAAGCCGGCGGCGATGGCCAGCGGAAACGGCACGCCGGCAACCAGCATCGAGGCCGAGATGACCGCCGATAGCGCTGCCGTCGGCCCAACGGAGAGGTCGATTCCGCCGGAGATGATGACCAGCGTCATGCCCAGCGCCAGGCAGGCATTGATGCTCGACTGCTGCAAGATGTTGATCAGATTGCGCTCGGCGAAGAAGCCGGGCACCAGCGCGCCGAAGACGGCAAGGATGACGACCAGGCCGATCAGCGTGCCGGCGTCGCGCATCGAGAAGCGGTGCAGGAAATTCGCCATAGGCCGCGCTGCTGTGTTTTCCGAAATGTCCGTCATCTGTTGCCTTGCCTGCTGCCCGGTCTTGCCGGCCTGCATTGTCGTTTGCGGGATGGCGTGCGCCGCGATCGCCTGTTCGCTGAGGTTTTCGCGGCCAAGTTCGGCGGCGACCGTGCCGTCGCGCATGACCAGCACGCGGTCGGCGAGCCGGATCACCTCGGGCAGCTCGGAGGAGACGACGATGACGCAATGGCCCTCGGCGGCGAGCTCCTCGATCAGGTGATAGATCTCGGCCTTGGCGCCGACATCGATGCCACGCGTAGGCTCGTCGAACAAAAGGATGCGCGTGCCCGCCGCCAGCCAGCGGCCGATAATCGCCTTTTGCTGGTTGCCGCCGCTGAACAGGCGGATCGGCCGGTCGAGCAGGAACGGGCGCAGGTTGACGCGCTTCATCTTCTCGCTCGCGACCTGCTTCAGCCTGGTGTGATCGATGACGCCGCGCGGCGCGAACACGCCCATCGATGCCAGCGCCATGTTGCTGGAAATCGAGCGCAGCGGCACGATGCCTTCGCGCTTGCGCTCCTCCGGCACCAGGCCGATGCCGGCGGCAATGGCGTCGCGTGGACTAGAAAGTCTTATCGCCTTGCCGTCGATTTCGACGGTGCCGGTCGAGGCGCGATCCGCGCCGGCGAGCAGCCGCAGCAGTTCGGTGCGACCGGAGCCGACCAGGCCGGCAATGCCCAACACCTCGCCGCGATGCAGGTCGAAGGAGACGTCGCGGACTTTTGTTGCCGAGGCAATGCCGCGCACGCGCATCCGGACATCATTGGATTTGTGCGAGCGGTGCTGTTCCTGCGCCAGTTCGCGGCCGACCATCATGGCGACAACGGCTTTTTCCGACACTTTTGCCAGATCGACAGAATCAACGACGACGCCGTCGCGCATGATTGTGGCGCGCTGGCAGATGCCGAACACCTCGTCCAGCTTGTGCGAGACATAGACAACCGCAACACCGTCGTGGGCGAGCCAGGCAATGACTTCGGCGAGGCGGTCGAATTCGCTCGGCGTCAGGCTGGAAGTCGGCTCGTCCATGGCGACGATTTTCGCGCGGTCGAGGAGAGCGCGGGCGATCTCGACGATCTGCCGCTGCGCCACTTTCAGGCTGCCGAGCGGGGCCGCCGGATCGATGGATGGGTCTATTGCCGCGAGGGCCTCAGCGGCGCGCCGCTCCTGCTCGCGCCGGTCGACGAAGACACCGCCACGCGTCAGCGGATGGCCGAGAAACATGTTCTGGGCGACGCTGAGCCGCGGCACCTGCTGCAATTCCTGGTGGATCATGGCGACGCCGGCGGCGCGCGCCGCGACCGGGTTGTTCAGCGTCACTGGTTGGCCGTCGATCAGCACGCTTCCCCCAGTCGGCCGGTAGACCCCCGACAGGATGCGCAGCAGCGTCGACTTGCCGGCGCCGTTCTCGCCGAGCAGGCCATGGATTTCACCGGCGCCGACCGAGAAGGACACATCGTCGAGCGCCCGCACAGCCGGAAACAGCTTGGAAATGCCCGCGAATTGCAGCCGGGGTGTCATTGGGTTTTCTCCGGGCAAGGATGCCGGCCGATATCGGCCGGCGCCCGCCCTGTCCTTGTGCTACTGGCCCGCCGCAGCGTCCTCGAGCAGCGCCTTGCGCACAGCGTCGCCGGCGCCGGAATAGCGGTCGGCATTGTCCTTGGTGATCAGCGCCTGCGGGGTGGCGACGACGCGCGGCAGCTTCTGCCCGGCCACCAGTCGCAGCGCCGATTCCAGCGCCACTTCGCCGGTCAGCACCGGGAAGCTATCGACCGTGCCGGTCAGTTCGCCGGCGCGGATCGAGGCATAGGCGTCCGAAATGCCGTCGGTGCCGAAGACGGCGACCTTGTCCTGCAGGCCGGCGGCCTTGACCGCCTCGACGATGCCCAGCGCCATGCCGTCATTGTTGGCGTAGAAGCCGATTAGGTCGGGATGCTGCTGCAGGATGTTGGTGGCCGCGTCGTAGGAGGTCTGGCGGTCCCAGTTGCCGGGAACGCTGGCGACGACCTCGAACTTGCCGGCCTCGGTGATCGTGGTCTTGAAGCCGTCGGTGCGCTGGACCGCTGCATAGACGCCGGCCTGGCCTTCGACGATGGCGACCTTGCCGCCAACCGGCCGGTTCTTGATGAACCATTTGGCGACGCGCACGCCATTGTCGCGCTGGACGTTGCCGACATAGTGCTCGGCCTGCGGGATGACCGCGTCATTGACATTGACCACCGGCACATTGGCAGCCTTGGCCTGTTCGATGATCGGCTGCAGATTGGAGTCGGTCTGCGGCGAGACGAGCAGCACATTGTAGCCCTGCGTGACCAGGCCTTCGGCGATGGTCAGCTGTCCGAGCTGGTCGCCCTCGCTCTGCGCCGCCTGGTAGACGACGGGCACGCCGACGCGGTCGCCGAAGGACTTGTAGCCCTCACCCAGCGAGCGCCAGTATTCGTTGGTCAGCGTCTTGGAGACAGCGCCCGCCTTGGTGCCGTCAGGCAATTTGGGGAACGCGCCGAACTTGGCTTCCAGTTGCGACCAGTCGATGCGGTCCTTCTCGGTGTCGGAATTCAGCGGCGCGAGATCGGCCGAGAAGGCCGAGCCGATGGACAGGACCATCAGGGCAGCGGCGGCAGTGGCAAGCAGAAGTTTCATGGTCATTCCTCCCTAGTGAAACGGCGTATGGCGACGCCGGGCGCTTCAGGTATCTCGTGGCGTGTCCGGTCCGAGCATGGCTTCCTGGACGATGGCCTGCGACGTGACGGCGTCCTGGCTGTCCATGGCAGCGGACAGCCGGTTGTCCTTCTCCAGCCGGTCGACGACGCGCAGCATGCGGTTGACGGTGGCGATGTTGACTTCGCATTCGCGCACCGGATCGAGACCGGTCATGTCTGGGAAAGTGTCGAAGTAGATGGCGCCGGCATAACCGTCGCGGCGGATCTGGCGCAGCAGTTCGATGGTCTGCAGCGTGTGCACGGCGCCGACCATCAGGCCATCGTCGCGCTTGGCGTAGCCGTCGTTGAGATGCACGCCCAAAAGCTTGCTGTGGCGGGCGATCAGCGCGGCGGCAAAGGCCGGCTGTTCATCGGCATAGAGCACATGCGCGAAATCCAGGGTGACGCCGAGATTGGGCAGGCCGACATCGCGGATCGCCAGCAAGGTCGTCGCCGCATCCGGCATCAGGCTGTAGGAGCGCGGCTCGTTGGGCTTGTACTCCAGGCTGATCTGGCAATCGGGATCATGCGCGGCAACTTCACGAATCCCGTCGATTTCGTGTTGCCAGAGCGTCGCATAGTCGGCCTGGAACGCATAATCGAAGCCATCCTGGCCGAGCCAGAGTGTCATCAGACTGGCGCCGGCCGCCCGCACCGCATCGATGCCGGCCTTGGTCAGGTCGATGGCTTCGCGACGGACCGCCGGGTCCGGATTGGTGAAGGCGCCGAGTTTGAAGGCCGGATTGGAGTAGTAGCGCATGGCAAAGCCATTGATGGAAAGCCCGAGATCGCCAAGTTTTCGCGCGATTTCAGCAGGCTTTTCAGCGACATGGTCGGGAAAGTTGAGATCGAGGTCGGTGAGCCCGTCGACCTTGGCCGCGCGGGTGGCCATCTGCATGAGCGACGGCTTGCCTGTGAGATCAGGCCACTCGGCCTGCGGCCGCGAGGCAAAGGAATTCAGGCGGGTGGCAAAACGGTTGGTTGTCATGGTTGACCCTTCGGTGGTTTCTACTTCACACAAATACGAATATTTGTAAAGTCCTCATTTCCGGGAGCGACGTGCGGCACACATATCCTGCATAGCCGAGCGCTTCGGCTGCTGCCACCGCATCGATGCTCGTGACTTTCGAGTGCGGCAGCTGTGCAGATACTAGCGCGCGCCCTTGCACCGCGCGCGCCGATTGACCAATCTCGCTGACACTGTCATGAGCCGCGGTTGGGGGATCGCACATGCCGACGCTTTATGCTCTGAAACCGGCCTTCCAGGCCAAGCTGCGGCCGCTGGCCGATGGGCTGGCCAAAGCCGGCGTCACCGCCAACCAGATCACGCTGCTCGCCGCCGCGCTCTCTATCGCCACCGGCCTTGTGGTCGCTGCCTTTGCCGAGCATCGCGCGATCTTCCTTTTGATGCCGGTGGTGCTGTTTGCCCGCATGGCGCTGAACGCCATCGACGGGATGCTGGCACGGGAGCATGGGCAGGCCTCAAAACTCGGCATGTATCTCAACGAACTCTGCGACGTCGTCTCCGACCTGGCGCTGATCCTGGCCTTTGCCACGCTCTTCCCGGTCTGGGGCGTGGTCGCCTTCGCCATTGCCGCGGTCATCGCGGAATATGCCGGCGTGCTCGGCGTCGCCGCCGGCAGCGGGCGCAACTATGCCGGGCCGTTCGGCAAGAGCGACCGGGCGCTGGCGCTCGGCGTCATCGCTTTTCTCCTCGCCTGCGGCCTGTGGGTCGAGGCGATCGTGCCGTTTGTGTTTCCAGCCATGGCTACACTGTCGCTGATAACCGCCATCAACCGGATACGCAGCGGCCTTAGAGCGGGCGGCAACTGATGACAAGTCAGAGACCCAGCCGCCAGAGGGAAGACATGATCCACGAACAGGATATCGCCGCCGCACCGAAAAACCTCGAGCGGGTGGCGCAGGAGCGGACATTCAAGACCCATGACGGCACCGAGATCTTCTACCGCTACTGGCCGGCGATCGGTAAAACGGCCAAGGGCGCCATCCTGTTGTTCCATCGCGGCCACGAGCATGGCGGGCGGATGGCGCATCTGGTCGACGAACTGGCCATGCCCGACCACGCCTTTTACGCCTGGGACGCGCGCGGCAATGGCCGCTCGGCCGGCGAGCGCGGCTATGCGCCGTCCTTTGCCGCCCTGGTGCGCGACATCGATTGTCTGGTGCGCGAAATCGGCAGGGACGGCTTTGGCCAGCGCGACATCGCACTGATCGCGCAATCCTTCGGCGCGGTACTGGCCGCCGCCTGGGTGCATGACTATGCGCCTGACATCCGCGCGCTGGTGGTGGCCTCGCCGGCTTTTTCGGTGAAGCTCTACGTGCCCTCCGCCAAGGAGGGCATTGCGCTATGGCAGAAGCTGAAGGGCCGCTTCTTCGTCAATTCATACGTCAAGGCCAAGTTCCTGACGCATGATGCCGAGCGCATCGCCTCCTTCGACGCCGATCCGCTGATCACGCGGCCGATCGCCTCCAACCTGCTGGTCGAGCTCTATGCTCATGCCGCCCGCATCGTTGCCGATGCCCGCGCCATCACCGTGCCGACGCAGCTCTTGATCTCGGGCAGCGACTGGGTGGTGCGGCACGGACCGCAGCACGAGTTCTTCGTCAATCTGGCGAGCCCGGCCAAGGAGCGGCATGTGCTGCCCGGCTTCTTCCACGACACGCTGGGGGAGCGCGACCGCAAACAGGCGCTCGACCTGATCCGCCCGTTCCTCGAAAGGCAGTTCGCCGCACCGGAAAAGAAGATCGACCTGACCGGCGCCGACCGCGCCGGCTACACACGCGACGAGTCCGACAAGCTGGCTTCGCCGCTGCCGCTTTTGTCGCCAAAGGGCCTCTACTGGGCGATGAGCCGCGCCTCGATCCGCATGGGCGCCTGGCTGTCCACGGGCATGAAGACGGGGATCGCCACCGGCTTCGATTCCGGCTCGACGCTCGACTATGTCTATGAGAACGAAGCGCGTGGCATCAGCCCGATCGGCCGCATGATCGACCGCACCTTCCTCGACGCCATCGGCTGGCGAGGCATCCGCCAGCGCAAGCTGCATCTGGAAGAGCTGATCGGTAGCGCAGYTGCCTCGCTGAAGGCCGCTGGCCGGAAGCTAAACATCGTCGATATCGCCGCCGGCCATGGCCGCTACGTGCTCGACGCTGTCGCAGCCAGTGCTGAACAGCCTGACAGCGTGCGGCTGCAGGATTACTCCGAGCTCAATGTCGGGCTCGGCCGCAAGCTGATCGCCGCACGCCAGCTGCCGCAAAACGTTACCTTCCGGCAGGCCGACGCCTTCGATGCCGCCATGCTTTCGGGCCTCGACCCGGCGCCGGACCTCGCCATCGTCTCCGGCCTCTACGAACTCTTTGCCGACAACGCGCTGATCGCCCGTTCGCTGGGTGGACTGGCCAGCGCCATGCAGCCCGGCAGCCTGCTCATCTACACCAACCAGCCCTGGCATCCGCAGCTCGAGATGATCGCGCGCAGCCTGACCTCGCATCGCGGCGGCCAGGCCTGGGTGATGCGGCGGCGCACACAAGGCGAGATGGACCAAATGGTTTCGGCGGCAGGCTTCGAGAAGATCGACCAGCGCATCGACCAATGGGGCATCTTCACCGTTTCGGTCGCGCGGCGCGTCTGAGAACCATGGCCGTGCCCGTCTCCGATCCCGCCCCTGCCCCGGCGCGAGAACCCTTTTTTGGCATCGTGCTCAGGGCGGCACTTTGGCTGGCATTGCTGACGCCGCTGTTCTATTCGACCTATGGCTTCGCCAACTGGCTGGCGTCGCAGCGCGACCATGTCGGCAACATCGTCTTTGGCTGGGAACATGCCATCCCATTCATGGCCTGGACGATCGTGCCCTACTGGTCGATCAATCTGTTCTACGGCCTGTCGCTGCTGCTCAACGACACGAAGAGCGGCGTAAACCGCCTCGCCGGCCGCTATCTCACCGCGCAAGTCGTGGCCGTTACTTGCTTCATCCTGTTTCCGCTGGCGGCGACCTTCGTGCGGCCAGCGACCACGGGCCTGCCGGGCTTCCTGTTCGCGGTGCTCGGCGGCTTCGACAAGCCGTTCAACCAGGCACCGTCGCTGCACATCGCGTTGCTGGTGATCATCTGGTATCACTGGCGCCAGGCTCTGGGGCGACTTCGTCTGGGCGGCGTTTTCAAACCCGTCTGGCACGTCTGGTGTTTTCTGATCGGCGCCTCGGTGCTGACGACATGGCAGCATCATTTCATCGACATCCCGACCGGCGCGCTGCTCGGCTTTTTCGCGCTGTGGCTGTTTCCGGCCCATGGCGACCTGCCCTTTGCCGGTTTCAAGCTGACCACCGACCCCAAGGCGCGGCGGCTGGCGCGGTTCTATGGCCTTGGTGCAGCCCTTGCGCTGGCCGCCGCCGCTGCCGGCGCGTTCGTCTCCCCGATCGCGCTGATCCTGTTGTGGCCGGCGCTGGCGCTGGCCATTGTCGCCTTCGCCTATGCCGGGGCCGGCCCGCGCGTCTTCCAGAAAGCGGCCGATGGCACCGTCTCGCTGGCCAGCCGCATTTTGCTGTGGCCCTACCGGCTTGGCGCCAGGGTCAATGTGTGGATATGGACGCGCAAGCTTGAGCCACAGGTGGCGGTCGCCGACGGTGTCTTCCTCGGCCGCTTTCCGACCCCCACTGAAGCCAACGGCTTCAGCACGGTGATCGACCTTGCCGGCGAACTGGAACGGCCGCGCGGCGCGACCAGCCGCTGGATCAGCGTTGCCATGCTCGACCTGGTCGCGCCGCCCAGGGATAGGCTGGAGCAGGCGGTGGCGTCGATCGAGCTGGCGCGCAGGCGCGGCACGGTGCTGGTCTGCTGCGCGCTCGGCTTCCAGCGCAGTGCTGCCGTCGTCGCCGACTGGCTGGTTGTGTCCGGCCGCTCGCACACACAGGCGCAGGCGCGAAAAAAGCTCGCGGCATCCGGCCGTCCGGTGCATCTTCACAGCGGGGTGGACAAGCCGGCATGAGTGGCGAGACGTATCACGACAAAGCCGAGGCGTTCGCCGCCGGGCTGATGCTGCAGGCGGCATGGCCGATCCTGCTGGTGGTGGCCGCCTTGATGGCGGCGCCGATTATTGGCCTCGTGGCCGCGCCGCAGACGACACCGGTAGCGGTCGCGTGGCTGGTTGCCGCGGCGAGTGCCGTAGCCACCCTCGCCCTCTCCGCCTTGCTTGCCTTCGACGCGCTGCTGTTTCGGCTGATGGCCAGTCACGCCAGCGAGGCCGGCGGGGGTGCCGCAGTCGACGATTTGCTGGCGCGCATGCGGCTGAAACCAACCGCTGCCGGCGGCCGCACGCTCGACCAGCGCATCACAGGCACGCGCCACCTGCTGGTGGAGCAGCGAATCGCCTTCGCCCTGTTTGCGTTGGCCTCGTTCGTCGCGGCATTCCTTTGAGCCCGTCGATGACAAAGCTTCATATTCGCGCCAACACCTTCACCTTGCTGCAGACAGTGACCTCGGTCGGCCTGTCGGCGCTGGCTTGGGTGGTGACCGGCGTACGGCCGATCTGGAATGGCAGCCAGCCGTCGGAGCGGCAGCGCATCTATTTCGCCAACCATGCCAGCCATGGCGACTTCATCCTTTTGTCGGCCTGCCTCAGCGAAAAGGTGCGCGCCCGCACCCATGCCGTGGCGGCGGCCGAATATTGGGGCAAGTCGCGGCTGCGGCGCTTTATTGCCGAGGACATGCTGTCCTCCGTGCTCATCCACCGGCAATGGACCGACGAGACGCAGAACCCGATTTCGATCATGCTGTCGGTGCTCGACGACGGCCATTCGCTGATCCTGTTTCCCGAGGGCACCCGCAACACCACCGATGCGGAATTGCTGCCGTTCCGCTCCGGCCTCTACAATCTGTCGATGGCGCGGCCCGAGGTCGAGCTGATCCCGTGCTGGATCGAGAACATGTCGCGCGTGCTGCCCAAGGGCCAGTTCCTGCCGGTGCCGCTTCTGTGCCGCGTCGTCTTCGGCCCGGCGGTGACGATTGCGCCCGGCGAAGAGCGCCGCGCCTTTCTCGAGCGCGCCCGCCAGACGCTGCTTGCGCTCAACCCCCGCCCGGATCGAGACGACTGATGCCACTTTCGCTGCCGCCGATGCATGAAACCATGATCCTGGTAATCGGCCTGGTCGGCGTGCTGTCGACTGCGAGCCTCGTCGCCGGCATCCTGTCGTGGCGGGCGCCCAAGCCACTGTCGTCGGGGCTCACCAACCTCAACCAGCGCATCAACGCCTGGTGGGTGATGGTGGTGGCGATCACGGTTGCCTTCTTTTCCGGCCGCACCGGCATGACCATCCTGTTTGCGCTGATCTCGTTTGCGGCGCTGCGCGAATTCGTGACGCTGACGCACAGCCGGCGCAGCGACCACTGGGTGCTGCTGGGCATGTTCGGCATCATCATCCCGTTCCAGTACTGGCTGGTGTGGACCGCCTGGTACGGGCTCTTCACTATTTTCATCCCGGTCTACTGCTTCCTTTTGATGCCGGCGATCACAGCGCTCAATGGCGACACCGAGCGCTTCCTCGAGCGCGTTTCGGCGCAGCAATGGGCGATCATGATCTCGGTCTATTTCGTCAGCCATGTGCCGGCGCTGCTGACGCTCAACGTGCCCGGCTTCGAAGGCCGCAACCTGTTGCTGATCGCCTTCTTGATCATCACCGTGCAAGGCAGCGACGTGCTGCAATATATTTTCGGCAAGCTGTTCGGAAAACACCTTCTGTCGCCCTCCGTCTCGCCATCAAAAACCTGGGAAGGGCTGGTCGGCGGACTGGCGGCGTCGAGCCTGCTCGGCGCACTGCTGTCGTTCCTGACACCGTTTTCGCCGCTACAGGCAGCAGGCGTCGCCTTCATCGCCTGCCTGATGGGTTTTCTCGGCGGGCTGGTCGCATCGGCCATCAAGCGCGACCAGGGCGTCAAGGACTGGGGCCATCTGATCGAAGGCCATGGCGGCATGATGGACCGCGCCGACAGCCTGGTCTTCGCCGCCCCGGTGTTCTTTCACACGGTCCGTTATTTCTGGACCGTGTGAGAGAACGAGTACGTCCGGATCGGTCTAGCGGCTGAGATTAAGTGCTGCGCTCAGATCGCCCATCGGCGGCTGGTCGTTGTTGCGCAGCGCCTTGTCGCGAGCGACGATACCGGGCAGCACCGGCAAATCGTAGCGCGCGGTGATGAAGCGCAGGATCGACGTCGTATCGTATTGCGTGTGATCGACGGTACCCGCTTTGGCATAGGGCGAGATGATGAAGGCCGGGATGCGGTTGCCCGGCCCCCAGCGATCCGCCTTCGGCGGCGCGACGTGATCCCAGAAGCCGCCGTTTTCGTCATAGGTGACGACGACCAGCATGTGGCCCCATTGCGGGCTTTTCTCCAGATGCGAAACGATGGCGGCGAGATGCTGGTCGCCGCTGCCGACATCGGCATAGCCACCATGCTCGTTGAGATTGCCCTGCGGCTTGTAGAAGCTCACCGCAGGCAGCTTGCCGTCGTCAATGTCCTTGATGAACGCCACGCCGTCGAGGCCGCCGTCCTTCAGGTGCTCGGCGCGGGCAGCCGTGCCGGGCGCATAGGCGGCGAAGTAATTGTAGGGCTGGTGATGGAACTGGAAGTTCGGCACCGGCGTCGCATTCTTGCCGTCGAGCGCGGCCTGCCAGGCGCCGGAGTACCAGGCCCAGGCGATGCCCCGCAGCGACAAGAGATCGCCGATGGTGATCTCGTGCTGTGGCGGCAGCGTGGTCGGCGCCGCCGGATCGGCCAGCGCCTTGTCGCCGCCTGCGGCCGGCTTGTTGGCGCTCGGCTGATAGGGTGGCTGCATGGTATTAACCGCGTAGAAATCAGGCGTGATGGCGCCGTCATTGACGAATTTCGGCGCGCCGCCGAGCGCCGAGGGCGGCGAGTTGTCGGCGACCTTCAGCGTCTTGCCATCGGCGTCAACAACCGCGATCTGATCCTTGATCGGGCTGGTGTCGGCATGGGGATAGACCGGCACGCAAGCGCAGGCGATCTGGAAATGGTTGAGGAAGGAGCCGCCGAAGGCGCCCTGGAAGAAATTGTCGGCCAGCACGTATTTCTTCGCCACCGCCCACATCGGCAGGACGGAGCCGTCATAATGGCCCATGACGACGCTGCCCGAATCGGCCCAGGCGACGAACTTGTCGTTGCGGCCGCCATTGATCTGCATCTGCTCCTGATAGAAGCGATGCCAGAGGTCGCGGGTGATGACCGATGTCTTCAGATTGAAGCCATTCGGATCGTCGATGGCGAAGCACGCATTGGCCAGATGCGCGGTCTGCGCTTCGGTCACCGGCGGGGTGACACCCTTGCCGGTCAGGCCGCCCCAGGCCGGCGGCAATTCGGCCAGCGGCTTGCCGTCGCGGTCGAGCTGGCGCACCTGGTCGGCCGACACGTTGGACAGGCCATTGGCGCCAGGGAAGCCGCCATAAAGATTATCGAAGCTGCGGTTTTCGGCATAGATGACGACGACAGTATCGATCTTGTCGTAGCCGGCGGGAGCGGCGCCGGCGATGGTCGTGAAGGAAGCCAGCGCTGAGCCGGCCAGATAAAGCGAATTGAAGAGCTTGAGCCTCGACATGGAAATACCTCATGGCTGGGTGGTGGCTAGAGGGGCAGTGCATGGCCGGGGGGGCGACGAACCATAGGCATGCAGGTACTTCGATGCCTTGTCACCTTTGTGACAGTCTCGACCTTTGCGAACACGGTTGCGTGAGCGCGGGGACCGGTCATCAAGCCGTTGCAGTGCTTCCTTATTTCCGCAACGAAAATCGGACTGAGCCACATGACTGCTGGACGATGGAAAGGCCAGGTGATCGCGATCGTCGCGGCATCGGTGGTTGGCCTCGCCGTGATCGCGCCGGGAGCCACGGCCGAGCCGGATGGCATGCATCCCGGGCCGCTGTCGCGCGCGCAAGCCTTTGCCAGGGCGACGGCCCTGACCGCGCTTGGCCGCAAGCTGTTCTTCGATCCGTCGCTGTCGGCCTCGGGGCTGCAATCCTGCTCTTCCTGCCATGATCCGAAGCATGCCTTTGGTCCGGCCTCGGCCACCCCAGTCGAGATGGGCGGGCCCAAGATGGACCAGCCGGGACTGCGCGCCGTGCCGTCGCTGCGCTACCTCCAGGCGACGCCTGCCTTCACCGAGCATTTTTACGATTCCGACGACGAAGGCGATGAGAGCGTCGACAATGGTGCGACCGGCGGCCTGACCTGGGACGGCCGCGTCGATCGCGGGCAGGACCAGGCGAAGATCCCGCTGTTGTCGCCCTTCGAGATGGCCAACAAAAATGCCGGCGATGTCGCTGCCGCACTGCGCAAGGCCGCCTATGCCGACGATTTCAAAGCGGTTTTCGGCGACCAGGTATTCGACCATCCGGACGATGCTTTCGACGCCGCTGCCGAAGCGCTCGGGACGTTCGAGCAGAGTGCCGCCGATTTCTATCCCTATTCCAGCCGCTACGACGACTTCCTCGCCGGCAAAGCGACACTGTCGGCGCAGGAATTGCGCGGGCGCGCTTTGTTCGAGGATGAAGCCAAGGGCAATTGCGCCAGCTGCCACCTCAGCGAGCCGGCCAATGACGGCGAGCCGCCGCAGTTCACCGATTATGGTTTCCTCGGCATCGGCGTGCCGCGCAATCCGGCGCTTCCCGCCAATGCCGATCCGAATTATTTCGATCTCGGCCTGTGCGGCCCGCTGCGCACCGACCTCAAGGGCCGGGCCGCGTATTGCGGCCTGTTCCGCACGCCGACGCTGCGCAACGTCGCGCTGCGCAAGAGCTTCTTCCACAATGGATATTTCCACTCGCTGCGCGACGCTGTCGCCTTCTATGCGAGCCGCGATATCGATCCCGGCCGCTGGTATCCAAAGGCCACCGACGGCACGGTTCGCAAGAACGACGATCTGCCCAAAGCTTACTGGCCCAACCTCAACCAGGACCCGCCCTTCGGCAAAAAGCCCGGCGACAGACCGGCGCTGACCGATCCCGAGATCGACGACATCGTCGCCTTTCTCCAAACCCTCATCGACGCCGACCAGCAGGCCGACGCGGCGCGTTGAGTTTCGGATCGGCTCAGCCGCGGATCGCGCGCCCTGCCCGTTGTAGCAGTTCGAAGGCAGTGAAGCGCTTGTCGTGCCAGGCTTTCACTCCGCCGGCCGGACGATAGATCTCGCCGATGCGCGACATGCCGGTCATCGCCGATATCACGTCGGGATAAGTCTTCGCCGCCACCGCGCCCAACATGGCCGATCCCAGCAGTACCGGTTCGGGCGAGGTCGATCCGGCCACGGTCAGTCCTGTGGTGTCGGCCAGCAGTTGACGGACCAGTTCGCTCTGCGCGGCGCCGCCGCTGACGACGATGGTGTCGATGGCGATATTTTTCCCGGCCATCGCTGCCACGATCTGGCGCACGCCATAGCCGATCCCGCACAGGCCGGCGACATAGAGCGCGACCAGATTTTCGAGGGAAGTGTCCATGCCCAGCCCGGCGATCAGCGCCTTGGCTTCGGGGTCGGCGAAGGGCGAGCGGTTGCCGAGGAATTCGGGCACGACGTGCAGGCCATCCGCCAGACGCGCCGCCTCTGACAGTCCGGCGGACTGCGTCGCCGCCTGCTGGCCAAGCCAGGCAGCGAGGCCGATGCCTTGCGCCTTGGCTCGCACTAACACTTCGGCCGAGGCCGGGTGAAAGGCGATGAGATGATCGATCGCCGCGCCCGCCGCCGACTGGCCGCCTTCATTGAGCCATAGGCCCGGCACCATCGAGGAGAAATACGGGCCCCAGACGCCAGGCACGAAGGCGGGCTCGTTGGTGCTGGCCATGGTGCAGGCCGAGGTGCCGAAGACATAGGCCATGCGCGACTGCAATGTGCCGACATCTCCCTTACCACCGACGGTGCCGACACCGCCGGCATGGGCATCGATCAGACCGGCGGCGACCGGCGTTCCCGGCAGCAGACCGAGTTCGTTGGCGGCAGTTCCGGTCAATCCTTGAGCGAGTGCGGTGCCGCCTTCGGCGATCTCGGTGCCGATGCGGGCAAAGCCTTCGTCGGCGAGCTGGCCGAGGCCGATGGCGCGGAAATAGGCCTCGTCCCAGCGCCGCTCATGCCCGAGATAGGTCCATTTGCAGGTCACGGTGCAGATCGAGCGCGCCAGGCTGCCGGTCGAGCGCCAGGTGAGATAGTCGGTCAGGTCGAAGAAATGCTCGGCCGCGGCAAAACTCACGGGCAGGTTTTCACTTAGCCACAAGAGCTTGGGCGTCTCCATCTCCGGCGAAATGGTGCCGCCGACATAGTCGAGCACGCGATGCTTGCCGGCATTGATGCGCTGCGTCTGGTCGAGGGCGCGATGGTCCATCCAGACGATGATGTTGCGCTGGCTGTCGCCCGAGCGGCCAACCGGCAACGGTGCACCGCCCTGCCCGATCACCACCAGTGAACAGGTCGCGTCGAAGCCGATGCCGGCAATATCGCGCGGACCAAGCCCGGACTTCGCAACCGCCTCGCGCACGCTGGCGCAGACCGCGCGCCAGATGTCGTCGCTCGACTGCTCGGCGATCTCGCCCGGCTCGATGAACAGTGCGATGTCGCGCTTGGCCGACGCCAGCATGGCGCCCTCAGCGTCGAACACCCCTGCCCTGGCGCTGCCGGTGCCGACATCGATGCCGAGGAAGTGTGGGGGCATGGGGGAACCTCGAGGAATTGGCGAATAGCGAATAGCGAATAGCGAATAGCGAATAGCGAGCGATAATTTTCCTATTCGCTATTCGCTACTCCCTATTCGCTCCTACAAATCATTGCTCTGCGGCAGGATCACCAGATCCCGGATGGTGATGTTCCTTGGCCGCGTCAGCATGAACAGCACGGCTTCGGCGACCTCGGCGGGTTGCATCAGGCCGCCGGCGGCCAGCTCCTCGTCGAGCTTCTCCTTTGGCCAGTCGCTGATCAGCGCCGTCACCACGGGTCCTGGCGCCACGGCGCCGACGCGCAGGCCGTGCTTGGCGACCTGGCGGCGGACCGTGTGAACGAAGGCCTGCACGGCATGTTTGGAGGCGGTGTAGATCGGCTCCCAGACGACGGGTACGAGCCCGGCGATCGAGCTGGTGACGATGATGTCGCCGGTCTTGCGTTCGACCATGTGCGGCAGCACGGCGTGCACGGAACGGAATACCGCATTGATGTTGAGGTTCAGCATGCGGTCCCAGGCATCGGGATCGCCGCCGAGGATCTCGCCGCCGACATAGGCGCCGGCATTGGCATGGAATATGTCGAGCTGGCCGGCCTTCTCCAGAATCTCAGGCATCATGGTGGCGACGCTCGACGGCTTCATCAGATCGACCACCACCGGGATCGCCTGCGGCCCAAGCTCCGCGCAAACCTCCTTCAGCCTGTCCTCGGCGCGGTCGACCAACACGACCCGTACGCCGGCGGCGATCAGCGCCCTGGCACATTCGAGCCCAATGCCCGAGGCGGCGCCGGTGATTGCCGCGACTTTTCCACTCAAATCCTGAGCCATTTCGATGGTCTTCCTGTCTACTGGGTTCAGGCTCGGCCGTGGGAAACCCGCGAACGGCGCGCCAGGGAGTCGACGATGACCGCGATCGCCAGAACGGCGCCGGTGATCATGTAGCGAAGCGACGACGACAGGTCGAGCAGCGTCAGCCCGCTGGCGATCGACTGGATGACGATGATGCCGAGCAGCGCCGAATAGGCGCTGCCGCGGCCGCCGAACAGGCTGGTGCCGCCGATGACGGCCGCCGCGATGGCGTTGAGGTTGACGTCGCCGGTGCCGGCCTGCTGGCTGGCCGAGGCAAGGCGTGCGGCCGACAGCACGCCGCCGAGGGCGGCGAACATCGAGCACATCGCAAAGGCGCTGAGATAGATCAGCCGCACCTTGATGCCTGCGCGGCGCGCGGCTTCGCGATTGCCGCCGACGGCGGTCATCGAGCGGCCCCATTTGGTGCGGGTCAGCGCATAGTTCATCGCCACGACCAGGCCGACGAACAGGCCGAACATCCACGGGATGCCGCGTGCCTGGTTGAGATAGGCGACGATCAGCTCCAGCACGATGGTCAAGGCGGCGACCTTTACGATCAGGCCGCTAACCGACGGCGCCGACAGGTTGACGGCGCGGCGGCGGCTGACGGTGCGCAGGCCGGTGATCAGCATGACGATGCCGGGTACCGCCGCCAGTCCGAAAGACACCCATTTGGGCATGACCAGCAGCTGGCCGAAATTCACCAGGTTCGAACCGTAAGGCAGGTTGATCGAACCGGTGGAGCCGAGGATGTAGAGCTGCAGCCCGAGCACCGCGAGCAGGCCGGCCAGCGTCGAGACGAAGCTCGGCATGCCAAGTCGATTGAACAGCAGCGCATAGAGCGAGCCGATCAGCGCGCCGAAGGCGACGGCGGCAAGGATGGCGAGCGCCACCGGCCAGCCCTGGTTGACCCATAGCGTGCCGACAAGCGCCGAGGCAAAGCCGCTGATCGAGCCGACCGAGAGATCGATCTCGCCGACCATCAGCACGCAGACGATGCCGAGCGCAATGACGCCGACGGTCGAGCAGTCGAACAAAAGATTGACGAGATTGCTCGAGGAGACGAACACCGGATTGAGCGTGGTGAACACCGTCCAGATTATCACCAGCCCGACGACCACCGGCAGCGAGCCGAGATCGCCGGAACGCACGCGGTCGAGGAAGGCGCTGATCGTGCCGCCAACGCCTGTCGCATGCTTGACGCGCACGTCGCTGCGGTCGAGCGCCGTCGACGCCGAGGTGTCGTGCTTGGGCTCCGCGCTCATGGCCGCTGCTCCTGCTTGTGCTCATGCCCGGGTTTTTGCTCCAGCCTGCGTCGCTCGGCACGGCGCGATACCGCATTGTTGGAGGCGCCGGTGATGGCGCTGACCAGTTCCTGGTTCGAAGCGTCGGGTTCGAAGACACCATTGTTGCGGCCGAGCCTGAGCACGACGATGCGGTCGGCGACGGCGCGCACGTCTTCCATATTGTGGCTGATCATCAGCACGCCGAGGCCGCGCTCGCGCACCCGGTCGATCAGGTTCAGCACCTCCGCGGTCTGGGCGACGCCGAGTGCGGCTGTCGGCTCGTCGAGCAGGATGAGTTTCGGCTCAAGCAGCAGCGAGCGGGCAATCGCCACGGTCTGGCGCTGGCCACCGGACAGCGAGGCGACCGCTTCGCGGACGCTCGGAATGCGCGCCGACAATTCGTTGAGCAGCGTCCAGGCGCGGATCTCCATCGCCACCTCATCCAGCCGCAGCGGATTGAGCTCCTTGCCAAGAAAAATGTTGGCGACGACGTCGAGGTTTTCGCACAGCGCCAGGTCCTGGAAGACGGTGGCGATGCCGAGCGTCAGCGCCGCACTGGGGTCGGGCATGGTCACTTGCCGGCCACGGAAATTGATCGTTCCCGAACTCGGTTGGTGGACGCCGGCAAGGATCTTGACCAGCGTCGATTTGCCGGCGCCATTGTCGCCGACCAGCGCCACCACCTCGCCGGCATGCACGTCGAGATCGATATCGGTCAGCGCCGACACGGCGCCGAAATTCTTCGAGATGCCGCGCAGGCTGAGCACCAGCTCGCCTGTGGCAACCGGTCCGTCAGAAATGTCGGTCATGGATGGCAAACCTTTCCGGAAGGCCGGTTGTTTTGACGTCCGGCCGCCGCAAGGGCGGCCGGACCTGATGATAGTGCTATTAGTTGGTGATGCCGAGCTTCTTGCAGCCTTCGACGTAACGATCGACGCAGAGCTCGGCGGCCGTGTTGATCTTCTTGTCGATGATCTCCGCCTTGAGGTTTTCCTGCGTCACCACCGCCGGCGTGAACAGCTGCGAGGGCGTATCGTAGAGCGTCATTTCGGCTTTCGGCGCCTCACCCGACAGCAGCTTGACGGCAACGTTGGCGGCGGCGGCCGCGACGATCTCGCTCGGCTTGGAGATGGTGTTGTACTGGTCGCCGGCGATGATCAGCTGCAGGGCAGCGATGGTCGCATCGTTGCCGGTGACCGGCGGCACTGGATCGACGCCGGCTGCCTTGAAGGCGGCGATAGCGCCGCCACCGGTGCCGTCATTGGCGGCGACGACGCCGAGGATCTTGGTCGAGAAGCGGGTGATCTGGCCGCTCGCCCACTGCTGTGCTTTCGGCGGCGCCCATTCCGGCGTGTCGAACTCGGCCAGGATCGGATAGCCGCTGTTGTCGAGGCTGGAATGGATGCCCTTCTTGATCAGGCCGGCTGCCGCGTCGGTCGGTGAGCCGTTGATCTGCAGCAGGCCACCGCTGGCGGGATCGACCTTCAGCGCCTTCAGGTGCTCGACCAGCGAATCCGCGATCGCCTTGCCGATGCCTTCATTGTTGAAGGAGACGTAGAAATCGGCCGGAGCGGTCGGGATCGGCCGGTCATAGGCGATGACCTTGACGCCCTGGCTCTGCGCCAGCTTGACCAGCGAGGCGGCGGCGGTCGAGTCGACGGGGTCGAGCACGATCGCCTTGGCGCCCTGCGAGATCACCGAGTTGAACTGCTGCTGCTGGCGCGAGGCGTCGGCATCGGCATTCTGGTAGAGCACCTTGCAGCCGGGGCAGAGTTTTTTCATCTCGGCGACGAAGCCGGGATAGTCGTGCTGCTCGTAGCGCGTCGAGGCCTGGTCTGGCATCAAGAAGGCAACCGTGGCGTCGGTGACCTCGGCGGCAAAGGCGGCGGTGCCGCTCAGGAGAGAGAGTGCCAGTGCTGCCGCACCGGTCGATTTCCAAGCAAATCTGGTCATTCGAATGTCTCCGTTTCAAGGAATGGTTTCACGAAAGCCTGGACGCCAAAAATGGCGCGCCGGGCCTTGACTGCAAGTCGAACAGTTGAGAGGATTTTTTGTCCTGAACTCGGCCGAATCCGCCTGGATCACCGCTCTGTTCTGGCTTCATCCTCTTGATATTGCTGGATTTCAAGACAAGCGATCTCCAGCACGGGGCGCCTCCAGCGCACCCCGCGTTTTTTCCTTCTGCAAATGTTCAGGCTCCTCCCGGTCCTCCCTGTTAGGCGGCAATCTCCGCGCTTATGTTTTCCGCCAGCAAGGCCCGAAAGCGCGAAGGCGACATGGCCTTCTGCACCAGGAACTGGCGGTTGAAATTCGAGATGTTGTTGTAGCCGGCGGCGTAGCAGATCTCGGTGATCGACATCTGGTCTTCGCTCATCAGCAGCTGACAGGCGAGATTGATGCGCAGTCGGTTGACGTACTGGACCAGCGCCATGCCGGTGTGGCGGCGGAAGCTGCGCGAAAACGCGCTCGGGCTGCGGCCGGCAATGGCGGCAAGGTCACCTTCGCTGAACGGCTCGGTCAGATGCGCATTGATGTAGGCAAGCGCCTTGTTGACGCCGGCCGACATGAAGCCGGAGGGATCGGGCAGATAGTTGGCGCTGGTCAGCGGCCGCACGTCGGCGGCGCGGCTGAGGATATCGACCAGCGTCATGAACAGCGCGATGCGGCGCACGCCTTGCGCCTCGACCAGTTCGGCCAGCACCGGCCCGGCAAGCTGGGCCGTGGCTGCCGAGAACAGCGCGCCGCGACGGCTGAGTTCGAGAATGCCGGTGCAACCGGCAAGTTCGGGAAGTGCGGTGGTGGCGTCGGCGATGAACTCTTGCGAGAACTGGACGACGCGGCCGCGCAGCGGCACCACGGCGCCGGCAGGCACGTCGCTCACCCAATTGTGCGGCAGGTTGGGACCGGTCAGCACGAGGTTGCCGGGCTCGAATTCGCCGATGAAGTCGCCGACGAAATAGCGGCCTGTGGTGGCGACGACGTGGTGGATTTCGTATTCGGGATGAAAGTGCCAGCGCACGGTGTGGAAGGGGTAGCCGTGGGCCCACGCCTTGAACGACTCGCCTCGCCTGATCTGGACAACTTCCAAGTCCGGATTCATGTCAGTTCCTCCCGGCGCCGGTCCGGTCGTGCGACCAGTTGCAGTGCCTTGTCCCGCAGGCCGCGTATGCCGCTCTCTGCAGTGATCAAAGCTTAGGCGGCAATTGTTGCAGCCGCCACCACGGTCTGTCCATGTGACTGATACTTTTTTGACGTTTTGAAGACCGCGGCGACGCAGTTGCGAACACGCCAACGATGTCAGGCCCCCCAGATCACCGCTTGCTCGTGGCGCTTGATCAGGTGCTTGAGGTTGTCGAAGCTCTGGCGGATGTGGCGGGCGAAGGCATCGACGGCCGGCGCGCGCGGCGTGTCGGCGCGCCTGAGCAGGCCGAGCGCGCGCTCGGGATGCGGGATCGCCACCGGCAGAGCGGTGATCGATTTGTCTTTGCGAAAGGCGAAGACGACGCTGTGCGGCAAAACCGTCAGCGCATCGGTTTCCTTCATGTAGTTGATGGCGCTGGTCAGCGACCCGCCGGAATAGCGGATTTTTATCTCGGTGGCGCCGAGCGACAAAAGCAGGCTGCGCAGATCCTCCAGCAGCGGGCTGCCGGGCGGCGGCGCGATCCAGGGGTAGTCGAGCAGATCGCCGGTTTTCAGCTTGCGGCGCAGCAGCAAGGGATGCGTGGCGCGGCAAGCAACGACATTGCGTCCGGGCAGGATCTCGCGGAACTCCATGCCGGACCCCTCCTCCAGGATATCGATCGGGCAGACGGCAAGGTCGATGCGGTCGGCATTGATGGCGGCGCGCAGGTCCGGCAGATAGCCATAGCTCTGGTCGACGCGCACATCCGGATAGGCGTTCTGGAAATCGGCGATCATGCCGGAGATCAGCGCATCCATGAAGAACGGCGTGCCGCCGACCCGCACCACGCCCGAACGGCCCTGGCTGAAATTGGCGACGATGTCCGAGGCTTTGCGCGACGCAGCCAGCATGACCTGGCCATGATCGGCGAGCGCCCGGCCGAGCGGCGTCGGCTGCAACGGCCGGCGCCCCTTCAGGAACAGCGGCTCGCCCAGCCGTTTCTCCAGCATCGACAAGGTGCGCGACACCGCCGGCTGCGACAGGCCGATGAGCGCCGCGCCCTCGGTGACGCCGCCGGCCTGGACCACCGCCGCGAGCTGAACCAGATGCCTTTCGTCGAGTTTCATAACGATATGATATATTAATCCGAGAAGAAATCATCATCTTCATTCATGGCCTGCGTTATGGTCCCCCTCGCGAAGTGAAACCTGGGGAGGACCATGTCGCAGGCCGGCCCATCATCATTCAACGAGGCCAACTCGTCCGAACTCGTCGCCCAGCGCCTGCTGAAGGCCAAGGCCGGGCCGCTGCCGCAATTCCTGGCCAGCGTCGTCGACCATCTCCACCAGATCGTCAGGGAAACCCGACCGACCGCCGCCGACTGGCGGCAGACCATCGCTTTCCTCACCGAGATCGGCCATGCCAGCGACGAGAAGCGGCAGGAATGGGTGCTGCTCTCCGACCTGCTCGGCGTCACCGCGCTGGTCGAGGAGATCAACTCGCGCCGGCCAAAAGGCGCGACGCCCAACACCGGTCGCGGCCCGTTCTATCGCGCCGACGCGCCACGGCTGCCGCTCGGCGCCGACATTTGCCTCGATGGCGTCGGCGCGCCGCTGACTGTCTCCGGGCGCGTCGTCGATCTCGACGGCATGCCTATTGCAGGCGCGACGGTCGAGACCTGGCAAGCGAATTCGCAAGGGTTTTACGAGAACCAGCAGCCGGATTTGCAGCCGGAATTCAATTTGCGCGGCGTCTTCACCACCGACAAGGATGGACGCTTCCACTATCGCACGGTGAAGCCCGCCGGCTACGGCGTGCCGGATGACGGACCGGTCGGACAATTGCTCGGCCGCATCGGCTATCCGCTCAGACGCCCGGCGCACCTGCATTTTCTCATCCGCGCCGACAATTTCGAGACGCTGACGACGCAGGTGTTCGAGCGCGGCGACCCGCGTCTCGACGAGGATGCGCTGTTCGGCGTCAAGCCGGAACTGGTCGGCGACTTCAACCACGTCACCGGGCAAGGGCGCGACAGCTGGGCGCTCGATTTTGGCTTCGTCATGGTGATGGCGCGTAAGGGGAGCCGGGCTGCATGACACGTTCCTTCATTTATTCCGGCAGTCCGGCGCATATCGTCTTCGGCAATGGCGCCTCGGTCGATGTCGCAAGCTGGGTCGAGAAACTCGGCTGCAAGCGCGCGCTGGTGCTGTCGACGCCGCACCAGGCCGCCGATGGCGAAGCGCTGGCGAAGACGCTTGGCGCGCTGGCGGCAGGCACCTTTTCGGGCGCGGCCATGCACACGCCGGTCGAAGTGACCGAAGCGGCGATGGCCAAGGCGAGCGACGTCGAAGCCGACTGCGTCGTCGCGCTCGGCGGCGGCTCGACCACCGGCCTCGGCAAGGCGATCGCCTGGCGCACCGACCTGCCGCAAATCGTCATCCCGACCACCTATGCCGGCTCCGAGGTGACGCCGATCCTCGGCCAGACCGAAGCTGGCGTGAAGACCACGCTGCGCGACCCAAAGATCCTGCCGGAAGTGGTGATCTACGATCCGGAACTGACCATCGGATTGCCGGTGGCGATGAGCGTCACCTCCGGCCTCAACGCCATGGCGCATGCGGCCGAGGCGCTCTATGCGCAGGACCGCAATCCGGTGTCGACGCTGATGGCGACCGAAGGGTTGCGCGCCCTCAAGGCTGCCCTTCCCGTGCTGGTGAAAGAGCCCAGGAATCTCGAAGCGCGCGGCGACGCGCTTTACGGCGCCTGGCTGTGTGGCACCGTGCTCGGCACCGTCGGCATGGCGCTGCACCACAAGATCTGCCACACCCTGGGCGGTTCCTTCGACATGCCGCATGCCGAGACCCACGCGGTGATGCTGCCGCACACGATCGGCTTCAACGCCGCCGCCGTGCCTGAGTTACTGAAGCCTGTCGCCGACATCTTCGGCAGCGCCGGAGGCGGCCTGCACGATTTCGCCAGATCCATCGGCGCGCCGCTGACGCTCAAAGAGTTGGGCCTCAAGCAGACAGACCTCGACCGCGCCGCCGGGATCGCGACGCAAAACCCGAGGGAAGACGCCCGCAGGACTGAAGACGAGCAAAGCTGAAGGTAACAAAGGGAGGAACAGCAATGATCACCAGACGCGAATTCATCAGGAATTCCGCCGCGACCGGCGTGCTCGCCGGCACCTCGGGGCTGGCCATGCCGGCCATTGCCCAGAATGCGCCGATCAAGCTCGGCTATGTCAGCCCGCAATCAGGCCCGCTGGCGGCCTTCGCCGAGGCCGACAAGTTCATCATCGACGGTTTTCTGGCCGCCACCAAGGCGGCCGGCCTCAACTACGAGGTGGTGGTCAAGGACAGCCAGTCCAATCCGAACCGGGCGGCGGAAGTCGCCAAGGAACTGATCGTCAACGACAAGGTCAATCTGATGCTTGTCGCCTCGACGCCGGAGACCACCAACCCGGTCGCCACCACATGCGAGGCCGAGGAAGTGCCCTGCCTGTCGACCGTGGCGCCATGGCAGCCCTGGTTCATCGGCCAGCAAGGCAATCCCGGCGATCCCGCTTCATGGAAGCCGTTCAACTATGCCTACCATTTCTTCTGGGGGCTGGAGGACGTCATTGCCGTGTTCACCAACATGTGGGCGCAGGTCGAGACCAACAAGAAGGTTGGCGGCCTGTTTCCCAATGATGGCGACGGCAATGCCTGGGGCGACGGCACTGTCGGCTTCCCGCCGGTGCTGGCCAAGGGCGGTTACGGGCTGACCGACACCGGGCGCTACCAGAACCTGACCGATGATTTCTCGGCGCAGATCAACGCCTTCAAGGGTGCGTCCTGCGAAATCATCACCGGCGTGATGATCCCGCCCGACTTCACCACCTTCTGGAACCAGGCCAGGCAGCAGGGCTTCACGCCCAAGGTGGCGTCGATCGGCAAGGCAATCCTGTTCCCGCAATCGGTCGAGGCGCTCGGCAAGTCCGGGCACAATCTGTCGTCGGAAGTCTGGTGGACGCCCAACCACCCGTTCAAGTCGTCGCTGACCGGCGAAAGCTCGGCGCAGGTGGCAGCGGGCTTCACCAAGGCCACCGGCCGGCAGTGGACGCAGCCGATCGGCTTTGTCCATGCACTGTTCGAGATTGCCGTTGATGTGATGAAGCGGGCTGGAGAACCCGGCGACGGCGACAAGGTGGCGGCGGCGATCGCGGCGACCAAGCTCGACACGCTGGTCGGACCGATCGCCTGGGACGGCGCCAAGCTGCCGCCCTTTGCCGCCAAGAACGTCGCCAAGACACCGTTGGTCGGCGGCCAGTGGCGGCTGAAGGATGGCGGCGGCTATGACCTCGTCATCACCGACAACAAGACCGCACCCAACATCCCGACCGGCGGGACGATGGAAGCGATTGCCTAGGCCATGCCCATTCTCGCGCTCTCCGATGTCTCGAAACGCTTCGGCGCCCTCACGGTCGCCGACGCGGTTTCGTTCGAGCTGCGGCAGGGCGAGGCACTCGGCATCATCGGTCCGAACGGCGCCGGCAAGTCGACGCTGTTCAACCTCATCACCGGCAACATATCAGTCGATGCCGGCAGCATCCACTTCGACGGCCAGGACGTGACCCGCCTGCCGCCGATGAAACGCTGCCTCGCCGGTGTCGGCCGTTCCTTCCAGATCCCGCAGCCATTCGAGAAGCTGACCGTGTTCGAGAACCTGCTGGTCGCCGGCGCTTTCGGCGCACGTAAGACCGAAGCCGAGGTCGGCGACCGCTGCGCCGAAATCCTGGTCGAGACCGGGCTGATCGAACGCGCCAACCATCCGGCCGGTGGCCTGAGCCTGCTGCAGCGCAAGCGGCTGGAACTGGCGCGTGCGCTGGCCACCGAACCCAGGGTACTGCTGCTCGACGAGATCGCCGGCGGCCTGACCGAAGGCGAATGCGGCATGCTGGTCGACACCATCCGCGCCATCCACAGAGGCGGCATGTCGATCATCTGGATCGAGCATGTGCTGCACGCGCTGAACTTGGTGGTCGAGCGGCTTTTGGTGCTCAACTTCGGCAAGATCATCGGCATGGGCACGCCCGATGTCGTCATGACGTCGCGCGAGGTCCGCGAGATCTATCTCGGGATCGAAATCTGATGGCTTTGCTCGAAACCAAGGCCCTCACCGCACATTACGGCGACTTCCAGGCGCTGTTCGGCGTCGACATCGTGCTGGATCCGGGCGAGACCATCGCCATCATCGGCGCCAACGGCGCCGGCAAGACGACGCTGATGCGTTCGATCGCGGGTATCCTCGCCAACCAACCTGACGCGGTGCGGTTCGACAGCGAGGCGATCGGCGCACTGCCCGCCCCCGACATCGTCGCGCGCGGCATTGCCATGGTGCCGGAGGGGCGAAAACTGTTTCCGTCGCTCAGCGTCGAGGAGAATCTTCTGATCGGCCGCTATGGCCGTGCCGTTGCCGGCCACTGGAGCCTTCAGAGCGTCTACGAATTGTTCCCGGTCCTGAAGGAGCGGCGCAGCAATCCCGGCACCGCGCTGTCTGGCGGCCAACAGCAGATGGTGGCGATCGGCCGGGCGCTGATGTCCAACCCGCGCGTGCTTTTGTGCGACGAGATCAGCCTCGGCCTGGCGCCGGTGGTGATCAAAGATATCTACGCCGCCTTTCCCGGTATCCGCGCGGCCGGCGCCTCGATCATCATGGTCGAGCAGGATATCGGCCAGGCGCTGAAAGTGAGCGACCGCGTCTATTGCATGATGGAAGGCCGCATCACGCTGGCGGGTGCACCCTCGGCGCTGACGCGCGAAGCCATCCACGCAGCGTATTTCGGAGCCGGCGCATGATGTGGCTCGACACAATCATCCAGGGCGTCCTGCTCGGTGGGCTCTATGCGCTGTTCGCGGCGGGCCTCAGCCTCGTCTTCGGCATCATGCGGCTGGTCAATCTGGCGCATGGCGACCTTATCGTGCTTGCCGCCTTCCTGATCCTGGTGCTCGTATCGGCCCTTGGCCTCAATCCGTTCGTCGCCGCCCTCGTGGCGATGCCGTTGATGTTCGTCATCGGCTGGGCGCTGCAGTTCCATCTGCTCAACCGCACGCTCGGCGCCGACATCTTGCCGCCGCTGCTGGTCACCTTCGGCCTGTCGATCGTCATCCAGAACGGCCTGCTCGAAGGCTTTTCCGCCGACAGCCGGCGCATCCCTGTCGGCGGTCTCGACTCCGCCTCGGTGGCGTTCGGGCCGATCAATGTCGGCGTCATGCCACTGCTAACCCTCGCCTCCGCCATCGCGGTGATTGTCGGTCTCAACCAGCTATTCTACCGCACGTCGCTCGGCCGCGCCTTCCGCGCCACTTCGGACGATCCTGTCACCGCCGGGCTGATGGGCATCCAGCCGAAGCGGATCTTCGCCACCGCCACCGGCATCGCCATGGTGGTGGTGACGATTGCCGCGCTCTATCTCGGCACGCGCGCCAATTTCGATCCGACCATCGGCCCGGCGCGGCTGATCTATGCCTTCGAGGCGGTGATCATCGGCGGCCTCGGCTCGCTGTGGGGAACGCTGTTCGGCGGCATCGTCATCGGCATCGCGCAGACCTTTGGCGCGGCGATCAACCCGGAATGGCAGATTCTGGCCGGGCACCTGGCGTTTCTGGTGGTGCTGCTGGTCAGGCCGCGCGGGCTGTTTCCGCGCGCGGTGGATTGAGCGCCATGACCGACACCTCTCTCACAAGCTGGAAAGTCGAAACGCGAACCAAGGCGTCCTCCGCGTTCGCCATCGTCGCCGCGCTCATCATCCTGTTTGCCTTCGCCGCGCCGCTCTTTGCCTCGCGCAGCGTGCTGCAGGACCTGTTCTTCATCCTCACCATGCTGGTGCTGGCGCAGAACTGGAACCTGCTCGCCGGCTATGCCGGGTTGGTCTCCGTCGGACAGCAGGCCTTTGTCGGTTTCGGCGCCTACGCCATGTTCGCCCTCGCCATCCTCGGCGGTATGGACCCGCTGATCGCGATCCTGCTCGCCGGTGTCGCCAGCGCCTTGCTTGCCATTCCCACCGCCTTCTTCCTGTTTCGCCTGCAAGGCGCCTATTTCGCCATCGGCAGCTGGGTCATCGCTGAAGTGGTGCGGTTGGCGCTGGCGCAATGGAAGATGCTGGGCGGCGGCACCGGCACTTCGCTGCCGCGTGAAGCGACCCGCGACATGCCGGCGCTGCAGCTGATCGGCGATCTGTTCGGCGTCAAATCATCCGGCGCCGGCGATATCCTGACCTACTGGCTGGCGCTGCTGCTTGCCATCGCCACGATCGGCCTCGTCTACCGTCTGCTGCGCTCGAAGCAGGGGCTGGGACTCGCCGCCGTGCGCGACAACCAGGAGGCGGCGCGCTCGGTCGGCGTCGACGCACGCCGGATGAAGACGCTGGTCTATCTGGCGGCGGCCTTCGGCACCGGGCTCGCCGGGGCGCTGATCTATGTGCAGAAGGCCCGGATCTCGCCGGACGCCGCCTTCTCCGTCGTCGACTGGACGGCCTATGTCATTTTCATCGTCGTCATCGGCGGCATCGGCACCATCGAAGGGCCGATCGTCGGCGTCATCGTCTTCTACATCCTGCAAAACCTGCTTGCCGATTACGGCTCCTGGTATCTGCTGATCCTCGGGCTGATCGGCATCGCCATCATGCTGTTTGCGCCGCGCGGCCTGTGGGGCCTGTTTGCCGAGCGCACGGGCATCCAGCTTTTTCCTGTCCGCCGCCGGCTGACCGGCGGACCAGTACCATCAAGCAAAAAGGGAGGACCGCATGGCTGACATTTCTACCGACGTGCTGACCATCGGCACCGGGCCCGCGGGCTCGGCAACCGCGGCGCTGCTTTCGACCTATGGCGTCGAGAACATGGTGATCAACCGCTATCGTTGGCTGGCCGCGACGCCGCGCGCGCACATCACCAACCAGCGCACCATGGAGGTGTTGCGCGACCTCGGCACGGAGGTCGAGGCGGAAGCCTATATGCATGCCACCGAACAGGATCTGATGGGCGAGAACGTGTTCTGCACCTCGCTCGCCGGCGAGGAGATCGGCCGCATGCGCAGCTGGGGCAAGCACCCGCTCAGCCGCGCCGAGCATCTGCTCTCGTCGCCCGCGCACATGAACGATTTGCCGCAGACCTTCATGGAGCCGCTGCTGTTCAAGACCGCCTGTTCGCGCGGCACGCAATCGCGGATGTCGATGGAGTATCTCTCGCATGTGCAGGATGCCGACGGCGTCACCACCACCTGTCGGGATCGATTGACGGGGAAGGATATCACCATCCGCTCAAAGTATCTGGTCGGCGCCGATGGCGGCAATTCGCTGGTCGCCGAACATGCCGGCCTGCCGTTCGAAGGCAAGATGGGTGTCGGCGGTTCGATGAACATCCTGTTCAAGGCCGACCTCTCCAGATACGTCGCCCACCGCCCGTCGGTGCTCTACTGGGTGGTGCAGCCGGGCGCCGATGTCGGCGGCATCGGCATGGGCCTGGTGCGCATGATCCGGCCGTGGAACGAGTGGCTGATCGTCTGGGGCTACGACATCAACCAGCCGGCCCCCAAGGTCGACGACGCCTTCGCCAGGAAGGTCGCGCGCGACCTCGTCGGTGATCCCGAACTCGAGATCGACATCCAGTCGGTGTCGACCTGGACCGTCAACAACATGTACGCCACGCAGACCTCCAAGGGTCGCGTCTTCTGCATGGGCGATGCCATCCATCGCCACCCGCCATCCAACGGGCTTGGCTCCAACACCTCGATCCAGGACGGTTTCAATCTCGCCTGGAAGCTCGCCCATGTCATCAAGGGCATAGCCGGCCCGAAACTCCTCGACAGCTATTCGCAGGAGCGTGCGCCGGTGGCCAAGCAGATCGTCACCCGCGCCAACAAGTCGATCGAGGAGTTTGGCCCGATCTTCAAGGCGCTCGGTCTGCTCGATTCCATCGATCCGGTGAAGATGCAGTCAAACATGGATGCCCGCTGCGACGACACGCCGGCGGCCGAAGCGCAGCGCGCCAAGATCCGCGAGACCATCGCCTCCAAGGTCTACGAATTTGACGCCCACGGCGTCGAAATGAACCAGCGCTATATCTCGAACGCCATCGTCACCGACGGCCAGAAGGAACCGGCGTTCACCAAGGATGCAGAGTTGCACCATCAGCCGACGTCATGGCCCGGCGCCCGGTTGCCGCATGTCTGGGTTCACTCCGACAGGGGCGACAAGGTCTCGACGCTCGACCTGACCGGTCATGGCAAGTTCACGGTGCTGACCGGCATTGGCGGCCAAGGCTGGCTCGACGCGGCAAAGGTGGTGGGCAAGGAACTCGGCACCGACATCACTGGCCATCTGATCGGTCCGCGCCAGAACTGGCAGGATTTTTCCGGCGACTGGGCACGCGCCCGCGAGGTGCGCGACAGCGGCGTGCTGCTGGTGCGCCCCGACCAGCATGTCGGCTGGCGCAAGGATGCAATCAGCAGCGACCCGACCGCCGACTTGCGCAAAGCCCTGACGTCAATTCTGGACAGGTGAGACATGGAAGCGCACGAAAAAGGCTTCTTCACCGAAGAGAATTCGGTCGAGGTCGTCACCGGCCGCAACAAGAACGCCAAGGACGCGCGGCTGAAGGCGGTGATGGAGGTCATCACGCGAAAGCTGCACGAGGCGGTCAAGGAGATCGAGCCGACGCAGGACGAATGGTTCGAAGCGATCCAATTCCTGACCCGGACCGGCCAGCTGTGCACCGACTGGCGGCAGGAGTTCATTCTTCTGTCGGATGTGCTCGGCGTTTCGATGCTGGTCGATGCCATCAACAACCGCAAGCCGTCGGGCGCTTCGGAATCGACGGTGCTTGGGCCGTTCCATCTCGCCGACGCGCCGGAACTGCCGATGGGCGCCAATATCTGCCTCGACAGCAAGGGCGAGGAGATGTTCATCCACGGCCGCATCCTCGACACCGAGGGCAGACCGATCGCCAACGCGGTGCTCGATGTCTGGCAGGCCAATGACGAGGGTTTTTACGACGTGCAGCAGAAGGGCATCCAGCCCGATTTCAACCTGCGCGGCGTGTTCCGCACCAGCGCCGACGGCCGCTACTGGTTCCGCGCGGTGAAGCCGAAATTCTACCCGATTCCCGACGACGGCACGGTCGGCAAATTGCTGCATGCGCTCGGACGGCACCCCTACCGCCCTGCGCATCTGCACTACATCCTCAAGGCCGACGGTTTCGAGACGTTGACGACCCACATTTTCGACCCTGACGACCCCTACATCAATTCGGACGCCGTGTTCGGGGTGAAAGAGAGCCTGTTGGCGGAGTTCAAGCGCATCGACGATCCGGCGCGCGCAAGAAAGCTCGAATTCGCCGGCCCGTTCTGGGAGGTCGAGCATGATTTCGTGCTGGCGAGGGCTAGCTGACACTGCAAGACATGCGGGCGGGAGGCAACCCACTGCATGCACCCTCAGGATCCCAAAACATTCCTGCAGCGGCAGGAAACTCTTGTCGCGGCGAAGTCGTTCTTGTCAGCAACGGGCGAGCGCATCGATCCTATCTGCGCAATCATCCCATGGGGATGGATCCACAAAACAAATATATAATTTAAACAAAACTCCTGACTTATTGGTTTTGTATTCCCTACATTGAAACTTTTGCTTTAAATATCCGTTTCTCCTTTCGATCGCAAACTGGACGATCCCAAAGCAAACGAGAGGAACTGACGATGAATATCAAGATGATCTGCCTGGGCGCCGTGGCGCTTTCGATGGTGAGCGGTGCGGCTCTGGCCGGCGCGCTCGACAATCCCTCCACGTTCTCCACCGAGACCAGCATGAAGAGCATGTCGTGGCAAGCGAGCATGACCACCGTGGCGAAGCCCGGAACGTGGAAGGAATGCAGCGACCAGACGATCGACAAGCAGCACAATGATTTCTGCAAGTTGACCATGCAGCTGGGCGGCGCGAATTAAACGCAGCTTGCCTCACGGATTGCGGCACAGAAATGGCGGGCTTGGCTCGCCATTTTCTCGCCGGCAACAACGGCCGCAGACCCAATCTTGTCGGCGTGCTGCCGTTGGCTCGACGACGCAGCCCGCCCTTTTCATGCCAAGCGCCGACCATGGCGATCTCCGGCGCCCATCTATTAACCGGCGCTCATGTGATTTCGTTTTGTCAACACCTTTGATCTCTGCCGACCCTGTACTTATAGGCAACTGAATCTGTTGCGATCATTCGGCTAAAGGTCAGGCTGCGGATAGTCAGCGAGATGGCTAGGGCGATGAAAACCTATCGCGTCGAAGAAATCGAAAACGACATCGTTCTGGCGACGCACCTGATTGAAGCACCGATCCCTTTCGAAGCCGCCGAACGGGCGACAAGAAGAGAAGTCACCTTGAGACGAGGTGAAACGAGCTGGATCAGAGTGACGGAAACCTGGATCAGGGCGGGTCAAACGACATCCAGGGAAAGAGTTTTCGAGTATGTGGCGATCGGCAGGGAACGACCTTCGTGAGGCTCACGCCCAGCGTCGGCTCTCTCGATGCCTCACAAAAAGCCCGCCGGCGCTGACCAGCGGGCGAATGGAGGTTAGAGCCACCAGGATTTAACCTGGCATCAAAGCCACGAGCCGGGACAGGTTTAGTTTCAAGCTGAACACAAAAAGCCGTCCGACCAGCGTGAGCAAGGACGCCCGTCGCGGCGATGACCTCGAACCGCCTGATTGTCATCGTCGGACGACAGCGCTTGATGACCATCGCCCCCGCCTATCACCGCCGCGTGAGGGTGGCCGATTGCGACGGCCATCCCCAAAACTGCTGCCGAAAAAATACACCCAAAAAAAGTCAAGTTGAAAACGCTCTGGCAAAACGCACCAGCCGGCGAAAAACCAGTCGATTCAAGCGCCTAGATGGCGGCTCAAGCGCTGCCGTTGACCCCGACCAGAGGCCATCAAAAACCGCAGAAAACCGCCTTTTCCCAAGCTTTTCATGGTCGCGAGAGTGCCGGCGCGGACCTTAAGCGCGGCCCCCAAAGTGGTTCGAAACAGCTGGTCAAGCGACCCGGCAGGCGGCGTTGACAGCGCCCACCGCCAATGGATATTCGCTCACCCATGGGTCACGCCATAACCGTGGGCTGTTGATAACGGGGCTGAGGGGTTTCGGGAACAACGGCATTGGCGGGGGCGCCGGACGGGCGGGCACTTACAAGTGTACCGCCCGCTCCTGGCAGCCAGCCCGTTCCCCACAGGGGGCGACTCCAAATGCGACTATTTGCGCTGATTATTCCGTTGACGCAGGTATTGCTGCTGTCACCATGGACAGCTTTTGGCGCTTGTCGAGCGTCGGCTTCTTGTAGATTTTCTTCATCATTGTCCCCACGCCCAAATTGATCCTTCGGCAGAAGTCTCCAGGATGGCAGCGTTGTCAAGTTATCGCTAAAATATGAGCTCCGGGTGCGCTGCTGCTCGGCCTGCTGGCCTTGCTGACACGCGGCCCGTGAAGAGACAGAAATCGAACTGGCCGCCAGCTCAGCTGGCGACCGCGAGCGGCACTTTCCTGGCAGCAGGCTGGCGGCGGCGCAAGCGACGCTTGGTGGCGAGCTTGAGCGCCACCGGCGGCTCGTTGGACAAGGCGCCAAGCGCGGCGTCGACCATGTCGTGGGCGACGAAATCGGCATTCAGGTCGCCGGCCAGTTTGGCGGCAGCCTCCTTGTCGTCGTTGCCGGTCTCCGACCAGAACACGATGCCGACCCTGAGTGCCGGCCGGGCGCGCTTCAACCGGCGCACCAGAAAGCGGGCGTGCTTGACGGAGTCGCGGTTGAGGAAGCCGACCACGACGGTGTCGACCGCACCGAGTTCAAGGCCGCGAATGCTTGCCGCTTCAATGTCGGCAAAGCTCGCCTTCGAGGCCGTCGCCCCTTGCACTTCCAGCACCTGCGCCAGCATGGCGGCGGCGGCATCGTCGAGTTCGCCGCGGCCGCCGGCACACAGCACCGAGATGCCGGCGCCGTCAGGCAGTTCGGTGTCGTCCTCGCTTTCTTCCGCTGCCTCTTTTCCCGCGTCGACCTTGGCGCCATCGGCCGGCTCCTCGTCCTCGTCCGCTTCCTCCTGTGCACTGTCGTCGAGGTTCGCCACCAGCGTCAGCGCACTCGCCGCCACCTGCCGCCTTTGCTGGTCGCCCATGACGCCACGCACGCGGTCCTGCTCGCCGAGCAGCAAGGCTGGAATGGCGACCTTGTCGTAGAACTCGACCAGATATTTTTCCTCCAGCATCTCCTCGGCATGGTCGGTGGCCTCGTCGGGATCGCCGGCCAGCAGCCGCTGGTAGAGCCTAGCATGCGGTTCCAGCACCGGCTCGTTGCCGAACAGCACGTCGAGAAATTCGAACTGCGGCACGTGCCGGCCGAGCACGACCAGACAGACGGTGAGCGGGGTCGACAGGACCAGGCCGAGCGGTCCCCACAGCCAGGTCCAGAAGATCGCCGCGACAATGATGGCCAGCGGAGACAGCCCGGTGCGCGAGCCGTAGAGCCAGGGTTCGATGACGTTGCCGGTGACCAGCTCCATGACCACGAACAGCCCGGCGGTCCACAGCACCAGCGACCAGCCGGGCGCCACGGCCAGTGCCAGGAACAGCGGCAGCAGCGCGCCAATGACCGGGCCGATATAGGGAACGAAGCGCAGCGCCAGCGCCAGCAACCCCCATAGCAGCGCATTGGGTATGCCCAGGATCCACAGCCCGATGGCAATGGGGATGGCGTAGACGGTGTTCACGATCAGCTGCATGATCAGATACTGCCCGACCCGCTTGCCGGCATCCTGCAGCGCCTGGGTGGTGCGGTGAAGATCGCCATAGCCGACGAGACGTATGAAGCGATCGCGCAGATCCTCCCGCTCCAAAAGCATGAAGATGACGACGATGACGATCAACCCGGCCGAGGCCAGCGGGCTGATCAGCGGACCGACCAGGTTCTGCAGAACCTGCAGCGGCCGTTCGCGGGCGACGATCTCGACCGGCACCGGCTCGCGCTTCGGCTTGTCGGCGACAGGCGGCGACGGATCCTGCTGGTCGATCTCCTGGCCGACGCGCTCGATCACCCGGCTCAATCTGGCAATGATCCCGCCCTCGACGCCGGTTTGCTTGAGCGAATGGATCTTGGTCAGGATGTTGGTCTGGTAGACCGGAATGTTCTGCGCCAGTTCGCTGACCTGCGTGGCGACAATGAAGGAGAAAAAGGCGAGCGCGGCAAAGGCGCCGAGCACGCTGACGATGACTGCGGGAAGGCGGGGAATGCCGACACGCTTCAGCGCCGACACCACGGGGGCAAGCGCGAAGGTCAACAGCAGCGCGATGGCGATCGGCAAGAACACCTCGCGCCCGAAATAAAGTGCTGCCACCGCCGTCACGATCGTGGCGACGGTAGGCAATGAGGTGCGCGGATGGATGTTGGCGGCGGACAGAATGCCGGCCAGTCCGGGCTGCGTGCCGTTTCGACGATTTGCCGCCACTGAATGTCTCCCCTGCCAACCGCCATGATCGGGTATATTTAGCTGGCGTGCAACTAAGTATGGCTGGCGAATTGAGAGCGCACCTCTGGCTTCGACCCTGTGGGGCGAGGTTCGGATTGCCCCGATTTGTCCTTCACAAATCGAATGGCAATCCGGGTCAGGGGTGAGCCTCCACCAAGCTGCAAGGCTGCTCGGCGCGCTTGACCGTGTCGGCATCGGCGGGATAAGCCCGGCGCTGTTAATGACTGCCCAATGAAAGATCCGACATGACAGACGCGATCGTGAAAGACAGCAATGGCGCGCAGTTGCACGGGGGCGATTCCGTGACCCTGATCAAGGATTTGAAGGTCAAGGGCACGTCGGAGACGATCAAGCGAGGCACGCTGGTGAAAAACATCCGCCTCACCGACAACCCCGGCGAAATCGAGTGCAGCACAAAGCAGGTCAAGGGCCTGGTGCTGAAAACCGAGTTCCTGAAGAAGGCGTGAGTGCGCGAGCGCAAGCTGCCAATCTCCCCTTATGTTGCACCGCGATAAATTTGTTGCATTGCGATATCGGCCTGTAGGGTCGAGTCTTTGCATCGGGCGGGCTGTCAACGGCTACGGCCCCACGCGTCCATTCCGGCGCGCAGGGACGCTGTAGCACGTGTGATCCCGGCGAGATTGTTACGGCGTCTCGCCAGCCGGACCTTCGGTTCGGGATCATGCGACAGAACGAGGTTTCACTGTGCCAGCATCGTTCCGGCCCGATATCGAAGGATTGCGCGCGCTGGCGGTGGCCGGCGTGATCGCCTTCCATTTCGGCCTGACCGGCCTGCCCGGCGGCTTTGTCGGCGTCGACATCTTCTTCGTCATCTCCGGCTATCTGATCACCAAACACCTGCTGGCCGAGATCGGCGAGACCGGGCGGCTGAACCTGTGGCGCTTCTACGCAAGACGGGCCAGGCGGCTGTTGCCGGCGGCGCTGTTCGTCATCCTGGCCACGCTGGTGGCGGGTGCCTTGATCCTGTCGCCGGAGGAACAGGCGCTCTATTCTAAAGGCGCCATGTACGCCTCGGCCTATGCGATCAATCTGTGGCTGATCCGCTGGTCGTTCGACTATTTCGCCGCCGACGCCACCAGCAACCCGTTCATCCATTTCTGGTCGCTGTCGGTCGAGGAACAGTTTTATCTCGCCTGGCCGGCGCTGCTGCTGCTGGCGGCATGGCTCAAGCCCGGCAAACGCGGCGCTATCCTGGCGATCGGCATCACCGGCGCGGTGTCGTTCGCCGTCTGCGCCTGGCTGACCACAGTGGCGCAGCCCTGGGCGTTCTATTTCTCGCCGCTGCGCGCTTGGGAGTTCGCCGCCGGCGGGCTGACGACGCTTGCGCCGCCAAAACTCTGGCAGGAGCGGCCAAAGCTCGGCTCCGCCCTGGCATGGCTCGGCCTGGCGATGATTGCCGGCGCCTATCTCAGTTTTTCCGAAGACGGCCCCTTCCCCGGCTTCCTGGCGCTGCTGCCGGTTGCCGGCACGGTGCTGTTGCTGTTGGCGGGAGCGGCCGGCGTCAGGAATGGCCCCAGTGCCATCCTGGCGCTGCCGCCCTTGCAGTGGGTCGGCAAGCTCTCCTACTCGCTCTATCTCTGGCACTGGCCGGTGATCGTCTATGCCGCGATGCTGGTGCCCGACCTTTCGCCGCTGCAGCGCCTCGGCTGTCTGGCGCTGACGCTGGTGCTGTCGCTGTTCACCTATCATGTCATCGAGAACCCGATCCGCCGCAACCGCTGGCTGATGGCCAATGCGGCGCGGGCGCTGGTGCCGGCCGCAGCGCTGACCGTTGCCGGCGTGGTGGCGGCCTATGCCAATGCGCGGCTCGTCATGCATGATCTCGACCCGCAGCAGCGCAGCATCGCCGCCAGTGCGGCGCGCCCCTCCACCGCCCGCAAGGCCGGCTGCGTTCTCAGCTATGAGACGGTGACGCCAAAACCCTGCATGTTCGGCGAAAAAGCCGCCGGGCACACGATTGCGCTGTTTGGCGACTCGCACGCCGATCACTGGTCGACGCCGCTGATCGAGGCGGCTGAGAAGAACAACACCAAGGTCGTCACCTGGCTCAAATCCTCCTGCCGGGCCTCGCGGATGACGGTCTGGGTGAGCAAGCTGAAACGCGACTACACCGAGTGCGATCAATGGCGCGAGCGATCGATCAAGCAGATCATCGCCGCGCGGCCGAGCCTGGTGGTGATTTCGGAGATCGCGCAGACGAGTTTGCGCAAGATGTCGGCCGGCATGCAGGCGCCCGACAGCCAGGATGCGGACTCGCGCGCCGCGCTGCGCTCGACGCTGCAAGCGTTCAGCCATGCCGGGCTGAAGGTCGCCTTCATCCGCGACGTGCCGTTCAACGATGAGCATGTCGATACCTGCGTGGCGCGTGCGCTGTGGCGGGGGCAAATGCCGTCGCTATGCGACCAGAAGCGGACCGACGCCGCCAATGACGCAGCCGCCGCTGTCGAGCGCGACATCGTGCGCACCATTCCGGGCGCCAGCTACATCGACATGACCAACCAGTTCTGCGACGCCAAGACCTGCCACGTATTCATCGGCGGCCAGCTCGCCTACCGCGACCGCCATCATCTGGCGACGCCGTTCGCGGAATCGCTGGAGCCGGCGGTGGAACGGGCGCTGTTTTAGGGGAGTGAGATGAGAACAGCGGGGGCGCTGGCGGCCTGACCTTTCTCCTCGAGGGAGAGGTCACATTGCTCCGATCCGTCCCCTCCCGGATCGGGCAAATGCGGGTGAGAGGTGATCTCCAGGCTGGAACACCTCTCACCCGGCTCCAGCGTGTCGTCGCCAGGCTCGAAGAAACCCACGCCGAGGGCGCCTATGGTGCGGTTTCCTTCGTCACCTTCACCTCGACGGTCATGCCCAGAAAACTCGAGGCACTGCCGGAGTAGCTTCCAGAAAGCGGTATGGCCTGTTGCGGATGCCTGGCGACCGCCACCCTGATCAAATCGCGGTTGCCGACAATGCCATTTGTGGGATCGAACTCGACCCAGCCGGCGCCGGGCAGGTAGACCTGGCACCAGGCATGCGTCGAGCCGCCGCCACGCACATCCGCACTGTCGCGGCTCGGCACATAGACGTAGCCGGTCACGAAGCGGGCAGCAAAGCCCAGCGAGCGAACCGCTTCCATCATGAAAAGCGCAAAGTCCCGGCAAGTGCCTTTGCGCAGATGCAAGGTCATCAGCGGCGGCTGCGTCCCGGTTTCGAACCGACGGGAATAGACGAAGCTCTCGTGGATGGCGTAGCAGAGCGTCATCAGCAATTTGCCGGTCTCGGTGTGTCCCGCGGCACTGACGAACTGTCGCGCCCATTTGCCGATCTCGTCGCCGTCGTCGGGATGATGGCGCTCTATGGTCTGCGCGAGGTCGGCCGCCTCGTCGGGATCGTAAGAGAATGGATAATTCAGCGCGGCCTCATCGATGCGGAAATCCGGCGCATGCTGCGGCGTGTGATCGAGCCGGATGTCGGTCGCGAAACGGAGTTCACTGGCCGAACCCTCGAAATCGATCACCGCAACGCAATTGCCAAAAACGTCATGGATCCAGCCAACCGCCTTTGGCTCGGGGTCCACGGACAAAGCATGGTCCAGCAACCGCTGATCGAAACTGTCGCGCGGCCTGAACATCACCCGGTGCTCGCCAAAGCTCACGGGCTGGCGATAGCGATAGACGGTCGTGTGCTTGACTGAGAAGATGGGCATCGGCATCCGTCGGCGAATTCACCTGCGGCGCAATCATATAATGTTTTCCTCATACTTCCGATGGGTCCTGGTCGGAGCCGGTCCGACCTGTTTCCGCTGCGGCGACCCCTTCCGGCAGGGTCGCGAAAGGGCGACGCCGGCGCCTTGCCGTAGAGACGGCTCCATCATTGCATGCTGGGTGAAAGCGCGATGACAATCGGATGGTCGCTGAGCGTAATTTCGAGCGAACGCAAATTGCTCAGCGTTTGGACAGGCTCAACGCCAATTGTTGGATCGTAGGTTCTTACCGACGCGTGCGTGTCGCCAAAATGGACCGTCACACGGTCTTGACCGCTCAATCGTTCGTCCCACACGACAAGTTGGAACGTGCCGTCGCTGCGCTGCAGGAGCAGATCATGAACGGTCTCGGGTTGGTCTGCGATCGTGAAGTCGAGCTGGCCGGGTTTGGCTAGGATACCTTTGTCCGCCAAAATCGTCGTAAGGTTGTGAAGGTAGATCGCCGCCTTGCGCGGTGAATAATCCGCCTTGTAGAAGCCGAAAGATTGGTTGCCGCCTTCGTCGGTACGGTCCCGCAATAGATAGACCGATGTATGGGCGTAGCCGCGCTTGAACTGCGCGAGGTACAAGCTCATCAAATACAAGCCGTGCATTTGTTCCGTGACCGCACCTCCGATCGTGGTCCCGGTCTCGGTCGTGACACGCGGCAGCGTATCGAGTTGCTCCTGGGTGTAACCCCGAAACCCTCTCGCCCAGGTGACGCCGAAATTGCCGAATAGCCCGTCCACCCTGGATGCGGCGGTTGGATCGGCAGCGCGCCACGTCTTGTTGTCGGCCGGATACGGCGAATGTGAGTGATAGATGTAGTTGTGCACATTAGCGTAGTCGGCATACTTCGTGCCGTCTGGCATCAGGGTTCCGGCGCCGGGCGGGATCGTAAGGAACTGAAGGCCGACATTGTCTTTCTGCGCGCCGGGTTCCGAGATCGACCAGACAGGATACTTGGCAAGCACCGGATCGCTTTTGACAGCCTGGTAGAGATCGCGCTGAAGCTTTGCGACGGCCATCCACGAGCGCTCGCTACCGCCGCCCTTCTCGCCCTGATAGGTGACACCCCAGTTGTTCGGCTCGTTGTTGCCCTCGAACGCGAGCAGCGCGCCGGCTTCAGCAAGCGCCTTACCTGTTTCGACCAGCTTCTTCACATCAGTCCCACCACTGACCAATCCCCAATTCAGGCGCACGCCGGTTTCGCGATGCAGATCGAGAAAGGTTTGGATGGTTGTAGGACCGTTGTCGCTCAGGCCTTCTATTCCCGCCCTTACCCATCGAAAGCCGCAATAGCGGACCATTTCGATCGTCCTGGCCAACGGCTGGCCTCGATCGGGGAATGTGGAAACGACGCCGATGCTGTTGAGAAAGTCGTTCGTCGCAATGGCGGTTTGGGGCGCCGCAAGCGAATGGCCAAGGGGCACCACAGCCAGCGCCAACCACGCGAGGGAGCAAAACATTTTGGAAGGGGTGATCATCGCCTGGGAGCCTCACTAAACCACACCTCACCATGGCGCATGAGCCAGTGCTCGCGAAAGCTCACCTTCTGGCTGAGCGATACACGGTGGTGTGTGCTTGACTGAAAAGATGGTGGCTTCCGCGGCGCCCGCTTGCGCAGGTCTCACCGCTTACCGACCATTAGCGGGGGACAACCGTCCGAACGGGGTTATGTTACAGAGTTGCTAATATTAGGGTCAGCCTTGGCCGGCTTGCCCCCGAAAGAGACCCCCAAGCCGGTCAGGCCCGATGGCCCGTCGAACATACCCCAACAGGCTGTCGGGCCGCTGCCGTCCAGCGACCTCCTGTTGTCTTGCCTTCGCCAAGATGAGGTCGCGCCATGACGCCGCATCTCAGTTTTGAGAGGGGCTGCGAAACTCTTGCCGCTCTCGCCAACGGAACATCAGAAGTGCTGGCGCATTGCTAGTGAACGCCAATGTGGCGCACTGCCCACGGTCCCAAGATGCGACGCGCGATCACAGATGTATGGGAGTTGGTGCGAGAAAGCGTAGTTGGCTTTGTCAACGACAATGCTCTTAGTCATGGCGCAGCAATGGCTTTTTACGCCACCACCTCGTTGGCGCCAATTCTGCTCATCGTGGTCGCAATCGCGGGTCTCGCTTTCGGTCATGAAGCTGCGCAACTGGCTTTGTCTGCCCAGATTTCAGGTCTGATGGGTCCAGAAAGCGCAGGTCTTCTTCAGACCGCGCTAGAGAGCGCATCCGGCAAATCATCCGGCACCTGGGCGGCGGTCATTGGCTTCGTCACCCTGTTGGTGACCGCATCTGGTGTCTTTGGCGAAATTCAGCAGTCGTTGAACGCGATATGGAAGGTCCAACCGCAGGGCAGTTCGTTGTCACGTCTGGTGCGCGCTCGTGCGGCAAGTCTGGGACTGGTCGGGGCACTTGGTTTCATGTTGCTCGTCTCTCTCGTCGCCAGCGCGGCGATCTCGGCACTGGGCAACATCATCAACGCTCAGTTGCCGTTCGGCACAATCGTCCTCAGCGTGATCAATGCGGTGGTTTCGTTTGTCCTGATCTCGGCGATGTTCGCCTCCATCTATAAGATCTTGCCTGATCGAACCCTGGAATGGCGCGATGTCGGGATAGGGGCCGTTGTGACCGCTGCGCTGTTCACGTTCGGGAAATCGCTTGTCGGTTGGTATATCGGCTCCAGCGCGATCGCGTCTTCATACGGGGCTGCCGGTGGGCTGCTCGTCATACTGCTCTGGGTCTACTACTCGTCGGAGATTTTTCTTCTCGGTGCGGAATTCACCCGCGCCTATGCCGTTCGACACGGCAGCAGGTCCGATCTTGACGCGCTGGTTCACAGTGCCTCGCCTGCACAACTCGTCGTGCCATATCGCGCTGAGCAGTCGAGTTCGGCTGGCGTTGTCGCGCTGTTAGCGGTGGCATGCGCGAGCGCAACGCTGACCAACCTGTTGCTCGGTCTTCGCCGCCCGTGATGGAGGCGGGAGGGAAACTCGATCCTGAAATCGACAGCGCTTTCCGGCAAGGTTGCGGCTAGACCACGATAAACCGCTTCCCTGAAGAGAGAAGCCCGCCGCACTCACGAACGACGGGCTTCGGCCTGCGCCACTGGAAAGCGCGGCCCGCAGCGCTCCCACTCACTGCTCACAGCGTAAACGAATAACCTCGGCGCGGGTTTCAAGAAAAAGCCGGCAGCACGAGCCAGTCGGTTCTGTGGAAGTTGCTAGTTCTTTGAAGGCGGCGAAGCGATGAATGCGACGACTTTTCCAAGCAGCTCGCGCTTCACCAGCGTCGGTCGTTTATATGTCTTCTTCATAAGGATTCCCCAATTGCCCGATTGTTTGGACATGCCTTTGCTCAACAGCGGCTGTCAAGCCAGCGCTCATGCAAAAAGCCGGTTTGCCAGCGGCTTAGGACGCGCGTTTCGTTTCAATTCAAGCTGCCGGGAGATGACGTATGGGGTGCGTGGGAAGGGGTAGCGTCGGAAGCCGGAGACTGGGATCCCCTCACTCCCCCCTCCCCATCATCCCTTCAAACCCATCCGCCAGATTCGCCGCCGCCGCCACCAGCATCGAGCGCACGCTTTTCGGGCGGCCGGGGGTCGGGTTGGCGTCGAGCAGCACCGGCTGGCCCTGGTGGAGGACGAAATCGAATTTGCCGTAGTCGAAGCCGAGTTTTTGGCGCAGAAGGCGCAATTCGTCGGGCACTGGCACCGGCTCGCGCCTGATCGTCTCGGAGGCTTTCACCACGGCGTTGGGCGAGACATAGCGGGCGCAGCGTTCGCGCGTCCCGCAGAATACCCAGATGCGGGTGCCGAAACCATCGGCGACGATTTCCGGCATGAATTTATCCACGACCAGATCGGGCCGCTCGAGCAGCCCTAAGGGCAAGTCGCCGCGTGTGGCGAAAACCTCGTAGCGGGGCATTTCGCGCGCGCCGGGAAAGGGCAGTTCGCCGCCGTGACGCGCGGCGCGTAGATTGAAGCGCGCCTCGGGCAGGCCGTGGTGGTTGAGGTTGCTCTTGACGATCACCGGCCCACTCCAGCCATCGCCGTCGCGCAACAGCGCCTGGCTGATGCGGCGCTTGGAAATGTCTGAGACCGCAAGGTTCAGGCAGAACGGAAAGCGGCCGGCATAGTCGACATAGGCTTGCGGCACGATGGTGGCGTCGACATGCAGGATCGCGAGGTCGGCAGTGGGCGGTTGCGTCAGGCCGCTGAGCAGGCTGACCCGGTGGCCGCGCCGCTTGAGCTCGGCCATGATGTCGAACAGCATATAGGGACTGTCGCGCCGGCGCAGCGGGCGCCACGGCGTCTGGAATCGGTCATATTCATGCGTGACCACAGCGATGTGCGCCACGTGTGCTCCCCCAAGCGGCGGCGCGCATATTCAAACGGTTCTTGTGAGATCGCAAGGATGGGTGCTGAGGGAGACATAGCGCACGCAGTGATCGCGGTTGCCGCGAAACGCCCAGATGTTCTCGAGCGGACATCATGAAACCTTTTGATTTTTAAGCCGTTATGGGCCTTATGTCGGGGGCTAAAACCAAGCCGAAATCGGTCGACGGCGCCAAACCAGGGGGCGCCGAAAAGTCGCGGCAGGAAAAGGCATCGGCTGTAGAAGCCGCGCCTGAGGTGGACGGCCAGCCCGCGCCGCCGCCGGAGGCCGTCGAGCCCGATCCGGATTTGACGCCCGAGCAGGCCGAGCAGGCGCGCAAGAAATACCTGCTGCGGCGTTTCTGGATCAGCGCGCGTGGTTACTGGAGCCGGCGCGGCGACCAGCTCGCCTGGCCATTCACGATCGGGGTGCTGCTGCTGATCTGCATCAACATCGGCTTCCAGTATGGCATCAATGTCTGGCACCGCTCGATGTTCGATGCCCTCGAGCAGCGCAACGCCCGCAGCGTCTATTTCCTCAGTGCCGTATTCGTGCCGCTCGTGCTCAGCAGCGGCAGCCTCGTCGTCGCGCAGGTCTACCTGCGCATGACGATCCAGCGCCGCTGGCGTTCCTGGCTGACCACCGCGGTCATAGCGCGCTGGCTGGCAAACGGCCGCTACTACCAGCTGAACCTCGTCAGCGGCGACCACCAGAACCCCGAGGCCCGCATGACCGAGGATCTGCGCATCGCCACCGAGTCGCCAGTCGATTTCATCGCCGGCGTGCTCAACGCGTTCCTGTCGGCCTCGACCTTCATCGTCGTGCTGTGGACTATCGGCGGCGCGCTCACCCTGCCGATCGGCGGCGAGAGCATCACCATTCCCGGCTTCCTGGTCATCACCGCGATGATCTATGCCGCCATCACCTCGACCTCGATGGTGGTCATCGGCCGCAATTTCGTCCAGCTCTCCGAACGAAAGAACCAGGCGGAGGCCGAACTGCGCTACACGCTGACGCGCGTGCGCGAAAACGGCGAGAGCATCGCCTTGCTGGGCGGCGAGGAAGAGGAGCGCAGCGGCATCGACCGGAATTTCGGCCATGTGCTGAGGCAATGGGCGCTGCTGACCGGCCAGCACATGCGCACGGCGGCGGTGTCGCAGGGATCGAGCCTGTTTGCGCCGGTCGTGCCGATCCTGCTTTGCGCGCCCAAATTCCTCGAAGGCTCGATGACGCTTGGCGAGGTGATGCAGGCAGCGTCTGCCTTTGGCATCGTGCAAGGCGCGTTCGGATGGCTGGTCGACAACTATCCCCGTCTCGCCGACTGGAACGCGTCGGCGCGACGCATCGCTTCGCTGATGATGTCGCTCGACGGGCTGGAGCGCGCGGAACAGAGCGATGCGCTCGGACGCATCAACCGAGGCGAAACCGACGACGGCGCCATCCTCAGCCTCGATAATCTCTCGGTCACGCTCGACGACGGCACCTCCGTGGTCAAGGAAACCGAGGTCGCGATCGAGCCGGGCGAGCGGGTGCTGGTGGCCGGCGAATCCGGCTCGGGGAAGTCGACGCTGGTGCGGGCCGTCGCGGGTCTGTGGCCGTGGGGCGGCGGCAGCGTCAATTTCCACGCCGACAGGCGGCTGTTCATGCTGCCGCAGCGCCCATACATTCCCTCAGGCACGCTTCGCCGCGCCGTCGCCTATCCCGCAGCCGCCGACAACTGGACGCCGAATGAGATCAATGCCGCCCTCGACAAGGTGGGCCTCGCCTATCTGAAAGCCAGGCTCGAAGAAGACGCGCCATGGGACCAGACCTTGTCGGGCGGGGAGAAGCAGAGGCTCGCCTTCGCGCGTCTGCTGCTGCACACCCCCGATATCGTCGTGCTGGATGAAGCAACCTCGGCACTCGACGAGAAGAGCCAGGACAAGATGATGGAGACTGTCATCCACGAATTGCCTGATGTCACCATCATCAGCGTGGCGCATCGCGCCGAGCTGGAAGCCTTCCATAGCCGCAAGATCACGCTGGAGCGGCGAAAGGGCGGCGCTAAGCTGGTCAGCGATATCGAGCTTGTCCCGCGCAAGGGCAAACGGAACCTGCTCACGCGCGCCTTGTGGGGCTCCGGCGCGCCGAAAGGCAGCATGACCTCAAGCAAAGCGACGCTGCCCCACACAAAAGATTGAAGTATGCCCGGTCGTTCGCCGCCGTCTCACGGCCCGCTGGAGCAGGCAGCCCCCAGTACGGCTCTCACCCTAAGGTCCATCACATCTCACAAATCTGTGGAACGCGTCCGCGCCTCAGGGGTTATGTTAGGTCAACCTTGAAAAGGAGGTAGCGATGAGAAAGCTCCTGCTTGCCTCGGTTATCGCCATTGCTTCGGCGGCGGCGATGATCGCCCCCGCCAATGCACGCGACCGTGTCGTGATCGGATTCGGCATCGGCGGCTTCGGGGACAACTACTACCGCAATGACTGTTACGCCTATGGCGACTGCTACGGCGATCGCTATGTCTATCGCCCCTATTACCAGTATGATGCCTACGACAATGGCTACAGGCCGCGCTATCATCACCGGCACCACCGTTGCCACATCAAGTACATCAAGCACTGGCGCCATCACCACAAGGTCGTGGAGGTGGTCCGCGTGTGCAGGTATTGACGAACTGATCCGGCCGGCTTCGGCCGGCCGGATCGGGTTGGTCGGTCATTTTGGGCCCGGTCACCGCGGCTTGCGCATCAGCATCATGCCGTAGTGCACGGCCAATATGTCGAGGCCGATCTTGAGCAGCTTGGTCACCACGTCGCGCGGCTCGCCGGTCTGTTCGGCCAGGCTTTTCACCGAGTCTCCGGCGAAGCAGATTTTCTGCACCACGCCCTCCACCTCCCAATGGCCGAGCGCACGGGTGGCATCGGCATAGGAGCGGCCGGCGGAAAGAATGCGGTCGGCAACGCCGCCACCGAAGCGGCCGCCGTCGACCCGCTCAGTCCAGGTCATCGGCTTGACGCCATCCTGCTGACTGCTGCGAAAATCCTCGCGGTAGCGTATGCCCGCCTCGCGCTGCTGGCGCGACAGCGAGGTGATGCCGGTCAGCGGGTCGACATTGCGCACGCGCACGATGCCGCCGGTCGAGGTGTAGCCGTCATTCGACACCTCATACACGCGCCGCGCCTCCTCAGTGCCCGCCGCGAGCCGCTTGCGGCCGAAGGCGTCGTCCTTCAGCGCGAAATCATGGCCGATCTCCTTGCGGATGCGCACCTGCTCGGCCTCGCCCTTGGGCAGTTTCGCCAGCTTGGGCTTGGCTTTCTGCGCGGTTTTGCGGCTCATTGCGTGGTCCTTGTGGGTTGGTTGCCTTGAGAAGCTTGGGTTCTGTGAGGCGGCGCTCGCGCGGCTCGATGCAACCGCCCGGCCTTGCCGCGCGTTGTGGGGCGACAGCAAATGAAATCGACAGCGAGGTGTAACCCCGTGGGTACGATGCGAACCGGACGTCCGATCACAGTGAGCTTTGACGGCGAGACCTGGGTGATCGACAGCGTCAACGATGCCGCCGACTTTCTGCAGCGCTGGCCGGTCGACCGGCGCGGCCATGTCTACCGCAGCGCGCTCAACGCCTGCAGTGCGGCGATCACGGCGCAAATCTCCACAGTCGACGCGCTGAAGGCGTTCACCGGCTTTGCCCGGGTGACCGGCATTCTCGTCGCCAATGACGACCCGGCTATGGTGTTCGAGCCCAGGAGCGTTCAAAGCCGGGTGCCGAAATAGCGTCGACAGCGCTGGCGCCCCCTCATACCGCCTCCGCGACGGGTCGGCAAAAGCGTGCCTGGTGATAGGCGCAGTAACTCTTCAGTGCTCGGGTGCGCAGGCCGCAGCACAGCATGTCCGATCCCGGCCGGCTGCCGGGCGCGTCGTTTTCCGGGTCTTCCTCCAGCGTCAAATCGAGCGGCGCGCGGCAGCGGCCGAACAGGCAGTCGATGAAGCGCATCGCAGCAACATGCGGCTGGCGCCTGACGACGAGCAGACGCGGCGCCGGTCGCTTGAGAGCCTCGGGCACCGCGCCTGGCTCGCCCAGAAACAGGCGCGGCGGCAGCCAGGCCGGCGGTAGCAACTTGGCTTGCCCCGTCGGCTTTGTCTGCAGACGGGCCAGCCTTGCCGACGCCTCTGGTGATTCATGCCTCGGAGTCTGTTTCGACGGCCCGATCTGCTTTCTGGATTTTCCCGCCTGGGCAGGCCTTGCGTTTTTCCTGGGACGACCGCCGGACCTACCGCCCTTGGGGTTGGCAAAGCCGATCGTCTTCAGTGCCGGGTTGCGGTGGACGATACCGATGATGGCGTTGCGCGAAACCGGGTTGCCGCGCAACGCGGAAAGCCGAGTGGCGATCTTCGAGGCCGACAGGCCGTCCTTCAGCCAGATGGCGATCTCGTGCAGTTCGGTGTCGGTGTAGCTGCTCATGGTCGATACCCATTGGCTGCGCGGCCGCCGGCGGCGCTGGAAACAGTGTCGGGTTCAGTGGAAGCCATGGTCAGCCTCCGATGGGTACCGGTCGGAGGCGCGGCTTCTATCCGCCAAGGCGCAGCATGGCTGCTTCGGCGGCTTGCCGGGTGACGCCGGAAACCGCCCTGCCCGTCAGCCGGTCGAACAGGATGACGGTGCCGTCCTCGGTGCGGATGCAGGAGGTGCCCTGCCTGCTTGCTGCCGCGCCCTCTGGCAGGCCGGTCTCGTCAGGAAGCGTGGCCGGAGCCGCGGGGGAAACGGCTCCGGCCGTTCCGGTCGCCTGGGCAGGATCGACCGGATCCGGGACAAGTGCCCCGGGTCTCGTCCAGGCCGGGGAGGAGGACAGCCCGGACGAATGGGTTGAAACGAAGCGCGCGTTCATGCCGGAAGTGATTTTTGGTTCGTTCATGGTTTGTTCGTACAATACGTACGAAAATTACGCAAGAAAAATCGTACACCTTGGACGATAAATTTCAGGCAAAATGTACGAATGCAGGAACCGAAGCACAGATTGCAGCAGGCGCGGGCCGAGGCGGGCTATGCCTCGCCGAGCGATGCCGCGCGGGTGCTGCGCGACATCAACAAGAACACGCTGATCAGCCACGAGAACGGCAACCGACCGCTGTCGCGCAAGGCGGCGGAGAAATACGGCCGCCTGTTCGGCGTCGATCCCGGCTGGCTGCTGTTCAATGGCGATCATGCGGACCGCGGCCACCCTTTCGGCTTCGACGAGGCAGGCACGCCGATCGTCATGCCGATGCCCGCCACCGTCGACGTGCCGATCGTCTCGTGGATCAGCGCCGGCGAGCTCGGCAGCCAGGACACGGTGGTCAACCTCAGCGACTATCCGACCATCCCCACTGCCGACCTCGAGCAAGGCGAATGGATCGCGCTGCGCGTCGACGGCCCGTCGATGAACAAGATCTCGCCGCCGGATTCGATCATCTTCGTCAATTTGCGGGACAAGCGGCTGGTGACCAATGGCTGTTATGTGATCGCCGACGAAAGCGGCCAGGCCACCTACAAGCGCTACCGTCCCAACGAGAACCCGCCGTTCCAGCCGGCTTCCTATATGAAGATCCCGCCGCCGGAACTGGAAGGCGCCATCACCATCATCGGCCGGGTGAAGCGCTCGATGATCGATATGTAGGGGTGGCTCGCCGCGGGCGGAAATGATCCGCCTGGCTCGAGCCCTGACCTGGTCCTGGTCCAACCAGTGCAATTTCTGCTTGCATTCCGGAACAAAAACAGAACTATAGAGTAGCTGCGGTCGCAGCCGCAGTTACTTCGGGGGGAGAACAGCAATGTCACGCCGGACAGGCGCAGGTGCGCGCCCATTTGTTGTATGGCTGCTGCGCGGGCCGTTGCGGCTGGCGTTGGTCGGGCTGGCGGTGCTTGGCGGTTCGGCGCTCGCGGCAGATAAGGACTATGCCACCTGCTTTAACGAGGGCAAGGTCGATGCCAACCAGCAGATTGCCGCCTGCACCCCGATCGCCGAGGACGCAACCGAGATTCCCGATCTGCGCGTGCCGGCCTATTTTGTGCGTGGTCTCGCCTACGCCCAAAAGAATGATCTCGACCATGTCATCGCCGATATGAGCGAGGTGATCGCGCTCGATCCGACCTATATGCCCGCCTTTACCAATCGTGCCATAGACTGGGAGAGCAAAGGGGATTTCGATCGAGCCGTCGCCGACTACACCAGCGCAATCGCGCTCACGCCGGACGACGCCAGCCTCTATGTCAATCGCGCAAGGGCGCTCGGCAAGAAAGGCGAGCACGATCGTGCCATTGTCGACTGCGATAAGGCGATCGACATCGACCCCGCCAACGAGATGGCTTACGGCGTGCGGGGCATTGCCTGGAGCGACAAGGGCGACAACGCCAAGGCTGAGGCCGACTTCGACAAGGCCGCCAGTGTGCGCAAAGATCCCGCCACTCCCTACTACGACCGCGCTCTGTCTTGGGCGAGCAAGGGCAAGCGCAAGCACGCGGAGGCCGATTGCAATCATATTGCGAGTATCGATGCGGAAAAGGGGAATGCGTGTACGCGCCAGATCACCGAGGCACTCGGCGAGCCTGGCTCGGATGCTGCCCAAACCCACAATTTCCGCGGGGTGGCGTGGCAGGGCAAAGATGATCATGATCGCGCCATTGCCGAGTTCGACGAGGCGATCAGACTGGATCCGGCAAATTCCACCTTCTACTTCAACCGCGCCAAGAGCTGGGGCTTGAAGAAAGACTATGCCCGCGCTCTTGCCGATCTGGATGAAGCAGTCCGCCGCGACCCAGCCAACGCCCAGGCTTACCGAGTACGCGGCATAACCATGGCCCGGATTGGCAATTCAAAGGAGGCGTTCGCCGACCTCGACAAGGCGATTGCGATCAGCCCCGATGATCCGAAATCGTACTTCATCCGGGCACTTGTCTGGGAGACGAGCGATGCCGACAAAGCAATCACCGATCTGGACAAGGCCATCGCGCTCGATCCGGCCAACGCCGATTACCGGAAGGAAAGGCTAAGCGTTCAACTCGGCAAGCGCAGGGCGAGCCCGCAATCCGCCGACAAGGCGCCGGACCCGGCGCCCAGCCAGGCCGCGAGAGCCGCGGCTCCGGCTGCGCCTGAGACGGCCAAGCCTGCCACGCCTCCCGTAGACGAGCCGCTGCAACTATACCCCAAGGAGGATCATTCCGAGCTCGTTGCCTGGAACCTGAAACAAGGGTTGGAGCAGCAGGTGCAAGGCTACGTCGCCGGCGCGATAGACTCGTTCAGCGCTGCGATCGAACTCGATCCCTACAACGCCGAGGCCTTTTACAACCGGTCGCTTGCCGAGGCGTCTCAGGGGAATTACGCCGTTGCCGCCACCGACTGCCGGCGCGCTATTGTGCTCGACCCGAAGCGGGCGGGCTCCTGCAACGAACACACGCCGGGCGAACCGGCCCAATCTGCTGCCGGAGAGAAAAGGGATCCGGCAGCCGCAAAAATCCTGATCGATCGCGCCAATGTGCGGCTGGAAAAACATGGTGTCGAGGGTGCGCTGCTCGATCTCGCCAAGGCCATCAGCCTCGACCCCGACAATGCCGACGCCTATCTTGTGCGCAGCCGCACGCGATCGCTGAAAGGCGACGAGGCCGGGGCAGCGGCGGATTGCCGGCGCGCCATCGAGCTCGATCCGAAGCGAGCGGGCGGCTGCGGGGAGCGGGTTGCCGGCAACGACAGACGGCCGGCCTCGCCGCCAGACAAACAACAGGCAAAGCCGTCGGCTGCCGTTCCGAAGTTGACGGCGACGGAAGACACGCTGGTGGCAAAAGCCCTGGAGGCGAAAGACCCGCGCGCGCTGGAAGCGATCCTGGGCGGCGATGCCTTCCTGGACATGGGCAAGTACGACAAGGCGATCGGCGCGTATGACCAGGCGATCGCGCTCGATCCCAACAACCGCTTCGCCTATTTCGGCCGTGGCAAGGCGTGGGCTGCCAAACGCGACTACAGCCAGGCCATCGCCGACTACGACAAGGCGATCCAGTTCGCCCCCGATTTTGCGGCGGCCTATTCTCGCCGCGGGCTCGCCAAGATCACCTCGAGCGACGCCGATGGCGCTCTTGCCGACTGCGACCGCGCCGCGACGCTCGACCCGAAGGCGCGCGACGCATTTTACTGCAAGGGCATGGCCTGGCATGCCAAGGGCAACGCCGGGCGCGCGATCGCCGCCTATTCAGCGGCGATCGCGATCGATGCGAAGGATGACGCAAGCTACTATGGGCGCGGTATGGCGCGGGCCGACCGGCAGGACTATGAGGGCGCCATCGCCGACTTCGACCAGGCGATCAAGCTCGACCGGGGCAATGCCGATTATGCCGTCGGCCGCAAGGCGGCGGAGGCGATGAGGGGCGAAGGCGACACTGCGGCCCCCACCGAACCCGCGGCCACGCAGGACGACGCCAGCAACGCGCAGCCCGACAGCCAGCTTTCCGCCTCCAAGTTGGCAGCGTTGATCCAGGCCACCGATCCGGGCGTTCTGGTCGCGGTCCATAACGGCGATAGCCTGCTGCACGAGGGCAAGTACGACGAGGCCATCAGTGCCTATGCAGAGGCCATCGCGCTCGACCCCGACAGCCCCCTTGCCTATTTTGGTCGCGGCAAGGCCTGGGACGCCAAACACGCCTACGCCCGCGCCATTGCCGATTACGACAAGGTCATCGCAATCATCCCGGATATGGCTTCGCCATATATTCGCCGGGGCCTGGCCAAGGCCGCGGCAGGCGATGCGGAAGGTGGCTTGGCCGACTGCAGCCGGGCCACTGAGCTTGACCCCAAGGCGCGCGACGCATTCTTCTGCACTGGCGCGGCCTGGCACGCCAAGGGCGACATCAGGCGCGCGGTCGAAGCCTATTCGGTGGCAATCGGGATCGATCCGAACGATGCCGCCAGCTACTATGGGCGCGGCATGGCGCGGGCCGACGGCAAGGACTATTCGAATGCCATCGCCGACTTCAACCAGGCCATAAAGCTCAACCCTGGCAATCCTGACTATGCGGTTGCGCGCAAGGCGACGGTTGCCGCGCAAGCAAAAGGCGGTGCCGGATCTGACGCGGTCGGCTCGGACCCGAAAAACCTCAAGGCTTTCATCGATCGCGGCGATGCCTTCTACAAGAAAGGCAAATACGATCGCGCCATCGCCGAATACAGCCGCGCGATCGCGCTCGATCCGCGAAAGGCCTCAGCCTATGTCGGGCGGGGCATGTCGCTTGTCGAGAAAGGCAAATATGACGCGGCCATCGACGACTACGACAAGGTCATCGAACTCTATCCCGCCTATCTCGATGCCTACCTCGGCCGCGGCGTCGCGTGGACCAAAAAGAACGAACCGGATCGCGCCATCGAAGATTACAGTCGCGCGATCGAACTCGACGGCAGCTACGCGCCTGTCTATTTCGGGCGGGGCAACGCCTGGTTCGAGAAGGGCGACTATGACAAGGCCATTGCAGACTACGACCAGGCACTAAAGCTCGATTCGAAGCTGACTCTCGCCCGCAAAGGCCGCAAGCTGGCCGTGGCGGCAAAAGAGAATGCGGATGCCTCGAAGAAGTCGAGCCAGATCGGCGATGCGGCGATCAAGCCAAGCAGCGCTTCGCCAGCCGCCGTGGCGTTCAACAAGGGTTGGACGCTGCACGAAAAGGAAGACTATGACGGCGCCATAGCCCAGTACAGCAAAGCGATTGTTCTATATCCCGCATTCCACGATGCGTATCTCGCCCGTGCCCTCGCCTGGGAGGCCAAAAGCGACTACGTCCATGCGGTCGCCGACTACACTCAGGCAATCGCGCTCAATCCGAATTTTGCTGAGACTTACTACGACCGCGGCCAGAACCGCAGTTTGCAAGGTGACGATGAAGGGGCGCTTGCGGACTACGGCAAGGCCATCAGTCTCAACACCACGGACGCAAGGGTCTATTCCGAACGCGGCCTTATATTGATGGGCAAACATGAGGATGATGCGGCGTTGCGCGATTTTGAAAAGGCACTCAGCCTCGATCGCAGGAACCCGTTTGGCTATTTGGGCCGGGGCATTATCCGGACCAGCAAAGCCGATTATGACGGAGCCATCGCCGATCTCAGCCAGGCCATAAAGCTCCAGCCGGATTTCGCCATGGCATACACAGCCCGAAGCAAGGCTTGGGACGCCAAGGGCAATCGCAAACGCGCCGAGGCCGACCGCAAGAAAGCGCGCATCCTCGGGGCAGAGTGAGGCGGAAGCTTCTCTGTCGCGTTTCGGCGACATCTCCCTCGAAGGGGAGACCGGCGGCTTCCATGCCGCTACCCCAGACACGCGTTGCTGAAATACCCCTCGAAATCCGGGCGTTCTTTCAGCGCCTTGCCGTCGGCGTCGCGCAGGATGCCGGCGGTGAAGAGATAGGCTCCCATCGCCTCGATCTTGGCCTTGTCGATGGTGCCGATGACACCGCTCTGGCTGCGGAGGAAATGGCCGTCGACCAGCATCTTCAGCGAAGCGTGGATCAGCGCCGGATCGGTCAGGGCGTCCTTGTTGGACGCTATCAGTAGGTCGCCGGCTTCCTGCGGGTGGTCGACGGCGAACTGATACCCGCGCAGCGTTGCCTCGATGAAGGCAGAAGCCGCCTTCGGGTTCGCAGAAAGAAATGCATCGCTGGAGGCGATGAAGGTGGTGTGCTCGTCGGGCACGCCGTAATCGGCATAGCGGAAGGTGCGCTGCTTGACGCCTTGCAACGCGGCCTGGACGCCTTCCCAGGTCGAGACCTCCAGCGTGAAATCGACCGAGCCGTTGGCCAGCGCCTCATAGGCGGAGGTGCCGAGCGTCACCGTCTCGAAATTGCCCTTGCCGCCGTCATGGCGGATCATGGTCGAGATCAGCGTGTTTTCCCAGGCGCTGCCGAAGCCGCCATAGGTCAGGCCGTCGAGGTTTTTCGGGCTCTTGATGTCGCTGCGCGCGGCGTTGAACACAAGCCGGCCGGTCTCGGCCTGGACCACGGCATAGACCGCCTTGAGATCGGCGCCGGCGGCGCGCTGGGTGAAGAAGCCGGCACCGGCGATGCCGAAATCGGCGATGTGGTTGGCGACCAGCGTGCCAGCGCCGGTATCGCCATAGGGCAGGATTTCAGCCTGCAGCCCGGCCTCGGCATAAAAACCTTTGTCGCGGGCGACGAACAGGCCGATGTGGTTGGTGTTGACGGTCCAGTCGAGCGCGACGGTGACTTTTTGCGGCGCCGCGAAAGCGCGTAAGGGCAGTCCGGCGACGAGCGTCAGCAGCAGGGCCTGGCGGCGTGTCAGTGAAATCATGGTCATTCTCCTTGTGCAGGGTTGAGAAGCGTGTCGAGGATTTCGGCTTCGAGGGCAGCAGTGTCCGCGCCAGAGCCGCGCGGCGGCACCTTGATTTCGCGCACGATGCGGGCCGGGCGGGCCGACAGCACATAGATGCGGTCGGACAGGAACACCGCCTCGCGCACGTCATGAGTGATCAGCAGCGCCGTCCAGCGGTGGCGCCGCCACATGGCCTCCAGCCAGCGCTGCATGGCCGCGCGGGTCAGCGCGTCAAGCGCGCCGAACGGCTCGTCGAGCAAAAGCATGTCGCGCTCCTGCACCACGGTGCGCAAAAGGGCGGCGCGCTGGCGCATGCCGCCGGACAGTTCGGAGGGATAATGCCGCTCGAAGCCGGCGAGGCCGAATTCGGCAAACAGCGGTGCGACGCGGGCGCGGGCGGCCTTGCGCCCGACGCCCTGCACCTCAAGGCCGAGCGTGGTGTTGTCGAGGATGCGCCGCCATGGCATCAGCGCGTCGCGCTGCGGCATGAAGGCAAAATGGCGGCCATGGTCGTCGAGCGGCGCGCCGTCGAAGATCATCTCGCCCTCGCCTTTCAGCGCACCGGTCAGCAGCTGAAAGATCGTCGATTTTCCGGCGCCGGACGGCCCGAGAATGGAGACGAATTCGCCGGCGCCGACGCTGAGCGAAATGTCGGCGAGCACATCGAGGTCGCCGAAGCGCTTCTTGACGTGGCGCAATTCGAGCCGGGTCATAGTCCTGCCCCGGCGCGTTCCTGTCCAGCCCGCTCCCACGGCATGACCAGCCGCTGGATCAACACCGTTGCGCCGAACAGGAGCAGCGTCAGCGCCGCGCTGACGGCGACGGCGGCCAGCACCAGATCGGGGCGGAAATTGTTCTTGGCGTTGAGCATGTAGATGCCCAACCCTTTTGCCGCGCCGGCATATTCGGCGAAGATGGCGCCGACCACAGCATAGGTGATGGAGATGCGCAGACCGGCGAAGAAATAGGGCAGCGCCGAGGGCAGCCGTGCCGAGAGGAAGACGCGCCAGCGCCCTGCCCCCATGGCGCGCAGCATCTGGCCGATCTCTTTCTCGGTGGCGTCATAGCCCTCAACCAACGCCACCAGCATCGGAAAGAAGGTGACCAGCGCGACCAGCACGATCTTGGGCATCAGGCCGAAGCCGAACCACAGCACCACCAGCGGCGCGATGGCGATGAGCGGCAAGGTCTGACTGACGATGAGCAGCGGAAACAGCGCGCGGCGCAGCGGTGGCGAGAAATCGACCAGCACCGACAGCACGAAGGCGGCGCTGAGCGAACAGGCAAAGCCGGCTGACGTGGCGCGGATGGTGGGGACGGCATTTTCCACCAGCGCGTCGCGGTTCAGCAGCGCCTGTTCCAGCACACGCGACGGCGCCGGCAATATCGTCGGTTTGATGCCGGAGAACCGGGCATACAATTCCCACGCCAGCAGCAAAAGGCCGACCGAGGCGATTGCTGGCGCTGCCTTTGCGATGGCGGCGATGAAGCCCGCGAGCGGGCGCGAAGGGGCGGATGGGACCACTGAAATAACCTTTGACGGACGGGCGCGACAGGAGCGCGCAAAAAGCTCAGACAGCGGACGGGCTGTTGGCCGATATCGTGACGTCGAGGGTTACGTGGCCGGCGCCCGGCCCGAAGCGGCAGAAGGCCTCGTTCAGCGCCGCAAACACCGGGCCGGCATCGCCGCGCAATTTGGTGCAGAAGTTCTTGGAGCGGTCGTAGACGCCGGACTGTTTGAGGAAGTCGATGCAGCCGTAGATCTCGTCCATGTGATCGTCGGTGCCCATGACATAGAGCGAGAATTGCGCCGCTGTCGGCTGGCCGGTGGCGCCGGCCTGGCGCACCGCGGCAATAGCGGCGTCCTTGCGGGGGCCGAGTGGTCCGACAGGCCCACTGAGTGCATCGGTGCGGCAGATCGGATCATCCGGCTCGCCAGGGCAGCCGCGCGAGATCGCCGCCGACAGCACGCAGTGCTTGCCGCTTGCCGCTGCCGCCACGAACAGGTCGCGCATCGCCGGAAACAATACTTCGGGCGGCCCGACCAGCAAGGTCGAGATGTCGTCGGTCTCGATCCTGAGCCTGTCGCGCCAGGGATCGAGCGCACCGAGCGCGCCAAGGATGACGCCGACGAAATCGTCGGTCATGGGATACAGGGAAATCTGTGCGCCAGAAAACATAGCCCGCCTCGCTCCGCTGGTATTACCCAGATCAGCTTCTAGGGTCTGTGGGCTTGCCGCCCCCGTCTCAGCCCCGACCGTACGGAGCACCCCTGTGGATTGGCGCGTTAAAGCACTGTTCGAAGGATTGCGGAAGGGGTTTTTTCGACGCGTGGCGGGAAAGCGTTGCGCCAGCTCGCCGCCACAACGTGTCAAAGGAGCCGATTTCGTACAAAATGTATTGACCGTCATTCGTACATAAAGTACTATTGCCAACCCATGGGAGATCCGGATGAGCACCGCAAACCACGCCGGCTTCGCCGATCTCTCCCGCCCGCTCATCTCGACAGCATCGATCGAACATCGCGAGCGTCTCGCCGGAGCCTGGCGTATGGCCAGCCAGGACATCGCGGACGACATCCGCTTCATCCGCCAGTACCTGAAAGTCATTGCCGAGAAAGAGCAGCGGCTGTCGTCAGGCACCCTCGTGCACAGCCGCGCCTATGTCGAGGCCTGCGCCGGCTGGTTGCCGCAGACCATGGCGCGTTATTTGCGCAATCTGCGCCAGATCACCGAATGCGAGTTGGCGATGACGGCGGCCGGCATCCGCTTTGCGCTCTCCAGCTATGCCTGGGACGCGTGAGGGGCGCCCTTCCGGCCCGCTAATCTCGCCGAGCCCGTCCCGCGGTCGTCGACTGTCTCCCTACGACGCCTTCGCGGCTGCTCGGCGCGCGGGCGCGGCTCCAAGCCGAGGCAGAACGCGCCTCACCGCATCATGGGTGAGAGGCGGTTAGCCCTTGCCTGATTTGGGTTTGGCCGCCTTGGCGGCGGCTGCCGGCTTCGGCGCCGCTTTGGGCTTGCTGACTTTGGCGGCAGCAGGCTTCTTTGCGGCCGGCTTGGCTTTCGGCTTGGCAGCCGCGCCGTCTATTTCGGCCGTGGCCTGGTCCCAATGCTGCTGATGCGCGCCTTCGGGCCGGCCCGCCTTTTCCCAGATCGCGTGCGCCCGTTGGCGAATGCGTTCATGCCTGTCGTCCGTCACTCCTGCCTCCATCGGTTCGATTCGAATCCCGTGAGCAGGCACTGTTTTAGCTGAAATTTCGAGCGCCGTCTTTGGTGTCAACGCGAAGGCATCATATCCATCGGCAGTCAGGTCCTGTCGGACAACACCGCAACGCCAAGGAGCGCCGCCTTCTTGGTGATCAGGGCTTCCAGATCCGCATCCGAGCGCTCGGTTCCGGTGCGCTCCCGCACCATTGCAATCACTGTCCTCATCGACAACAGCGCACTGCTCCGCTCGGCGAGCAGTTTGTCGACGGATTTGGCCACATCGGGCGACTCGGCATGCCGCAACATGAGGGGCTCCTTCCATATCCCCAGCTGGCACTGCCCTGCCTGCCGCCCCCGTTCGGGGACGACAGGGAAGGCAAGCGTCAGTCGATGACCTCTACGATCTTGTGGGTGGCAGGGTCGACCAGAACGGTATGGTCGCCGACGACAGCGTATCTGTACTGAACGTCGGGAACCTCGATCGGCTGAAGTTCGACGGTGTCAGGCAGAGTGGAGCCGACATTCAGTTCGACGCCGAGGAGATTGATCGAAGCCAATGGGTGCTTGTGCACATATTCGCGAATGACCGTCTGCTGTTGGGGCGAAACGACCACCACGTCTTCGGCCGCGGCAACGCCAATGCCAGCCAGTAGAGCCAGGCCGGCAGCGGCAGGAATCAGAAGGTTTTTCATCGTTCTCTCCTGTTGTTTGCAAGCTTCGCCCTGCCCCGCCTGATGCGAGGACTTTCATGGTTCGAGGTGGCGAGCTCTATAGGGAGCAAACGTCGGGGGAAGCCTGTTGTTCCCTGAGAAATGGCTAATTGATCGGGGACCCATTGATCCGGGGAACCGCATGGCGCCGTTGCGCATTGAAGGCGCTGCAACGCTTTCCGGGAGGTCTTCGACATGGATGAAATGCTGTTTCACGCGCCTGTGGCCATCGCTGTGGGGGCTGGCTTCAAACGCGACATCGCCTCACTGGCGCAGATGCAGAATTTCCTGAAGGAATGGCCGCCGGCGCGGCGCGGTGCGATCCATGCCACTGCGCTGAAGGCATGCGACGCGGCGCGCGCCGGTCATCTCAGCGCCGACCAGGCGCGCCGGGCGTTCATCGGCTTTGCCGAAGCCGCCGGCATTCTGTGGACCGGCGTCGACCCGGTGACGGCGCTTCGCGAGGCAAAGTTAGCCAGGAACGCGCGCGGTGGAACCAGCAACAGCCAGGAGAATTGACGCCCGCCCGACCTCGGGGCAGCGCTTACTGCTTCGGAGGCTGCGCCGGCACCTCGCCGGGTTTGATCACCGGCGTCTTGCCTTCGTCGGGCGGCGTGATGACGCCCTGGTCGCCGGTGGGCGGCGGCTGCAACACGCCATCGCAAGGATCGAGTGTCTCGGATAGGCTTTCGTTGTTGGACTTCGTCTGCCCGTTCCCGTCTTGCGGCTGAGCCTGGCAAGGGGTGGATGGGGCAGGCGCTTGACCAGTCTGACCGTTTGTCTCCGCGGCCGCCGGGCTTGCCAGCGTCGCCATCAGCAAACAGGGCAAGAGAGCGAGTGTCTTCATGTCCGGCTCCTTTCAAGCTCAAGTCATGTCCTTGCAAAGCAGATTGGCGCCTATTGGTTCCCCGCGTGCGGGACGCGACTCGCGTCGAACGGAACCGGCGGCATAGTCATGAGTTCAACATCGGAGACTTGTTTCAAAGACAGGGAAGCCAACGATGGAACCGCGCGGAAAGCCACGAAGCAACGACGAGGTTGAAGCTCCGACACGGGAGCAGCAAGGAGTGGGACGCCATCAAAGGCGCGAAAATCCTGCCTGACAGTGCGGAGGAAGACGGCATCGAGAAGGGCCGCGAATTGCCTGACGAGGACGACGACAATGCCTATCAGGACAGCGATGACGCCCTGCCCGACGACGCCGAGGAAGCCGCTATCAAGCGCGATCCTGCCAGGCGTGGCGGTCCTTTCGACGAAGTCTAAGCGGAAGTAGTGGTTCTGACAATTTTACGCGTAGAGGCTGCAAAAGTCTTCGCAGTCGGCTATGGCTGCGGCTTCAGGGCCGGGGCCAATAGGACATGGTGCGCGAAAGCTACTCGATCATCGTCGAGATGGAGAATGCCAAGGCGATCGACTGGCACGAGATCGGCGTCGGTTTCGCGGCACTTGCCCGCGAGATCAGGGCTGCAGCCGATCTCGGATATGCGGCAAAGCCGCAAGTCATCTTCGTCCATTCCGGAGAAGCCTTGGACACACCGCTTTTGCAGGATGAGATTGCCGCCAGAGTGCCGGAGCTAGGCATGGCCGCGACGCTGGCCTTCGCCGCCTTGCCCGACGGGCGCTATTACGAGCTGAAGAACCGCGGCATTGCCGAGGCGACGGGCGAGATCGTCATTCTTTGCGATTCCGACTGTGTCGTCGAGCCGGGCTGGCTGCCGGCTTTGCTGAAGCCGTTCGAAAATGCGCGCACGGTGGTGGTGAACGGCTACACCTATCTTGGCTATGATGACTTTGCCTCGCGGACCTTCGCGCTGCTGTGGTTCTTTCCGCTTCGCGACCATGACCAGCGCTTTGCCGCCAAGCGCGCGCTGAACGCCAACAACTGCGCGTTCAGGCGAAGCTGGCTAGCCGGTCATCCGTTTCCGCAAAGCAACGGCTTCAAGGTCTCCTGCACGCTGCTGACCAGGCAATTGCAGGCGGAGGGCCATGAGCTGGTAAGGGTCGAAGCGGTGTCCAGCCATTATCCACCGCGCGGACTGGGGTTCTTTCTGTGGCGCGCACTGGTCACCGGCCGCGACGCCGACCGCAAATATGCGATCCTGACCACCGCCTCACGTCCCCGGCGCGTGCTCAAGGCGCTGCGGCGCTGGGCCTCCACATCCTGGCGCGTGAGCTTGCGCATCGCCACTCAAGCACGCCAGACGGGCATGCCGGTCTGGCAGGTGCCTTTGGCCGTTGCCGCCGGCCTGGCTTTCAACAGCCTGGTGTTCGTCGGCCAGTTCGGCCTGGCGACCGGCCTGATGAGGGACGATGTCGAGCGGGTTCCGGCCTTTGTCGGACACAGCTGACTACAAGCTGAAACCGACAAACAATCCCCACTGACTGGGTCAGCGGAGGTGAACATTCGGCGCGTCTTGCCTGCGTGTGTTGCGCCTCGTCGGCGCGACCGCGAATATTCGCGACCGCCAGATGTGGCTCAACCAATTCGTCTTGCGCATCAATCCTGGTGCATAGAACCAAAAAAGCGCGATGCGCCTATTGGGGGATAGGTGAAGATAGCGCGATTACGGTTGAAAGCTTCTCGCGCTTGATCAGCACAGGCTTTTCGTAGGTTTTCTTCATTGCAATCATTGCTGCCCTCGTTTTCAACAATGCAACATCTCGCTGCGGCGACCGCAGATATTCGCGACCGCCAGACGCCGTGCGCTTATTGAGGGGGAGGTGAAACCTGCTGCGCGATTACGGTCGACAGCTTCTCGCGCTTGGTCAGTACAGGCTTTTCGTAGGTTTTCTTCATTGCAACCATCCTGCCCTCGTTTTCAACAATGCAACATCTCGCTGCGATAAGCGCATTGTCAACCCACGGGGCAGAGATCAGCGACACGTTGGAGCGCCCCTGTGTCCAAATGGACGCAGGGGCGCTCCAACGGTGCCTGGCTAACCGACGCTCGCGGGTCATGCGCTCGTATTTTTCAGTTGTGGTGACCGGCTATCAATTCGACGTGGGCTCGCCCAGCGCTTCGGTCACGAAGGACGCGGCGATCAGATCGTCGGTGTCCAGGCCTAGGGAGCCGTCGTTGCTCCCCATGATGGCAGCGACCTTGTGGAAGGTTTTCATTTCATGCTCGGTAATCTGGGCGTTTCGCATCCTGACTTTCAGATCGGCGACACGCATCCCCAAGGCAGGGGATGTTCCGATTTCTCGTTTCGACATGGTATGTTGCTCCTGCCCCAACCCGCTCTTGTTTTGCCGCCCCACCCGCTTCGCATGCCCGTGCCTGCCTATAAATGAGGCATCGCGAATAGGCCCGAACGTGGGTTGCGATGGATGGTTCCAGCGCCAGACGATCACGAAATAATACAGATGACGCCCAGCAGCGACGCAGTAATAAACTGCGCGACAACCATCGGCTGCAAGGCACTTTCAGATCAGCTCAGTTGTTCGAGAAGTACACTGCCCCAGGCTCCAGCAAGGTACCTGCGGTTGCTGAACCAAGGCGGTCAAGTCCTATGCGCATTTGTGTCGGAGCGGGCGCGGGTGCGAATCGAGGCGATCAGATCGTCGACACGCTGCACTGACGGGGCCGGTGGCCGGCGAACCGATCGCGCCTCCAGGTGATTGTCGTAAATCCGCCGCAACACATCGCGGGCGACCTTGGCGCGCTCCCATGTGCGGCCGAGAAGGGCGCAGCCTCCCAGGCTGGCTGGCGCGTCGGCAACGTCATCCCACACCGTCCAGGTACCGGACGGCTCCGGGCGACAGCGAAATCTCGGTTGGCGATCTTCCATAAGGAGAAACGGCCGGCACGCCCGTTGGTTCGGTCCGGCATGGCGACGTGGTTAACGCTGTTCACGCGATCGGTGCGGCCGCCACGAGCAAGGATTGGCCCGCGCCTCCGAGGGAAGCGCGGGGTTGACAGTTCCGGCCACGCGTCGTGGCGTGGCGGGCAGTGGCCTCAGTGCGAGGCCGCCCGCACTCCCGAGGCCGAGCGCTCCGCCTCGGACGAGAAGACCACGACGGCGAAGATCAGCACGGCAGCGGCGACGATGAGCGAGCCGCCTGCGACGATCGGCTCAAGCGCCGGATTGCCCTGCAGCATCAGGTACAGAGCCGGCAACATCACCACGATGCCAAGCGTGTAGAGGCCGTAGTGGATCATGGCGAGCTTGCGCTCGGCCTTTGCCGGATTGAGCGCGTAGTAGCCGCCGAAGATGGCACTGGTTACCCATCCCAGCAGGTTGATGTGCGCGTGCGCCGGGAAGGCGCCGTGATCGCCCGAGATCGCCATCTGCAGACCGGCGGCGATGCCCAGAATGAGAAACACGATGGCCGTTTTGAAGAAGAGTTCGGAAACCTTAGGCATTTCTTGTCCTCCCAATGCCGTTAAAACCCCGACATCGGGAAGCCTATATCAGCAAATGCAGATACTCCATGCCGTACCGAGGGTTAGCAGCGCCTTTCCCCTTAATGATCGCATGCAGGAACATTGACGCCGGAGGAACAACGCGCCCCACTGCCAGCCGGGGGAGATTGGCAGTACCAACATGCCGTCAAAAAAAGCCGCCGGGCGAACCCGGCGGCTTGATCGTCGACTGAGTCGTTTCAACCGCGATCGGCTTTACGGCGCCGGAGCCAGCTTGGCGGCCATCTGGTCGATCTTGTCGGCCAGCACGCCGTTAGCCCAGTCCGTCACCTCGGTGTCGACGGGCTTGTTGGCCATGTCGGCAAGGGCTGTGTCGAGCGACGGGATGTCGGCAGCAGCTGCGTCGGCTTCATCCTGCGCCGTTTGTGCCGCCGCTTCGGCATCGGCGATTGCTTGCTCCTGATCTGCGATCTGCGCTTCCAGATCCGCGATCTGTGCGTCCTTGTCGGGCGTAATAGCTGGGTCAAGCGCATTCGCTAAAGCGAGCTTCGCGTTCAGATCGGCTATCTTGGCATTGGCCTCAGTCGCCGCCGCAGCCGCCGCCGCAGCCGCCGCATCTGCCGCGGTCTGAGCGTTCTTGGCTACTGCCGACTGTGTCACGAAAGCCTGCACGCCAGCGAACTTCTTGCTCTTGGAATTCATATAGGCGTTGATGTTGCGTTGCAGCGAGTGCAACCGGCCGAGCTTGGCGTTGATATTCTTTTCCTTGGGCACAGAGGCGGTCTGCTCAGTGTCGTCGACGCTTGCAACAGCCTCGGCTTTGGCCACCTGCCCCTTGGCTGACGCCGACTTGCCGTGCGAACCGCTGTTGCCGGATTTGCCGCCGGCGTTGCCGTTTCCACCGCCATTACCATTGCCGTTGCCGCCGCCGTGACCGTTGCCGCCGCCGTGGCCACCACCGTTGCCGCCAGCACCAGCCAGGGCCGGAGATGCCAGCAGCGCGAACGCTGCGAGCGCTGCAAAAAGGGTCTTTCGGGATGTCATGATATCTCCTCCGGGAATCGCCACCGCCGCCAACCGATATGCAGAGGAATATGAGAAATCGCTAATGCCATAGGTAAACTTTAGATAAATGTGGTTTCAATGCGCGAGCGAAGTGGCCGGCGGCGGACGATCCGAATCGAAAAACCGTCGTAACCCTTTGAAATTCCTGGGTGATATGAATAGCCGGGAGGGGTTTGGGCCATTTGGAACGCAAAGGTCCTACACCGATCAGACTATGGTCCTAGCGGCCTCAGTTTGGCCGCGACCAGGGCGCCCACGAAATGTCGGCCCCGGCCTGTTCGTCGAACAACACCGCGCAGCCGCACTCCAGCGCCACTGCCGACAGCGCATTCGCTGCCGCTTCATCCGAGGAGACGAAATCCCCGGTCAGCACCCGCAATTCTTCCACCGCCCTGGCCATCGACACAACCCGCCCGGCAGAGCGGTCGCTTGTGCAGGCTGCGACGACGCAAACAAGATCGATCATTTCAAAGTGGCCCATGTCAGGCCTCCCGCAAAACAGCGTCCCGTCGGCACTATCAACGCGGCTGCGATCGACAATGTTCCCGCAGGAGGGATCCGTGCGAGCCTGTCGGAGTGGACATGCGGCACCCGCGTTCAGGCTTTGTGGTGGTCTTCCAGGGCATTGCGCAGAGCGACGATCTCGTTGCGCGGCGGTTCGCACGGCATCTGCACACCCGGAAGGATGAGGTGAACGCCGACCTCGTCGCCTTTCATCAAGGGCTGATTGCCCGGCGCCGCGCCAGTCAAGGTGCGGCGCCGCATCTCCGCTTGACATAGGGCACGATTTGTTCTGTATTTGTTCTGCAAAACACCCCTCAAAATAGACGCGGCTAATGCTGCAGCGCCGCAAGGAAACGGTCGGGATGGAACCCACCATTCTCCATGCGGATCTCGACGCCTTCTATGCCTCGGTCGAGCAACTGCTCGACCCCTCGCTCAGGGGCAAGCCGATCGCCGTCGGCGGCGGCGTTGTGCTCGCCGCCTCCTACGAGGCCAGGGTTTTTGGCGTGCGCGGCGGCATGCCTGGACGGCGCGCCCGGCAGCTCTGCCCGCAGTTGATCTTCGTTGGCGGCCATTTCAGCGACTACCAGCGGCTCGGCGACGCGGCAATAAAAGTGCTCGACGATTTTACGCCGCTGGTCGAGCGCATTTCCATCGACGAGGCCTTTGCCGATGTCGCCGGCTGCACGCATCTGTTCGGCTCGCCGGCCGAGATCGCCGCCACGATACGCCACCGGGTGCGGCAAGAACTCGGCCTGCCGATCTCGATCGGCGTGGCCCGCACCAAGCACCTGGCCAAGATCGCTTCGCAAGTGGCAAAACCTGACGGGCTGGTGGTGGTCGATCCCGCCGGCGAACTTGCCTTCCTGCATGATTTGCCGGTCGGTCTGATGTGGGGCGTCGGCCCGGCCACCAAAGCGCGGCTGGCCGAGATCGGCGTCGAGACCATTGGCCAATTGGCGAAGACGCACAGCGGCGCGCTGGAGCGACTGCTCGGGCCTGCCGCCGGCGAAAAGCTTGCCGCGCTGGCGTGGAACCGCGACCCGCGAAAACTGGTGACGCATCGGCGGGCGCATTCGGCCGGGGCGCAATCGGCGCTCGGCAGGAAACCGGCCGAGGCCGATGTGTTCGTCCCTGTTCTGCTGCATCTGGCCGACCGAGTCGCCAGCCGGCTCAGAGCCAAAGCGCGGCCCGGTCGCACGGTGACGGTGCGAGTCCGCTTTGCCGACCTCAGCGCCGTGACCCGCTCGGTGACCCTCGATCAGCCGATTTCGGCAACGCTGATGCTGGCCGAGATCGCCGAGGAGCTGGTGCGCGGCGTGCTTGCCGCCTACCCCGGGGAAAAGACCATTTCACTGCTGGCGATCTCGGTATCGCATCTGGAGGAGAGTGCCGAGCTGCAGCTCGAACTGCCGCTCGGCCTTGCCGACGACAAGCAGAGACCCGGCACCAAAAAGGGCCTGGCGCGCTTTGGCGCCGACCGCGCCGTCGACAAGATCCGCCTGCGCTTTGGCAAACAGGCGGTCGGTTACGGCACGGTGGCGCTGGAAGCGGCGCGTTCCGTGCCCGATGCTTTCAGGGAACTAGCCGAGAAGGAACTGTGATAGGGGCATGCCGGACTTGGTCGCCGGCGCGGTGAGGTTGACTGCACCGAGCCATCTGGCATTATCGTGTTGCGTTGGAGGGTGGGAACCCATGAAGAAGACCTATTCAAAACCCGTGCTTGTCAAAAAAGGCAAGCTTTCGCAGGTTACGGCGGAAAACGGGACGAATTCGCAGCGCTAAACGGCGGCGAACAGCTGTTTTGAGTCGGCTTGCGAGTGGTGTCTCGCGAAACGCTTCTAGGCACGAGCGGTGTGATAGCGCCGCACGCCATTGGAGAATAGGAAAATGAAGAAGGCCTATTCAAAGCCGGTGCTGGTCAAAAAGGGCAAGCTCTCGCAGGTCACGGCGAACGGCAACAACTCGATCAACGTGTAAGCTCAGCGGGCAACCACCAGGTCGTCGAGCACGAGTTGCCAATAGTGCTTGGTGGAAAGACGCACGCGTGTCACTTGCGCGAGCATCGGGGCATAGTGAACGGGCGTCAGCGCCGACAAAATGACGGCATCGCTGGCAATCAGCCGGTCGCCAAGCCAGCTCTCCACCAAGGCAACCTCCCCTTCGGACTTTAACCACGCCGCGGTCAGAAGCACGGAGTGAAAGCCGAAAGGCTTTTCGCTGCCGAACTCGGCCGGGTGGCCGCTGCTGGTGTAGCAAGAGTAGTCTCCGGAGACATTGCCGTTGACATAGCCCTCGGCCTCCTTGAGGTAATCACGCGAAATCGCATTCAGGTTGAACCAGTCGAACCCGGCATAGCCGGACGGCACCTTGCGGAACTCGCGCGGGGTGACATCGTCGAAGCCGATCGTCTGCAAGGGCGCTGTGTTGTCGAAGGCGGGGGTTTCGGGTGAGAGCAGGCCGAGATCGGTCGGATAGGGTGACAGGGCCAGCCTGCGCGCAAAACCGCGACCGGCGACGTCGATGGTGTCGGCGTCATCGGGGAGATCGAAGCGGAAGTCGGCTGCATCGGCAAGCGGATGCACGGCCAGCACCTGCCCGTTCTTCTCCACCGACACGGTCGCCGCTGCCGCCACGCGCCCGCTGAGGCGCCGTATCGGGAAAAGACCGACCGGCCGCAGCATCGCTTCGCTGACCATTCCCGTGGGCGAGCCCGGCAGCGGCTGAAAGTGCTGCGACTGGACCTCGTTGGCGCTGCTGGCGCGCCAGCCGGGCGGCACCGAAACCGTGAACCGGTAAATGCCGGGCAAATGGATGGGCGCCTTGCGATGTTTCCTCGACACAGGAAAATTGGCGAAGCCGCTGCGGTTGGTCCGAGCCTGAGACGCAAAGCGGCCACTGCCGTCGTGCAGCCTGACCATGACGCCGGCCATGGGCCGGTCGCCGAGCCCGTAGCTGCCATCGCGATCGACATCGAAATAGACGAAGGACGAGTGGTTAAGGTTGCCGCGACTGCTCGACCAATCCTGGCGCACGGCGTAGTCGTTCGCCGGATTCTCACGATACCGGGCCTTGCGACGGCGACGCATCTGCCGCCAGAACCAGGCGAGAAGCGCCAAAATGGCGGCGAGCCCGACGACGACCGTTGTTTCGACCAGATAGGGGTCACGCACCGTTGTCGGCCTCTTTGCAAATCTCGCGCAACGAGCCTTGGCATATATCGATTCAGACTGTTTGTAGAGCCGTCGTCGCGCTTCGGCGGCCGAGGGGCGCGATGGCGCCGGACTAAAGTCCAGCCCGGCCAAGACAAAGGCAGATGTCACAAACGCCGTTCTGCCTCTATAACAAGCACAGATGAGGATGGATCGCACGATTGCTTGAGGATTTCTTACGGCGTTGGAGCAAGCTGTCGCTTGCGTTGCAGTTCCTCGTTGCCGGCGGCGTTGGCCTGCTGGCGGTGATGCTGGTGGTCGGCCTGTGGGTGACATCGCAGATCCGGCAAGGCGTCACCCGCAACTCCGCCGCCACCACGGCGCTCTATGTCGACAGCGTGATTGCGCCACTGCTGCCGGACATGCGCAAGAGCCGCGAGCTCAGCGACAGCGTCAAGCGGGCGCTCGACGAGACGCTCGACCAGGGCGCGCTCGGCAAGCGGCTGGCCTCGTTCAAGCTGTGGCGGCGCGATGGCACCATACTCTACGCCAAGGATACGACGCTGATCGGCAAGGTGTACGAGCCGAATGCCAACCTGGTCGCCGCCTTTGGCGGCAATGTCGTGGCTCAGTACAACAATCTCGACGACGATGCCGAAAGCCGGGACGAGCAAAGAACGGCGACTGGACCGCTGCTCGAAATCTACAATCCGGTGCGCGAACCGTGGTCGGGCGAAGTCGTCGCCGTCTCGGAGATCTACGAGGTCGCTGAGGACTTCGAAACGACGCTGAATGTTGCCCTGTGGCAAAGCTGGCTGGTGGTGGCCGGCGCCACGGCGGCGGCGCTTGCGCTCTTGTCCGGCATCGTCTTTCGCGGCAGCCGCACCATCGAGACGCAGCGCACGGCGCTCGAAGCAAAGGTCGCAGAACTGCAGGCACTGCTGTCGCAGAACTCGACGCTGCGCCAACGCGTGCAGCACGCCTCGCGCCGTGCCACGGCCATCAACGAGCGCTATCTGAGGCGCATCGGCGCCGATCTCCATGACGGGCCGGCCCAGCTCGTGGCGCTGGCGGCGCTGCGCGTGGGCAGCCCCTTGCTGCTCGACCCCGCCGCCTCGGCCGAACAGCGCCAGGCCGAGGTTGCCGGCATCCACAACACGCTTGGCGAGGCGATGAGCGAGATACGCGGCATCTGCAACGGGCTGGTGCTGCCGCAGATTGAGTCCGCGGCCGTACCGGACATATTGCGGCTGGCCGTCGCCGAGCACGAACGGCGGACCGGGACCTCGGTTTCGCTGACGCTTCCTTCCCGCTTGCCTGAACTCGGCCCGTCGGAGAAGATCAGCATCTATCGTTTCGTCCAGGAGGGGTTGAACAACGCCTTCCGCCATGGAAAAGGCAGGAACCAGGCGGTGAAAGCCGGGATCAAAGCCGGCAAGCTTTTCGTTGAAGTGCTGGATGGCGGGCCGGGCTTCGATCCGGCAAGGACCGAAGGTCTTGGGCTCGCCGGCCTGAGGGAGCGGATCGAAAGCATTGGCGGGCATTTCGAAACACTGTCAGGGCCGCAAGGCACACGATTGGTAATCACACTGTCCGTCGAGGAGCAACCGTGACCGGTGTCATCCGCATAGCCATCGTCGACGATCATCCGATGTTTCGCGAGGGCGTCGCGCGCAGCCTTGGCGAAATCGGCGGCTTTGAACTGGTTGGCGAAGGCGCCAGCGCCGAGGATGCCGAAAGGCTGGTCCAGGCCGTGGCACCCGATATCCTGCTGCTCGACATCAGCATGCCGGGCGGCGGCCTTGTCGCCGCAGCGAACATCCTGGCGCGGTCCTCCGGCCAGAAGATCGTGATGCTGACCGTGTCGGAGGCCAATGCCGACATTGCCCAGGCGCTCAATGCCGGCGTGCGCGGCTATGTTCTGAAAGGCGTCGGCTCGAAAATGCTGGCCGAAATCCTGCATAACGTCGCCGCAGGCGAAAGCTACGTTTCGCCGACGCTGTCGGCCCGGCTGTTGTCCGGCCTGCTGCAGCCGGCCAGCAGCAAACCCGATCCGATCCGCCAGCTCACCAGCCGCGAGGCGGAGATCCTGCGCCTGGTAGCGGAAGGCTTGAGCAACAAGGAAGTCGCGACGCGCTTGGCGCTGCAGGAAAAGACGATCAAGCACCACATGACGCGGGTGTTGGCCAAGCTCAATGTCCGCAACCGGACCGAAGCGGCACTTCTGATGCATGAGGCGCGGGACCGCACCGGCTGAGGGCCGGGTTTCGAGCCGGGGACCACGACAAGGCACCCGCGCGGCTGAGACGAGACGCGAGCGACTGTTGAATTGCCGCACTCTGCGTGGCCTCACAATCCTTTCAGGCGGGCCAAATCGGCGGCGGTCGCCGCGCGCTCGACGATCCTGCGGCCAAGCGCATCCTTCATTTCAAAACGCCCGTTGGCGACCTCTTCCCTGAAGCCGTTGGGATGGACGACCTTGATGGCATTGCCGATGACGCTGACGGTGTCGCCTGTCACCGCATTCACGTGGCTGCTGGTTCCGGTGCTGCCGCTGTTGCCTTTGCCATTACCGCCGCTGTTGCCGTTGCCGTTGCCGCCACCATTGCCACCGCCGTTACCGCCACCATTGCCGCCGCCATTGCCGCCGCCGTTACCGCCACCATTGTTGGCGTGGGCGACAGCGAGCACAATCTTGGCAACGCCAGCATCGTCGAACGTGACATGGTAGGGCGCGAACGTGAGCGCCAACGCCGTCGAGGCCCGCAGGACGAACCGGCAAAGTCGAGGCAATGACGGCGCCATCATTCCTTATCTTCCTGCCAGACCAGGGCGTAACCGCCGGTGGGGAATCGTCACCATTGTCGTCAGCGACATCGTGGTCCTCATCGTCGTCGATGCCATCATGACCCTCGCCGGAGCGGCCACCATCGCTATTGTACCACCTTCGCTCTCGGCGTGGGTGCAGGTGGAGACTACCTTTGCGACGCCGTCGCCGTCAAAGGCGAAATAGTAGGGTGCGACGGAGCATTCACCGGATCGCGAGGGCCTCACATGCGCATCTCTGCCCAGAAGGCCCGCTGCTCGGCCGTCTGTTTCAGGCTGCCGTGGCATTGATGGATGTCCAGGCCGGGGCTGGTGTTGGCCTCGACGATGACGATGCCGGCAGCCGTCAGGGCGACGTCCCAACCGACGAGGCCGGGAAACGGCAACAGGCCGGCAAGCTGCAGCATCGCCGATTTCACGAAACCCCAATTGGGTATGGTGGCGCCGCGAATCTGGATGCCGCTTTCGGGGTGTGTTTCCACGCAATCGCGCCGCCCAGCCTGCGCATTGTAGGACAGGCCGGCGGCCAGAGCGCCATTGTCGACGTCGACCAAAGCAGCGATCCCGCCCCAGCCCGATTTCCAGTTGTCGGTGGGATAGGTTGCCGGCCGGCCCATTTTCATCGTCGCCGCGAGAACGACCGGGCGATGGTCCGAAAAATGCGTGCCGGTCAGCACGCGAAGGGTGTTCAATGTGTTGGGAAAGAAAGCTTCGCTCCACGGTCCCTGCGCGATGATGTCCGAGACCAGATAGCCAGTGCGGTTCTGCCCGAAAAATCCGGCCAGCCATTGCCGCGGCTCGAAGCTTTTGCCGTTGGCAAGAATGCCGTCCGGCGTCTGGACCAGCCTCATGGCGCCAAATCCCTGGCCCTGGCCGGACGGTTTCAGGAACAATTCGCCCTTGCGCGCCAGCAGCACGAGGAGCGCATCCAGCTCCAGGATCTCGCCATTGCCGTCGAGGCTGACGAGCTTTCGGCCGGCAAGATAATGGGTGACCGGCGGCGCGACCGACGGCATGACGCAGTCGAGCCACACCTTCTGATCCAGCTTGCTGAAAAGCACCTGTGCGAGACGGGAATTGTAGGTTTCCCGCCGTCGCCTCTGCAAAGTGAAGTTGATGTAGTCGTGCTCGCGATAGGCTCGGTCGTCCAGCATCGCCAATGACCTGGATGGATGACCTCTCAACAGGCCGCGAAGCCGCCAGCCAGGCGTCGGCGCAGCTTCGGAAAATTCCTTCTGAAGATAGGCTTTGTAAGCCCCCCATCGACGCGCGATCGACATTGTCCCCCCTTTTAGCCCATTGGGAGCCGATCTGGCAGGTATAGCGATTTTCGCAGGCAATTCACGCGCCATCGGCCGCCGGTTCGTCGACGGCAGCCGGCGCTTCTGTCGCAAGGCATAGGCCTTGCGTGCCGGACGTGCGACCCCCCTACCGCTCCGAAGTGTCGTCAGAACTGGTAGATGGCCGTGAGGCGAACGGTCTGGTTGGAGAGTTCGACCTTGTTGCCGGGGCTGACGAAGGAGTTGGTCGTGATGTTGCCGATGGTGCCGCCGAAGCCGGCGCCGCCGACAGCGATGTCGACCGACTTGTACTTGTCGTAGAGGTATTCGGTGCGCAGCCGCAGATGCTCGCTGACTTTGAGCTCGGCACCGCCGCCGATCGAAAGTCCATAGACGGTCTTCGACAGGCCCGCCCTGGTGACGGTTGCGGCGCCGGCCAGCGGCGCACTCGGCGATGAGGCGACAACACCGAAGATGCTGGCGCCGTAGACGTCCGAGCTCTTGCCGACGGCGAGGCCGCCGGAGACGAAGCCAAGCAGCGCCGGGGTGATCTCGTAACCCGCCGTCATGCGGACATGGCCGAGCGACTTGACGTCGGAGAAGAACAGCCTGCTGCCAATGCATTCGAAGTGGCCGACACCGAGCTGGACGAAATTGATCGGCGGTGTCAGGCAGTCCGGGCCGCCGATGGTCCGCTCGCGGCTGAAGGCGTTGTTGAGCTCAAGGTCGCCCTCGACGCCGAGGACGACATGCCCCCATTGATGCGCATAGCCGGCAACGAGGTGGCCGCCCGTCGAATCGCCCTCGTATTCGTTGGAAGGCTTCACATCGAGGAAGCCAAGGGTCACGTTGTTTTGCATATGCAGTTGATTGACGGCGTTGGGAAAACCGACCTTGTGGCGGCTCATCGACAGGCCGCCGCCGAAATAGACGCCCGACCAGTCGCTCTGCAGATAGGCAGGCGCTTCGGCCGGCTGGTCCTCGGAGAATTGGTAGATCGCGGAAAGCCGGACCGTGTGGCTCGAATAGTCGACGCGGTTGCCCGGGCTGGTGAAGGAGTTGGTCGTCAGCTCGCCGATCGTGCCGCCGAAGCCGGCGCCGCCGACGGCGATGTCGTGGCCCGGATACCGATCGTAGAGATATTCGCCGCGCAGCATGAACCCGTGGCCGACTTTGACCTGCAGGCCGCCGCCGACCGTGAAGCCGTAGATGGTCTCAGCCATGCCGGACCGCTGTACGGTGGCGGCACCCACCAGTGGCGCACTCGGCGAACTGACGATGAAGCCGCCGGCGCTGGCGCCGATCACCTCGGGGCTCTTGCCAATGGCAAGGCCGCCGGTCGCGAAGGCAAGAAGCGTCGGCGTCAATTCGACGCCGACCACGCCGCGCACATGGCCCAAAGTCTCGACGTCATCGAAGAAGGTGCTGAGGCCCACGCAGCCGAAATGGCCCGTCGTCGGCACCGGCACGTTGCCGCAAGCCGGGATGCCGGGCGTGCGACCGTCGGAGAAGGATGACCCGAACTCATAATCGGCCTCGCCGCCGAACACGTAACGGTCCTTCTGGAACAGATAACCGGCCAGCAAATGGCCGCCGATCGTGTTGCCCTGGTGTTCGAGATTGGGGACCTGCTGGAAGTCGATGATGCCCGGGGCGGTGGTGTCGGTCATCGTAAGCCTGTCGATGCCGTTCGGAAAGTCCACCTTGTGCTTGCGGAAGGACACGCCGCCGCCGACATAGACGCCCGACCAGTCGCCGGCCACTGCAGGATATGACGCAGACGCCAGCAGCGCAGCGGCCAATGCTACTCCAACAAATCCAGAATATCTCATGATGTCCCCCGACAATGCCGCTTGGTAGCATGCGCGCATTTGAGTCCGGTATGACGAAAATGCAACACGGGGCCGCAAAAACCCTTAGCGAACCTTGGATTCCTTTTACAAGATTGGAAAAGTTGCTCTGTTTGCCAATCGCAATATCAAGATAAGCTTAAAAATAGTCGAACTATTTCGCTATGTATTTGGCCAACTGTATTTGATCATCAAAGTAAAGAAGCATCCGCTTATTTAGAATTCTTGCATGTAAAGGGCGTGGCAGTTCATTGCAGTCACGCGGCGCCCGTGCTGCCGCCCTGCATGGCCAGGCTTGCTTAAACAGGCCGTGGCAAAGGCCGCGCCGTCGAAATCACGACGCCGGGAGAAGTCCGGTCAAGACATGCAGTCCCTCGCGCCGAGGGCGCCGGCAAGCGCCTATTCGGGTGACGGCACCGGTGGCCTCGTCGTTATCGCCGCGCCGAAGGCAGCGACAACCACGGCGGCAATGCCTGCGCATTGCAGCCCGGTCAGCACCTCGTGCAGGAACACGAACCCGGCCAGCGCGCCCAGCGCCGGCTCCAGGCAGGTCAGCGTGCCATAGAGCCTGGCCGGCATGCGGGTCAGCGCCACCATCTCCAGCCAGAACGGCAGCGCGCTGGAGAACAGCCCGACGACGAGCGCGCCGACCAGGATCGACGGCGCGACCAGCGCCGGCCCCGCCTCGACCACGCCGAATGGCAGCGCGAGTGCGGCGGCGATGGCGATGCCGTAGGCCGTGGTCTGGCCGCCGAGTTCGGCGCCCGCCTTTTGCGCGAAGACGATGTAGAGCGCCCAGCTGCCGCCGGCGGCGAGCGCCAGCATGACGCCGGTCGGGTCGAGCGCCTGGCGCGAATGGATTAAGGGCGACAAAAGCACGATGCCGGCGACAGCCAGCGCCACCCAGGCAAAGTCGCTGCCGCGCCGCGACGACAGCGTCGCCACCAGCAGCGGGCCGGTAAATTCGAGCGCTACGGCGATGCCGAGCGGGATGGTGCGCAGCGCGGCATAGAACAGAAGGTTCAGCACCGCGAGGTTCGCCCCGTAGGCGATCAGCCAGGGCAGCACGGCGCGCGACGGCCTGACACGCCAGGGCCGCAGCACGGCCGCCAGCATCAAGGCGCCGACGACCAGCCTGAGCGCCGTGGTGCCATTGGCGCCAACCAGCGGAAACAGGCCCTTGGCGAAGGTGGCGCCGATCTGGATCGACACCATGGCGCCCAGCAGCGCACCAATGGGCAACGCGCCTGCTTCGGGTCTGGCAATCGGCGTCGACGTCACTTTGGTCTGGTCCTCCCCTGGCGACTGAGCGTGGCAGCTATGGCTCTATCCGGCGCTTCTGTCGTGAGGCACGGCCGGCTGGTTGGGTGGGGCAAGAGGTGTCGTGCGAAGGTCCGCCACGCAACTCATGTCGACCGCCCGGCGTCAGATTCTGCGGAGTGCCTCGGCGGGGAGAAGGCGCGTGGCGCGCCAAGCCGGATAAAGCGCGCCGAGCGGGCCAGCGATGAAGACGAAGATCAGCGCCTGCGCGATCGACCAGCCTGACAGGTAAGGCACGATCAGGCCCGCCGCGAACTTTGTCTTCGCCGCCATTTCCATTGTAAGGGCGCCGAGAATGATCCCTATGATCCCGCCGGCTGCGCTCATGAACAGGCCTTCGATGAGAATGAGCCGAAGAATCCGCCGCGGTGACCAGCCAAGCGCCGCGAGAACTCCGATCTCGAACGTCCGTTCGTTCACGGCCATCAGAAGTGTATTGGCAACGGCGACAGAGGCCATCGCCATGACAACCAGTGAAATCGTCTGGGCAATCGCCCGAAGCAGATCGAAGATGCGGATGCTGTTGGCAAACTGCTCGGTGTCGCCGACCTCGAACCCCGGTGCGGCTGCGTTGAGCTGGGTTCGCGCAACAGTAATGTCGTTCTTGTCGAGCGGGCGCTTCAACCTCACCTCGTACAAGGTAAACACGTCCTCGCGCGACAGGAGTTGCTGCAGCCCTTCGAGCGGAACGATCGCGCTGTTCTGGTTCAGCATGGACGAGAAGGACGCGATGCCGACAACCGTATAGGGCTGGAACTGCAGCTCGACCGTATCACCGACCCGCTTGTCCAAGGCGCTGGCGATCGACTCGCCAAGGATCACCGGCCACTGGTCGCCCGGTGCAGGGATTCGCCCCGCCACGAGGTGCATGTCCTTCCACAGGAAGCTGTCGCTCGGCCAGCCGGCCATGACGATATTTGCGGCGTCGTCAGCGGTGGTGATGTTCAGGAGAACGCCCGATACAGCCTCGACGTTTGGCACCGCGGAAAGCCCGGTGCCCAACGACCTGGGCACGGTGCTGCTCACCAGGTTGAACGCGCTGCGCTGGCTTACCACCAGGTCGGCACCGTTCTCATCGATTCCCGACGCAAACGAGTGCTGGACGCCAGCGGTCAGGCCGGTAAGTGCCACAAACCCCGCGACCGCCAGAGCAATGCCGAGAACCGTAAGCAGGGTGCGAAGCGGACGTGCAATGAGGCCGCGCAAGGGAAGGGTCAACTCTGTCATGGGTTGGCGGATCGCGGCACCGGCGCCGTTCGGCTGTCCGAACGGATGCGGCCGTCGGAGATCTCGACGCGCCGCCCGCACAGTGCGGCCACGTCCTCGTCATGCGTCACCACGATCACCGCGGTACCGAACTCGCGATGCACGTTGCCAATGATGCTCATCACCGATTGACTCGTCTGCACGTCTAGGCTTCCTGTCGGCTCGTCCGCAACGAGGAGCTTCGGACGGTTGGCGAGCGCGCGGGCAATGGCAAGACGCTGGCGTTCGCCGCCCGAAAGCTCAGCCGGTCGGAGCGTGGCGCGCTCGGCAAGACCGAAATGTGCCAGAAGTTCGAGCGCACGAACACGACGCTGCCGCGCTCCGCCGAGGTTTCCCAACAGCGCCACCTCGATGTTCTCGCGCGCCGACAAGGACTGGAGCAGGAAGAAGTTCTGGAAAACGATGCCGATCCTGCTGGCCCGGACGGCTGCCCATGCAGCCCTGCCGTTGACGGCCCGTCCTTCGAACCGAACTTCGCCGCGCGTCGGCCGGTCGAGCCCACAGACCAGGTTCAGGATCGTAGACTTGCCGCTCCCGCTGCGGCCGACAATGGCGACGGTCTCGTCACTCCCGATTGTGAGCGACACATCATCGACGGCGACAATGCGGCCGCCGTCAAAGTCGCGGCCGACATTGCTCAATTCGACGAGGGCGGACATGAGCACGAGCGAGAAGTCATACCCGGCCTTTCCTGAGATCGGCGACAAGTGCTGGGATCGAGCCGCCATTGCCGGCGAGCAGCTGGGCAACGCGGTCCCGCTGCTGCACGGTCACCGAGCCGCCGTCGACAAAGACATCGCCGATGCACAGATGTCCGCGGCAGTGGCGCACACGCCAGTCCACGGAGGTTGGGCCGTGGAGCGGCCGGCGGAATTCGCTGCGCACCAGGATGTCGCCGTTGGCCAGAGCCTTTGTGCCGAGCACGGTGAAAGTCTTGTCCTGCGTCCGCTCCAGCTTGTCGGCCAGCCTGTGTGCAATGGCATAAAGAAGCGCATCGACCACCGAGGCGCGGTCGTCCGCACTCGCGCGGCGCCAATACGTTCCCAGCACGGCCTGGGCGATTCCCCTACCGTCGAACGCCGCGGAGATCGAGCGGAGCTGCCCTTCGGCGGATCCACCATGCCCAAGCACAATCGCCGCCTGGCGCACAGTCTCAACCAACCTGACTGCTTCGCTCTGCTCATCGGCGGATGCCGACAGCGGTGCGGCGCAGGTCGCGATCAACAGGGGGACGAGCAACAGCCGGGCCAAGGCTGCCCAGCTTGCGTGCGACCATTGGGCTGTCGTCATCATCCCATGTCATCCAATGCGCGGTTGGCTGTCAACATTGAGCGTCCCGGGGGCCTGGGCCGGCGCATGCCCGAAAGCGGCTGCCAGGGGAGCGAGGCGAGCTACGCGCGCTTTCTGCCGTTCCGTCAGGTCGGGATGGTGGCTACGCACCTGCCTGCCGAACGTCGCGGCGACCTGCAGCATCCGCTCCTCGCAGCCGCGAGAAAATGGCAGGCCGAGTTCGCCGTAGATACGCTTCATCTCGCCCACAGGGTCGGCAGTGAGATCCTGCAGACGCACTTCCGCGAGGTCGGCGGCTGGAATCTGGGCCCTGTCCGCCAGATAGTGCATCTCCGTCGCAAGGTATTCGCGAGCGATGATCTCCTCCTGCTCGTCCTCGGGCAGTGGCGGCTGCAGGGCAAATGCACGCTGCAATTCGTGCGCCAGAAGGAGGTTGGACCGGAACACCACTTCCGGCGAACGGGAGATGTGGACAAACTTGGCGCCCGGGAACAGCTCCTGGAGGTAGCGGACGCGCGCCGTATGGCTCGGCGACTTGAGCAGAAGCCGCCGCCCGCCGGCAACCAGAGTGAGCTTCTGGACGAAGGCCAACTGATTTGAGCGCCAGCGGCTCAACTCGTCCGCCGAGAGCCCGTCGAGATCGTGGAAACGATTGAAGAAGGCTTGCCGGTGGGGAAGCACGGCGCGTCCAGCAAGGATGGACATTCCGCCCAGATTGTTCAGCGCGAAGTCGTCCTCGGCCGGCAGCTTGGCGCCCATGGGCACGACTGCGTCGAGGCGCGTCAACGGCAGCAAGGGGACGAAAAGGTAGCGCAGCAGTGCCCAGCCAAGGACGAATGTCTGAGGGGCCAGGACCTGCGGCCAGCTTGGCGATCTCAGGTTCGGATCGGCTGCCAGCAGGTTCTGCAAGAACGTCGTCCCGGATCGGAAGTAGCCGAGGACGAACACAGGGGCTTTGTCCCGCTCCATCCGGGGAGGTCGCAGCCGCAGCCATGCCCAAAGGATCACGCGCTCCGGCAGGGAGGCGGCCGTGTTGATCCCCGAAAGCAGGAGCAGGAGCACCAGGCGCGGCCAGTAAGCGGGAGGGATCTCGCCTTCCGCGCGCCATAGGATGCGCACTACGGCGTCAAGAGGTGCCACGCTCATAAAGTGCGGATACGGCAAGTACGGCACCAACCAGCGGCCTGCGAAAGCTCGGATGCGGTGCCGGATGGTGTTCGATGGCATCAGGCAGTCCGGAACATCATGGTCTCTGTGGTCAAGCCCGGCCCAAACGCCATGCCGCAGCCGAGCAGGCCCGGCGGCTCCTTCAGCATTTCGGCCATCACGAACATCACGGTTGCCGATGACATGTTGCCGTATCGCCGGAGCACTTCGCGCGATACGTCGAGTGCGGTCGGCTCCAGTTTGAGTGCCCGCTCGACCGCGTCGAGCACGGAACGGCCGCCGGGATGCACCGCCCACAAATCGATCTCGCTCGCAGGCCTGCCGCCGAGGATGGCCGGATGGTCGTTGCGCAGTGTCTCACGCACTGCGCCGGGAACCTGGCCGGACAGCACCATGTCAAAGCCGTCGTCGCGGATGTGCCAGCTCATCAGCTCCTTGCGCTCCACTGCAACTATGGCGTGGAAGCTTTCGAGCAGGATGCCGTGCGGTCCGGCCGTTACCAGCGCGGCCGCGCAACCGTCGCCCCACAGGCAGAACGAGATCAGCTTCTCAAGTTCGGTGGCTTCCCTGAAATGCAGCGTGCACAATTCGATGTTGACGATCAGCACGCGGGCTTTCGGGTCGGAGCGCACGATATGGCGTGACAGCTTCAAGGCGTTGATGGCGGCATAGCATCCCATGAAGCCGACTATGGTCCGCTCCACCGACGTTGGCAGGCCGCATCGCTGCACCAGCTCGAGGTCGATGCCAGGCGCCGAAAAGCCGGTGCAGCTCGTCACGATCAAATGCGTGATCAGCGAGCGGTCGTCGTCGGCCAGAAGCTTGTCCACGGCCTGTTGCGCGAGCTCCGGGGCGGCGGCTTCGTACATCTTCATACGGATTGCCGTGCTGGCGAACGAGCCCCTGACCGAGGTGCCGTCGCGATCGATTGCCCCACCGCGCGGATCGTCGGCAGGCGCAAAGCAGGAATAGCGATGCTCGATCCCGGCGAGAGCGACCATTCGCTCGAAGAGTGGAAGGCGCTGGGCATCGTCTTCAAGCAGCAAAGCTCCATAGCGGAGGTAGAACTGATGCACGTCGTGTTCTGGAACTGACGTGGCAATGCGGTTCAGATACGCTTGAGGTGACAAAATTGCTCCGACAATGAGCCCAATCGGGTCTCACAAGAGGTCTAGGAATCTGGAAGCGTTCCTAAGGCAAACGCCGGCAAGAAGTATTTTATTGCGCGGAGCCGATATTTCTCATTGGCAAGCTGTGATACCAGCCTCCGATCCTGTATGAAAGGGACCGACGTTCGGCTTCGCCATCCGGATTAAAGTCACATGCGCGTTCTGCCATGAACAGCGTGCGGCCATGAAGGTACGACCGAATTCTATTTGACGGATTGCCGGCTGAAGCCCTAGATTCCGATCCATCGCATGACCGACATAAATATCCGGCATCTGGAGCCAGAGCTCCTCGACGGCCTTCCGGCCGATGATCCTCGTGCGATCGCATCCCGTCGCGATCTCGTTCGCATCAATGCATTGATGTTCCAGGCCAGGTTCATGGCATCGCTCTTGCGGGCGAACGTGCAAACGCCGCCGCTGCGCATCCTCGAAATCGGCGCCGGGGACGGGAAGTTCATGCTGGCGGTGGCGCGGCTGATGGCGCGGCGGTGGCCAAACGTCGAGCTCGTCATGGTCGACAGGATCGGCCTGATCGGCAAGGATGTGTGCAACGCCTTCGCCAAATTTGGTTGGCGGGCGCAACCCGTAACCGCCGATATATTCGAGTGGACTGGGGACAGGCCCTTCGACCTTGTCTGCGCCAACCTTATCCTCCATCACTTCGACGACACGCGCCTGCAGGATCTGTTTTCCCGGATCATGGCGCTGGCCCCGATGCTCGTCGCGACGGAGCCGCTGAGGGCCAAGGTGCCGCTTGTCGCAACGCGGTTGCTGCCATTGATCGGCGCCTGCGCAGTGACACTGAACGACGCGGCGCAAAGTGTCCGCGCCGGTTTTCGCGGCACGGAACTTTCCCAATTGTGGCATCAGTCAGGGGGAACGCCGGTGATGGAGGGCCGCAAAGGCCTGTTCACTCAAGCTTTTGTCGGCGCCCGTATGCCCGGCACCAGCTGATGCACGACGCAATTGTCATCGGTGCCGGCCCTGCCGGCAGTTCTACCGCCATTGCGCTGGCCCAACATGGCTGGTCGGTGGCAATGGTGGAGAAAGTGGTGTTCCCGCGCCGAAAGGTCTGCGGCGAATTCATGTCGGGGACCAGCCTGGCCTTGCTCGACCGATTGGGCGTCGGCGACGTCTGGCGCGCGGAAGCCGGCCCCGAAATCCGTCGCGTCGGTTTTTTTTCGGGCGATGTTTCGGCGCAAGCGCCTATGCCGATCGCCAGGACTGGTCTCGGCCGCGCGCTCGGCCGCGACCGTTTGGATTACATCCTGTTGCAGGCCGCCGAACGTGCGGGTGTCGAAATTCTCCAGCCTTGCAAGGCCGTCGCCATTGATCGGCGCGATGATTTGCAATTTGTGACCGTGGAGGCGGGCCAGCACCAAAAGGTGTTGAGCGCACCTGTCATCATTGCCGCGCACGGATCCTGGGAACCCGGGAAACTCCCAAGCCAGCTTGAACGAACAAGCCGACCCTCCGATCTTTTCGGGTTCAAGGCGCATTTTAGAGGCGCCGCGCTGCCGCCCGACCTGATGCCGCTGCTGGTATTCCCAGGCGGCTATGGCGGGATGGTAACGGCGGACCGTGGCCGGGTTTCGATTTCCTGCTGTATCCGCAGGGATGTTCTATCCGAGCTGCGCCAGCGCTTTGGAAACATCGCGGCCGCCGATGCACTATCGCGCCACGTCCTGGCTTCGTGCAGAGGCGTAGCGACTGTGCTGGCCGGTGCCGAACTGGATGGGCTATGGCTTGCCGCGGGACCGATTCATCCCGGCATTCGAGCCGGCTATGATCAGGGCATCTTCCGCGTCGGCAACATCGCAGGCGAGTCGCACCCTGTCATCGCGGAAGGCATTTCGATGGCGCTGCAATCCGGCTGGCTTCTTGCGAGAGAACTGGTCGCATCGGGCGAAGATCGCGATGGTAGCGACGCCGCCGGACGTCGCTACCAACGCGCATGGCGTCGGCAATTCTCGGCTCGTCTGCGTGCCGCGGCCCTGATTGCCCGAATAGCGATTGGGCCTGGTGGCGCGACGGCCATGCGTGCCGTGATCAAGAATTTTCCGGTGGCTTTGACGCTTGGCGCTCGATTGAGTGGAAAGACCCAGCCTCTTCCGGGCTTTTGACGTTTAGCGGTATTGCGGCGGTGGCGAGGGCAACTTCCCCTCGCCCCCGCAGTTGCCGCCGCCGGCTCAGCCGGCTTTGCTGAGTTGGAGTTCGTCGGCAATCACCCGTTCGTTGGGATCGATCGGACCCAGGTTCTTGACGACCCTGAAACGACCGCCCCGCGCCTGCGCGATGTACATATTCATGCGCACATGGTGCTGGCCGGGGACCATTTCGGCCGGGCCACCCGGCCCCTCGCTGATCCTGGCGTGATCGAGCGCCCGGATGACCGCGCCCTGCTCGAGCGTGCCGGCTTCCTTCACCGCGGCTTCCCACATCTTGATCGCCCGGTAGTGGCCGGTGCAGCCGCTGCCCGCGGTCAGCATGGCGCTGCCGGGGAAGCGGTCCTGGTAGCGACGCAAGAGCGCGCGGCCGAACGGATCCTCGAGTTCCTGATAGTAGTCGAGGCAGCTGTAGAGGCCTTCGATCTGCGCGGACGGCACGAGATTGAAGAAGTTTTCGTCGAAGTAGGTACAGATGGTCTTGCCGCCCCGTTTGCTGAAACCGGCTCTGTCCAGTTCGTCGAGGAAAGGCATCAGGCCCGGCGGAACCAGGGTGTTGAACACCACGTCGGCGCCGCTCGCCATGATCTGCTGCACCGTGCGCCGGAAATCGACGGTATCTAGCGGGAAATACTCCTCACCGACGATCTCGCCGCCATTGGCGCGCACCACCCGGCTCGCCGCCTTGTTCAGCAAATGGGGCCAGATGTAGTCGGCCGACGGCAGGTAGAATGTCTTCGCCCCGGTGCTCTGCATCAACCACGGGATCAGCGGTTCGACCTGCTGCGCAGGCACCGGACCGGTGCAGAAGATCAGGGGATCGTTTTCCTGGCCCTCATACTGTTCGGTGTAGATGTAGAGCGTCCTGCCGCGCGCGACCGCCTCGCTCTTGATGGCCTGGCGGGTCGAGCTGTAGATGCCGCCAACGACCAGGTCGACCTTGTCGACGTCGATCAGTTTCGCAGTCCTTGCCTTGGCGACGCTGTCGGTGGTCTCGCCGTCCTCGATGACGACCTCCACCGGCCGGCCCAGGAGACCGCCTTTGGCATTGATGTCGTCTACGAGCATGGTCGTGAGGTTGGCGTTGGCGATGCCCATGAAGGACAACGCACCGGTGAGTTCGGCAACAAGGCCGATCTTGATGGGTTTCGGGTCCATTTCAGTTCTCCGATCTTGGGGTTTGGTAGGCGCGCCGCTGCCGGTGGCAGGCGGCGCGCGGCGCACATCAGGCCTCGTAGTGGCCGAGCAGCAGCGCCGCCTGCGGCTTGCCCATGTGGCCGGCTTCCTGCAGGATCGCCGGCACTTCGGGGTCCGAGACGAAGTTCTTCCAGCCCTCGGCATCCCAGTCGAAGATCGCCCAGATGCGGTCGGCCTCGCTGGGGTCGCGGAACACGGTTGCGCCGTTCGAACCGTGCAGCCGGCGCTTGTCGGCGCCCTTGGTCGAAAAGATACGGATGAAGCGGTCGACGTCCGCCACCTTGGTCGTTGCGAGAAGCATCTGATTGTCCTCCTGTCGGTCGCGGCCACCATTGGTCCGTCGACAGGATCACGATGCGCGCCCCGAAGCGGGCGCACATGGGGTGGATTCCCTATGCCTGCGTTTCGCCGGGCCGGACAAGGCCGTGCTCGACCGCATAGAGTGCGGCGGCGGCGCGGGTGGTCACGCCGATCTTGGCGTAGACGCTCTGGATATGGTGGTCGGCGGTCTTGGGCGAGATATCCAGCTTGCGAGCCGTCTCCTTGGCTGTGAGGCCGGCGGCGATCAGGCGCAGCACCTCGATCTCGCGTGGCGTCATTCCGCCCATCGGCCGGGGCGGCGCCCGGCGCGACGGCTGCCCGGCGAAAGACAGCACGGCCTCGGCGGCGTCGGGGCAGATACAGCCCTCACGAATGGCGGCGCGCAACTGCGTTGCCGCCGCCTCGCTGGACAGCGCCCGGCGGTGAGGACGTTCCTCTCGCGACGTCTGGAAGGCTTCGGCAGCGGCCAGGATCCTCGCCGCGGGCGACAGGTCGGAGCCGTGGACCTTGCGATGATAGCCCGAACCGTCCAGGCGTTCGTGATGGCGCAGGACGAGTGCTGCCATCGCCTCACCCTCGCGACCGAACGAGGCCAGCGCCCGCTCACCGTAATAGGCGTGCAGTTGTGCTGCGTCGCGCTCGCGCACCGACAGCGGACCGTTGCGCATCCAGGTCGCCACCGGCACCACGAGTTCGCCGATGTCATGGATGCACCCCGACCAGCGCAGCGCGCGGACGTCGGCGGCTGGCAACCCCATCTGTCCCCCCGCTCCCTCGGCCAGTTCCGCCACCATCCGAGAATGGCCGTAGGTAAACGGCATGCGCATGTCGATCATGTCGGCAATGGCGAGGAACGCCTCGTCGCGGGCTGCCTCGTCGAGCGTCACCGGCGGATCGGGCTCGAGCGCCAGGATCGTCTCGCGGTCGACCGTCGCGCCGATGCCTTCCATCAGCGCCGGCGCGTTGGCCGAAAAGAGCCGCGCCAGATCCGCTTCGTATGGGCCGTCGGCGCGGCTGGCGACGATTTCGGCCATCCCTTGGATACCGAGGGCATCGCTGAGCGCTATGGCGTCCTGCGCCAATGTGATCAGGCGCACAGCTGGCAGGACATCCTCGCCGCTCAGCCCACGCGGCAGACCCTTGCCATCCCAGCGTTCGTAGATTTGTCCAAGGTTGCGCCGGATGTCCTCGGACAGGCCGAGCCGCTCGCCGATCCGCTGCGCGACCTCGCAATGCGCGGTCAGGACCGGGCGGGCCACCGCGATCGCCTGCGACAGCCCGGCCTCGATCGCCTTCGCCTGGGCGTCAGGCTCGAGATCGTAGTAGAACCGCTTGAAGGCCTGGACGAAGACCCTGCCCAGTTCCGCACGGTTGCCCATGTCGAGGCCGACGAGATCCTGACGGAGCGCGATTTCGTCGCCAAAGGTGGCCGACATGAGGTCGGTATCGGCATTGCAACCGGCATAACGGAGCATCGATTGGTGGTAGGCGTTGCGCCGATCCTGCTCGGAAACGCCGGCAAGATCGGCGATCCGCATCGCAAGCACGCAGGATTTCAGCGCGAAGTCGCGAGAATGGCCGGTGGCAAGGTCCGACGCATAGGCGAGGACCATCATGAAGTCCGCCCGGCGGATCGCGACGTTTGTCATCCCCACCTCCCAGTGACCCTATGCTAGCCCCGGGTGCCGCTAATATATAGGGCAAAAATCGCGGGTCGGCGCAGTGGCCTGCTAGGTGACAGCAAAGCTGCAGCGCGCTGTCAGGCCCTCCTCCGGGCCAAGCACTACCAACCCATTCCATGGGTCGATCGAACCGCGGTTATGAGCATCCACGACATGGCTGACCGGCTCGAAGCAGAAGAAGTCGCTGGCCTGCGATGGCGAATAGACGAGGTAGAAATTCAACGGCGGGGACGCTTCGACCCTGACACCGCACTTTTGCTCCGGCCAGGATATGGTAGCGACGCGGTCCCAACCTGCAAAGGCGCTGTTGATCCATCCGCCTGGCAAGGCGGTCGGCGTGCTGAAATCCCAATCGGGACGGGTTTTGACATCGACGAACCTGTCGGGGAGATGATCGGGCCGTTCGAGACAAACCTGCGACGCCGGGGCGTGAAGCGTTGTCCGTGCCGTTCGTGGCAACCAGGGATGGATGCCAAGCCCGAACGGCAGGCTGACCGGCGCGCGGTTGACGATCTGAAGTTTTAGGTCGAGCGCCTGTGCGGTCAGCGTGTAGCTCACCTCGGCGCGATAGCGGTACGGGTCAGGTCCGTCGCTGACGAGCGACAGTTGCGCCCTGTCCTGTGTCACACTGTCGACATCCCATTCGCTCGAAAATCCATTGCCGTGAATGGGATACGGCTCGCCGGCGAGGTTGGGTAGCAATTCGTGGAATTTGTTCTCGAAGGTGAAACCGCCGCCCGAGATGCGATTTGACCATGGCAGCAGCAGGTTGCAGGCGAGATCGAATGGGTTCGAACTTCCGCCGTCAGGCCATGGCCTGAACAGCGGCACGCGCCCGCAATCGAACCGCGCCAGACCTGCCCCAAGCGATGGGACGATTTCGGTGGACAGGTCGCCGCTTCGAATTTTGATGGTCTCGATCATCAAACTCAGACGGTATCGGCCCTGGCAGCGGGAGCCGGCTGTTGATGGCGGCCCTTGCGGGCGACCGCGAGCAGGTCGTTCGAGGCGATGCCGATCAGCGCCTTCATCTGGTCGTGGGCCTCGTCGACCCTGCGCATGCGGATGGCCTCAAGCACGTCGCCATGGGCGCTGAGCGTCTGCTGATAGTTGGCGGTGGCCGAAGTGGTCAATCGGAAGGAGAAGCTGAGGGCTGCGGCAAGCATGTTGCCGAGATTGGCGAAAACCGGATTGCGGCTGGCGCGAAGGATGGCCGTGTGAAACCGCACGTCTGCGTCGAGGCAGGCGGCGAGGTCATCCTCCGGCGCAATGCGCATGGCCTCATAGGCGGCTTCGATGACCGCCAGATCGCCCGAGGTCGCCATCTTCGCCGCAAGCTGGGCGGCAGCCGGCTCGATGACCAGCCGCGCCTCGATCAGGCCGCGGACGAAATCGAGATCGGGCTCGATATCGCGCATCCATTCTAGAACCTGCGCATCCAGCCGGTTCCATTCACTCGACACGCGCACCCGCGTGCCGGCGCGCTTGCGCGCCTCAATCAGCCCCTTGGCCGAAAGGGTCAGCAGTGCATCGCGAAGTGCCGTGCGGCTGGCGCCGTAGATGACGCACAGTTCAGCCTCCGTCGGCAGCACCGCGTGCTGCGCGTAGGTGCCGGCAAGGATGCGCTGTCCGAGATCGCGGGCGATGCGATCCTTGAGCGACGACGTCGCGCCCTCCCCGGCAGGAAGATCTCGCTTGCCTTGATCGATTGCAGCTGTCGCCGCGTCCATCGTCATGTCCTGTTCAAGTGATACTCGGCAATTACGACAGCCAGTATCAGCAGCGAGCCTTTTGCAAGCAATTGATAGAAGGTTGGCACCGACGTCAGTATCATTCCGTTGTTGAGCACGCCAATGATGGCGACGCCGAGCAGCGCGCCGACGATCGTTCCCTTGCCGCCCTGCAGGGCACAGCCACCCAGCACCGCGGCTGTGATGGCCTCAAGCTCCAGGCCCTGCGATCCGGATACGGGCTGGCCCGAACCGGTGCGAGCGGCGAGCAGGATCCCGGCCAGTCCGGCGGCAACGCCGCTCATGATGTAGATGCCGACGCGGTAGCGGTTGATGTTGATGCCGGAGAAGCGGGCGACAACGGGATTGCCGCCGAGCGCATAGATGTTGCGGCCGACGATCGAGCGCGCCAGGAAGAGGTGGAACACGATCGCGGTCAGCACAAGAATCCAGATCAGCAGCGGCAGGCCGAGGATCCGCCCGATGCCGATGAACCGGAACGTGTCGCTGAAGATGGCGATAGACTGGCCGTCGGACATGATGAAGGCGATGCCGCGGAAAATCGCCATGGTGCCGAGCGTGGCGATGACGGCGTTGACCCGGCCGTAGGTGATGATGATGCCGTTGACGAGACCGGCAAGACCGCCAAGCACCAGGCCGGCAACGATGCCGGCCGCGGGCGACCCGGTCGCCTGGATGGCCATTGCCGTCGACACGGTGGTCAGGCCGACAGTGGCGCCGACAGCGATATCGAGACCGCCGGCGACAATGACCACGGTCTGGCTCATCGCCAGCACGCCGAGGATGGTAATGCCGAGGCCGATGTTGAGCAGGTTTCGGCTGGAGAAGAACACATCACCACGCAGCGAACCGAAGATGACGACGAGAATGGCGAGCGCCACCAGCAGGCTGATGTTGTGAACGCCAAGGCGCTCCACCAGGCGCGCGGAAGCGCCCCTGGCGTCGGTCTGCACTTTCGAGGCGCGAAGCTCGAGGCTGTTCATTGGATGTGGTCTCCGGGCGCAGATGTGGATTGCGGCATGGCGTGTTTGAGGATCGTCGCCTCGTCGATGTCGGGGCGGGACAGTTCGGCGGTGATGCGGCCTCCCGCCATGACCAGAACCCTGTCGGCGAGGCCGATCAGTTCCGGCATTTCCGAGGAAATCAGGATGATGCCGATGCCGCTTGCCGCGAGTTCGTCGATCAGCCGATAGATTTCAGCCTTGGCGCCGATGTCGATGCCGCGGGTCGGCTCGTCGAGGATGAGCAGCATCGGCTGCCGGGCCAGCCAGCGCGCCAGAACGACTTTTTGCTGGTTGCCGCCCGACAGCTTTGAAACCTGCTCGTCGAGATTTGGCGCCTTGATCGACATCTTGGCCGCCAGCGGCGAGACGATCTCCAGCGCCTTGCGCCGGTTGAAGAAGCCGAAGCTCGACGTCTTGTCGGGCACGCAAAGTGCCGCGTTGTCGAGAATGCTGCGAAACAAAAGCAACGCCTCGTGCTTGCGGTCTTCCGGGGCAAAACCGATGCCGGCGACAATTGCCGCATGCGGACTGTTGGGAAGAACGGGCACGCCGTTCATAGCTATGGTGCCGGCGAGGCGCCGGTCATAGCCGACAATCGCCTTTGCCAGTTCGGAGCGGCCCGCCCCCATGAGGCCGGCAATGCCGAGCACTTCGCCGCGACGAACCCTGAGGCTGACATCGCTGACACGGTCGGTGGTCAAGCCCGTCACATCCAGCAATTGTTCGCCCGACCGCCAGGTCTCGCGGGTGAACAGATCGGCAATGTCGCGGCCGACCATGAGCTTGGCAATGCCCTGTTCGCTGGCGCCCGCCGCCGGGGAATTGTCGACCAGCCTGCCGTCGCGCAAAACGACGATGCGGTCGGCCAGTTCGATGATCTCGTTCAGCCGGTGCGAGATGTAGATGACCGACGTGCCGTCCTCGCGCAGCCGGCGGATGACGGAAAACAGGCGGCGCGCTTCGTCGTCGGTCAGCGACGAGGTCGGCTCGTCGAAGGCGATCAGCCGGCCGCCGGCACGGATGGCGCGCATGATCTCGATCATCTGGCGTTGCGCCGGCCCAAGCGTGCTGCACAGTTGCCGCGGTCGCATGTCCTGCTGCATGCCGAAGGTCGCAAGCACGCGGTCGGTCTGCTCCTCGAGCTTGCGCCAGTCGAGCAGGACGCTCGCCAGTCGCGGCAACTCACCAACGAAAATGTTCTCGGCCACCGTCAGGTTCGGCACGATCTCCGGCTCCTGATGGATGACGCGTATTCCGGCCCTGTGGCTGTCGCGCGGTTCGCCGAAGACGATCGGCGTTGATCCGTGCAGCACAGTGCCGCTGTCGGGAGCGAACACGCCCTCAAGAATGCGCATCATCGTCGATTTGCCGGCGCCGTTCTCGCCGACCAGAGCGAGCACCTCGCCTGGCCGGAAGGCAATCGAGACGTCGTCAAGCGCCTGCACGACGCCGAAGCGCTTCGATACCCGGTCGAGCGAGAAGAAATCCGGTTGCGTCAAAGCTCACTCCCTGGGATCGATCCGTGTTCGGTGGCGTGGCCGCCAACGAACCTGCCAACTGGAGCGCGTCATGCGCCTTTGAGGGCGCATGACGCATGTCCGGTTCACTTGCAGAGCTTGGCCTTGTAGTCCGAGGCAAAGTTGTCGGCGGTGATGTATTCCGGGTCGGTGAAGGACTGAACCGGCAGCGGCGTTCCATCCTTGATCGACGCCAGCAGGATCTTCACCGCCAGCGCGCCGTGATTTTCCGAATTGAGCCACATCGTACCACGGAATGCCGAAGGTTTTCCGGATCCGAAGGCATCGCAGGCGCGGCTGCCGTCAATGCCGATGCCCATGCCCTGGTCCGGGGAATAGCCGGCGTTCTCCAGGGCGCGGGCCCCACCCAGCACGCCATCATCATTGCAGGAATAGAAGATCCAGTTGGTGACGCTGGGATTGGCCGTCAGCGTGGTGGTCATCACGTCGATGGAATTGACCATCGTGTTGTCGTAGGGGACGCGAACGATGTTTGCCGGCTTGAAGTCGGGCACCGCCTTCAGGAACGCTTCTTCGGCGCCCTTGTTGCGCTGCATGCAGGTGTCGGCCTTGCGGTCCTCGATCGAGGCGATGCGCACCTCCTTGCCGGCCCAGCCATCGGCCTTGTAGAGCTTGGCCAGTTCTTCGCCGACGCGTGCGCCGATATTGTAGGCATTCATGCCGACATAGGGGACCTGGGTGCCGTCCTGGTAGTAGATGTCGTCGTCGACCGCCACCAGCGGGATTTTCGCCGCCTTGGCCTTCTCGGCGATGACCGGTCCCAGCGCCTTGTCGGGAACGACGATGGCGATGCCCTTGACGCCGTCGCCGACCATCGTGTCGAAGGTGGTGATGGTCAGATTGGCGTCGAACTGGACGTCCTGCGACACGAAGCTGGCGCCGGCCGCCTCGGCGGCTTTCTTGGCGCCGCCGACTTCGGCGACGAACCATGGATGGTCGCCCATCTTGTTGATGTAGCCGATCTTGATGTCGTCGGCGCTTGCCGCGCCGGCCATCAGTCCGGCCGCCAGTATCGCCAATGTTGCCAATGCCTTGGTCGTCGTTTTCATGTGGATCCTCCCTGCTTGGTGGTTATCAGTCGTGGTAGAGAACCGAGCGTCCACCATCGATGGTGATCGTCTCGGCATTGATGAACGGCGCTTCGTCGGAAGCGAGGAAAACCGCCGTCATTGCAACTTCGTCCGGCCGGCCAATGCGCTTGGGCGGATGAAGGTCGTAGGCCCGCCGCTTCTCCTCGGCGGGGTCTGGAAATGTGTTCCAGTAGGCTTCAGCGATCGGCGTCTCGACATAGCCGGGAGCAATCGCGTTGACGCGGATGCCGCGCGCCGCATATTCGATGGCGAGCGAGCGGGTCAGGCCGACAAGCGCGTGCTTGGCGACCGGATAGGGAAAAGTGTGGGGGATGATCTTGAAAGCGTGGCAGCTGGCTATGTTGACGATCGACCCCGAACCTTTCGCCAGCATCGTCGGCAGAACCGCCTTGGCGCAGAACCACGCGGCCTGCAGGTCGAGCTTGAGACAGCGGTCCCATTCCTCGTCCGGCATCGAGAGGGGTTCGTAAAAGACGTTGGCGCCGGCATTGTTGACGAGAATGTCGACGCCGCCATAGGCCGCGATTGTCATCGCCACCATATCGGCGACCGCCGCTGCTTCGGTGACATCGGTTTCGACGAAAAGCGCGTCCGCGCCCTCAGCACGCAATTCGTCGGCGATTGTCTTGCCGCTTGCCGCATTCAGCTCGGCGATCACGGTCTTAGCCCCCTGCATGGCGAACGCTCGCGCGGTGGCCGCACCAATGCCCTGCCCCGCGCCGGTGACGATTGCGATCTTTCCCTGCAGCCTGCCTGTCATGGCGCTCACCAGTCGACCACGGTGCCGTCGGGCATGACGGCGTTGCGGGCATGCAGCACTTCCTGCTTGAAGGGGTGGCGCGCGATGACATCCTCGTTGACGGTGACGCCGAGGCCCGGCAGCTCGGGCACGTCCCAGCGGCCGGGTTTGCGCTGGATCGGCCAGGTGACGACATCGTCGTACCAGGCGACCGCGCCGGACATTTCTTCCTGGATGATGACGTTGGGCGTCGAGATGCCGAAGTGAAGGGCGGCGACGCCGGCGATCGGACCGAGCGGGTTGTGCGGCGCCAGCCCAATGCCCGCCGTTTCCGCCAGGGCGGCGATCTTCTTGGTCTCGAGCAGCCCGCCGGTATGGCAGATATCGGGCTGGGCAATGTTGAAGGCGCGCGCGGCGATCGAGTGGGTGAATTCGCGGCGCCCGATCAGCCGCTCGCCGGAGGCGATCGGCACCGTCGATCGCGCGGTGATATGGGCCAGGCCGGCGACGTCCTCGGGCGGCACCGGCTCTTCGGCGAACATGATGCGGGCCGGTTCGATCGCCCTCAAATAGTCCATCGCCGCGTTGACGGAGGCCGGGCGGCCGTGAAAATCGACCATGATGTCGATATCGGGACCGACGGCCTCGCGCAGCGCACCAACCATGTTGGCGACGGAGTCCACCGCCTTCACCGGCGAGACGTAGTGGGTGTAAGGGATACAGACGACCTTGACCGCGTCGTAGCCGGCCTGCGTGACGATGCGCCCGCGTTCGACGATCGTGTCCGCCGACCCGCTCTCATAGACCGCCTTCATGTCGCCGAGGCCGAGATGCGTGTAGGTGCGCAGATAGTCGCGGACCTGGCCGCCGAGAAGCCGCMAGACCGGGACGTCCAGCGACTTGCCCAGAATATCCCAGAGCGCGATCTCGATGCCGCTGACGGCTGACATGCCCTCGACGCCGAGACGCCAGAAACCGTGGCGCGTCAGGATCTGGTAGCACTGTTCGACATTGCGCGGATCCTGCCCGACGAGCAGCGCCTCGAGATCCTGCAGCGCGCCGACGACGGCGCGCGTCTTCCATTCCAGCGTCGCCTCGCCCCAGCCAAACAAACCGGGCTCGTCGGTTTCGACCCGAACGAAAACCCAGTTGCGCATCTCCGCATTGCAGACCAGCGCCTTGATGGCCGTAATTTTCATCGGTCCTCCCAGACACACCGTCTTTTTTCACGACATTATGTATGATTTATTCCTGTTAATATGGACAAGTCAAGAGGGACGTCAGGGTTGCACGCGGCATCGTGGGGGGTCTGCAGCCTGCACATGCGGCGGCGGAGGCTTTCAAGGGGTGAATGCAGCGGCGGACGGGACGGGCTCCCCACCTCCCCCTTGTGGGGAGGTCGGACCGCAGGTCCGGGTGGGGGTGCTTGGCGCTGGCCGTGCGAGATTTTTCTTTCCCTCACGAATGTGGGGGGTCCGAAGGACGGGCGAGACAAGTGGCTCGCCCCGGAACGGTGGCGCGGCGAAGCCGCGACGGAGTGGGGGAATGGCTCGGCCCTCAATGAATTCAGAGGAACCGCCGGCGGGACAGCGCCCCCTCTGTCCTGCCGGACATCTCCCCCACACGGGGGGAGATTGGATGTCATCCTGGCCTTCGCCAATCGCCAACGTTGCAGAAATGAGCAAGGCGCCGAACCTGCCGATCTCCCCCCAAGTGGGGGAGATGTCCGGCAGGACAGAGGGGGGCGCTTGGCGCCGACCCCCACCCCGATCCGCTTTGCGGATCGACCCTCCCCACAAGGGGGAGGGTAAAGCTCACCCCGCCATGGCCAGCGGCACGGCGCTCTTATTCGGAATCTGGATATCAATCTCCAGCGTCGACATGGTCTCGCCGCGGTCCATCGAGACTTGCAGATAGTCCTGGTCGATCTGCACATGTTTGGCGATCACCGCCATGATCTCCTCGCGCAGGATGGAGACGAGGTCGGGCTGGCTGCGGCTGCGGCGCTCATAGGCGAGCAGCACCTGCAGCCGTTCGCGCGCCACCGGCGCGCTGGAGCGCCGCTTGAAGAGGTCGAGCAGGTTCATGCCGCCCTCCTTCCCAGAAGACGATCGAGGAAGCCCTTGCGCTCGAAGGGCACGATAACAGGCAATTCCTCGCCTTCCAGCCTCCTCGCAGCATCGATATAGGCCTTGGCGGCGGCGTTCAGCGGATCCGAGAGCGTCACCGGCGAACCGAGGTTGGAGGCGCGCAGCACATCCTGGCTTTCGGGAATGATGCCGAGCAGCGGTGTCGACAGGATTTCCAGCACGTCGTCGATCGACAGCATTTCGCCGCGAGCCGCGCGGGCGGCATCATAACGTGTCACGAGCACGTGCTTGGCGATCTGTTCGCCCCGCTCGGCCCGCAAGGTGCGAGCATCGAGCAGGCCGATGATGCGATCGGAATCGCGCACCGAGCTCACTTCCGGGTTGGTGACGATGACCGCCTCGTCGGCAAAGCGCATGGCGAGCTGAGCGCCGCGCTCGATGCCGGCCGGGCTGTCGCAGAAGACGTAGTCGAAGACAGAGCGCAGCTTGTCGATGACCTCGCCGACGCCCTCCTCGGTCAGCGCATCCTTGTCGCGCGTCTGCGAGGCCGGCAGCAGGAACAGCGTTTCGACCCGCTTGTCGCGGATCAGCGCCTGCGAGAGTTTGGCCGAGCCCTGGATGACGTTGACCAGGTCGAAGACCACGCGGCGCTCGGCGCCCATGATCAGGTCGAGGTTGCGCAGGCCGACGTCGAAATCGACCAGGGCCACCTTCTTGCCGGTCTTGGCGACCGCGGCACCCAGGGCCGCCGTCGAGGTCGTCTTGCCGACGCCTCCCTTGCCCGAGGTGACCACCACTACCTTGCCCATCAAACTGCCTCCATTATTGTTCGTTGAATTGCCTGTTATTTCTTCGTCGATTTGCCGTCAGCCGAGCATCGTTCAGCCGAACGGCGCTATGCGCAGCATGCCATTGTCGAGAAAGGCCTGGACCGCTTTGCCGCGCACCGACGGGTCCATCTCTTCCGCCGTGCAGTACCAGCCGTCGACCGACAGCAATTCGGCTTCGTTCTTGCGGCAGAAAATGCGCGCAGCCGCATTGCCGAGCCCACCTGCCGAAGCCCTTCCACGCAGCGTGCCATAGACATGAATGGAGCCGGCGGCGACGATCTCCGAACCGGAGGCGACGGAGCCGAGCACGATGACATCGCCATGCGGATGAAAAACCAGCTGGCCCGAGCGGATCGGCGCCTTGATCATCAGCGTGGCCGGCGCCTCCTGCGGCTTGCCCTCCTCCGCCTTGCTCGTCTGTTCCGGAGCCTTGCGGCCGGGCTGCGCCAGCAAGCCGTCGGTGGTCGCCTCCTTGGCGCCGATGAGCACCGGCGGCAGATTGGCTTCCAGCGCCGGATTGCCGTCGAGCTCGATGGCGTAGATGCGAATGCCGCGCTGGCCAAGCACGGCGACCAGCGAACCGATCGCGGCGACATCAGGCTTCAGCGTGTTCAAATCGAGCAGCACCGGCCGGCCCGAGAAATAACCCGGCGAGTTGCCGATCCAGCGATCGAGGCTTTCCAGCCAGGCGTCCAGCGGCGCCTCCGGGGTCAGCGTGAAGGCGACGAAGGAGCGGGCGCGAAAGCGAATGGATTTGGTCTCGACGGGGGCGGCGAAGGTCACGGACAGCGATTCCTTACTGATAGGTAAACGCTAGCCAGCCATGGTTAATGAAAGGTTAATTTTGGACATTGAGAGGGTTAAGAACCGACTTGTCTAACCATTGGACGAAATGCGCCGAGGGGTCAGCCGAACCAGCGATACGAACCCGATGGCCACGACGTAATGTCGACTTGCAAACCGATTCCGTTAGCAGACTCGCTCCGTCGGCTATCTGCGCAGATTCTTGAAAATAACCATGTGTAACTGACCCTGGAATACTTGCGCGACGTTTTGCGCTGCGCAATGTTGCCAGAGGGCAATTTTACTGGGGATTTGGGGGGAACTGTGAAGCGTTCTGTTTTGACAATATCGATAGTGGCTACACTGGCGGCATGTGCCACGCCGCCTGAGAGGATAGCCGGGATTCCAAATTCTGGCCCCTGCACTCAGGCAGACAGGCAGCGGCTGGCCGTTATATCCAATCAACAGAGCAAGGCGTCGACCGGAGATGCGCTCGGCGTCTTTTTGATAGGCGTGCCAGTCGCATCCATGTCAGGTAGCGACCATGAGGCGGAGATCGCGGTGCTAAAAGGACGCTGCGGCCCGCCGAAACTTAGCGCGTTGTAGCGTAGCGATTGGTGCCCCTAGATCGAGACGAATCTATTTCGAACTGGATTCCCACCTTCTGAGCGTTGATCGCATCATACTAACAGCTGTGTAGTTGGCGGGAGCACCAATCAGCGATGCAAATAAAAACGTTAGATTTCTTCGACTATAAATCGTTCCCAAGGTTCACAATATCGGCACGTACGAAGAACGTTCTGGTTGGTCCAAATAACGCCGGAAAATCCACTTCCCTCGACGCCTTACGTATAGCTTTCGATGCCCTTCGCTTCGCCAAGAGGAGAACTGCGGTATTGAAATCACATGGTGATGACGGGGTATGCTCCACATATGCAGTTCCACAATCTGTAATTCAGGTTGATCTTCGATATTGCGTCCACAATTTCGAAGATCAAAAGGCAAAGATTGTTCTAACCGCCACCAATGGAAACAGATTCGTTATCATTCTTGACCCAAGTTATGACTTGGAATGCTACCTTGTTTCTGACACTCGAGCGCAAAAGGGTAGCACCTACCTGAGAAATCAGTTTCCTTTGGAGATTGTCGTCGTTCCAACTCTGAGTCCTCTGGAGCAGAACGAAGAGGTTGTACAACATGAAACAATTGAGCGAAATCGATTTGGACGACTAGCGAGCCGCAATTTTCGAAATTTTTGGCTCCATAAGACTCGGGAGGAATTCGAAGAATTTTCGGACTTGGTTGAGTATGGATGGCCCGGCACTCGCCTCATGAGACCTGAAATTGAACGCGGCGATCGAAACATCGTGAGGATGTACTTCAGAGACGGCCCTAACGTACGAGAAGTACAGTGGTCCGGTTTCGGCTTCCAGGTTTGGATGCAAACTATGATGCATTTGACACAAGCTGACAGTCGCTCAGTGTTGGTCCTAGATGAACCTGACATCTATCTTCATCCGGACCTCCAACATCGGCTACTACGGATAGTCTCGCAACGCGTAGAACAATTTTTCATCGCCACTCATTCAACCGAGATCATCAACGCAGCGGATGCGGGTGATGTCCTGATCGTCCGGCCGTCGGCGAGATCTGCCAAACGAATTCGGACAGACTCGAACTATCCAGAAATTTACTCGGCAATTGGCAGCTCTGAGAATGCCCAATTTGCCCGCTTAGCGAGAACCAGAAAAGTTCTCTATTTCGAGGGTTTGGACAACCGCCTTCTTTCAAAGATATCGAAATCGCTTGGAGGAATAGACTATCTGTCCGGATCGTCGGTCACCTTAATGAAAGCCGACGGTTTTTCTAATTGGAATCGGGTTACAACTACGGCTTGGGTTTTCAAGGAATTCTTTGAGCTGGATGTTCAGGTGGCGGCGCTTTTCGATCGTGACTACCGTTCGGATGAGGAAATTGATGAGTTTGAAGCTGATATGTTGAAGGCTGGAGCCTTCTGCTTCGTTCTTCCCTGCAAAGAAATAGAGAACGTAGTATTGGTACCTAAGGCCGTGCGGGCGGTCGTCCAAAGATATACCAATGGCCCAGCAACAACTTTGATGCTTGATAGTGTTGAGAGCGAAATTGAAGAACTGATAGATAAATCAAGAGATCAGGTTTTTAGTCAACGAATGGGCCACTTTATCCAATACAGCTTATCAAAGAATCCTAGAGCCAACACTCCCGAGCTTGCGGTTCAGTTTCAGAGAAAATTTTCGCAGGACTGGGGAAGTTCTGTGTTTAGGAGATCCGTGGCGCCTGGAAAGGCGATATTTTCCGCGTTGGCTAAATCCATCCAGACCCGGCTTGGGGTAACATTAACGGCGGCAAGGGTAATAGAAGAGCTTTCTCCGGCCGACATCGATCCAAAGCTGATAAAAATACTGGCAGATTTGAAGGACTATTTTGGCGCGGACGTCTGAATGGCGATGAGCAGCCGACGTGCGCGCCATCACCAACCGCGCCTTCTCATGGCCTAACAGCACTCGGCACTTCTTCTCGACCTCGTCGCCGAAAAAAGGCCGAAGCAGCCGGCCAGCGCGCTAGTCCAAACTATTTAACAAAGAATGTTCTATCTCATATTGCAAGCATATAAAGCTGACTCGAAAATCACTCATTGATAGGGCTTTCTACAAATCCAGTTGGAGGGGTGAATGGTTCCGGAATCGATACCTGACATCGATTTATGGCAATCGATCGAAGAGGATTCTTTTGGCGCATTCGACGGTTCAGCCAACAGCAACGCTCCGGGCTTGGTGGCCACTCTGAAAAGAGCAGTCCACTATGCAGACATCAGAACAGGTGAAGTCGTAATCGACCGAAGAGCATTTTTCTTCGGTCTCCTGTCCTATGGTCTGCTGGACAATCCGTCCACATCATTCGGCAATACAGCAACATGGGTAGCAAATTGGATTGTCTCCCGCGCCGGTCAAACGCTGGTGTCAACCGTGCAGGGTAGCGTGACTGGGACCGATGCAGTTCTCAATGCATATCAGTCCAGCAAGAGCGTGGTTACCGAAGTGCTCCGACCTTTGGTGATCGCCTCCCAATCGATGCAATCCGTCACGCAGTTGGCGGTCCAGTACGCACAGCAGACAGTCGGGCGTGACGTTGCCGACCTTCGGCACTTCTTCGCCGCCTTCCTCGAAAGCCCAGCTGCTGTTGAGGATGTCACAGCCAGCGGTTGGACGCCCACAGGAGATGACATAAACAAGCTTCGACAGGAGCTTTACGACAGGATCAGGACAAACCCCGAGTCTGAAGAACGTATGGATGCCTGGGGTCAGATTTTGCTTGGTCCCAAACCTAGGGACGACGGCCCCAAGCTTTCCCAGCCGATGCGCTCCGAAATCTCCGGCTTCACATCAGACCGCGTAGGCACATCCGCTGCCGATGGCGATCCTTTGGAATTGCTTTCAGACGTTAGAGCATTTGCGAGATTGATCTGTTTGGAGGAGGCAGAGCCACCCTTGTCCATCGGGCTATTCGGTGGCTGGGGCTCCGGCAAATCTACGTTCATGCAGCTGCTGGAGAACGAGATCGACGCGTTGACGATGAAGACTCGCGCTGCGGCTAAGACTTCTGTCGAAACGCCTACCGACAAGGGCGCCATCCCTGCCCCTTCGTTTATCCGAAACGTGGTTCAGATACGATTCAATGCTTGGCATTTCGCGGACGCCAACCTTTGGGCGAGCCTAACAGCCGAGTTTTTCGATCAGTTGAGGGCCGGCGGTTACGCGCGCTCCGGCCAGAGGATCCATACGCAGCTTGTCGAACGGGTAAATGCTCATGTCCACGTTCTCAGCTCCGAAGCGATGAGCGCGAGGCAGGCACTTCTGGCAAGCGAAACCGCATTGCAGGACGCTCAGAAGGCCCGTGATAAAACGGTTGCGGATGTCGAAAGCGTATCAGGTCATGCCGTTAAGCAGACGGTCGTGGATGCTGTCACCAAGGCTTTCGAAGAGCACAAGGCAGATCTTGGGGAAATGGGACTCGGCACGTCCAAGGATGAAGACATCAAGGACTTCATCGATCTCTCAAAGCGGCTGCAGACTGCATCAGGCCAATTCTGCGCGCTATTGACGTTCGTTTTTGCCCGTGGCTGGCGTGCATTCTTTGCCACAGCCGGCGTGGTTGCGGCTTTGGTGAGCCTCTGGTTCGTATGGCCGAACGACCTGACAAGAGGGATGTTTCAATTTAGGCCGCTCAGCATTTTCGGCTTACTTGCTGGTCTCGGTGCATTCGCCCGGGCGGTCCTTCCAGGCGTCAAGATAATTGGTGGACTGATAGAGAGCACAGCAGGTTTTGCAACCCATCTCGATGAGAGTCTCAAAGTTGAAATTGCCAAAGTTGCGCAGGCCGAGGAAAAGCTCAAGCGTGCAACCATAGAAGCGGACGCCCGGCGCACCGCTGCAGAGCGGGCTGGCAAAGCACTTGCTCGATATGTCGACCCGAGTTCGAAGGTCGCCAATCCGCCACGACTTCTGCGCTTTATGCTGGAGGACGACCCTGACACGCGTGCGATGGAAAAGGAGGTTGGCTTGATCAGCCGGGTCCGTCGCCTCTTTCAGGCAGTCGATGAGATCGTTCAGGAGGAAAAGCAGAAGGACGTGAAACCGGGAACGCAGAAGGACGGGAATGCTGCCCAACCGGAAAAATGGCGTGATCCAGACGTTCCAGACAGAATCGTCATCTACATTGATGATCTTGACCGGTGTACGCCCGAGCAGGTCTACGCTGTCCTACAGGCGATCCATCTCCTTCTAGCGTTCAAATTGTTTGTGGTCGTCGTCGGCGTTGACGTAGCCTGGGTCCAGGAAGCTCTGGCTCATGAATTGCGGCCGACGCTCAATCGTGCGGTATCGACGAACGAGGGGAAGAAATCTGAGATCGATGAGAGAAAACTTGCGATTCGTTATCTTGAGAAAATCTTCCAGCTTCCGTTCTGGCTCCGCCGGCTATCGACCGAAGGCAAGGACGGCGGGTCCTATGGGCGCTTCATACGCGCGCTCCTAGCGCGAAATCTGATGGCTAGAGGTCCAGGACCTCTCCGTACAACAGCGGATCCCTCAGAGAATTCCGGCTCGGGTGGCGACCAGCACGAAGAAACAGTTCGTGCCAACAACAACCGTCCCACTGCGCCGTCCAATGTATCTGCCCAAGAAGATCTGCAGCAACCAACCAACGACACAGGATTGGAAGAGGCCCTCGCGACCGTGCAACTGACGACCGGCGAAGTCGACTTTCTGGCCAGCGAGGCGGTGGGAAATCTGTCGGGGCGTGAGCCGAGAACGGTCAAGCGGTTCGTTAACATCTACCGTATCATTCGGGCGAGGTTGACGCCTGATCAAAGAAACTTGTTTCTTGGCGGAGGCGGGACGCCCGCCGATTACCCGCTCGTGGCCATTCTCATCGCGGTGGAGACAGGACAAACGATGGAAATTGCTGACCAATTCTATTCCAAATTGGCCGACTCAAGCCAAGATGGGCCGATCGTTGGCGATTCAAATCCCGGCATTTCGGCTGCCATAAGAGAGGCTCAAAAGATTCGAGGCGGAGCAGATATCAGCCGCAGGGATTGCGCGCCTTGGGCCCAGTTAGTGCGGCGCTATTCGTTCAACAAATACAACTGAGCAAACAGGCCCCACATGAATTGAACGTGAAGGCAGCAATTGGCAGTAGCACGATCCGGAGGGGCATCGCTCCTCATCGACGGGCGCGCGCAAATCCTTGTTCGGCGTCGCCCGGGCGTGGCAGTGGTGCGTCGGCGCGATGATGGGGAGTTGAACGCGTAGCGAATCTCTGATCACGGCACGGTCTGGACCAAGCCGAGTTGGCCGGCGGCGATCTGGGGCTTCGACCGGCCCAATTTTGGCGCCTCCGCGCTGGTGCGCCCCACCGAAGGTCCCGGACAGTTTTTGCGTTCTGAGCAGCAACGATTTTGGCAGGGCCGGCGATCACTCTGCAACGCCAAAAAATTATTATGTCCCGTCCAAGTTGTGGACACGTCCTTTTCAAAGGCGCACTCTTAGATTGCGAAACGCAAGCTAGAGTTTCGTCCAACGCTTCACATGCTTGAGGTGCGTCGGTGATTGTTTGACCTGTCCGGATACTTCCGGCTGGGCATAACTTTTATTGTGTCGCCTACCCGTGATCAGGCTTCGGCCTAACGCACGTTGCAGCCTGCTCCGGATCAACTGGGAGGTAAACAACATGCATGGCATTCAACGCAGAGAACTTCTGGTTCAAGGAAGTGCTGCTCTTGTCGCAATCGCTCTCTCGCGTCGCGCCTACGCTTTTCCAACGCAGGCGGGCGAGGAGGTTGTTCCGTGGCTGGATCAGCCGACAGAAAATCCCAATCCGGATGGGATCAAGACGCAGCTCGTCTGGGAGGATCTGGATAGCTGGATAACACCAAACGACAAGTTCTTCAGCATCTCGCATTTCAATCGGCCAACGATCGATGAGAAGAGCTGGTCCATGGAGATCGATGGCCAAGTCAAAAAGCCGTTGAAGCTGACGCTCGCCGACATCAAGGCGCGGCCACGCCAGGAGGTCGTTTTCACGGTGGAATGCTCGGGCAACCACGGTTTTCCGTTTTTCACCGGCGGCATCGGCAATGCAAGCTGGGCGGGGACGCCGCTGGCGCCGATCCTCGAGGAAGCCGGCGTTCTGGAGAAGGGCATCGAGGTGGTCTTTTTCGGTACCGACGAAAGCGAGGTCGCCATACGCGACGTCAAGATGAAGCAGAATTTCGCGCGCAGCATGTCGCTCACTGATGCGATGAACCCCGAAAATCTGCTCTGCTATGAAATGAACGGCGCCGCCTTGCCGGCGGCCAATGGTTCGCCGCTGCGGCTCATTGCTCCGGGCTGGTACGGGATCGCCAACGTCAAGTGGCTGAAGCGCATCGAGGTTCGCGACACAAGGTTCATGAGCCTGCTGATGGCGCGTGACTATGTCACCATCCGGGAGGAAGACCACAATGGCGAGACCGTATGGGCCGAGACCTCGGTGGGCCGGGCGCTGCTGAAGTCGGCACCCGCAAAGGTCACCAAGAAAGGCTCGGACTACGCCATCGTCGGGGCAGCCTGGGGAGCGCCGATCGACCGGGTCGAAGTGCAGATCGATCAGGGGCCCTGGGCGCCTGCGACCATCGACCACTCAGAAGAGGCCGAGCACGCCTGGAAGATCTGGTCCCTGGCCTGGCCAAACCCCACGCCGGGAGAACACACAGTGACCTCGCGCGCGGTCAGCACCACGGGACAGGTTCAACCGGCAATGGACGACCCGTTGATCGCCAAAAAGCACACCTACTGGGAGAGCAATGGCCAGGTGACACGGCACGTCAAGATCGCTTGACGCCCGCAAGAGGCCAGTGGCGAACATTGTCATGCCGTGCGGCATGACAATTCGTCAGCGGTGCATCGTGCCTGCCTGCCCTCACGCCGCGAGCTGGACCTCGCGGGCGGCCGCGATCATGACACTGGCGAGCAAGCCGTAGGCTGCCTCCCAGGCTTCACGCACGGGCGGCGTAAAGGCCGCGCCGAGACCGGCGTCCAGCGTCTCGATCAGTGCTTGCCCGACGATCGGGTAATGGTGCTCCTCGACGCCGTAGCCGACGTGCCGTTTGGCGAGCTCGCGCACGGTGGGCAGGATGGTCTCGGCACGATCCAGCCCATGCACGACGAAGCCGAGGCTCGCCATCAGCTTGGCGCCTTGCTTGGTCATGTCCCGCACCGGAAACAGCGCCCGAAGGTTTTCGTCGATGGCAAACAGGCGTTCATAGAAAATGGCGGCGGCAGCCGCGCGGATCGGGACGACCTCGCGAAAGCTCTCCTGGACGAGTCTGATCTGATCGGGTGTCATCGGTGACGCTCCTCGTGTTTCTGGCCTGAGCGCGACCATCCCCCCGGGGCGTTTCGCCGGCATGTCGCCTGTCGCCGCGCATGTTTCAATCTGGTTTCAGGTTGCATTCGGTTGTTTTCACACCCTTCCGCCCCGACGAGCCAAACCGTGGCCGCCGCGCCGTCTGCCTGCTTCCTAGTCACCTATCTCTGCCCCTCGCCGGCATCCCTCCCGTCTTCCCCCACCAGGCTGCACAACCGAACCATGCTGCACCGCCCAAAGCCAACGACCCAAGTCCATGCATCATTTGACAAGTGCGAAATTGGCCTTTCTGGAACATATTTCTGTATAACTTCTCATCATCCGTAAAAATATTGAATAACTTTCACCATCAATCCGAGAGTGTTCTGAGCAATCACTTTCACACGAAACCAATGCACCTTATGCGTTAGGGATAAGTCCGCAAAAATCGCCGTATCGGTGAAAAACCGGCTGTTTTCGTTGAATTTTTAGCATTTGCTCACGCGAGTATTTCAGCGGGGTAAATTTTTTGTGTTGCGCTGCACAATGCCGTGGCCGAAGCATTCCCGGGGGACTCGTTTTGCGACTGGAAATATGCCGTGAAGGATCCCGCCAGGTTGACTGCCTGTCCGTTCGTCGATTGCGCGCCCGGCCCGCCTGCAAAGCGCGGGTTTGATGGCACCGGCGTGCTGGCGAGCCACGCCTCCCCTCGCCTGCCGCTCGAAACGACCGGCTGGCGGCTCGGACATGGCGGAAGCCGGTGATGGAAAATACCCGCGACACCCAACTGGATGCGCTGAGAGCCGTCGCGGTGACGATGGTGATGTACTCGCATTTCTTCGCGGCTGGCGGATCTTCGTTCTGGGGCCATATCGGCGTGCGGCTGTTCTTCGTGCTGAGCGGCTTCCTGATCACGCGCCTGCTGCTGGAAGCGCGCGCGGCCGCCGCGTTTGAAACCGGCCCGGCGCTGCGGTCCTTCTACATCAGGCGCGGCTTGCGGATATTCCCGCCCTATTTTGCCGTTCTGGCTTTCGTCTGGCTGGTCGACCTGGAGCAGTCCAGGGGATCGCTGGTCTGGCATGCGCTTTACCTCTCGAACTTCTGGTATGCGCTGCACAATGACTGGAACCCCTGGGTGCTATGCCATTTCTGGAGCCTGAGCATCGAGGAGCAGTTCTATATTGCCTGGCCGCTGGTCGTGCTTCTGGCGCCGCGCCGGCGCTTCGAACAGATCTGCATCGGCGTCATCGCGCTGTCGCTGACCTATCGGTTCTACTGGCCGCTCACCGCCAACACGGCGCTGGCGCGCGACCTGCTGCCGCCGGCATCCATGGATGCGCTGGCGACGGGCGCGCTGCTTGCCTGCTGGCGGTCCAGGGGCGCAGCCCTTCCGCAATGGATGCGGCTGGGCTGGCCGGCCTTCGCGGCCGCATTCCTCGTCATCGAGTGGTTTGTCCCGCCGCCTGCTGATCCGATGCTGGAATGGGGCCACTGGCTGGTGCGGCAAGTCCTGCCGCTGGTGCCGCTGATGGTCATCGTCGCCGCCTGTTCGAGCGGCGTCGGCGGCACAATCGGCAAGCTGCTCGACCTGCCGCCGCTGCTTGGTCTCGGCCGTATCAGCTACGGCGTCTATCTCTATCATCCGATCTTGCTGTCGCTCGCCGTCAAGTCGCAGCCCTGGATTCCGCTCAATGTCTCGGAGCAAGGGTCAGGGCGGTTCCTGGTCGCTGGCACCGCCACGATTGTCGCGGCCTCGATTTCCTGGGTGGTGTTCGAAAGGCCGCTCAACAGCCTCAAGCGCCACTTCCCCTATGTCGCGCGCGCCCCGAAACCAGGCGCTGGCCATGCCGGCAGGTTCGCGATGACACCCGACGGCCGCACGCCAGCACTCGACCTGCAGCGAACGGATGCCAGACGATGACCGCCGCGCCGCTCGTCTCCGTCGTGTTGCCGGTCTTCAATGCCGGGCCGTATCTTGCCGCAGCGCTTGGAAGCATGCTGCGGCAGGACTACGGCCGCCTGGAGGTCATCGCCATCGATGACGGCTCGACCGACAATTCGCTCGAGATCCTCGAGCGACACCAGAGGAACGACAGCCGCATTTCGATCATTTCGCGCGAAAACCGCGGCCTCGTCGCAACGCTCAACGAAGGGCTGGGAAAGGCCCAGGGCGAGCTGGTGGCGCGGATGGACGCGGACGACGTCGCCTATCCGTGGCGCCTGTCGCGCCAGGTGGCGCTGTTCGCGCGGCGGCCCGAGCTCGGCTTTTGCGGCGCCGGCGTCGACATGTTGATCCGCGGCCGCATCGCCAGGGGCAGGCCCGATCCGGTGTTCCAGTTCGGCCAGTTGCCCATATTGGCGAAGTTCTTCACGATCTTCATGCACCCGACCGTCGTCTACAACAGGAAGGTCATCGCAGACGACGATCTCTTCTACGACAAGACCTACAGGCACGCCGAGGATTTCGATCTTTTCAGGCGGCTGGCCAGCCTCTACCCGGCCGCCATGATGCCCGAAAACCTGGTCGTCTATCGCACACATGAGGGAAGCGTGACCCACCGGCACAGCAAGGAGATGCGCAGGACGCATTTGCGGATCGTGGCCGAGAACCTTGAGCGCGAGGGCCTTGCGGAAGCCACGCTGGACCTGCGCGCCATCGGCGAGGCGGTCAGCCTCGACACGGTTACCCGTGCGGCCGACTTCATCGTTGCGCTGGAGCGGCGGATTTGCTCGCTGCCGGCCGAGACGCGGCCGAGCTTCGCGGCCGGCGCGCTGAACCTGTTCTATTTCCTATACCAGCTCGTCGCCGACGAAAAGCAGCCGCCGCTGACGCATGAACTGCTGACGCGGACCGGGAAGTGGAACGTCATCCGGCGGCGCGAGAAATATGCGCTGCGGCCCGGCGCCTGGGCGCCCTGGCTCAGCCTCGCCTCGCTGTCGGCCGGCAGGCAGGCGGACGCGGTCGAGTATTTCTTCAAATCCGCGCCCGCTGCGGCCGTTCTCGCACCTTATCAGTTGAGCTAGGAGATGACCGTCAAAGCCCACCACCCCCTGCAGCGCGCTCGCCTGGCCTCGCATGAGCCCGTCCCGGCCGATCCCCGGCCCGAACGCTCGGCGCCGGAGGTCAGCTTCATCATCTGTACGCGCAACCGCGTCGCCGTGCTCGAGGCCTGCATCAAGTCGGTGCAGGCCGCGTGCCGCGCCCATGCCACCTTCGCCGCCGAGCTCGTGGTCGTCGACAACGGCTCGAGCGACCGCACGGCCGAACGCCTGGCCAGCATCGCCGAAACGTCGGATATTCCGTTCACGCCCGTCAGCGAGCCGCGCCCCGGATTGGCGGCTGCCCGCAACGCCGGGTTGCGGCGGGCGCGCGGCCGCGTGCTGGTCTTCGTCGATGACGATTGCGCGGTCCATTGCGACTATCTCAGCGATCTGGAACGGCACTATGCGTCCGGGGAACAATGGCTCATTCGGGGCGGCCGCGTCGAACTTGGTGATCCCAGGGATCTGCCGTTCACGATCAAGCGGTCGCGGGTGCGCGAGCGGCTGACGCCGGATGTTCATCCCGGCGGTTTCGTGCTGGGCTGCAACATGACCATGCACCGCGATGTCGCGGCCCGTATCGGCTGGTTCGACGAACGCTTCGGCGCCGGCGGGCCATTGCGATCGGCGGAAGATACCGATTACCTCGTGCGAGCGATGCTGCTCGGCATCGCGGTCGAGTATGTGCCTGACATGACGATATTCCATCATCACGGCCGGCGGGACCGCAAATCCATCGAAAAGCTCCACCGCGACTACAGTATGGGCAATGGCGGGCTTTGCCTGAAGCATGTTCGCCATGCGCCGTGGCTGCTGCGCCATTTCTACTGGGCCGCGAGAGGCGCTTTGCGGGAACGGACGGGAGGGCCTGCGTTCGATCGCGAGCTGAAGCTGTCGCATTGGCCGATCGTCACCATGAATTTGCTCGGCGCGGCGAGATTCGCGGTTCTCGTGCTGGCGAGACGGCCGCAGCGGGCGCCGGTGCGGCAAGATCAACACGCAAATGCCCAGGCGAGGTAACCCACCATAATGCCATTGCTACCGCCAAGCCTGCCCATGCTGTTCCGGGCGTTCGGAAAGCGGCAACTGCGCCTGCTTCCGGCGGTGGTGGTTCTCGGCCTGGCCAGCGCTGTCCTCGAAGGGTTCGGCATCGGCCTCATCATCCCACTGCTGGGCATTATCATGGGACATGGGGATGCGGCCGGGATGGCCGGCTTCTCCGCCGTCCTCCAGCACGTCGGATCGGGCTTGAGCGAGCGCGACCGGCTTATCGCCATTTCGGTCGCCATCCTCGGCTCGATCATCCTGAAGAACGTCTTCGCCTTCGCCAACACGCTGCTGACCACCTTCATCTATGGCAAGGCCAGTCACTCGATCCGCAGTGCGTTGTCGGAGCAGCTGCTGAGAGTGGGCTATCCATTCTTCCTGCGGCAGAGTCCGGGACGGCTGCTCAACATCATCTCCAACGAATCCTGGCGGGCGTCGGATGCGATCCAGATCATGCTGTCGGCCATCGTCAGCGCATCGGCGGCCATCATTCTGCTGGCTTTTCTGCTGCTGCTTTCGTGGCGCATGACGCTGCTGGTCACGCTGGGACTAGCGCTCGTCCAGATCGCGCATGCCATCCTCTCGGCCAATCTGAAAGAGCCCAGCCGCAGCGTCGCCTCGCGCAACGGCCACCTCGCCTCACAGATGCTGCATCTGGTGCATGCCGGGCGCCTGATCCGCATCTTCGGACAGGAGAGCCGGGAGAAGGCGATATTCGATGCGGCATCGGACGGGGTTCGCCGCGCCGCTTTCGTGCTGCTCGTGCGCCAGGGAGCGCTGCCGCCGCTGACGGAGGTTCTCCACGCCATGCTGTTTCTGGCGGTGGTGATCGGCGCCTGGCTTGCGCAAGTGAGTTTCCCGCTGATCATCGCGTTCGTCATACTGCTCTACAGGCTGCAGCCGCATATGCGGGCCCTGCAAGGCTCGTGGAGCCAGCTGCAAGGCCTGAGCGGATCGCTGGAAGAAGTGACATGGATGCTGGATCCCACGGGCAAACCCAAGCCTCCGCATGGCGACGGGCCGTTCCACGGTTTGCGCCAAGGCATCAAGTTCGATGACGTGACGTTCACCTATTCCGGCACGGACCAGCGCGAGGTGGTGCTGCATGCGGCGACGTTCGAAGTCCGCAGCGGCCGCTCGACGGCACTGATCGGTCGCTCGGGCGCCGGCAAGACGACGATCGTCAACCTTCTGTGCCGCTTCGTGGAACCGGACACCGGCAGGATTCTCGTCGATGGATCACCGCTCGACCAGATCGACGCCAGCCAGTGGCGACGCCACATCGCCCTGGCCAGCCAGGAGCTGGAACTGGTCGACGGCACCATTTTCGAAAACATCACCTATGGGCAGGACGCGGCGACAGCCGACGACGCCGAGCGCGCCGCCAGACTGGCCGAAGCGCACGAATTCATCGAACGGCTGCCTCTGGGTTACGACACGCTCGTCGGCTACCGGGGCGTCAATCTCTCGGCGGGGCAGAGGCAGCGCATCGCACTGGCCAGAGCCCTGGTGCGCGATCCCGATCTGCTCATCCTCGACGAAGCCACCAATGCGGTGGACGGACTGTCGGAAGCGGCCATCGTCGAGACCCTGAAGTCGAGAGCCGGCCGCCGCACGACCATCGTCATCAGCCACCATCACAGCACCATCTCGTTCTGCGACGACGTGGTGATCCTCAGCGGCGGCCGGGTGAAAAAGCAGGCGCCCTTCGGCGCCCTGGCATCACTGAGCATGGACGAGCTTTATCAGCACGAGCCGCTCGACTGAGTCGCCATCCTGCAGCGCGGTATTCGAGATCGCTGCTGCCGGCATCTTCCGCGATCGCGCCAATGCCATGCTGCTCGGACGCGTTATCTTGCCTTTGCGGCGGACCTGTCGATCCGCCTGGCCGGCGCCCATCAACTTACTCTCCTGGTGTGGCGCCGGCTCTCTTTGCCCTCGTCGCTTGCCCGCCGAGCCGCCCCCTGAGGACGGACCAAGTGGCATCCGGCTTGCCAGCACCGTGCAGCTGCCCAACACCACCGCGCAAATCCATTTGTTCGGCATCGTCCGGGCGTGATAGCGGTGCGCCGGCGCGATGATGGAGGCTGAAAGCGTGAGCGACGAGACACTGATTGCAGAACTGCGCAAGGTGGCCGGCACTGTCTGGGACCAGGCCGAGCTCGCTGGCCGCGATCCCGGCTTCGACCGGCGCAATTTCGGCGCCTCCGCCCTTGTGCGCCCCGCCGATACCGCCGAGGTGGTGGGGCTGGTGAGGTTCTGCGCCGCGCATGGATTGGGCCTCGTCGCCCAGGGCGGGCGCACCGGGCTCACGGGTGCGGCCAGCACCGTGCCCGGCCAGATCATTTGCGATCTTGGCGCCATGGCCCGCGTCGAGGAGATCGACCCCCTCGCCCGCGTCGCGATCGTTCAGGCCGGCACGCCGCTCGGCACGCTGCAGGAGGCGGCGCTGGCGCAGGGCCTCGATCCGGGCATTGATCTCGCCGCGCGCGGCAGCTGCACCATTGGCGGCATGGTTTCCACCAACGCCGGCGGCATCATGGCTTTTCGCAACGGCACGATGCGCCATCGCGTACTCGGGCTCGAAGCGGTGCTACCTGATGGAAGCGTCTTTTCCGATCTCACCCGCGTGCTCAAGACCAGCGCCGGCTATGATTTGAAGCATTTGTTCATCGGCGCCGAGGGCACGCTCGGCATCGTCAGCGGGCGCCAGTGCCACGGCGCTGGTCGGCGTGCCGGATGCGGCCGCCGCGCAGCGCATCGTGCGCTTTTTCCTCGGCTCGACCGCCACCAGCCTGCGCGCCGCCGAAATCCTGTGGCACCGTTTCGCCGTGGCCATGAACAGGATGCTCGGCTTCGCGCCCGGCCATTTGCCGCTCGACGCGCCATGCCTCTTGGTGCTGGAACTCGGCGCCGACAGCATCGAGGGCGCAACCAGCGCGCTCGAGGAAGGCCTGGCGGCGATCTGGGAGGAGGCCGGCATCATCGACGGGCTGGTCGCCAGCTCGGTCGCCCAGGCCGAGAGCATCTGGCGGCTGCGCGAGGAGACCGAAATGATCGAGCGCATGCACCATTTGCCGCCGTCCTTCGACGTGTCGGTGCCGGGCGGCGACATCGATGCCTATGTCGCGCGCATCGAAGCCGGGCTCAAACGCATCGACTCTGCCTATGCGCCGTATGTGTTCGGCCACCTAGCCGACGGCAATTTGCATATTTCGATCAACACCGACGGGCCGGTTTCGCACGCGCTGCATGAGGCGATCGAGGACGTGCTCTATACGGGTTTGCGCGAAAGCGGCGGCTCGTTCTCGGCCGAGCACGGCGTCGGCATCGAAAAGCGCGACGCCTATGAGCGCTACGCCGATCCGGTGAAGCAGGCGCTGGCGCGCGCCATCAAGGGGCTGATTGATCCCGGCAATATGCTCAATCCGGGCAAGGTTATTTCCGACCGGTGACGCCGGCCGGCGGAAGGTGTTTCCAGGCGGCGGTCCGCCGCCTGGAAGTCGGATGTCAGCGGCCCCAGATGCCCTGGCCATAGCCCCATACCGGGATATCGTAGGTCGAATTTCCCGCTGCCTTGCTGTCGGTAGCGATGCTCTTCGTGGTCTTCATGTCGACCGACTTGGCGCCGGACACCATGGAGTGGGTGTTCGGATGGTTGCCAGCGGCAGCGATGGGGTCCGAGCCAAAGTGGTCACTGCCGGCAAAAGCCATGCTGGAGGCAAACAACAACGAGGCAATGGTAAGTGCGATCTTCTTCATTTCAGTTTTCCATCTTGAAAGTTGACATCTGGCCTCAACGCGCCGCCCACCGCGTTCATGAGGCCGTCTCTTGTTGCTCCTGGGCGAAACCGGCCGGCCACATCCTTGTGGATTCGCGGAGGCCGGTTGCTCAGCGCACGGTCGTCTTGGTCCGTCCGTTTGCTGTTGGCCGCTTCATAGGGCCGTGGTGTTTGGCCGAGCGTGGGAGCCGGCGTGGGAGGAAGCGGCAAAAGTGTTGGATTTTGCGTTGAAAGCAGCCGGAAGTGCTGGGAAACGCACCATCGAGGGTCTGTTCGTGCCCAGGAATATGCTCAATTGCGGGAAGGTTGTTCCCGGTCGCTGAAGTCGACAGGCGGCGCCGGAGCCCGCCTCATTGGCACTGCCTGCGCGGGCCGCCGGAATAGGGCTGGTAGGTGTTGTCTTCCGGCCGATAGGAGCGGTAGCGGCTGAAGCAATAGTCTACGTGGTCGGGCGAAAGCTGGGCGCCGCCCTCGTCTATCGCTCTCTCATCCGTCGAGGCGTAGCCATCCATCGAAGCGTCGTCTGCCTCGACGTAGTTGACGGCATCGAGCGGCTGCGAGGCGCGCCCGGCGGCGGCGGCGTCGAGATAGGGCGAGATGCAAGGGCGCTGCTGCCCGCTGTAGGACATGTAGCTGTTGTCGTCCGGACGGTAGGATCGGTAGCGGCTTGCGCACCAATCGACATGGGCGGCTGGCAGTTCGGCCGAGGCCTGTACCTCGCCTGTCGAAGGCTGGATGGCGGAAGTTGCGATCGCGTCGGTCGCAGCCGGGGTCTCTTGCGGCGCAACGGCCGCCTCCGTCTTGGCGTCTGGCACGTTGGCCTGCTCGGCCGGGATGCGCTCCAGGGTCTGCGCCGCCTTGTTCACCGGCCGCGCGTCCCTGGTCCAGAGTTCCGCGACCCCGATGCCGGGTGTTGCCTGCGGCACCGGCTTGGCGACGAGAAGCCAGGTGGCGAAGGCAAGGCCGCTGGCGAAGACCGCAAGCGTCAGTACAAAGCCACCGACTATTCCCAACAAGGCTTTCACACCGCGCTCCTGAGGCCCCGCTCATACAATGCGGGGCGCGGACTCCGGTTCCAAGGAACCCTGCGGGGGGCGAGGAATCCGAGCTTGGCGTGCCGTGCCGCGTGTGCTTGGCGCTGGAGCGGGTTATCGTGCTAGGATTGCCCGTCGGCACCAACTGCTTCATGGTTGCAAGTGCCGGTTTCAGGATTTCCTACCGCAGTTTTTTGCGAAGCAAGGAGGCATTGATGAGCGCAAGCGGCCGATGTTTCCGCAGCCTGGTGGCTGCCATGCTTGCCGGCGTCTTCTGGGTGGAAACCGCGCGGGCGCAGGTCGCAGGGTGTACGACCGAGCCGGTGGCGGGTACCTCCCGGCAGGTCCTGCGATGCAGGGAAAGCCTAATCATCATTGTCGAAAGCGGCGCGCGTTTCTCACTGGTGGACCGCGATGGAAACGGCAATGCCGATGCGGTCAGATTGCGGCGCAAGGCGCTGTTGCTGGAGACTCCGGCCGGCTCGGTTCCGGGCGGCTTCGTGGTCCTCACCCCGCAGGCGATCGCCGCGGTGCGCGGCACGAAATGGACCGTCGAGGTCGGCCAGGGCAAGACGTCCGTCTTCGTCCTTAGAGGTCGCGTTGCCGTGCAAAGGCCGGCGTCCAATGCCGGCGTGGTGCTGGCTCCGGGTGAAGGCGTCGACGTCGAGGCAGGGACAGGCAAACTGACCGTCAAGCGCTGGCCCGCCAAGCGCGTTTCGGCATTGATGGCCCGTTTGGGTCAGTGAGCCGCAATGAGCGGTCGAGCGCTTGCGACGCTGATCGCGCTCATCCTGGCTGGGCTTTGGGGCGCCGGCCTGGGTTTCGCGCACTGGCGCGGCAACCTATCGTTTCTCGATCGCGTCGAAGCGACGATGACCGATCTTCGAACGCTTGCTCGAGGAACGGTAAAGCCACCGGAGCTGATCACCATTGTCGCGATCGACGACGAAGCGGTGCGCGTTGAGGGCAGCTATCCGCTCAGCCGCGCCACGCTTGCCCGACTGGTCGATGCGATCGCGCGCTTTGAGCCGAAAGCCATTGCGCTCGACCTTCTGCTGGTCGATCCTGGGGCAAAGGACGATGACGCGGCGCTTGCCCGTTCACTGGGCGGGAGTGCCAGTGTCATCGCTGCCGCCGCGGTCTACCCGGGAGGCAGACAATGGGCAGTGGCCGAGGGTGAGGGTCCCCTCGCCCGGGTGGCGAATGCCGAGCGGTTTCTCAAACCCCTGAAAGCGTTTTCGGATGCCGCCGCCGTCGGCGTCGTCAACGTGGTCACCGACCGGACGGGAACGCCCCGTTTCGTGCCGTTGCTGTTTCGAGCCGGAGATCAGCTGGAAGCGTCCTTCTCCCTGCGTGTCGTAGCCACGGCAGAGGACGAGGATCCGGAAATTGCGCCCGATGATCTATCGCTGGGCGGACGATGGATCAGGACGGACATCGGTCATATCCTGCCTCTGATATTCTATGGCCCGCGCGGCACCATCCGCACGATCAGTGCCGCGACGGTGCTGGCTGGCCAGCTTGACCAGCGCATTATCCGGGATCGAATTGTCGTGATCGGAGTGACGGCAACCGGCGCCGGCGATGTGTTCCCGACACCGTTCGATCCCGTGCTGCCAGGCGTCGAAGTCATGTCGACGGCAATCGCCCATCTGATGACCGGTGACGGAATCGTACGCGACCGGTCCGTTCGCCTTGCGGATGCCGGCTTTGCAGTGGTGCTGCCCATGGTGCTCGTCGGGCTGCTGGCATGGCGGCGAAACGCCATCGGCCTGGCGGCGGTCGCCGGCGTGGTGTTGGTCTGGTCCGCGGTCAATATGACCGCCTTCTCGCACCATATCTGGCTGAGTGCTGCACTGCCGATGGCCGCTGCCGTTCCGCCGGCTCTCCTGTTCGGGGCGGCACAACTTTGGCTGGGCAGGAACCGCGCCCAGTATTTCGCCACGCAGAGCGAATTGCTGCAACGCGTCGAGGCTCCGGGCCTGGGCGAGTGGCTCGCCAGACATGGCGACTTCCTCAAGGAACCGGTCCGCAGCGACGCCGCCATCCTGTTCATCGACCTGTCCGGCTTCACCGGACTGAGTGAAGCCCTGGGGCCGAGCGCCACCCGCGAACTTCTAAACGCGTTTCATGCGTTGGTGAACGAGGAAGTGGCAGACTGCGGTGGCGTCGTCATTTCCTTCATGGGTGACGGAGCGATGATCCTGTTCGGCCTGCCGGAACCGGCGGCAAATGACGCCTTCAAAGCGGCTCGCTGTTGCGCAGGGCTCTCGAGCCGCACCAACGATTGGCTCGCCTCGCTGCCGGCAGCGACGGCGTCCCGGCTCGGCTTCAAGATTGGAGCGCACCACGGAACGATCGTCGCCTCTCGACTCGGCGGCGAAGGCCGTCAACACATCGCGGCCACCGGTGACACTGTCAACGTCGCCAGCCGCCTGATGGAGATCGCGGCCGAGCAGAACGCCGAAGTCGCGGTGGGCGACAAGATGCTGCAAGCCGCCGGTCCCGACTGCGCACTGTTCAAATCCGGTGTTCTGATAGGACCTGTGGAAACACAGATCCGTGGGCGAGCCGGCGCGCTGGCAATCTGGCTTTGGCAGAGCGCGCGGACGCCGCAGTAGATCAGGCTCTGGCGCCGGGATCTCTTCGACTGACGTCAGGAAAGCGCCCGACATTCGCACGTTTCACCGTGCGCCGACATCATTTCGTTCTATTCGTCACGATCTCCGTATAGGTCCTCACCTCGCCATCATACCCGCGAAAACGCCACGTATCCCCCTCCCGCGCCTCGACATAGGACGGACCGATCGGCACTTTCCCACCGCCTTCCAGCAGGTCGAGCACATAGACGGGGTTGCAGATGCCCGACAGGCGGGCACGCAGGGCGGCAGCCAGCGCCTGTCCCTCGGCAATCGTGGTGCGCCTATGCGCCATGCCACGTGCGAGGTCGCCATGGTGCAGGTAATAGGGCTTTATCCCGAGGCGATACATCAGCTCGCGGCAGAGCTCTTCCAGCACCTCGACGTTGTCGTTGACGCCTTTCAGGAGAACGCTCTGGTTGAGCAGCACGAAGCCGGCTTGCCGCAGCGTGCGGCAGGCCACCTCGGTGGCGTCGGTGATCTCGCGCGGGTGGTTGAAATGGGTGACGATTGTGACCATCAGCCGGCCCTGCAGAGCCGTGACCAGCCCCGGTGTGATGCGTGAGGGCAGCGCGACCGGCACGCGCGTGTGGATGCGCAACAGCCGCACATGCGCGATGGCTTCGATGCGGGCGCGGATTTCGGCCAGCGCCTTGTCTGGCAAGGACAGCGGATCGCCGCCGGTCAAGATCACCTCGCGGATCTCGGGATGATCAGCGATATAGGCGAAGGCCTCTTCCAGCGCCTCGCTTGTATAGCCGCGACCGATCGCGGTCAGCGATTCCTTGCGAAAGCAGAACCGGCAATAGACCGCGCATTGATAGGTTGGGAACAACAGCACCCGGTCGGCATGGCGATGCGTCAGGCGCGGCACCGGGCTGAATTCATGGTCGGCGATCGGATCGTCGAGCTCGCCCTCCGCCTCCACCAGTTCGTAGGGCGACGGGATGACCTGCGCCCGGACCGGATCTTGCGGGTCGTTCCAGTCGATCAGGTCGAGATAGGTTTTCGGGATGCGCACCTTGTGGTTCGCGGCCGCGCCTTGGGCCGCCGCGCGCTCGGCCGGTGACAGCGGGAGGGAGGCGAGATCGCGCACATGGCGCACGCCCTGGCGAACGTCGTCCTGCCAAGCAGTGTCGGCGGACGGGGTGCGCTCGATTGCGTCGTTGAGGTTGGAGTCTGAAGTCATCGGGGTTCTCGGGGGCAATTTCCGGCGGAGCTATCGGCCGGATGGCAAGTTGGGTCAACCATCTGCTTGCCGCAGAGTGCCAACCTCGTTCATCCGCAACCAAGCTTGGCGCGGCCGCCCCCTACCCTTCTTGGCCCATGCGGGCCAGGCAGCGGGCCTGGTCGCGCGGGCGGCCAAGCTCCTGATAGCGCGAGGCCGCCTCGTCGAAGGCGGCGAGCGCGCGGATCTCATGGTTCTGCGCCCGCCGCTGCACGCCGCGCGCTTCCCAAAGGGCGGCCGCCCAGGGACCGCCATGCCACATGCCGGCGATGCGCTCGGCGTCGTTCAGGCGGCGGTCGACCTGGTCCAGCTCGCCGGCCTCGGCGAGTGCGATTGCCGAGGCGGTGCGCAGCGCCATCGAACAGGGCTGGCAGGCGCCTGGGGTCAGCAACCGGTCGCCGGCCAGGATTTCTTCCGCCACCATCTTGGGTGTCGCCGCCGCGCGCACGGCCAGCGCCTGCATGCGCATGATCAGGTGCGGCGACAGCCATGAGCGTTCGGCGTCGGTGAGACCGCGCTGGATGAGCCGGCTGGCGCGCCACTTCTGGCCGCGCTCCAGCGCAATCTCGGCCAGCCGCTCTATGGCCAGCACGCGGCCGGCCACCGCATCCGCCTCCAGCAGCAGCCGCTCGGCCTCGGTCAGGTGGCGCTCGGCCTCGTCGAGGTCGCCTGAAAACAGCGCCGCCTCGCCCAGAAGCAGGCAGGCAAGCCCGCGGCCGGCTTGCGATGCGGCCAGCTCGGCGACGGTAAGCAGCTCGCGGGCGAGGCCTGCCACTTCGGCATGGCCCGAGGCGCTGCACAGGCAGAATTCGGACAGGCACAGGTGACCATCGAAGACATGCTGCACGAAGGCCGGCTTGGCACGAACCCATTCGATGAATTCGGAACGGAACAGTTGCGGCCACTGCGCCCGCATCATCGAGGCGAGGCCGAGCAGCGCGCTCGCCTCGCCGACTTCGCGCGGCAGGTCGGCACCGAGCGCCAGGTCGCGCGTGTGCCGGGCGATCTCGCTTGCCTTGTCGAACTCGCCGCTCTGCAGATGCACCAGGCCCCAGGCAAGCGAGGTGCGGATGCGCTCCGACGGGCTGACGGTCTCGGTGCTGGAGAGGGCCAACGCCTTCTCGTAGAGGGCGATGGTCGCCGCACTCGGCCCGACGCCGAGCTCGGCGTGCAGGTTCTCGCGCAGCTGGTTGAACTGGCGAATGGCCTCGACGCGGTTGCCGGCATCGAGTGCCACCTGCATGAGCGCGCACTGGGCCTGCTCGTCGGCGGGGTCGAGCGCGATCAGCCGCTGCCACAGGCCGCCGGCGCGCAAAAGGTCGCTGTAGCGCTGCTGCAGGTGCGCGCGTGGCGTGTCGAGCCACTCGACGAAAAGATCGTCCGGCAACAGCCTGCCGCCATAGAAGTCGGCGGCACGCTCATAGGCGCTCTTGTCACCACCGTGTAGCGCCGCCTTGGCGGCGGCCTCGAAGCTTTCGGCGTCGATCTCGAGCTCGGCATGCGGGGCAAGCGAGACGATGTCGTTGCTCACCTCGATCAGGTCGTGGACGCCGAGCGTGCGGCGCGCGAAATGAATGGCCTTGCGCAGATTGGCGCCGGCTGCCTCGGGATCAGCGTCGGGCCAGAAAATTTCCATGGCCTGCTCGCGGTGGATGCGATGGCCAGGCCTGAGCGCCAGCAGCTTGACCAGGGCCGCGGCGCGGTCGCGCCGCCAGTCGGCCGCCGGGATCGGGCGGCCATCGACGCTGACGGCGAAGCGGCCGAGCAGATGGATCGAAACGCGCATGCAGGCACCATCAGGAAAGGTCCGGCCATGGCGGCGCCAGAGCCGTCACCAACGAGGGGGCGTCGGGGAACGCTGGCGGAACATAGATTTCCTAATATGCCCCCGCAATCGAATTCCAACCGGAAAGGAAAGCAACATGTCACTCCGTATCGCAGACATCGCCCCCGACTTCACCGCCGAGACCACTCAGGGCAGCATCAGCTTCCACGAATGGCTGGGCAAGGGCTGGGGCATCCTGTTCTCCCACCCCAAGGACTACACGCCGGTGTGCACGACCGAACTCGGCTACATGGCGCGCCTCAAGCCCGAGTTCGACAAGCGCGGCGTCAAGGTCATCGGCCTCTCCGTCGACCCGGTCGAGAAGCATGCCGGTTGGGCCAAGGACATTGCCGAGACGCAGGGGATGGCGCCGAACTTCCCGATGATCGGCGACCCGACGCTCGCCATCTCGCAACTCTACGACATGCTGCCGGCGTCGGCCGGCAACAGCGCCGACGGCCGCACCGCCGCCGACAACCAGACGGTGCGCAACGTCTATGTCATCGGTCCCGACAAAAAGATCAAGCTGGTGATATCCTACCCGATGACCACGGGCCGCAACTTCGACGAGGTGCTACGCGTGGTGGACTCCCTGCAACTGACAGCCAAGCACCGCCTGGCGACGCCGGTCAACTGGAAGCCCGGCGACGACGTCATCATCGCCGGGTCGGTGTCGAACGACGAAGCCAGGCAACTCTACCCGCAGGGCTGGAAGGAGCCGAAGCCCTACATCCGCATCGTGCCGCAACCGGTCCTGACCTGAGACATCCAAGGCGGCAAGGCCAGCAATCAAGCGCCTCGCCGCCCGCCTTTTTCCGAGCAACCCGGCGACTTCAGCCTCCGGCAAGGCGCCAAGACAGATCCGAGGGGACTTGAGATGAACACCGCAAGCAAACCGCGTATCGTCGTGCTGGGAGCCGGTTTCGGCGGCCTGGAGCTGACGACGCTGCTTTCCGAGGCGATGGGCGACAGCATCGAGGTGACGCTGATCGACCAGAGCGATTCCTTCGTGTTCGGCTTTTCCAAGCTGGACGTGATGTTCGGCCTGAAGACGCCGCAGGCCGTGCGCCTGCCCACAAAAGCTATGCCAAGCCGGGCGTCAGGATGCTGAAGCGCACGATCACAGGGATCGATCCCGAGAGGCGCCGGGTGACCACCAATGACGGCGTGTTCGAGGCCGACCACCTCGTGGTTGCGCTCGGTGCGGAATATGATTTCGACGCCACGCCAGGGCTTTCGGGAACCAACGAGTTCTACACCGTGGCGGGAGCGGAGCGGCTGCGCGACGTGCTGCCCACTTTCAAAAAAGGCAAGGCGATGGTCGGCGTCTGCGGGGCACCCTACAAGTGCCCGCCGGCGCCCAGCGAATGCGTGCTGATGCTGCACGACTATCTGGTCAGGCAAGGCGTGCGCGCGGACTGCGAGATATCATTGGTGCTGCCGCTGGGCAGCCCGGTGCCGCCCTCGCCCGACACCTCGCGGGCGCTGCTGGCGGCCTTTGCCGAACGCGACATCAAGTTCATCCCGAGCCGCCGCGTCGCCTCCGTCGACAATGCCCGCAATTTGGCGGTGCTCGACGACGGCACGGAAATGCCGTTCGATCTCTTCCTCGGCGTTCCCAAGCATCGCGTGCCGCCGGTGGTGCTGGAAAGCGGCATGGCCGAGAACGGCTGGATCCCGGTCAATCCGCGCACGCTCGAAACAAAATACGAGAACGTCTATGCCGTCGGCGACGGCGCCAACACCGGCACGCCCAAGGCCGGGGTGTTCGCCGAAGGTGCGGCGCGCGCCGTTGCCACCGGGCTCATCGCAAAACTGCGCCAGAGCGGCAGCGGCTCGCTCTATGACGGCTTCGGCACCTGCTATATCGAGTTCGGCGGCGGCCGCATCGGCAAGGTCGAGGTCGATTTCTTTTCAGGCCCCGCGCCGACCGGAAAATACCACGAGCCCTCGGTAGCGCTGCGCGCCGACAAGGAGACTTTTGGATCGAGCCGGCGCTCGCGCTGGTTCGGCCTCTGAGGCCGGAGGATGAAGACCGCTCAGGGGGCTGAGAGCCCCCGGGGCGGTCCTGGCTCCTCATCGACCACGAGCGCGATCTTGGGTATCCTGCCGGCCATGACGATGGTCCACAAGGAGGTGGACGCCGCTACGGGAGGAATGCCGCGATGGTTGGAGCTTCGACCGGCTTGCCGCGCTATGAGGATGCCGTTCAACGCTTTCGCATCGAGGATGAAGTCGCGCGCCTTGATGGCGACCCCGCGACAGGCATCAACGCCTATCTCGAATGCTGCGGCCGCTACACTGGCCAGAATCGTCTGGCGCTGCGCGCCATCTCGGCCGGCGGGAGCCTGAGCGAATTCAGCTTCGACGATCTCGCCGACATGTCGGGACGCGCAGGCACCCTGCTGAAGGATCTGGGCGTCGGCCCCGGCGATGTCGTCGCCGGCATGCTGCCGCGCATTCCCGAACTGGTGGCGCTCATTCTTGGCACCTGGCGCATCGGCGCCGTCTACCAGCCGCTGTTCACCGCCTTCGGCCCAAAAGCCATCGAGCACCGGCTGGGCTACAGCGGCGCGAAGCTGGTGGTGACCAATCCGGCCAATCGCGGCAAGCTCGACGAGGTCGAGAAGCACCCGTGCGTCGCGACCATCCTCGGCGCCGGCGACACCCAGCCCGCAGGCGACATCGATTTCCGCGCCGCCCTTGCCGCCGCCTCGCCCGATTGCCAGCCGGTGCTGCGCAAGGGCGACGACCTGTTCATGATGATGTCGACCTCGGGCACGACCGGCCTGCCCAAGGGCGTGCCAGTGCCGCTCAAGGCGCTGATGTCGTTTGGCGCCTACATGCGCGAGGCGATCGGGCTGAGGCCCGGCGACGTGTTCTGGAACATTGCCGATCCCGGCTGGGCCTATGGCCTCTATTACGCCATCACCGGGCCGCTGCAGCTCGGCATCGCCACCACCTTCTATGAGGGCGCCTTCAACGCCAAAAGCACCTACGACATTATCGAGCGGCTGGGCGTCACCAGCCTCGCCGGATCGCCTACCGCCTATCGCCTGCTGATGGCCGAAGGCGCCGCGGCCGCTGCCCGCATCAAGGGGAAGCTCAGGGTGGTGAGCAGCGCCGGCGAGCCGCTCAACCCGGAAGTGATCCGCTGGTTCGACGCCCACCTCGCCGCCCCCATTCATGACCATTACGGCCAGACCGAGAACGGCATGATGGTCAACAATCATCACGGCCTGTCGCACACGGTGCGGCCGGGCTCGGCAGGTTTCCCGATGCCGGGCTATCGCATGGTGGTGCTGGACGAAGCGGGCCGGGAGCTTGGCCCCAACCAGCCCGGCATTCTCGCCGTCGACATCGCCAATTCGCCGCTGCGCTGGTTCGACGGCTATCACCAGGCGGAGACGCCGGCGATAGCAGGCGGCTATTACCGCACCGGTGACACGGTCGAGTATGAGCCGGACGGCTCGGTCTCGTTCATCGGCCGGGCGGATGACGTCATCGCCTCGGCCGGCTATCGCATTGGCCCATTCGACGTCGAAAGCGCACTGATCGAGCATCCGGCGGTCAACGAGGCGGCGGTGGTCGGCGTGCCCGATCCGCAGCGCACCGAGATCGTCAAGGCCTTCGTGGTGCTGGCGTCGGCCTACCAGGGCAGCGAGGCGCTAGCCGAGGAACTCGCGCAGCATGTCAAGAAGCGGCTCTCGGCACATGCCTATCCGCGCGAGGTCGATTTCGTCACCGAATTGCCGAAGACGCCGAGCGGCAAGATCCAGCGGTTTTTGCTGCGCAAGGCGGAGGTGGAGAAGCGCAAGGGCTGACGCTGCGCCTGAGCGCCAATCTCCCCCTCGAGGGGGAGATGGCCGGCAGGCCAGAGGGGGTCGCTGCGCGTGAAGCGCCGGCGTCCTCGGCGGCGATAGACGACGCTGGCGAACTATGTGAGACGCCCCCCTCTGTCGCCTTCGGCGACATCTCCCCCTCGAGGGGGGAGATCAGCGGCTCCAACGTCGGCGTTTCCAGCCTTGTTTTAGCCTGATCTTGTCTTCAAACGTTCGTATTGTCCTTGGATACAACGTAGAGCGTAGAGCGGAGAGCTACATCATGCGGCTGGTCTGGACATTTCTGTTCGCGCTCGCGAGCAGTGCTGCTTTCGCGGCTTCGCCGGAGGACGACTATATCGCGGCGCGCGACAAGGCGATTTCCGCAATCGCGGCGCTGGCAAGCTCGAACGCACCCGTGGAAACGCTCGATGCCGCCGGCGCAAAAGCGCTGGCCGATCTCGAAAGGCGTCTTTCCGCCCTTGTCGGCCCCGTGACGGTCAAGGATTTTCCGGCAACCGGCACGATCAATCTAGAAAGCCTCAGCGATGCCGATATCGGTTTCGGCATGCTCGACGGGTTGAGATACGCCAAAGGCGACAACGGCCCGAGCCTGGTGGCAACGACCCGGGGCCTGCTCGAGCGCTGGCTGCAGTCCAGAGCCGCCGAGACCGACGAGAGCTTCAAACTGCCCGCCGGCATCGATGCGGCGCTGAAACTCGACGCCTTCTACACGCAGGCCATCAACAGCGACGCCGCATTCGAGGGGACGCTCGACTTTCCGCTGAAGAAGCCTGAAGGCGCCGACCTGGCTTTTGCGCGGCTCGGCGGCTGGACGCAGGATTTGGGGCCGATTGACGACCAGCAGGTCATCGTCACCCTCGTCAAGGGCAACAGCGTGATGATCGCCTCGGCGTCTGCGGCACGCCCTGTTCCGAAGATCGCGGCCTGCGACGCCGTGTGGACTGCTGCGAACGCTGCCGCCCAGAAATTCCAGGAGGCCTACCAGGCTTCGGACCTCAAGGACGAAACGGCGTTCGATGCCGCCAACGCCGCCCTGGAAAAAGGCGACGCCGACTATCGCACCTGCATGGGCGAGCACCTGCCTGATGACCCGGCCTTCCCGGCGCTGCTCAAGCAGGTTCAGGAGCTTGCCGATCACATGGCCGGCAAGTAGGCTCTCGCTGATCCTGGTCGGATCATCGCCACGGCACCGAACAGTTTCGCATCTATTCGGAAGAATTCGGAACTATTGATGCCGCCTTTGAGACGCTGTCTCGAGGCTTCTCCAATCTGGAGCCTGCCGTCATGCAGACGGTGCAGGACTTCAAGGAGGACGCCATGAACATCGTCACGTCAATTCCCGAAAGCGATTTGGCCGTCAGCAAGCAGGCGGCGTATGAGCCTCTTTTCAAACGGCCACCCAGCTTCGAAAACCTGGAACAGGAGCGGCAACACCGGAAGGAAAGACTTGCCGCCGGCTTCCGCATCTTCGGAGCGCTGGGCTTCAGCGAAGGCGTCGCCGGACATATCACGGCGCGTGATCCGGAATTCACCGACACGTTCTGGGTCAATCCGTTCGGCATGCATTTCGCGCATGTCACGGTCTCCGACCTCATCCGTGTCGACGCCACGGGCGCGGTGGTCGAGGGCACGATGCCGGTCAACGTCGCCGCCTTCGCCATTCATCATCAGATCCACGCGGCACGGCCGGATGTGGTGGCGGCCGCGCACACGCATTCCATCTATGGCAAGGCGTGGTCGGCGGTCGGCCGGCTGCTCGACCCGATCACGCAGGACGCCTGCGCCTTCTACGAGGATCACGTCTTCTTCGATGACACACGGGTGATGGTCACGGAGGCGAGCGAGGCGGCGCGGATCGCCGAAAGCCTCGGCGGCCACAAGGCGGCGATCCTGCGCAACCACGGCCTGCTCACGGTTGGCCAGACCGTCGACGAAGCCGTCTGGTGGTTCATTTCGATGGAGCGCTGCTGCCAGGCGCAGTTCCTCGCCGAGAGCGTGGGCACGCCGCTGCAGGTCGACCCGGAAAACGCGCGCGCCACCCGCGCGGTGAATGGAACGGCGCAAGCCGGGTGGTTTCAGTGCCAACCGCTGCACGACCGCATCCTCAGGCAGCAGCCCGATCTGCTTGGATAGGCTCTCGCGGTCAGCACCTGGCCGACGAAAGCTGGCCATCGGCGTCAAGAGGCTGATCCATTCACGATCAGCCTTTTGGCTGCGGCGGCCGCGGCAGTGCAATAGTTTCGGTCGCCATGGACCAGCATCATTACCATTGCACCCTCGACCAGCAGGAACAACTCGCGCGCCCGCTCGCGCGGCGATGCCACCTTCGCTTCGGCGAGAAGGGTTGCCAGATGCTGTTCCATCAAGGCTTTGTGCTGGCGCGCCATCGAACGCGCGGGATGCCCGGAGAGATCGGCAAGCTCGATTGCCAGCCGGGTAAATCCCGATCCCGCCCAGCGCGGTTTGGCCGACCATGCGGCCAGTCCTCCGAACAGCTTGTCGACCAGTTTCTCCGGACCGCCAGACAGGTCGATGCCATAGGTCTGGAACTCGGCGAACGCCCGTTCGTGCTGTGATGCAAGCACCGCGGTCAGCAACGCGTCCTTGCTGTCGAAGTGATAGTAGAGTGTCTTCTTGGTGACGCCGGCGGCGCTTGCGATATCATCCATGCCGACGCGAAAGAATCCTCGCTGGCGAAAGAGCTTGTACGCCGCCTGCAATATCACTGGCCTGGTCTGGTCGGACGATCTGGGCACGGGGCTGACGCCGATGAAAGTATACTCGCTAGTGAGTTTACATCCGCGCGATCGCGACATTCAATGGACCAGAATTGGCTAATATTCGTTGGGAGCCGACGATGGACAGGCTGATCACCGCAGTGCCCGATCTCCAACAATTCAGGGAAGCCACAACCTTGGGCGACCGGGCCAAGGCGCCACCGGCGCCTTCGCTCCTGAAGACCATGACCTGCATCGAGGATCTGCGGCAGGCCGCCCGCCGCCGCGTTCCCCGGGCCTTTTTCGACTAGGTCGAGGCAGGCTCCTACTCGCAACAAACCTTGCGCGCCAACAGCGCCGATCTGGCGCGGCTCACTTTCCGCCAGCGCGTGCTGGTCGACGTTTCGCAACGGGATACGGGGACGATGATCCTCGGCGAGAAGGCTTCGCTGCCGATCGCGTTGGCGCCAATCGGCATTGGCGGGATGCAGTGGGCCAATGGGGAAATCCTCGCCTGCCGCGCCGCACAGGCGGCCGGTGTTCCCTACACACTCGGGACAATGGCGATCTGCTCGATCGAGGACGTTGCCGCGGCGGTCGAGAAGCCGTTCTGGTTCCAGCTCTATGTGATGAAAGACCGCGGCTTCGCGCGTTCGCTTGTCGAGCGGGCGCTCGCTGCACGCTGCAGCGCGCTGGTGCTAACCGTCGACCTGCAGGTGCTGGGACAGCGCCACGCCGACGTCAGGAATGGGCTGTCGGTTCCGCCGGCGCTGAAAGTACGAAATCTTCTCGACATGGCGACCAAGCCCGCCTGGGCCTGGAGGATGCTCACTGCCAAGCGCTGGACGTTCGGAAATCTCGCCGGCCATGTGAAAGGCGAGCAAGGCGTCAAGGAGCTCGCGGACTGGGTGTCGCATCAGTTCGATCCCACACTCAACTGGAATGACGTCGAGTGGATCAGGAGCATCTGGCCAGGCAAGCTGATCATCAAGGGTATTCTCGACGTCGACGATGCGCGCGCCGCCAGCAAGGCTGGCGCAACCGCGATCGTGGTGTCCAACCATGGTGGCCGGCAGCTGGACGGTGCGCCATCGACGATCTCCAAGCTGCCGAAGATCGTTGAAGCGGTGGGCTCCGAAATCGAGGTACTGTTCGACGGCGGCGTTCGGTCAGGCCAGGATGTGATGCGCGCGCTCGCCCTTGGCGCCAGAGGCTGCCTGGTCGGGCGAGCCTATATTTACGGCCTCGGTGCCGGCGGAGAGGCTGGTGTGGCGACCGCCATTGAGATCCTTCGCAAGGAACTGTCCGTCACCATGGCGCTGACCGGCACGAGAAGCATCGACGAAGTCGATGAGCGGGTGCTGAACTAGCCGAGTCGTCCTGGATGGGGCTGTCGTTGTGGCATTGGGCGCCGCTGTGGTTTCCGTTGCCGCGGCGTTTCTGGCAGGCGATGTAGTCCGCCACATAGCGCTCGAGGGCGGCGCGGAATTCTTCGTCACGTGGGCACGTCCTGCTCGCTGGAACGGCTTGCTCGGTCTCCGTCTCTAACTCCACACGGTCAAAAACAACAGCAGACATTTCCGGCTCTCCTGTCTCAAAACGTGGTGACAGGGTGAGCCCAGCGGGCGGTGGCGTCGCGGGCGCCTGCCCGAATACTTCCGAAAAGCTCCGAAAAGATGTTAGTTTGCGCCATGGTGGGGAAGCGTTTTGCCTTCGGTCCGTTCGAGCTCAACCCGGAAGCGGGAACGCTGCTCCGGCAGGGCCTGCCCGTTCCGGTCGGCTATCGCGGCGTGCTGCTCCTGGCGGCGCTGGTGGAACGACCCGGCGAAGTCCTGTCCAAGGCGACGCTGATGGACGCGGCATGGTCGCAAGCGGCGGTCGAGGAAAGCAATCTCTCGGTCCAGATCGCATTGCTGCGCAAACTGCTTGGGCCGGGACCCGACGACGCCGAGTGGATCGCGACAATCCCCCGGGTCGGCTACCGCTTCGGTGGCGCCGTGGAGTGCCTCGACACCGCTGCTGCCCCATCCGACAGTGCCGAGGCCGGGCCGTCCATCGCCGTGCTGCCCTTTGCCAATCTCAGCGACGACGCCGAGCAGCAATATTTCGGCGACGGCCTCGCGGAAGACATCATCACCCGACTGGCGCGGCTGCGCTGGCTGTTCGTGTCCGCCCGCAACTCATCATTCACCTATGGCGGCAAGGCGGTCGACGTGAAGCAGATCGGGCGCGAGCTCGGCGTGCGCTATGTGCTCGACGGAAGCGTGCGCCGTTCCGGGCAGCGGCTGCGCATCAACGCCAGGCTGAGCGACGCAGACCACGGGCGCCAGATCTGGGCCGAGCGCTACGATGCGGAAATCGCCGATTTCTTCGCGCTGCAGGACGAGATCGCCCAAAGCGTCATCGGCGCCATCGAGCCCAGGCTCTACCTTGCGGAGCAGGAGCGTTTCCAGAGCCGGTCGCCCGGCAACCTCGATGCCTGGGGCTTCGTGATGAAGGCGATGCCCTATGTCTGGACCTGGGCTTCGCTGCCGGATTTCGAGATCGCCGAGCGGCTGCTGAAAAAGGCTGTCGACATCGACCCCGACTATCCGCGCGCCAACTGCCTGATTGCCTGGGGCCTCGCCGCAAAGTCGATGCTTGGACTGGCTGATTCGGAAGCCGCCCTGCCTGCTGCCCACGACATGGCGCAACGGGCGATTCGCAGCGACCCGGAGGACCCGTGGACGCACTTCGCCACGGGCTTCGTGCATATGGCCTCGCGCCGCTTCGACCCGGCCGTGAAGGCCCTGTCCGAGGCGATCACTCTCAATCCGAGCCTCGCCTACGCGCATATGATCCTCGGATCGACCTATGCCTATGCGGGCATGCCCGACGACGGCCTGCACCATGTCGCGCTGGCCGACCGGCTCAGCCCGCGCGATTTCACGCAAGCAGGCAGCCTTTCCGTCGCTGGGCTCTGTCATTTCATGGCCGGGCGTTACGCCGAGGCGGCCGAATTCGAGCGGCGGGCGGTGGATCTCAGGCAGAATTTCGGGACGGCGTGGCGCACATACGCCGCCTCGGCCGGCATGGCTGGCGACCGCCCCACCGCCGCCCACGCGTTGTCGCAGACACGGCGCCTGCATCCATCCGTGTCCGTGGACTGGGTCGAGAAATACCACCCCATCGTGCACGAAAGGGATCGGGCACGCTACATCGAGGGGCTGCGCGTCGCCGGGCTCGACTGATCGAGGAGGCCGGGTCAATACCGGTCATGGCGAAGCAACCTTGGTAGACCGAGCTCCCATCCGCTTCCCAATCCGTCAGCTCCGCAACCACGGCGCTTCCAGCGGTTTTTGCTGCGCGAGACGCAGGTGAGACGCGCAAGCAAGGCTGACGTTTGAGCGCGCGGGTTGCGATCTCGCGCCCGACTTGGCATAATTGTCCGACCATTCGCAGCAGGAGAGTGAGATGAGAACCTTCATGTCCAACCGGAAAGGAGAGATCGATCAACAGGACATGAAGCTTTATGCAACGCCACTTTTCCCGGGCGAGGACGCATGCCGACGCGCGCCATAGCCAATCCCTAGGTAAACCTTCACCGCCTTCGGCCGGATTTTCCGCGCGGGCTGAGCGCAGCCGGCGGTTCGCACACGCGCGCAAATTCCTGTCGTACTACAAGCCGCATCTGGCTCTGCTGGCGGCGGACTTGGCGTGCGCCGTGCTCATTGCCGCGACGGCGCTTGCACTGCCGGTTTTCGCCAACCATGTCACCAGGGGTCTGCTGGCTTTGCCGCAGGCAGCCGAGACGCTCAGCCATATCTACGTCTCGGGCGGACTCATGCTCGCCATGGTGGCCATCCAGGCAGTCGCCGTGTTCTTCGTCGACTATCAGGGCCACGTCATGGGCGCCAGGATCGAGAGCGCGATCCGCCAGGAGCTGTTCGAGCATTGCCAGAAACTGTCCTTCAGCTTCCATGACGGGCAGCGTGTCGGACAACTGATGAGCCGCATCACCAACGACTCGCTATCGCTGGGCGAACTCTACCATCACGGCCCCGAGGACCTGTTCATCGCAGCGCTCAAGTTCCTCGGCGCCTTCGTCATCCTCACCATCATCGACCCGGTGCTGACCGCGCTGATTGCCATCATGACGCCGTTCGCGGTGATCTATGCCCTGCACTTCAACCGCCGCATGAACGGGGCCGTGCGACGCAGCAAGGAGCGAATCGCCGCCATTAACGAGCGGCTGGAAGATTCTCTGACCGGCATCAGGGTCGTCCAGTCCTTTGCCAATGAAGATCTGGAAATACAGCGTTTCGCGCAGGCAAACGCGATGTTCCTGGAAAGCCGCCGGGACGGCTATCTGAGCGAGGCCTATTTTTCGCTGGGAACGGCGACCTTTGCCCAGATGATCACCGTGCTGGTCATCGTCGCCGGCGCCGTTCGCGTGCTGAGCGCTGAGCTCAGCGTCGCCGACATGCTGACCTTTCTGCTGTGCGTAGCGGTGCTGGTCGACCCGGTGTCGCGCCTGGCCAATCTGGCGCGGCTCTGGCAGGAGGGTCACACCGGCTTTGTCAGGGCGATGGAACTTCTGGATACCGCTCCCCACATCGAGGACCGGGACGGCACGGTCGAACTCGGCCGCCCGATCGGGGCGGTCAGCTTTCGCGATGTCGGCTTCCGCTACGAGGCCGAGGGCGCTCATGTACTGAAACGCCTGACCTTCGACATCGCGCCGGGCGAATTCGTCGCGCTGGTTGGCTCGTCAGGCGTCGGCAAGAGTACGTTGTGCGCGTTGATCCCCCGCTTCTACGAGGTCAGTGCCGGACAGATACTGATCGACGGCATCGACGTGCGCGACATCAGCCTCGCATCGTTGCGGCGCAGTATCGGGGTGGTACAGGAAGACGTCTATCTGTTCAGCGGCACGGTGGCGGAGAACCTGCGCTATGGCCGCTTCGACGCGACGGACGCCGAGATTGCCGCTGCCGCCGAGGCGGCCAACGCGCATGATTTCATCACCGCCCTGCCCGACGGCTACGACACCGACATCGGGCAGCGCGGCGTGAAACTGTCCGGCGGCCAGAAGCAGCGGTTGACCATTGCGCGCGCCTTCCTCAGGAACCCGGCCATCCTCATCTTCGACGAGGCGACAAGCGCGCTGGACAATGAGAGCGAGCGGGCCGTCCAGCAGGCGCTGCTGGAACTGACTAGGGGACGCACGACCATTGTCATCGCGCATCGCCTGTCAACGGTGCGCCATGCGGACCGCATCCTGGTGCTGACCGAGGACGGGATCGGCGAAGAAGGAAGCCACGACGCGCTGATGGCGGCCGGCGGACTCTATGCCGCGCTCCACAGAGTGCAAGCCAGCATCTAGCACACCAGTGGCCCGCTTCCCTCTTGCGGAAACGGGCCGAGTGTTGCGGAAGTCGAAAAGCGGAAGAGAGGATGAAATCGGAGCTGAATGCTGGGACGCGATGCCGAGGCCCTTCCCCTACCCCCTGAGCCCCGGCGCTTCCTGCCCTGTGCGCTCGACATATTCGGTATAGCCGCCGCCATAGGTGTGGATGCCCTCCGGCGTCAGTTCCAGCACGCGGTTGGAGAGTGCGGCCAGGAAATGGCGGTCGTGCGAGACGAACAGCATGGTGCCTTCATACTGCGAGAGTGCGGTGATCAGCATCTCTTTGGTGGCGATGTCGAGATGGTTGGTCGGCTCGTCCAGCACCAGAAGATTGGGCGGGTCGAACAGCATCAGCGCCATCACCAGCCGCGCCTTCTCACCGCCTGACAGCACGCGGCATTTCTTGTCGATCTCGTCGCCGGAAAAGCCGAAGCAGCCGGCGAGTGCCCGGAGCGGCGCCTGGCCGGCCTGCGGAAACGCGTCCTCCAGCGTCTGGAACACCGTGCGCTCGCCTTCCAGCAGCTCCATGGCGTGCTGGGCGAAATAGCCCATCTTGACGCTCGGGCCCCGCGCCACCGTGCCATTGTCGGGCTCGGAAGCGCCGGCGACCAGTTTCAGCAGCGTCGACTTGCCGGCGCCGTTGACGCCCATGATGCACCAGCGCTCGCGGCGGCGGACCTGGAAGTCGAGCCCTTCATAGATTGTGCGGCTGCCATAGCCCTTGTGGACGTTCTTCAGCGTCACGACATCCTCGCCGCAGCGCGGCGCCGGCTGGAACTCGAACGACACCGTCTGGCGGCGCTTGGGCGGTTCGACGCGATCGATCTTGTCGAGCTTCTTCACCCGGCTCTGCACCTGCGCGGCATGCGAGGCGCGCGCCTTGAAGCGCTCGATGAAGGCGATCTCCTTGGCCAGCATCGCCTGCTGGCGCTCGAACTGCGCCTGCTGCTGCTTGTCGGCGATGGCCCGCTGCTGCTGGTAGAATTCGTAATTGCCGGAATAGGCGGTCAGCGAACCGGCGTCGATCTCGACCACCTTGTTGACGATGCGGTTCATGAACTCGCGGTCGTGCGAGGTCATCAAGAGCGCGCCGTCATAGCCCTTGAGGAAGGATTCCAGCCAGATCAGGCTTTCGAGATCGAGATGGTTGCTCGGCTCGTCGAGAAGCATGACGTCGGGTCGCATCAAAAGAATGCGGGCGAGCGCCACGCGCATCTTCCAGCCGCCGGACAGTTTGCCGACGTCGCCGTCCATCATCTCCTGGGTAAAGCCGAGGCCGTCGAGCACCTCGCGGGCGCGGCCGTCCAGCGCGTAGCCGTCGAGCTCCTCGAAGCGGTGCTGCGCTTCGCCATATTTTTCGATGATCTCGTCCATCCGGTCGGCCTGGTCGGGATCGCCCATGGCGTGTTCGAGCTCACGCATTTCGGCGGCGACGTCACTCACCGGCCCGGCGCCGTTCATCACCTCGGCCACCGCGCTGTGGCCGGCCATGTCGCCGACATCCTGGCTGAAGTAGCCGATGGTGACGCCACGATCGACCTGCACTTGCCCCTCGTCGGGCTGCTCCTCGCCATTGATCATACGAAACAGCGTCGTCTTGCCGGCGCCGTTGGGGCCGACGAGACCGACCTTCTCGCCCTTCTGCAAGGCGGTCGAGGCCTCGATGAAGACGATCTGACGACCGTTCTGTTTACTGATGCTTTCGAGACGTATCATGCCTGTTCGCGAGCCCTGGAGGATTTTCCCCGGCCTTACGCGATAGGCGGCGTCAGAGGAAGCGCACAAGCGCAACCCGCGCGAAAAAGCCGCTGCGGAACCCTGCCTCCTGAAGGCAGAAGCCCACGGCGGAGGCGCGGAAGCGCCAGTCACAAACACAGGGCAACCAACCGGTTTTGACGGGTAACCGGCCGTCAGCCCTCGTCCTTGGTCTTGCGGGCTTCCTGTTCGCCCTTGGTCTTACCATGCTCTTTGGCGAGATCCTTGGCCTGCTGCGGTGAAACGTCGGTCTGCTCGGCGATACGCAAAGCTTCCTTGTCGGAAATGCGGTGGGTCTTGGACGGTGTGTCGGTCATGGCGAGCTCCAAAAAGGCGGCCCGCCGGAGACCGGCGGGCCGTGGTGTCCGTCAGGCTGCTTCGGCCTGCTGGTTGACGACACTCGTCGCGATACCTGTCAGGGCCTCGTCGGTCGCCTTTTCTTCCTTCAGCGTCGCTTCAAGAAGCGCAACCGCGTCGTTGAGGCCAAGCTCCTCGGCCCAGGTCCGCATCGTGCCGTAACGGGAAATCTCGTAGTGCTCAACCGCTTGCGCGGCTGCCAGCAGGCCCGCGTCGAGCGCCGGCGAGCCCTTGTATTCTTCCATGATTTCCGCGCCCTCGTCAGTGATGCCGACGATGGCCGCGCAGGTCTTGCCCTGCGGCTTCTTGCCGATAACGGCGAACACTTTTTCGAGGCGGGCGACATGGCCTTCGGTCTCGCTGCGATGCTTGGTAAAGGCCGCCTGCAACTCGGCGCTCTGGGCTGCCTTGGCCATCTTGGGCAAGGTTGCGAGAATTTTCTTCTCGGCAAAATAGATGTCTTTCAGCGTGTCGTGAAAAAGGTCTTCGAGAATTTTCTGTTTGGCCATTGTCTACTCCTGTGGGTTTCTTTTCCCTCGAGTGGACAATGAGCGGTTAGGCGAATTGTTCCGCGCTTGGCTAGCGCATCAACCCGGCTGCGCGTAGCGCGTCCTCGATGACCTTGGAGATGCCGGCAGCCGAGTCGCGCGCGTCAGGTCGCGGTTCTCCGGTGTGGTCGATGCGTGCCGCGCGCGGCTTTTCAGGCACGCTGTAAATCTTCAAGGCGGCGCCGGAGACAGGCGCCGCTGACGTGGCGTCTTTTTTCGCGTCGCCCCGCGCAGCTGGCTTCGCGAGATCCCAGAAGCGAGCTATGTGGCGTGTCGAGGAAATCCCGACATCCAGCATGAACGGCCCTGCCCTGCCCAGGCCATCATCGCCGATCGTCTGCAGTGGCGTGCCATGGCCCATGCCGGCCACGCTATACTTTTCGATCAGCTCCCGGCCACTGCCGTCGCACCAGACCTGTCGTGTCTGGCCATCGACCGTCTCGACGCGCGTCGGGCTGGTGCCAACGCCATGCACCCCTTGCCATTGCGCGACAATGGCATCCGCGTTGGACTGCACGACGGTGTTGTCGGCCGAGCCCTGCCAGACCGAAATCGTCGGCCAAGGACCCCTATGTGACGAGGCCCCGCGCAAGAGCCGTTGCAGGTCGGCCTTGGACGGGCCGCCATGGCCACGCATGCGGTCGAAGGCTTCGGGGATCGTCACCGCACTGCCGTAGGCCAGTCCGGCAACGATTGCGCCGCCGGAGAACATTTCCGGATAGGCCGCTAGCATCGCCGTCGCCATGGCGCCGCCGGCGGAAAGGCCGGTGATGAAAATACGCTTGCGGTCAACACCATGGGTGGCAACCACCGCCTCGATCATCTGGCGGATGGAGAGCGCTTCGCCGCTGTCGCGGATGATGTCTCCCGGGACGAACCAGTTGAAGCAGAGATTGGCATTGTTGGCGCGCTGCTGCTCCGGGAAGAGGACTGCAAACCCCTGCTCCGCCGCGAGTTGCGACCAGCCGGAACCGTGATCATAACCAGCTGCGCTCTGGGTACAGCCATGCAGGACCACGACCAGTGCTGCATCTTCCTGCAGGTTTGCGGGCACGTAGAGGCGTGCACGCAAGGCGCCAGGATTGGAACCGAACCCGCTCACATCGGACAGCCGATCGTCATGGTGCTGCCCGGAAGCGACGGGGCGGCCGCGCATCGCGCTCAGCCGCGCGATCGTATCTGACATGTTTCGCAAATCGGTATCCTTGCTTGCCGGGATGGCATCGCACACAACGCGCTTGCAGCAATATCGTTGCTGCACTGCACAATAACAAGCTGTGACGCGACGGCGGCGCGGGACGCCTTTGCCGCCTCGCTACTTCGCGTCGTGAAAAATGATGCCGACGGTATGCCGTATCCCCGAGCGCAGGCGGCTGACGCCGTGGCGAAGATTGACCCGGTAATTGCCCTTCGTCCCCTTCACCGGGCGATTGTGGACGGCGAACACCACCGCGTCGCCCTGGCTGAGCGGCACCACTTCGGCGCGGCTTTGCATGCGCGGGCGCTGCTCGGTCAGCACGAACTCGCCGCCGGTGAAATCCTCGCCGGGTTGGGAGAGCAGGATCGCCACCTGCAACGGAAAGGCGAGGTCGCCATAGAGGTCCTGATGCAGGCAGTTGAAGTCGCCGGGCACGTATTGCAGCAGAAGCGGCGTCGGCCGCGTCTGGCCCTGGTCGTGGCATTGCCTGAGAAACGCCGCGTGTTCGGCGGGGTAGCGCTGGGCGATGCCCATACGCTCGTTCCAGTCATTGGCGACAGCGGCCAGCCGCGGGTAGAGCGCAGTGCGCAAGGCGCCGATCAGGTCAGGCAAGGGATAGCGGAAGTAGCGATACTCGCCCTTGCCGAAACCATGCCGCGCCATGTGGACATGGCTGCGGAAATGGCTTTCGTCGGGATAGAGGGCGGCAATCTGCCGGCACTCCTCGGGCGTCAGCAACTTTTCGATGACCGCGCAGCCATGGTTGCTCAATTCACTGGTGAGCGCCGCCCAGTCATGGGCTGCGACGCGCGTCTCGGCGGCACGAGCCGCTTTTGCCGTATCGAGGGAATGGATGGTCATGGGTCTTGCCTCCGATGCTACCATCAGGGTCGGCGAAAGCAGGCGCGCCAGCCACCCGTTTCCTGCCAGGGTGGCTTGCGGGGCGGGTGAGCCGGCCGCGCGGTTGGCAATTTCCGCGTCTCGTGCACAATGGCGCCATGCGCGAGGCTCTTGTCGGAGTGGCGATCTTTGTCTGTCTGGCCGGGGCGGCATTGTGCAGCCTGGCGATCTACGATCGTTTCCCCGACAGGCACCGCCAGGACGACACCAGTGCCATCGTGCGGCTTATAGCCAATCTGTTCGTGGTGATGACCTCGCTGGTGATCGGCCTGATGATCAACTCGGCCAAGAACACCTTCGAATCCATCGACCACAATGTGCACGGCTATGCGACGCAACTGATCCTGCTGGACAGGACGCTCCGGCAATATGGCCCCGAAACCAACGCTGTCCGCGAGCCGCTTGGCGCCTATGTGCAACGGGTGGTGAGCGACGTCATGCCCCAGGGTGAAACGCCGGTTATCGCCAACAGGCTGTCGGAGCATCTGCTCACCGAAGTCGGCGACCGGCTGAGCACGATGACCCCGGCGGATGCCGCCCATGGCGCCTTGCTGCAGGATGCCCGCCAGCACCTGCAGAAGGTCCTGGAACAGCGCTGGGTGCTGATCGAGCAGTCGGAGGGTACCATTCCACTGCCACTGATCGTCATGCTGGTGCTGTGGCTGATGCTGATCTTCGGCAGCTTCGGCTTCCGCGCACCGCGCAACGCTGTCGTCGTCGGCTCCTTCGTGCTGGCGGCAGCGCTGATCGCGAGTTCGCTCTATCTGATCCTCGACATGGACATTCCGTTTTCCGGACCGATCCAGATATCGCCGGCGCCGCTCGAGCGTGCGCTGGCGGAGATCAGCCGGTAGGCTGGATTGCCGCGACATCGTCAAGCGCCTCGGCCGCAGGCGGCAAACCAAGGCCCTCGCGGCACCGATTTGTCGCTTTACCGAATTTTCAGCAAGGACTCGGATGCTCGCGACGGCGTTGACGCGCCGCGAAGCGGTATAGAGGCAGAACGCGATGCACCGGAACCTTATCGACGCACCGCCATCGGCGATGGATGCAGACAGCATCGAGGCGGGACGCCTTGACGCGCTCGACCGTTTCGACGTGATGGATACGCCGCGCGAGGAAGCGTTCGACCGCATCACGCGCCTGATCAGGAATATCTTCGACCTGCCGATCGCCATCGTTTCGATGATCGATGGCCACAGGCAGTGGTACAAAGCCTATGACGGGCTGGGCAACCGCGAAGTCGATCGCAACGAGACCTTTTGCAAATACACCGTGCAGGAACTGCTGCCGGTCATTGTTCCCGATGCGCGCGACGATATGCGTTTTGCACACAATCCGAGCGTCACCGGCGATCCACATATCCGCTTCTATGCCGGCGTGCCCTTGCGCACAGGCGATGGCCACAACATCGGCACGGTGTGCGCCATTGGTTACGAACCGCGTCAGTTCAGTGCGCGGGAAACCGCGATCCTTTCTGATCTCGCACAGCTGGCGATGGATGCGCTCGAACTGCGCCAGCTTGCCGCCGTCGACGGCCTGACCGGCGTCCTGTCGCGTCGCGCCTTCAAGGAACAGGGCGCCCATGCCCTGGCGCTGGCGCAACGCCACAAGCACAATCTGGCGTGCATCGCCTTCGACCTCGATCATTTCAAATCGATCAATGACCAATATGGCCATGCCACCGGCGACAAGGTTCTCACGGCCGTTGCCAAGGCATGCCGGGAACACCTTCGCGGCAGCGACCTGTTCGGACGCCTGGGCGGCGAGGAATTCGCGCTGTTGCTGCCGCATACCGATCGCCACAGCATGATCGGCGTCGCCGAAAAGCTGAGCAACGCCGTTGGCGAGATCGTGGTCAACCAAGGGCCGTCGAAGATCGGCGTCACCGCCAGCTTCGGCATCGCCGCGCTCGATGCACAGACGCCGGAGATCGACACGCTGCTGGCCAATGCCGATGCCGCGCTCTACGAGGCCAAGGCCGCCGGCCGCAACAGATGCATTGCCTGGCGCCCGGCAAACGACGTCCCCAAAAGCCCGCGCCGCCGCGTGCTGAAGGCAGGCCGCATCGTGTTCAACAACCACATGTCGTCGATCGACTGCACGGTGAGGACGCTGGCTGACGACGCGGCCGGCCTCGACGTGACAAGCGCCGTCGGCGTGCCCGAGATATTCAACCTGGCGATCAGGTCGGACGGATTCGAGACGCGCTGCCGCGTCGTCTCGCAGACCGAGCGGCACATCGAGGTGGAATTCTGCTGAGACGGGCGTGATCGCCGCAAGCCCCTTTTTGCCCTGCCATCACGGCGCGTCAGACTCTAGTCTCCTCCCGCCCGCCTGATCGTTTCCCGGTTTGCCCGGAGAACGTCGAGATATGTTTGCTTTGCCTCCGCATTTGCAAAACAGAAGAACCTGAGCAACTCGTTGGCACGATCTTGCAAGGCATGGAACGCGGGAGCCTCCTTGGTTCCCTCGCTCGTGGCGCGATCGAGCGCAAAAACATCGTGAAACGGCGCTCCATCCTTTGACGACGAAACAACTACTCTTTGCATTTTTCCGGCGACATAAAAGGTCGATACCCTCGACCGCCCGCCTCTGGTATTTGCATCGATCGTTTCCAGAAGCCCATCTCCTGCCTGAGCAGGGCATTCGACAGGAGACCCTCAGGAAGTCGCTGTCTGCAAAAGACGACCCCCCTCCCGTCGCTGAGAAAACGAGCAGGAATACCAGCCTTTTCAAATTCAGTTCCGAACGGTTGGACATCTTCAACATGCCTTCGGTTGCCGCCTCGCTTCATGCCTTCTTCCGATAAGGCTCCAGCTCCGGATCGAGGTCGACCCGCAGTGCATTGGTGAACACCGTCGTCGCCACCATGATGCCGGCGAAGGCGACGAGGTTGACCAGCACCGTCTCGCCGTAGCGAGCCTTCAACGCATCCCACATCGCATCGGAAACGGCGTTGGAATTGGTGGCGATGGCCTTGCCGAAGGCGATCAGCAGCGCCTCGTCGACTGTCGGCTCGACAGTCTCGGGATCGACACCGGCGCCGATCAGTGCGCGGCGAAAGAAGGTAACCGGTATCTCGGCATGGGCGCTTTCCGAGATCGCCAGTGACAACAGCCACACCGCGCGATCGTCGAGCGCAGGCCGCAGCAAGTCGCGCAAGGTGAACCATTCGGCATAGATGCGATGCGCCACCGGCGAATGCAGCAGGATGCGCTTCATATTGGTCATCCGGCCGCGAAGGCCCATCTCCCGGTCATGCTCGGCGCGGATTTCGGGCGAAGCTGTGGCGTAGTCGATCGGGGAGATGCGTGCCATGGGGTGGTCCTGGGTTGTCGGGTCTCAGCCACCGAGCGTGGTGTGAAGCTCCGGCGGCGTGCGCAGCGTATTGCTGACCGTGCAGATCGTTTCGGCGTCTTCGACAATCTGCCTTTTCGTCGCTTCGTCGAGATCGCCCTGGACGTCGAGCACGATCGTAAAGCGGCCGACCCGCGAGATTTCACCTTCCGCCTTTTTGCCTGAGACCTCGGCGCTAACTTCGCCGAGATTGGCGGCGACGCCCAGGCGGCTGGCGGCGATGCGGGCGCTCAGCACCATGCAGGCGGCGACCGAGGCATAAAGCAGGTCAAGCGGGTTGAAGCCAGGGGCGCTGACCGCGGTGACGACATCGACACTGCCGCCGGTGGGCGTGGTGACCACAGGCAGACCGCCCGGTTGCAAGACGGCCAGCGCGCCTGTCACCCGGGTCCTGATCTTGAGTTCACTCATCTCATATCCTTTTGGCAGCCGGGCAAACTCTGCGGCGCACACCGCGTTGCGGTCATATGGTACCGTGCTCCTCGGACATCATCGACCTCTTTCCCGCTTGCTGTGGAAAAATGGCCAAGCTGTTGCGCGCCCGATCGATCACGACTCCCGCCGGAGGCGCTGATGTCGGATCTTGCTCCGTATCGCAATCGGCTGATCCGGCAAATAGAGGCAGTGTTATTAGCGCTTCCTAAACCGCGCCGCGGTATTGCTTGCCGATTGACGGTGGGAACCGCGGATGAACGCCTTCAGGCGAATGATCGGATTTGTTCTGATCCTGCTTACCGGCACGGCGATGCTGGCGGTGTGGCATGTCGATGCCAAGCGAAACTTCGCTCTGGCCAAGGAGCGCTATCTCGAAAATTCCCAGGCAACATCCAGGGCGACCGCGAAGACCGTCGAAGACGCGTTGCGGGCCATCTACGAGAACGTGCGGACCCTGGCCTATTTGCCAAGCGTTCGAAACCTCGACCGGCATGGCACCAACCTTGGCGACGAGGGCCGCGCCACGATCCAGCAGATCTACAACAACCTCGCCAGCAATGTTTCCATTTCCGAGGTCTACTTCCTGCCATTGGATTACGACCCCGATCGCTTCGATCCAGTGACGGGCAAGCTCGAGGAGCCGATCCTCCAGTTCGACCAGCTGATCGTGAATGCGAGGGCGCGGTCCGATGCCGCTGGCGACGCAAAACCCAGAAAGCTGGATGAGAATACGCTGGTCCGTCCAGCCGAAGAGGTTGAAACCTATGAATACCATGAGTTGGCCAAACAGCTTGCCTGGCTGAAGGCGAACTATCCGAATTCGAGCAACATCGACGGGCTCAACGTGCCGATCATCGGCACGAAGGAGCTGATCACCTGCGACAACACCGATTTCATCCACAGCGGCAATGACGCCGACCGATCCGGCTTTATCCTCTCGGTCCCGGTGTTCGGGCAAGATGGCAGCCTGCGTGGCTCCGTTTCGGCGATCATGCTCACCTCGGCGCTGAGGAAATTGCTGCCTGGCAATGACTATGTCATCGTCAATTCGGGCTACGGCTTCGAATCCGACCAGCATCGGCTGTCGACGTCGCTGGCGGCAGATTCCCGCTCGTTCACGGCGCCCGACCCAAAGCTGATCTATTCCGAGGTCATCCCGCTTTCCATCAACGATCCAAGAAGCGCATGGCGGCTCTGGGTCGGTTTTCCCAACAGCAGATTCGAAAGCAACATCGACGCCCAATCAGTGCGGGAGTTCGAGCTGGCGGGCTATGCCGCGGTCGCGATCGTCACCCTGCTGGCGCTGGCCTGCTGGTATGCGATCGGGCGGACGATGACGATGCAGGTCGATGCCGCCGAGACCCTGGAGCGGCGGGTGGAGGAACGCACCGCCGAGATCCAGCACCTCGCCACGCATGACATTCTCACCGGCCTGCCCAATCGCGGCCTGCTGGCCGACACGATGGACGAGGCGCTGAGGAGCCTTAGGGACGGCGAGAAGCTGGCGGTCCATTGCGTCGACCTCGACCGTTTCAAGCCGGTCAACGACACGTTGGGACATCCGGTCGGCGACGAGCTTCTCGGCGCCGTGGCCAAGCGCCTGAAGCAGCAGGCCGGCGAAACCGCCATGGTGGCAAGAGTGGGCGGAGACGAGTTCGTCATCCTCCAGCTGCTGCTCGATGGCGACGAACAGGCCGGCGTGCTGGCAAGCCGGGTCATTCACGCCCTGGCGGCCGAATATTTTATCCAGGGCCACAAGGTCAACATCGGCAGCAGCATCGGCATCGCCGTTTTCCCCGACGACGGACAAAGTTCCGAAATCCTCATCCGCAATGCCGACCTGGCCTTGTACAAGGCCAAGATGGAGGGACGCGGCACCTGCAGGTCGTTCGAGCCGGGAATGGACGCGCGATTGCAGGAACGTCGCCAGCTCGAAGCCGAACTGGCGCTCGGCGTGCCCAACGAAGAGTTTGTTCTGCACTATCAACCGCTGCGCGACGCCAAGACCTCGAAACTCACCGGCTTCGAGGCGCTGGTGCGATGGAACCATCCGCGCCTCGGCCTGCTGCCACCGTCGGAGTTCATCCATCTCGCCGAGGAGACGGGCGTCATCGGCGCGCTGGGCGAGTGGATCATGCGGCAGGCCTGCAGCGATGCGGCGAAATGGCCCCTGCCCGTCAAGGTCGCGGTCAATCTCTCGCCGGCCCAGTTCAAGCAGCAGGCGCTGCCGCTTCAGGTTGCGTCGGCACTCGCCGCTTCAAATCTACTGCCGTCGCGGCTCGAGCTGGAGATCACCGAGTCGGTGCTGCTGGCGCACAATGAGAACACCATTCAGACGCTCTACAGCCTGCGCGACCTCGGCATCAGCATCGCCATGGATGATTTCGGCACCGGCTATTCTTCGCTCAGCTATCTCAGGTCGTTCCCGTTCAACCGCATCAAGATCGATCGCAGTTTCGTCAGCCTGATGTGCGAGAGCAGCGAAAGCCGGGCTATCGTCAAGGCGGTTGCCGAACTCGGCACCACGCTGGGCATGACGACAACGGCGGAAGGTGTGGAGACCGAGGACCAGTACAGGCTGGTCAAGGAGAACGGCTGCACCGATGTCCAGGGATGGCTGTTTGGACGTCCAATGCCAGTATCCGAGGTCTACGCACTTTTCGAACAGCCGAAAGCCTTGTTGGCGTAGAGCAAGGCAGCCCGCCCCGAGGACGCTCTGCCAAGCAACGCCAACATATGGTAGTCTTGGGGCCAACACCGCAACATCGACCGACGAACAAACCGTCTGCTTCGAGGTGCAGCAATGAGGCGCAGTCTCGGTTTGAGCTTGATTGCCGGCGTTGGCCTGCTCTGTGGCGTAGCGTTTTTGATTGTCGGTCAGTCCGCAGTCTCGCCAGACGCAATCCAGTCGTCGGTTATCCGTACCCCCGAATTGATCGGCAGCGCCTGGAAGCTGCCCGTGGCCGCCACTTTCGGTGCCGACGTCACATGGCAATCGAACGGCTCACGCTGCGGTCCGGCAAGTGTTGCAAACACGTTCCGCTCGATCGGCGAAGAGGAGACGACCGAAGCCGAAGTGCTCAAGGGAACGGGAAAGTGCTGGACCGGCTTTTGCATCATCGGACTGACGCTGGATGAGCTTGCCGACGTCGCTCGGACGAACACCAAACGGAAAGTCTCCGTGCTGCGGAATCTGACCGCCGACGAGTTTCGCGAGCACATGAAGCATGCCAACGACCCCGGCCGCCGCTACATCATCAACTTTACCCGAGAGACGATATTCGGCGCCGGCGGTGGTCATTTTTCACCGATCGGCGGCTATCTGGAAGCCGAGGACCTGGTTTTCGTTCTCGACGTCAATGAGCGCTACAAGCCTTGGCTGATCGAGCGTGAACGGCTGTTCTCGGCCATGGACACCAGCGATGGCGACAAGAAGCGGGGGTTGCTGCTGATCGAGTAACATGGTCGGTTTCGTAGCAAACGCGGTCCCGGCGCTACCACCCGCGCAAAATATGTTTCTGGATCTTGCCCGACGACGTGCGCGGCAGCGCTTCGGTGAGCAAAAACTCCTTAGGCACCTTGTAGCGGGCGATACGCGCCGCGCAGTGACCGGCCAGCGCCGCCGGGTCGAGGATACGGCCGGGTTTTGCCACGACGAAGGCACGGCCGACCTCGCCCCAACGCTCGTCGGCCATGCCGATGACGGCTGCTTCGGCGATGTCGGGGTGGTCGAGCAGCACCATCTCGATCTCGACCGGATAGACATTCTCGCCGCCGGAAATGAACATGTCCTTGCGGCGGTCGACCAGGGTGACGAAGCCGTCCGCGTCCCGGCGGGCGATATCGCCGCTGCGCAACCAGCCATCGGCGGTGAAGGCGCGCGCCGTCTCTTCCGGCCGGTTCCAGTAGCCGGGCGTGACATTGGGGCCGGACAGCCAGAGCTCGCCCGCCTCCCCCGGCGCGACGTCGCGGCCTTCGTCATCGACGATGCGCAGCAAGACCGATGGTCCCGGCAGGCCGGACGAACCGGCCTTGCGGGCAATCTGGCCGGCGTCGACCGGCATGCAGAGCACGGTGCCGGCCTCGGTCATGCCAAAACCGTCGGCCATGCGGATGCCTTGCTCCAGCCACCAGAGGATGTCGGCAGCCGGATTGGGTGCGCCGCCGGTGAAGATAGCGGTGAGCGAGGCCCAGCGCGACGGCGCGAAATCCGGGCTGGCGCGAAGCATCTTTGCCATCTGCGGCACGCAGAAATAGTGAGTGATGCCGAGGGCAGGATCGGCCAGCCGGCGGTTGGTGAGGCCGGCGTCGAAGCCGGGCGAAATCAGCACCGTGCCGCCCTGCAGCAGCGGCGGTCGCAAGCAGGTGATGAGGCCGATGACATGGAACATCGGCGGATCGCAGAGGAAAATGCTTCCATTACCGACCTGCCCCAAAACGCTGAAATTGACCGCGGTGGCCAACGCGTTGCGCTCGGTAAGGATGACGCCCTTGGGCCGGCCCGACGTGCCTGAGGTGTAGAGGATGATCGACGGCGCATCGTCCGCCGGCAAGCGACGGCGTGGCGCCGGCGCTTGTGCCTCGACCGCTGCCGCGAAAGCCGCGACCTCAAACGGCGCGCAACCTTTTGGCAGCGCCACCTCAAGGGCCGCATCGTGCAGCAGCAGCGCCGGATCACAATCGGCCAGGATCGCCTGCTGCTCAGGCCCGGCCAGGCGCCAGTTGACCGGCACGAAGATGGCGCCGAGGCGCATGGCGGCCTGCTGCGCGATCAAGAGATCGGCGCTGTTGCGGGCAAGCGTGGCGATCCGCTGTCCGGGCTCGATGCCGTAATCTTCGAGCACGGCGATGGCGCGCTGGATGGCCTCGTCGAGCCCGGCATAGGTCCAGCGCCGCCCGGATGCGAGATCGACGCAAGCGATACGCTCCGGCTGCGCGCTGGCGTGCAGCGCCACGGGGTCTGAAGTCCAGGCCGGCATTCGCATCTCCTCCCCGGATTGCGTCTTCACTCTCGGCTCAGTCGGTCATCTTGCCCAAATCATCTGGCCTTGTCGTAGGCAGCCAAGCCTGGCTTGTAGCTCTTCTCATCGATGAACTGGCGGATGCCTTCCTTGCGGCCGTCATTGTCATAGGAGTTGGCCGCTTCCTGCGCCCGCACCAGATAGTCCTCGGCATTGTCGTAGGTCATCTCGGCGACGCGGCGGATGGCGTCCTTGGTCGCTTTCAGCGCCACCGGGTTCTTTTTCAGCAAAATGCCGGCGACCTCGGTGACGCGCGCCTTCAGGTCCGCCAGCGGCAGGCTTTCATTGACCAGCTTCCAGGCGGCGGCCTTCTTGCCGTCGATGAGCTCGCCGGTCAGCGCGTGATACATGGCGTCGCGCATCGACAAGAGGTCGACCACTACCTTGGTGGCGCCGCCGCCGGGCAGGATACCCCAGTTGATCTCGGACAGAGCGAACTGCGCCTCGTCGGCGGCGAAAGCGAGGTCGCAGGCGAACAGCGGGCCGTAGCCACCACCAAAGCACCAGCCATTGACCATGGCGATGGTCGGCTTGCGGTACCAGCGCAGGCGGCGCCACCAGCCATAGGCTTCGGACTGGGCCTTGCGCACGGCGCCAAGACCTTTTGCCTCGGTCTCGCGAAAATATTCCTTGAGGTCCATGCCCGCCGACCAGGCGCTGCCCTCGCCCGACAGCACGAGCACGCCGACATCGTCGCGATATTCGAGCTCGTCGAGCACCTCCATCATACGCCGGTTGAGCAGCGGGTTCATGCAATTGCGCTTGTCCGGACGGTTGAAGCGCACCCAGGCGATGCCGTTCTCGACGTCGAAGGCAACGGTCTCTTCGGTCATGGTCGTGTCCTCCCGTTCAGTCGCTTGCATGGCTAATTGCTATGCAGCATAGCGATCATATCCGCTATGTCGCATAGTATTTTTTTCTTGACAAGAGCCTTGATCAAGGGGATCGGTTTCAGCATGGACGAGACAGACCTTCGCACCGATCCTGACGAGGCACTCGACGCGCAGATCGGCTATAATCTGCGGCGCGCCTCGGCCTTGGCGCTCAACGACTTCGCGGTCGGGCTAGCCGATGCGTCGCTGCGCCCGGTGACCTATGGCATGCTGGCGCTGATCGATGAAAAGCCCGGCATCCGCGCCGCCGAGCTTTGCCGCCTGCTCGGCATGAAGAGCGCCAACATGGCGCCGCTCCTCGCCGAGCTCGAAGAACGCGGCCTGGTCGAACGCGACGACCATGCGCAGGATAAGCGCGTGCAGGTGCTGACCCTGACCAGGGCCGCAACGGAAGCGATGCCAGCCTGGCGGCGGCAGGTGCGCCAGCACGAGGACCGCTTCCTGCACCGGTTGTCGAAGAAGGAACGGGCGACATTGCTTCGGTTGCTGCGCCTGATCTGGACGGATGAAGACTAAGGTTGGCGCCAGCCCGCGGCTCTGCCGGCGGGTATCCAAGGCACCTGAGAAGATAGCGACGAAACAGGCCGATAGAGGCGCATCTTGCCGGAGTGATTCAAGCTGGCCCGCGTCCGTCTGTCAGGAGAGTTGCTGGGGCCGATTCCGGTTTTCATCGGCCCACGCTAGACTGGCGGCAACCACAACGGGGCTGCCCTTCGCATGATCGTCCAGACCTGCATCAATGGCGCGCGGAGCGCCGATTTCCATCCTGACCTGCCGCTCGACGCGGACGCCATGGCGCGCGATGGCTCGGTTTGCGTTGCCGCGGGGGCGGCCGAATTGCATGTCCATGCGCGCGGGGTTGACGGGCGCGAAAGCTTGGCGCCGGCGGCGATGGACCGGACAGTGCTGGCGCTGCGCCGCGCCTGTCCGGGAACGCTGATCGGCGTTTCCACCGGCGCCTGGATCGAGAACGACGACCTACGCACGCTGGTTGCCATCGCCGGCTGGCGTGAGTTGCCGGACTATGCCTCGGTCAATCTCAGCGAGCTTGCGGCGCCGCTGGTGATGGAGAGCCTGCGCCAGCGCGGCATCGGTATCGAGGCCGGGCTTGCGTCGATCGCCGACGCCGAGCGACTGGTCAGCCTCGACCACGGCGGGCGGGTCCTGCGCATCCTGATCGAGATTTCCGAGCAGACGCTGGAAGAGGCATTCGCTGTTTCGGACGGCATCGAAAAGGTGCTGGAGCGCGCCGGTATCCGCCGCGCCATCCTGCTGCATGGCGAAAACGCCACGGTCTGGCCCTTCGTGAAGCGGGCAGCGGAACGCAACTGGTCGACGCGCGTCGGGCTGGAAGATGGCAAGGAACTGCCGGACGGAACGATTGCAGCCGGCAATGCCGCGCTGACGGCTGCGGCGGTGACGATCTATCGGGCTGGGCGGTAGCGGCGGCGCACGCCGAGGTCAGCCATGCCAAGGCTATCCCACTGCCCAGACACTCGCTTGGGCGACGATCCCTGAACACGGGCGCGAAAAGAGTCCGATCAACAAGATAGCCGCCTCTGCTGCCGCAATGATTCAAGTCCCGGCGCCCATTCAAGGCGACCGCGTCCGCGGCCCGACCGATCCGCAACGAGGCACTAATCCCGTGCGGTCAGGGGCCGGCACCGTCAGCAATATGCGCCGACGCTCTTGCTGTTGTTAAAAATTCCTCATAAGGTATTTTCATATCAGAAAGAAATTCCCATCAATTTTTCTCTTTTATGAAAGTCTGTGCCTTTGCGGGAACATCTCGATCAGACTGACAGGCGACTGGTCAAACTGCTGTCGCAGGACGCGCAGCTTGGCGTTAACCGCATCGCCGAGACGATGGCGATCTCGGTGCCGACGGTGCGCACGAGGCTGCGCAATCTGCTCGACCGCAATCTGCTGAAAATCGTCGGACTGCTGAACCTGACCGAGCGCCCGGAGCTGATCTCGGCCATTGTCGGCATCAATGCACAAGGGCGCGGCCGGGCTCGCGAACTGGCGCAGCGCATCGCGGAACTGCCCTTCGTCAACTCGGCTTCGGTGGTCACCGGGCGCTTCGACATCATCGTCGACGTCACGGTGGCCGGCGATGTCGCCGACCTCTACCGTGTCACCAGCGAGCTGATCCCGGGTGCCGGCGAGCCCGGCGAAGTCATGCGCAGCGAGACGTTCGTCGTCATGGCGTCGTGCAACAAATGGGTCAGCCTGCCGGAAGGCTGCTGGTCCGAAGACGTCCCGGCGCGCAGGGAGCCCGCATGAAGATCGCGGTTCTCGGCGGCCTCGGCCTGCAAGGCCGGGCCGCCATCGCCGATCTCGTCGCCAGCGCCAATGTCGAGGAGATCATCTGTGTCGATACATCAGCCGATGGCCCTGCCCGGCTCGGCGGCCTGACCGATCTATCCCGTGTGCGTTTCGTCGTGCCCGAGGGCGCCATCGGCCCGGCGCTCGCCGCTGTGCTCGCGGATGTCGACGCGGTCATCGACCTGCTGCCGCAGCCGCTGATGCGCGAGGCGGTGCAAGCGGCGATCGCGACGCGCACGCCGCTGGTCACCACCAACTACGGCAAGGCCATCGCCGACCTGGCGCCTGCGGCGGAAGCGGCAAGCGTTTCGATCATGACCGAATGCGGGCTCGATCCCGGCATCGACCTTGTGCTCTACGCGCGCGCCGCGAGGCAGTTCGACGCGATCACCTCGATCGATTCCTATTGCGGCGGCATCCCCGAGCCGAAGGCGTTGGCCAAGCCGCTTTGCTACAAAGTGAGCTGGAATTTCGACATGGTTCTGGTCAGCCAGAACCGCGACAGCGTGATGATCGAGGACGGCAAGCGCGTCGCGGTGCCGGCCGGACAGCAACACGACAATCATTTCATCCACGAGATCGAGGTGGCGGGCCTCGGCCGCCTGGAAGCCTTCCCCAATGGCGATGCGCCGCACTATGTCGAGATGCTGACCGCCGCCAAGGGGCTGCAGCGCTCCGGCCGCTACACGCTGCGCTGGCCAGGCTGGTCGGCATTCTGGGCGCCGCTGAAGGAACTCGGTTTTCTCTCCGAAGACAAGGTTTCCGGCACCACCGTGAGCCCGCGTGAATTTCTCGGCCGGCTGCTAGGTCCGCAATTGCAGTATGGCGCCGATGAGAAGGACCTTTGCGTGATGCGCAATGTCTTTTCCGGCCTCGAAGGCGGCCGCCGCAAGACGGTGACGTCAGAGCTGATCATCGAGCGCGACCTTGTGTCGGGCCTGTTCGGCATGAGCCTCGGCGTCGGCTATCCCGCCAGCATCGTGGCGCAGATGCTAGCGCGACGCGAGATCACGACGCCCGGCCTGCTCAACCCGCTGCTGCATGTGCCCGATATCAGCTTCTTCGACGAACTGGCCAGGCGCGGCATCAAAGTTGCCGAGACGGTGGCCTGGGACTGAGGATTTTCGAACGGTGGTCGCCGCTGGCAACGGCGCTGCCGCTCAAAAAAGAGCCCAAGGAAACCCGCGGGCAAAATAACAACGACAACAGGGAGGAATGCCCAATGAAGATTGCCAAGCTTTTCATCGCCGGACTTGCGCTTGCGAGCCTTACCGCTGCTGCCAGTGCCGGGACACTCGACGACATCACCAAGCGCGGCGAATTGCGCGTCGCGGTGCAGACGCAGGGACCACCCTTCTCGCTGGTTGGAGCCGCCGGCGAACGCACCGGCAGTTCGGTTGAACTTGCCGAGCTGATGGCCAAGGAAATGGGCGTCAAGATCACCTTCCTCGATTTCGACTGGGACGGGCTGATCCCGGCACTGCTTTCGGGCAAGGCCGATCTGCTGGTCGCCGACATGACACCGACGCTGGCGCGCGGCATGAAGGTCGCCTTCACCACGCCTTACATGTACACGGGCAGCACCGTCTTCACCAAGGCCGACAGCAAGTTCAAGACCACCGAGGACTGCAAGGCCAAGGGCACCAAGATCGCCGTGCTGCTCGGCGCCACCGGCGAGAAGGAGGCCAAGACCGCCTTCCCCGACGCCGACATCAAGAGCTACAAGGGCGGCGGTCCGCTGCTGCTCGACGCCGTCAACAACGGCCAGGCCGATTGCGGCGTCAATGACGTCTCGGCCGTGAAAGGCCAGTCGACCGCCTACCCGGCCGGCAGCTTCACCATCATGCCGGACCTGTTGTCGAAGGAGCCGCTGGCCTTCGCCACTCGCTATGACGAGCCGGACCTGCTGGTCTGGATGAACCTGTTCCTCAACCAGGTCAGCATCGACGGTCGCCTGCAGAAGAACCTCGACTACTGGGTCAATTCCGACGCCTGGAAGAAGGACCACTGAGGAATTAGTGAGTAGCGAATAGGGAATGGCCGTTCCGGCCATGCTTCGCTGCTCCCTACTTCCCTACTCGCTACTCACTATTCGCTATTCGCCCTTCCCTCTCACTGCCGCGCTGCCATGTTCGAAAATTTCAGCTTCCGCACCATCGTCGAATATCTACCCTTGTTCGGGCAGGGCCTCGTCACGACCGTTTGGCTGTCGGCGCTGTCCTTTGCCGGTGCGCTTGCTGTCGGCATCGTGCTCGCCGCCATGAATTTGCAGCGCAGCCAGCTGTTTCGCGTGCCGGCCAAGGTCTATATCGACGCCGTGCGCGCCACGCCGTTGCTGGCGCAGCTCTATTTCCTCTATTTCGGCCTGCCCCGGCTCGGCTTCGTGCTGCCCGAACTCGTCGTCGGCATCCTGGCTTTGTCGCTGAACAGCGGCGCCTATGTCGCCGAGATCATCCGCGCCGGCATCCTGTCGATCCCGCGCGGCCAGGTGGAGGCCGGCGTCGCCTCGGGGATGACCTATGTCCAGCGCATGCGCTTCGTCATCCTGCCGCAGGCGTTCAAGGTGACGATCCCGCCGCTGCTCGGCCAGGCGATCGTGCTGGTCAAGGATTCGGCGCTGCTGTCGCTGATCTCGGTTTCCGAACTGACCCGCGCCGGCCAGCTGCTCGCTTCCGACCGCTTCATGCCGGCGGAAGGTTTCATCACCATCGCCGCCTTTTATCTCGTGCTCTACTACTGCCTGAAAGGATTGGCGGCGCTGTCCAGCCGCTGGCTCGGCTTGCAGCCGGCAAGGAGCAGCACATGATCTGGCAGCAACTGCAAAGCCTCGCCGGCAGCTACCCCCTCGCCTTGCGTGGCCTAGGCATGACTGTTGTCTTGTCGCTCATCAGCCTGGTGCTGGGCACGCTGCTCGGCTTTGGCCTCGGCATCTTGCGCACCGGCGGCAACCGGCTGATCGGCAGCGCGATCGGCGCCTGGGTCGATTTGATCCGCGGCACGCCGTTCCTGTTGCAGATCTTCCTGATCTTCTTCATCCTGCCGGAATTCGGCATCGAGCTCGACGCCTTCACCGCCGGCATCATTGCGCTGACCAATCTGGCCGCCTGCTTCATCTGCGAGATCGTCGCCGCCGGCATCCGCTCGGTGCCGACCGGCCAGGTCGAGGCAGCCCTTGCATCCGGCCTGTCGCGCTGGCAGCGCATGCGCCAGGTGGTGCTGCCGCAAGCGATGCGCATCGTGCTGCCGCCGCTGGTCGGGCAATATGTGCTGCTGATCAAGGATTCCTCGGTCGTCTCGGCCATCGGACTGACCGACCTCACCCGGGTCGGCTGGCTGGTGGTGCAGCGTGTGCCGAACGGCCTGCTGGTCTTCTTCCTGGTCGGCGTCGGCTATTTCATCGTCTGCTATCCGCTGATCATGCTGGCCCGCCGGTTGGAGCGCCGCATGGGTGCGGCTCATGGCGAGGTGCAATTGTGACAGCGAACCCCAAAGGCTCAGAAAACATGACCAAAGCGGGCATGATCGACTTTCGCGGCGTCAACAAATGGTTCGGCGCGCTCAACGTGCTGAAGGACATCACGCTCAGCGTCGAGCCGCGCGAGGTGGTCGTGGTCTGTGGTCCAAGCGGCTCAGGCAAGAGCACCCTGATCCGCTGCATCAACGGCCTGGAGACGATCCGCGACGGCGATCTCGTCGTCGACGGCCAGCGCCTCGGCGACCCCGCCACCAACATGACGCGGCTGCGCACCGAGATCGGCTTCGTCTTCCAGTCGTTCAACCTCTACCCGCACAAGACCGCGCTGGAAAACGTCACGCTGGCGCCGATCCATGTGCGCAAGATCGCGCGCGCCGAGGCCGAGCAGGCCGGGCGCGAATTGCTGGCCAAGGTCGGCCTGGCCGACAAGGTCGATGCCTATCCGGCACAGCTCTCCGGCGGCCAGCAGCAGCGCGTGGCGATCGCGCGCTGCCTCGGCATGCGGCCCAAGATCATGCTGTTCGACGAGCCAACCTCGGCGCTCGATCCCGAGATGATTTCGGAGGTGCTCGACGTCATGGTCGCGGTGGCCGAGGAAGGCATGACCATGATGGTGGTGACGCACGAGATGGGTTTTGCCCGCAAGGTCGCCCAGCGCGTGGTGTTCATGGATGCCGGCGCCATCGTCGAAAGCGGCACGCCGGAGGAATTCTTCTCCAATCCCAAGACCGACCGCAGCCGCGCTTTCCTGAGCAAGGTTCTCAGGCATTGAAGCCAGCGACCATGCCTTGACTACAGCGATGCGCCCCGTTCGCGACGAGGTCGCCTCGCGGCGCTGAGGAAGCTGAATGCCAATGTCGGCAATTGGCGCAATCAAGACGTCCGGCCCTGCCGCTGGCCACGTCTGCTTTCAGGCAGCGGCTAAGCCAATCTCTACGGCCGACATGAAGGCGCAAAGCGGCCATGCCGCCGTCGCGCGTGAGGCTCTGATTTGGTGGCAAGCAAAACAGCAGCCCCCTACGACTCGTCCCTCTCATCGCGCAAATTGGACACAACGCGGCGGTTCTGCGACCTGCAGGCGTTGTCGGGGCAGTCGCGGACGAGCCTGTCCTTGCCGTAGCCCTTGGCCCACATGCGGTTGCGGTCTATGCCGCCGGCGGCGAGGTAGTTCATCACCGCATCGGCGCGCTGCTGCGCCAGCGCCGTTTCGCTTGCGCCGGGATCGTCGGCGAAACCCTGCAGCTTGAGCAGCCAGCGCTGATACTTTGACAGCCATGCGATCTGGGTGTCGAGGGTGGTCTTGGCAACAGAATCGAGCGCGGCCGAACCTTTCGTGAAATAGGTGCGGCGGCCGACATTGAGGATAAAATCCTCCTCGCTGCCCGGCTGCACGTTCTGGAAGCCGGCAATCTCGGCGTTGGTGACGTCGGGTGTGGGCGGGGTCAGCGTGTTGCTGGTCGAGCAGGATGCGGTCAGCACCAGCAGGCTGGCGGCGAGCAGCCGGCGCGTATTTTCAATCATGCGGTTCATGATGCGCCCAATCATTCGACAGTGGTGGAAGCGGGCGCCTGGTCGGCGATGTGCGGCAGGACCTCCACCGCGGTGCCGATCGGGCACCGCTGGTAGAGGTCGATGATGTCTTCCGGGAACATGCGGATGCAGCCGCTGGAAGCATCGGTGCCGATGCTCCATGGCTCCAGCGTGCCATGCAGGCGGTAGCCGATGTCGGCGCCGTCGCGGTACAGATAGAGCGCGCGCGGCCCGAGCGGATTGTTGGGCGCGCCGCCTTCGACCATGGGCGGCAGCTCCGGCCTGCGCTTACGCATTTCGGGGGGCGGGACCCATTGCGGCCACAGCGCGCGGCGGTCGATCGTCGCGCGGCCGTACCATTTGAAGCCCTCTTTGCCTACGCCGACGCCGTAGCGGATGGCGGTCTTGTTTTCCATGATGAGGTAGAGGAAGTGGTGACGGGTATCGACCACGACGGTGCCGACCGACTCGCTGCTGAAATACTTGACGATCTGGCGATGCCATCTCTTGTCGATCTTGGCGAAGTTGGTCTTGCGATAGACAAAATTGTTGTCGCTGGCGGTACCGGCGAAAAAGGATTTTGCCGTCGCGGCTTGAACAATATTGCCGGTTGCACCGACCGCGACCAGCGCCAAGCCGCCGAGCACGACACCCCTGCGTGACAAAACCATCGGCAATCCCCCCATGCCTTTAGCCTGACGGACCATAGTTGAGAATTATTTCGCCTCAAAGTGGAAAATGCTGCAGTTAGCCGAGAGCTGACCGCAGCTTCGGGCCTCGGATAGTCAGAAGCGTCCGCAGCGACGGCGCGCCTTCGAGATGGCCTGGCGAATCCCACCAGTTGCCGCGGATCGAACGCCTCGCAGATGCCATAGTGAAGCCAATGCTTCGCATAAGGGTCGGCACATCAGAATTTGATCCATAGACGGCGCCGGCCCGGCAATTTTGCGGTTCGGCTCGGATCGCCTTGCGATGCTGCAAACACGAGCGGTACAGGATACAATACCGAAGCGAATGCATTCCCCGGATGGCTCAAAATGTCCTCCGCCGACTCTCTCGCCGCGAGGTTAATGTCGGCGACATTGATGTTCGATCGTGCGTCGTTGCTGGCGCTCGAGGCTTTGGCTGCCGAATCCGACCGTCGGGTCCTAAGGCGCGGTGAGGTCCTGGTTCGTGAAGGCGATCCATCGGACAGGTTCTTCGTCGTGCTGTCCGGTCGCTTTACGGTACACAAAGGAGATCGGATTGGCTCGGTCGCAGAGATCGCGCAGGGTGAACTAGTCGGCGAAATTGGTTTCTTTGCAGGGCTGCCCCGTACGGCCACTGTCGTTGCAGCGCGCGATTCGATCGTCCTTGAAATCAGTCGTAGTCATTTCGAGAAGGCGGCCGAGGCTCTGCCGAACCTGAGAGAGGCGGTCACAATATCTCTGGCGCGCCGGTTCGCCACGCAATCTCCGATTTTGTCACGTCTCCAGAAACCTGCCAAAATCCGAACGCTTGCCATCATTGCAGCCGGCGGAAGTCGCATCTCACCGGTTTTCATCCGGCACCTACAGCAAGAGTTCGCCGCGGTCACGCGCGCTCAGTTCGTATCCCGGCTTGACGTCCACGCGAAGTTCGCAGGTCGTCCGATCGACGACCAGCCGGTCCTTAACTGGTTGAACGAACTGGAGGCGCAAGCTGAATTCGTTGTCTACGTCGCGGATGAAGAACCTAATGAATGGACACGAGTCTGCATTCGCCAGGCCGATACCGTCCTGCTGCTAGCGAACGCGTCCTCCTCGCCTCGCTTGAACACGTCCGAGGAATTGGCGCTATCGGTCCATCCACCATCGACCGGTCGGCTTGTCTTAATTCACGACAATCGCTCGGCTGCGGTCTCCGGCACCTCTGCGTGGCTCGATGAGCGCCCCCATGTCGGCCAGCATCATCATGTTGCGCTGGAGGACGCGTCTGATATCCAGCGCCTGGTCCGATTTATTTCCTGCAAGGCACGTGGCTTCGTGGCGGCGGGAGGTGGGTCCCTGGGCAGCGCCCATCTGGGCGTTTACAAGGCCTTCGTCGAGGCGGGCGGGCGCTTCGACTATCTCGGCGGGACGAGTTCCGGAGCGGCGATGATGGCCGGCTTCGCAAGAGGGCTGGACGCGGAGCAGATCGACCGCGGCACGCACAACGTATTTGTCAAGAGTCGGGCGTTTCGGCGCCCCACCTGGCCGCGTTTCGCGCTTCTGGATCACAAAGCCTTCGATCGAGCCCTTCGGGAGGAATACGGCGACGTTCTGATCGAAGATCTTTGGTTTCCGTTCTTTGCGCTTTCGAGCAATCTGAGCAGCCGTCAGCCCCATGTCCACCGTCGTGGAAAACTCTGGCAAGCCGTTCGGGCATCCGGCTCGCTCCCGGGTGTCCTGCCGCCGTTCTTTACGGCTGACGGCGATATGCTGGTGGACGGCGCCATCATGAACAATTTGCCGCTGGAACAGATGAGGGAACTCAAGACCGGCCCCAATGTCATCGTGAGCTTTGGGTCCAGTGCACCGCAAAAATACCACATCGACTATGACCGCATCCCCGGAAGATCGGAACTTGCGATCGCCCTGCTGAACCCTTTCGGCCGTGCCCGCCTGCCGCAGGTTCCGAGCATGCTTCAGGTTATTGCTGCGAGTATCCTGGCACACGGGCCGCAGGACATTGCCGCCGGCGACGAGGATGTCTTGGTCTGTCCGCAGGTTTCGAGCACCTTCATGGATTGGAGTCGGCATTCCGAGTTGTTTTCGGACGCCTACGACCGCACGGCGCAATGGATCGAGGAACGTCTCCGCCAGAACGACTCAGGGTTCAGGGCGGTGCTCGGTTGAGCAGGTCGGCGAGCGGATCGAGTTGAACGACGACCGGCTGTCGGATTGCGGGAGCGACGGGCGCCGAGAAAGGCGCCTCGTATTTCTGAATCGCAACGTCGCCAGGGATGACGACCACCGCCACACCGCGCCGCCCGATCGCGGTGCGGATCGCGGCCTCCAGCACCTCCGGTAGCTGCGATGGATGGGAAACCAGCTCGCAGACGATGCCGATCTGGATATCCAGGTCGCGCGCCAGGCGCCGCAGGTCGGCAACTGGCGCAACCGTGGCCCCCAGAACGGTCGTCGGCTATGTCTGCTTCTGGCTACCGCAAAAATGAACTCTATGACTGTATGAGGCGCGAAGCGGACATTCGGGTCCGCTCCCCTCAGGACGCCCAGTCGCGCCCGCGAAACCCATTGACGGCGGACAGGTGGAGGGCAAGCCGGCATCGGAGCTGCCCCCGCGACTAAAATCTCAATACCCAGGCTTCCACTTTTCCCTTGCCTTTGACTTCGATGGCGCCGCGCGGCTCGAAGACGAATTGGTCCTTGAGCTGTTCGTAGACGGGGCGCGTCACCTGAACAGAGTCGGGAACTCCGCCAGACTCCATGCGGCTCGCCAGGTTCACTGTGTCACCCCACAAATCATAGATGTACTTACTCTTCCCAATGACGCCGGCGACCACTGGCCCACTGTTGACGCCAACCCTGAGCTTCATCGAGATGTTGTGTTCCATCGCGTGCTCGCGGGTAAGCGTAGGAGTCAAAACTCAATATGTCGGCTGTTGCCGATGGCTGGGTTGGACGAAGACGGCACCGCGAAGCGACTATTCTGCCATCGCGTTGCGGGCTGGCATCACCGCGTCGACTGAATATGCTTGCGCGCGAACGGCTCCGGTTTGTGGAGCAGCACTCGGTTGCGGCCGGTTTGCTTGGCGAGATAGAGCGCCGCATCCGCCTGTCGCTGTAACTGCTCCGGTGAGATGGCCTCGTCAGCCCTCTGAACTGCAACTCCAATGCTGAGGGTGACGCGCCGCGACACGCGGGATGCAGGATTGGGAAAAGCGGCGGCCTCAACGCTCTGGCGAATTCTCTCGGCCACAGAGATGGCCTCTTCATTGTCTACACCAGGCAGGAGCACCAGGAATTCTTCGCCGCCGTATCGGGCCACGAGATCGTTATCGCGCCTGACGTTTTCCTTGATAATGCGGGCGACCTCGACCAGACAGCGATCGCCCTCGGCATGGCCGAGGCGATCGTTCAGCTTCTTGAAGTCATCGATGTCGCACATCAGCATGGCGGCGCCGCCGGGGCATGTTCCGCCATCGGCCCAAAGGAGGTCGAGCAGCTCTGTCATCCAGCGCCGGTTGGCAATGCCGGTGAGCGGATCGGTGCTCGCCAGTTGCTGAAGCCGATCATTCGCTTCCGCCAGTTCGGCGACTCTGTGGCGGTCGCGAAGCTCAAACAGGAAGGTCTTCTGGGCGAGAATTGTCATGATGCGCCGCGCGGCGATCGTTGCGATGATCCCGCTGGTGAAAAACAGCGTCGCAGCCGCGGCGCTTCCAAATTCGATACCCGGGTTCTGCAGCTGAAAAACGAGATAGAGACCGAGCGCGGAGGCGGCAATAGTCATCGTCCAGGCCAGCGGGATGCCGAAGATGATGATGGCTGTAATGGCCACGAACAGCATGATGTTCAGGTGCCGTTCGTAGAACTCGCCACCAGCGCTGACCCCGACCAGGGCGACTGACAACAAGATGAGGAACATGCCTGCAATCAGCGAAGCCCCCTGGAGCCAGGGCGCCTGCGGTTTTCGCCAGAGCAGGACGACAATCATGACGACCGGCGGAATGATGGCGCCAGGCAGGAGCATCGAGAACGCGATCGCCTTTGGAAGCATCAACATGTCGAGCGCCAGGGTCAGCACATCCAAAAATGCCACCCAGATCATCCAGGCCCGGATGATCTTCGCTGTTTGTGACCACACACGGGCTCGAAATAGGCGCTTGATCTCGCCTTTGAGGCGGATATCGCGCGTGCGGCGCGCCAGCTGCCGCTCGACTTCCGCAATTATGGCAGGATCATCCTGCACGTCGAGATGAATCCTATCCGACACAGTCGGCGGACCCATAAGCTGGTTTCACCTGGACATTCATCCGAGCCATCCGGTCGTCGGCCATGGGCAAGCATGTCAGGTGATCCTGAAGATTTGATTTATCAGGCCATTACAAAGTCCCTCAGCTTCCAACCGAGGAAATATCTCCTGCCTGCTGTCAGAACCGGCGAGGCAGCAGAGCAGGATTCTGAGGCACTAGAGCAGCGACAGAAACTCTTCCATGCGCGCGCATACCGGGTCGACCGCCAAAAACGCCTGGAAATGATTGCATCCGGCGAGTTCGAAATAGTCGGCGCCGGCAAAGGCTGCAAAATCACGAACCTTCCGACACAACGGATCGGCCTCTCCGCTGATGGCAAGTATCGGTCGATCAAAGCTGACGAGCGGTGCCGACCGATCGGCCCGATCAAGCGCTACGCATGCCCGCAAGGCCTCAAGATCATTGCATCTGAGCTGCCTGACGTTCCCGTCTGTCAACGGCCAGTTCTCGGTGCGCAGATACGAGATCCAGGGTTCCATGCCAACGTTCACGGCTGCCCGCAGCAGACGCAAATCCTGCCCGAAGGGATGCGCGCCGTTGACAACAAGCGAGCGCACCCGGTTCCGGTAGTGGGCGGCAAACGCCAGGGCAATCGTACCACCCAGAGAATGCCCGCAGATGTCTGCATCTACTGCCCCGATGTCATCCAGAACGGCCGCGACGTCTGTTGCGCATCGCCCGAGATCATACCAGTCGGGCACGTGCGGCTTGTCACTTCTGCCGTGACCGCGCCCGTCGATCAGTATCAGTTGCCGCCCAAATGCCACCAACCGCTCGACGTAGCCCACTTCACGCCAAATCGTGTGATCCGCTGTAAAGCCGTGCAGCAGCACCAGCGGTCTTCCAGTCCCGACCACTTCATAGGCAATGCGGGTTCCGTCTTCAGAGACAGCAAACATGATCGCTCCTTTTGCCGGGCGCGCAATAACCTCTGCTTCACAACTGACATCAAGAGTTGTGAGCGCTACCCTGCACAGGGGGTGTCCCCTGATCGTCCCCGGCTGAGCGATCAGCTGCGTCGTGCAATCGCGCCAATGCTATCGAGCAGCGGCTGCTGGTCGCCGACCCAGAACCAGTGATCGTTGCCGGCGACCTCGATGAACTTCGCGCCTGGGATGTTGGCGGCGAGGAAGCGCCCGGCTTCGATGCGCACGGCGCGGTCGCCGGAGCGGTGCAGAACAATCGTCCTTGCCGAAACTTTTGCAAGGAGATGACGGACATCGGTATCGCGTAGCGCTTCCAGCAGGCCCGCGACCGCGCCGGGACTGGAGGCTGCCCTGAGCAACCCAGCCCACCAGCTCTGCGCCTGGCGGTCTGCGGTCAGGCTTGGGGCGAAAGTTTCGATTTCCGCCGGGCCACCCCAACCGGCGAGCAGCCGTTGCTTCCACAGATCGTATTGCGCGACGGTCAGGGCAAAGGGATAGTCGGGTGCGCGACTGCCTTTCGCCAGGGAGCCCCACAGAACCAGACCGATCAGGCGATCAGAGTGGTTTACGGCAAAACGGACACAACCCGGGCCACCTTCTGACGCGCCGATGAGCAAGGCCCTTCGGCTGCCGGCCGCGTTCATGACCGCCAGAATATCCTGCGCTGTCGCTTCGACGGTCGGGCGGGCACCGACACGGTCGGAAAGTCCCATGCCTCGCCGGTCGAAAAGGATCAGGCGGCCAAGACGCGAAACCGCGGTGATCCAGGCACGGCAGCTCCTGTCTTCCCAGACCCTTTCGACATGCGAAATGAACCCCGGAACAAGCACGATGTCCATCAAGCCCTTGCCGACGATTTGGTAGGCGATATGGATGCCACCCACTTCGACATAGCGCGTTCTGGGCATGTCCAAGGTGGCATCGTGAGTTGGCCCATGCAGCATGGCAAGCGTTGTGGGGTCCGGCGCGATGCCGAGTTCGTCCCGCAGCAGCCTGACACAGGTTTCGGCCTGGCGCTCGGCTGCCGCCCTGTCCCCGGCCGTCAGGTGCGCACGGATCAGGTGACGGTGCGCGCTTTCGCTCAAAGGGTCCAACCTCGTCAGGCGCGTCGCATGCACTACCGCGGCGCGGGGCTCACCGCCGGCAATCTTCGCTTCGACGAGCCGCTCCAGCGCCTGTACCAGCCGGCTGCGCAGGGCCTCGCGCCTGAAGAAGACCCACTCCTCGAATTCCATGCAGTCCGGCAGAGAGAAGCCGGCGAGATAGTCGCCCTTATAGAGGTCAGCTGCCTGGTTGAGGGGACCGAGATCACAGGCATGCTCGAAAACCCTTGAGTCGACCTCAACGGACAGCGACGGATGCAGGCTTAGCGATGTTCCGCTGGCAGCGATAACCTCGCTGCCGAACGCGATGCGAATCTTATACAGCGTGCGCCGAAGTCGTGCGCGTGCGGCTTCCTCGTCGGTTTCGGGCCACAGGAGCGTGGCTGCGACCTCACGCGCCACAGGCCCAGCGGCCTCGGCGAGGTAGATTAGGAGCGCTGCCGCCTTGCGCAAGGCAAGTTCCACCCGCCGCCCGTTCAGACGGAACTCCGGAAAACCCAAAAGTCGGAACTGCAATCGCTCCATGGATCCGTATGTGCCGGGCGGGGACGTTGAGGGGACGCAGACCTTCTACCTATCCCCACGACGTTGGGCCGATGTGGCCCGTCTGAAGACAGACTTGGAGCGATAAATGTCACTGGTCAATACTCTCACCCATCATTGCACGTCCGCGGCTGTTGCCGAAGATGGCGGCCTTATCGACGCTCGACAGGGAGGCTGAGATATGTGCCAATCCTGTCTCTCCTGGTACGCACGCTGCGTTGCTCCCTACTTCGTCCACGCCGGCTGTTCGGCCAACGCATTCGCGCACATGCGAAGGCACATGATCCCACAGGCAGAGGGCATTGTTGTGGAAGTCGGCTTCGGGTCCGGCCTGAACCTTCCCTACTACGATTCCGCCAAAGTGGAGCGGCTGGTGGGCGTCGATCCCGACGGCACAATGCTCGGCTTGGCCGAACCGAAGAGCCGTTCCATGCCGTTCGATGTCGAATGCCTCCGGGCCCGCGGCGAGACCCTGCCATTGGCCGATGATTTTGCCGACACGGTCGTCGTCACCTACGCTTTCTGCACCATTCCGGACCCTGAGGCGGCGCTGAGCGAAATCCGGCGCATCTTGAAGTCCACGGGCCGGCTGATCTTCATCGAGCACGGCCAGGCCGCTGGGCCGCGTTGCCGCAGGTGGCAGGAGCGCCTGAACCGGATGTGGGGAGCGCTTGCCGGCGGCTGCCACCTCAATCGCGACCCATTAGGTCTGATTGACGGGGCCGGCTTCAGGCTCGTTCATGAGGAGCGAACGCGATTTCCGCTGCTCTTCTGGCAGCTCGGAAGTCACTACGCCGGGGTCGCAGTCCCACCGGCAGGTTGACTGCGTCTTCAGCCGAGCCTTGCCAAAGGCTCGGCTTTGATCTCGACCCACTCGCAGCGCCTGGTGTCGTGGTAGAAGGATTGGAAGGGCGGCGGGAACGACGGATCGGCGAAGGCGCCCACGGGAATGGCGATCACGCCGGGCTGGGTGTCGATCCGGTAGTGAACATTGGTGCCGCAATCCGGGCAGAAGCTGTAGATGACGCGGCCGCCCTGGTCGCCAGTGCGCATGAATTCCGCAGCTCGCCCCTGGACCGATACGTCACCCTCCACGAAGCGGACATTGTAGCTGAAGGCGCTGCCCGTGCGGCGTTTGCAGTCCAGGCAGTGACACACCGAGATACGGACCGGCTCGCCCGAACAGGTGGCTGAAAGCTGGCCGCAGGAACATTCGGCGCGGCGCGTTGTCATGGCTGGCTCCTTTCAGCTCCGCCCGTTTCCCATGCGAGACCAACGAGAGATCGAGCAACCTTATGCAGTTCGGCGGCGTGGCGGAAGGACGCTTTGGGGCCGCTGAGCTTCGCCTCGTCAGGCGCGTCGGCGCCCTCCTGCACACGAGTCGACAGCGGGCTTGTCAAGCCTGCCAGGCCGCCAGATCCGCCAGACTTTGCGCCTTCACCGCGGGATCGGCATAGCTTGCGCGCAGCGATGTCGCAGCGAGCTGGCGGATGGTTTCAGCGTCCCACGCGAAGGCCTCAGTGCAGGCGGCATAAGATGCTTCGAGGGTCGTGTCGAGCAGCGCCGGATCATCTGTGTTAATCGAGACGGGGACGCCGGCCTTGCGCAGGGCATCGATCGGATGTTCGGCAAGCGACGGATAGACGCCGAGCGCCACGTTGGAGATCGGGCAGATGCCCAGGGGAATCTGCCTCTGCGCCAGCAAGTCGACAAGCTCCGGGTCCTCGATCGCCCTGACACCGTGGTCGATGCGGTCGGCGCCAAGCAGTTCGATTGCGTCGCGAATGCCCTCCGGGCCGCTCGACTCCCCCGCATGGACGGTGCGCCGCAGACCCGCCGCCGCAGCACGGCGAAACGCCTCGGCGAAGCGTGGGCCGGTGCGGCCGGCAGCCGCCTCATTCCCGTCGACCGAAAGCGCAACGACCCGCTTGTGCCTGATCTCGCTCAGCAACTCCACCAGTCCGATGGCCTCCGCCGCCGACTGGGTGCGAAGCAGGCTGACGCAAAGCCCGACCGGCGGGTGCCCGTCCTGCTCGGCGGCCGCAAAACCGGCATCGAACGCGTCGATCATCCCGGGGATGTTGCCTTGCCAATGCGGCCAGTGTGTCGGGTTGACGATGACGTCGGCGTAACGCACACCGCTCTTGCCCATGCGCTGCGCAAACTTGTAGGCCGTGGTGGCCAGTTGCTCGCGCGTCCGAAATGTCCCGCACAGCCAGTCGAGCATCTCGAGGAAGCTCTTCAAATCGTGTGCCTCGAAGAGCCTGTCACGCGGTGCACGCAGCGGAATGCCCGCTTGTTCGCAATTCCTGATCACATCGTCGGCCTCGAAGCAGCCCTCGACGTGGATGTGCACTTCGGCTTTCGGTAACCCGATGTAGTCGGTCAATGACGCCTCCCGTGTTCGCAGGCGCCATCAGATCATGAAACGGCTGGTTCCCATTTCAAGAAATGATTGAAAGAATTGCGCGTGGTCCGTGAGATCGGCGCCGCCTCGCCGAATCCAAGCCTACTGCGTGTCGGCGTTTGCCCTCAGTTCAGTCCGCTTCGCGTCTGAGACGACGGCAAGGTCGAGCACCTTCTGCAATTCGGCCGCATGGTGGAATGATGGTTCGGCCTGGACACCGCTGTTCACCGCATCGACAAAGCGCTGGTAGTTGGTCGGCACCGTGCCGGCATCGAGCACCTGCCATTTGGCCGTCTCGATGTTCTCGCCCAGGCACGCTTTCAACTCCGAACCTTCCAGATTGTGCACGACTTCGATGCCACCCTTGTCGCCATAAATGCGCAGGCGCAGTTCGTTCATATGGCCCGTCGCCCAGCGGCTGGCATGGACGACGCCGAAGGCGCCGTTCGAAAAATCCAGCGCCATGGTGAAACTGTCATTTGCGTCGAGGTCGTATTCGCCGATGCGGTTGCCGGGCGCCTTGTCAAAGGCTTTCAGCCGGCAGAAGACGTGGTCGATGTCGAGCGCGGCGCCATAGCTGGCGAAATCGAGGATGTGGATACCGACATCGCCGAGAACGCCATTGGAGCCGTGGCTGCGCGACAGGCGCCAGAGCCATTTCGGATCGGTGCGCCAGTCGCCCCAGAATTTGGACACCAGCCAGCTCTGCAGATAGGACGCCTCGACATGCCTGATCTCGCCAATGTCGCCGGCAAGCACCATGGCGCGCGCCTTCTGCAGCGCCGCGACATTGCGATAGGTCAGGTTGACCATGTTGATGATGCCGGCCCGTTTGGCGGCGTCGGCCATCTCACTGGCCTTCTCGAAGTTTTCGGCCAGCGGCTTCTCGCACATGACGGGCTTGCCGGCGGCGATCAGCGCCATGGTGGTCGGATGGTGGATGCGATCGGGCGTCACATTCGTCACCGCGTCGAACTTGCCCCATGCCAGCGCGTCCTCCAGCGCGGTGAAGCGGTTGGGGATGCCGAAGCCGTCGGAAAATTCATCGACGCGTTTGGCGTCGACATCGACGGCGCCGACCAGTTCAACGCCCTTGATCTTGCCGAATTGCCTGGCGTGTTCCTGAGCCATCCAGCCGGTGCCGAGTATCAAAAGTCGCATTTTGTTGCACTCCGAGCGAATTGGTTCGATTCAATGAGATGGGACGGATGTGGTCTAGGTGTTATTTTGACGCAAATCCAGACGGAAAGCCGCTGTTCCCTCTTACTGGGTTTAGCGGAAGCCGGCCTCACCCGAGGCGTGCAGCTTGCCGCCGCGCTCGACGATTGGTTCCAGCGCCTTGTCGACCGGCACGTTCGGCGCGTCCAGGATCGCGGGCTTGGTGCCCTGCGGGTTGTGCGCCCAGTTCACGGCGTTGCGCAGCACCTTCTGGACGCTGGCGTCGTGATAGGTCGGATAGGTCTCGTGGCCGGGCCTGAAATAGAAGATGTTGCCCGCGCCCCTTCTGTAGGTCAGCCCCGAGCGGAAGACTTCACCGCCTTGGAACCACGAGATGAAGACCGTTTCCAGCGGCTCCGGCACAGCGAACTGCTCGCCATACATTTCCTCGTTTTCGAGTTCGAAATACTCGCCCACCCCGGCAGCGATCGGGTGGCTCGGGCTGGTCACCCACAGCCGCTCGCGCTCGCCGGCCTCGCGCCATTTCAACGTGCAGGGCGTGCCCATCAGCCGCTTGAAGATTTTTGAGAAATGGCCGGAATGCAGGACGATCAGCCCCATGCCTTCCCAGACCCGGCGCGCCACGCGCTCGACCACTTCGTCGGCGACGGCGCCATGGTCCTTGTGGCCCCACCACACCAGCACATCGGTTTGTGCAAGACGGTCTGCCGGCAGGCCATGTTCGGGCTGCTCGAGGGTTGCCCAGGACGCTGATATGTTGGGGTCGGCCTTCAACGCGTTGGCGATTGTCGCATGCATCCCCTCGGGGTAGATGCCGGCGACCACCTCGTTTGTCCGCTCATGGATATTCTCGCCCCAAACGACAGCGCGTATTGTCATGACATCCTCTTGATTGTTTGAAGCCGGGAGCCGCCCTGATCACTCATAGTATCCCCAGCCGGAATTGAAAACGCTTTCAATGCCGGCTGCTGACAATCGGGTGGAAAGGCGTTGGATGGAGACCATGAAATATCATGGTCAAACAGGATGATAGCGGATCACCCTGCCAAAATGATTCAGGCGCCGCGCCCGTCCTGGGCGACCTGCGTCAAGGGCTTGGACATGCGCGGCACCACGACGAGGCGCTTGATCTTGCCCTTCTTGTAGGCGGCGAGGAAGCGGGCATAGTCCTTGAAGACGACGCAGCCATTGGATTCGGCACGACCGCCGCGCAGCATGTAGGTGTGGGCAAGCAGGCCGTTGCGGCCATATTTGTTGTTGCCGCCCACCGGTGTGAGGCGGATCGCCTCGACGCCGTGGAAGCGCGATTCACGCAGCTTCAGGTCATATGTATCGGGCGGCGTCGGACCAGTGTTCTTGCGGTCGACATAGCGCGGCTGGTCGACCATCGCACCCAGCCCGGAATGCGCCTCGAGCCGCGAACCATCGGGCATGTAGACGGTCTTGGCCGAGATGTCATAGATGGCGACGCCATTGCCCATGCTGGGCTTGGTGAACAGGTTGCGAAAGACTCCACCCGAGCCGCGCTCGGGCATGTCGGGCTTGGCATAGGCCAGCATCTCGGCGGCCTGGGCCTTCGACCGCTTGGTGGGCTTGCCCTGGCTGCTCTGCTTGCCCTGGCTGCCTATGGTTGGCACGATCGGCTGTGACGAACTGCGCATCGACTGCACGCCGGGCAGCGCGTCGACCGTCGGCGCGTCGGCGGTCTGGACCCTGGTTGTCTGGGCCTTTGCCGCCTTGGGCGATTGGGGCTTGGCCGGAGCTTCGGCCTTGGGGGCCTTGGCCGGCTGATCGATTTCCGCCTGCGGACGCCGGCCCGGCAACGGCATGTTGTCAGGCAGGTCATCCTGTGGCGGCAGCGAGGCCAGCTGAACTTCACCCGGCTGCGGCTCCTGCGGCGCAACAGGGTCCACCGTCGCCAGCGCAACCGATGGCGTCACATCGACAGACACTTCCGGCAAGGTATTGGCATGCGCCAGCGCCAAGCGGGACGAGCGTTCGATTTCCGCGACCTCCGGCCCGAAGCGCGCCGGTGCCGGACCGTGCTTGTCCGGCATACGCACCGGCTCGGCAAAGCGAGCGTCCGTCGGCAGGCTGGCAAGCATGAAGGGGGCGCCAGAGGGGTGGGAAGCGGCGCGGGCGAAGGCGTCAGCCAGCTTTTGCGGCGACAGTTTCGCTTTCGCCACCACGCCGTCGAAACGCGCGTCACGCGGCGTGACCTGTGCAATGGCATTCGGGGCGACTGCAGCCGGCGTGGCGCTGGCTGCAGTCGCCGGCCTCAGCCTTGCCATCTTGCCGTCATGCGCGAAGCTCGACGCCAGGCGCAGGCAAGCGGCGTCACATTGATTGAGCAGGGCCACCTGGCGCTGCCGGCTTGCGGCCAGCGCCGGTGCCCATGAATTGGCAAGGGCGCGCCGGGAATCGGCGAGCGCGACGGTGCGCGGCAGAGCCAGGCTTTGCGGAAGACTGTCTGAAGCAGCGGTGAGCGAGGTCCCCACCGAATAGAGGCCGGCCATGGTCGCCACCGACCATAAAACGACCGCGGCGCCAACGGCCGGAATCGCGACCCAGCTCAGGCGGGGCCTCATCGAAGTCAATCCGGATACTGGATTGTCACCCCGGTCTTTCAAACGCACAAACGCCATACAACCACTCTCAATCGGCTGCCGGCTGCGGTCTTGCAGCCGTGACGATCACAGTTCGCCTTGGTGCCCCCTGCACCCTTCGCGTCTGTTGCCGATTGATTCAAAAGATGGACAAGTTTGGTTAACCAATCACTCTATCGGTCGCCGATTGCACTGCGATCGATGGCAAAAAGCGTCCTCCCCGGCCGTCAAAATGGCCTAAATCCTCTCCGTAGCCGACTTTGCTGCCCGTTTTTGCGTCCCGAGTCAAGGAACCGCAGTTGTAGGATTTTTGCCGGAGCCATTGCAGACCGACAGCACCGAGGCTCGTGAGGAGGCCGCTGCCACGGCGGATGCGGTCGAAAAATGGCGGCTTGATGACGCTGAAGAAGACCGCGACGGCGTGTTGACCTTCCAGTGGCTGGAAGGTCTATTCTTCTCGGCAAAAGGAGATTCCAGCCATGAACATCGGCCTCGCGTCCGAAAAGTCCGGCCTGCCCTCGAAGACGATACGCTACTACGAGGATATCGGCCTTCTGCGCCCCGCCCGGACAGACAACGGCTATCGTGACTACTCGGCGGTAGATATCCACCGCTTGCGCTTCCTGCAGCGCTCGCGCAGCCTGGGGTTTTCGGTCGATGAGTGCCGCCAACTGCTGTCGCTCTATCAAGACAAGGACCGCGAGAGCGCCGATGTAAAGGCCGTCGCACAAGCCAAACTGGTGGAGATCGACAGGAAGATCGCCGAACTGACCGGACTGCGGCATCTGCTGCATCATCTGGTCGACCACTGCCACGGCGACGAGCGGCCGGACTGCCCGATCATCGACGAGCTGGCCGGCCTGGTTCAGTGAGACCTGCCGCCATCGCTGCGATGTTGGCGTTTGCCTGCGCTTCGGTGGCTGGCGCCGCTGCTGGCAGCGAGGCAATCGTCATGGCGCGCCAAGCCTCAATGAAGGAGATGGCAGCAGCAGCCAAGACGATCGCCGGGATGTTCGATGGCAGACAAGCCTATGACGCTGCGGCCTTCAAGGCGGCGGCGGAAACCATCCGCGCCCGCACCGGCCCTGCCCTCATTGCCGAATTTCCCGGCGCCTCATTGGGCGCGCCTTCGGGCGCCAGGCTGAAGATTGATCAGGCACGACCGGAGTTCGAGGCGCTGGCCCGTCACATCGGGACGCTGGCAAGCGCTCTGGCCAAGAAGGCCGGGCGAGCGCCAGCCGGCATCACCGACGACATGAGGATGGGTTCCGGCCTGGTGATGGGCGGCGGCAGCTTGCTCGGCAAGCGGCCGGGCGCCGTGGAAGCCGATCCCGCCAAACTGCCGGCGGAGCATCTCCTGCACCTCATCCTGCAGGATTGCTCGAGCTGTCACTCAAAGTTCCGGCAAAAGATTGAATGATGGTCGATCTTGCGAGACCCAGCGAGCTGACCGTCGCGACAAAAAAAGCCCCGCCGTTCAAACCCGGCGAGGTCAATGCGAATACAGCACCCTTGCCCTCAAGCTACGCTCAAGGCACCTTCGATGCGCCGCCGGCAGCAAGCGATCCGAGCTTTCCCGCCTTGCGCAGCTCAGGCTTTTCGTAGGTTCTTTTCACAGATTCTCTCCTCTAATATGCCGGGAGTCTCCCCCTCTGCGGCCATTGTGTCAATGTACCGGGGAAAGCTCCCTCAGGCCGGCTCGCGCTTCAGCGCCTGCGCCATGCAGTGGATGCCGCCGCCGGTCTTGGAAATCTCGCTCATGTCGATCGCCGCCACCTCGAAGCCGCGCGCCTTGAGCTGGCCGATCAGCGCCTTGCTTGACGTCGGCGCGATCACCCGGTCCTTGCCCAGCGACATGAAGTTGCAGCCGAGCGCCATCGTGTCCTGGAACGGCACGTCGATGATCTCGTGGCCCTTGCCCTTCAGCCAGTCGACGATGCCGGGCTCGGTGCAGGCGAGACAGACCGCGGTCAGTTTTTCCGCGATCGGCACCACCATCAGGTCGATATGGACATAGTATTCGTCGATGAAGGCGATGCGGGTCTCCCAGCCTTCCTTGTCGAACCAGGCCTGAACCTGGCGGGCGCCTTCCTCCTGCGTGCGGGCGCCGCCGCAGCCGATCAGCACGACGCCCTCCTCGATGACGTTGAAGTCGCCGCCCTCGAAGGTGCCGGCAGTCACCATATCGTAGATCGGGATGCCGAGTTTTTCATAGGTGCGGATGGCGGCATAATTCTCGCCGCGCCGCCACCAATTGGCCATGGCGGTGATGAAGGCGCCGTAGGGCGTCATGACGCTGGAATCTCTGGAATAGACCTGCATCGGCAGTTCCGGCGTCGGCTCGTGCCAGTGGATGTTGACGCCGAAATGCTCGTAGGCGGCGACCAGATCCTTGTGCTGCGCCTGGGCGATCTGAACGTTGCAGGGAGCTTCGCGCAGATGCTTGCGCGACAGTGAGCTGGTCGAGAGATGGCGCAGGAAATTCGGCGATCCGAGCAACACGTCGGTCAGCACATCGGTCTCGTTGGCAAAGCCCCATGATGTCAGCGGCTTGGTGCCGCCGGCCGGGTTGCGGCGCTGCAATGAAAACGGCTCAGTGACGATGCGGTCATGAACGGTCATGGGGTTCTCCTCGTGCTTTGATCAGGTGGCTTGGTCGGGTTGGCTGCTCGGTATCCACCAGTCGCGTCCACGCGCGGTGGTGACATATTCCGGCCAGCGAAAATGGATCGGCGGGTCGTAGTCGCAAAGCGGCGCGATCCAGTTGGTACCGCCAATGCCGCCGCCGGTGCGGGCCACGAATTCATCCATCGCCGCATCGCGGGCGGCCTTGTCTTCCAGAAGGCGAAGAGCTGAAAGCGCGACCGTTTTGGCAGCGCAACTGACCATTGGATCGATCGTCGCCGAAATGCCGCCCAGCGCATTCATTGCCCAGGCCGGATAGGCGTGGCCATTTGTCGAGCATAGCGCCGGCCGGGCGACGTAGAAGCGGGCCRTCGGCGCGTGCCAACTCATGTCGGTGTAGTCGTCTGAGGTCGAGTTTGTCTGCGACGGCGGCAGGTCGCGGCGCAGGATCGCTTCGGCGTCCTGCGGTTCGATCAGCCGCTTCAGTTCGTCGATGAAAGGGTTTTCGGTCACCGTACCACCGGCATTGACCTGGATCTCGCGGGCGATGGCTCTCGCCTCTTCGTCCCAGCGCGGCGGGCCGACCGTCGACAGCGCCTCATAGGCGATCCCTGCCATGGCGTGGTTGGCGAGGCCCGGCCGCGACTTCGACACCCAGTGACGCTCGTACCGGCAGCCGCTCATCGCGGCTGCGGCCTGGGCATTGCGGTCGAGCATGGCGGTGACCTGTTCGGCCATGGCAAGCGTCGGCACGCGGAGCATGTACTGGATCTCGGCCAACCCCGCCGGCAGATTGTCGGCGGTCGCCTGCCCCGCCGTCAGGATCGCCTCGCTGATCGACCAACCACCCTGATGCGGCAGCATGGAATCGCGCAGCGCCTTTGACGCCATGTACATCATCATCAATGCGTCATTGGCGCCCGGCGCCCTGACCGCCGAGTGTGCCTGCGGGATGGGTGCGCCATCGCTTGCGCGAACCCAGTGTTCGGGTTCGTCGCAGACAAAGCGGTAGATCATTGCGTAGGCGGCGCCGCAATGCGTGTCCCAGCGCGCCGTGTTGCAGAGCGGCAGCATGTAGAAGGGATGGAAGGAGATCATGCCGGCAAGGCCGTCATAATAGCCCTTGGCCGCATGGATCGGCTTCGATCCGCGCACTTTCTCCGCCGGCTCGCCGGTGAAGCGCAGCGTGCCCTCAATACCGTGGCGTTGCATCGCCGCCTTGGTCGCCAGCAGGCCGCCAAGGCTGGCAATGCCGAGCCCCGAATGCGGATCGGTGTGGCCGCCGGCCTCGACACCGAGGCCCTCGCGCGGCCGTTTCACTGTTGCCGCATCCTGGCAATTGCCCGGCACCGCGTCATATTCGGCGTATAGGCCAACGGTCGGACCGGGTCCGTTGGTCCAATGGGCGCAGAAGGCGGTTGGCATGCCGCCCGAGCCTTCCTCGACCGAAAAGCCCTCGCGCTTCAGCCGTTCGACATACCAGGCAGCGGATTGATATTCGCGCCACGCGGTCTCGCCGAAGTCGAAGATGGTGCGCGTCCACGCCGACAGCGACGGCTGGATGCCATCCAGGCAGGCAAGCGCGGTTGCTTGCGCCGATGTGGTGAGCGCTTTCTCCATGGCCAGAGAAGAAAGCAGTGAAGCGGCCAGCCAAAAAGTGATATGTTTTCCCGGCTCATGCAAATTCGGTTCACCTGAGGCCTCTTGCGAATACCCTCCACTCAAGCGCTGCGCGCCCTCGACAGTTTCGCCCGCCACGGCAGCGTGTGGCGCGCCGCCGACGAACTGCACCTGACCCGCAGTGCCGTCAGCCACCAGCTTCGCCTGCTGGAGCGCGACCTCGGCTTCGACCTCCTGGAGCGCATCGGCAAGGGCGTGGCGCTGACGCCGCGCGGCCAGCGCTATGCCAGCGACGTGCGCAAGGCGCTGACCGTGCTGGGTGATGCGGTGACGCGCCATGCCGGCACCGGGGTCGGTGGCTCGTTCAGCGTCTCCTGCACGCCGGGCTTCGCCTCGCTGTTCCTGTGCACGCATATCGGCGAGTTCCGGCAGATGTACCCAGACGTCGCGCTGCACATACTGACGCCGCGCCGGCTCGACGACGTCAGCAACCCGGACGCCGACGCCTTCATCGCCTTCGGCGTCGGCAACTGGCCGAACCGGGCAGCCGAGCTTCTGTGCGAGATTTCCTTCACGCCGCTGTGCAGCCCGACCTTGCTCAACAAGGTCGGCGGCTTTGCTAAACCGGCCGACGTGCTGCGCGCCAATCTCTTGCATCTCGGCGACACCGAGGACTGGGCACGCTGGCTGGCGCTGTCCAGGGTGGAAAACCCCGACACCGAAGGCGGCATCTTCTTCTCGGACATGAACCTCGTGTTTTCGGCGGCGATCGCCGGCCAGGGCATCGCCATGGGCGACGAGTTGACCAGCCGCCGGGCGCTGAGCGAGGGTCGTCTGGTGCGCCCCTTCGACATCGCGATCAAATCGCCGCGGTCGTATTTCCTGGTTTCGGAGCACGCCAAGGCGAGCCATCCGGTGCTGGTGGCGTTCGGGGGGTGGCTGAGGTCGAAACTGTCGGAGAACAGGGTCGAGCCGTATTGAGGCGGGCCGGCGCTGTTGCGACGGATGCGGATTGGCAGAGTAATCTCGAACGTACTTCAACACGCTGACAGGCATGACGCAGAAACATACGCATCGCTCCTCGCCCCATCCCTGGATCGACAGGGTTTGGCAGACGGTCTGCCTGACGGACGGGATCTACAGAGCGACTCCCGATGGCTCCTGGGACCTGATCCTGAGTGTCTCGCCCGATGGGCGACCGACGATCTTCCTGAGCGGGCAGGCCACCGAGCCGGTCGATGTTCCCTACCTGGCCGGCGAACATTCAGTGGTCATATCCTTTGCAGCCCATGTCTACCTTGCGACGGACAAGGAGGTCAGAACCGGCGCTGCGATACGCTTGCTGCCGGTCGAGGGCGAGGTCTTTCGGCTTGACGGTGTTGAACTTCCGTTGCCGACCTTCGGCAATGCCGAACAGCTTACCGAGATGATGGTTGCGGCAAATCTGTTGCAATCCAATGACCTGGTCGCCAAGGCATTCACCGAGAGGCCCAAGGCTGCCTCGACCCGGTCGGTTCAGCAACATTTCAAGAAGACGACCGGCATCACCCAGAAGGATTTTCAACTGATCAGGCGAGCGCAGGAGGCTGTAAGGCGGCTGAAACTGGGCGACGCCTCAGCTTCCGTTGCAGCTGATCTCGGCTACACCGACCAACCGCACATGATCAAGTCCATCAAGAAAATCATGGGTCACCTGCCCTCTAATCTCGACCCGGTCCATAAAATCTGAACACCGGAACAAGACAGACTTGCCCCGGTGTCCACAAGCACGAAACCGCGCGTCATTTGTTGAGAAGCGCCGCGAACCGCCTGATGTCGCCGGCATAAAACGCCGGGTCCTCCCAGGCTGCGAAATGGCCGGCAGTCTCCATGTCGTGGAACTGAACCACATTGCCGGAGGTCTGACGGTCCGCCCATTCGCGCGGCAGCCGCACACCGCCCGGGATTGGCGCCTCGGTCGCCACGGCGACCGGAACCTTGGTGTCCAGCCCCTTGATGGTTGGCGGCTGCATGGCGTTCTGACTGTAGATGCGAAACGATGAGGCCGCTGTTTCGGTCAACCAGGTGATCATGATGTTGGTGAGCAATTCGTCACGTCCGAACCGCGCATCCGCATCGTCTCCCAGTCCCATGCCGGCCATGAAGCTCATGATCCATGCGGCGAGGCCAACAGGTGAATCATTCATGGCGAAGGCCAGACTTTGCGGTTTGGTGGCCTGCACGAGATTGAACGCGCCATGGGCGAAGAACCATCGCTGAATTGCGCCCGCATAGGCTTGCTCCGGCTGGCTCAGCGAGGCGAAATCGGTCGTGTGGTCGGGATAGCCGATATCCGTGACGTGATAACCCAAAAGCTTTTCCGGATGCCGCTGGGCCAGCGACATGGCAATCACGGAGCCTCCATCGCCGCCGGCGGCGATGAATTTGCCATAGCCAAGCACTTCCGTCATGAGCTTTGCGAAGATGTCCGTGACCTTGTCCATCGGCAGTGCGGTCTTGCCGGAGAAACCGGTTCCCGGGATTGACGGCACGACGACGTGAAAATCCTCCGACAGCGGCTCGATCACCTTATGGTAGCGGTAGAAGGTATCAGGCCAGCCGTGCAGCAGAAGCAGCGGTGTTGCATCCTTCTTCTTCGAAGGGTGATGCACGAAGTGGAGTTCGACTCCATCGACGTCGACCTTGAAATTGTTGAGCGCGTTTATGGCTGCCTCGGCCTTGCGCCAGTCATAGCCATTGATCCAATGGTCGGTCAGCCGCTTCATGTAGGCCAGGTTTGGACCGAGCATCCAGCCGGCATCCGCAGGCTCATCCGGCCAACGCGTATGCTCAAGGCGAAACTTGAGGTCGGCAAGCTGCGATTCAGGGATGGCGACGGTGAAGGGGGTCGGGGTGGCCATGGACGTTTTCTCCTCTTGAAAATTCTCGCCGTTTCCGCAGTCGTTTCTCGGCTGCGTTGATGTGACCAACCTATGGGCAATGGCGGAAAACCGATTGTAGAAATACGCAAACTTTCAGTGCGTCCTCGAGGCAAGGGACATTCGACCCAAAACCCGCCACCCGTGAATCAAATTTGCCGATGAGGCGAAAACTATTCGGTTGCGGTGAGGCCGCGCCCTGCCCTACGATTTCGTTCAACGCTAGGGAAAGGGCAGGATGCAGCAACCCGGCCGGGCCGCAGAGATCAAGGCAATCGGGATCGGCAAGAGCTTCGGCTCGTTCCGTGCGCTGGACAATCTGTCGCTCAATATCGGCCGCGGCGAGTTCCTGACCCTGCTCGGCCCCTCCGGTTCGGGCAAGACCACCTTCCTGATGATCCTTGCCGGCTTCGTCCAGCCGAGCGATGGCCGCCTCTATAGCGACGGCGTCGACATCACCGACCGGCCGGCCGAGCAGCGCGCCGCCGGTATGGTGTTCCAGGGTTATGCGCTGTTCCCCCATATGAGCGTCGAACAGAACATCGCCTTCCCGCTCAAGGTGCGCAAGAAATCGGCGGGCGAGATCAAGCGGCGCGTCGGTGAGATGATCGATCGCGTCGGGCTGGTCGGCCATGGTAAGAAACTGCCGGCGCAATTGTCGGGCGGCCAGCAGCAGCGCGTGGCGCTGGCGCGCGCGCTGGTGTTCGAGCCCGGCGTGCTGTTGCTCGACGAGCCGTTCTCGGCGCTCGACAAGGGGCTGCGCGGCCAGATGCAGGCCGAGATGAAACGGCTGCACCAGGAGACCGGCACCACCTTCGTCTTCGTCACCCACGACCAGAGCGAGGCGCTGGCGCTGTCGTCGCGCGTTGCCATCTTCAACCACGGCAAATTGCTGCAGGTCGGCGCGCCCGACGAGGTCTACGACCGGCCGGACAACCGCTTCGTCGCCGAGTTCCTCGGCGAGATCAACATGCTGCCGCTGAAGGGCGTCAGGCCCGCCGACAATGGCTCGACGGGCCTGTGCGAAGACCGCGCGGTCTCCATGCACTGCAAGGCCGAAAAAGTTCGTGGCGACGCCATCCTGGCGATCCGGCCCGAATACATGTCGATCGCGCGTGAAGCGACCTTGGGCGAGAACGGCATTGCCGCGACTGCGATCGCCTCGACCTATCTCGGCGCCGCGACGCGGCTCGACCTGACCACGAAGCAAGGCGCCAAGGTGACGGTCTCGGTGCCGAACGAGGTTGCCGCCGCCGCGCTCAGCAAAGGCAACTCCGTCTGGCTCACCTGGCCGGCAGAAAAGGGTTTCCTGCTTCCGGACGGAGGACAATGACGATTTGAGTGGCAAGCCTTCGAGCGATGATTCCAAGGTTGACACTAACCAACTGAACGACCAACGAAAAAAGGGGAACTGACATGACAAATGAAACCAAGAAACACTCCATCGAGGTGCTGTCGGCCAGGACCGTGCGCGGCGAGATCTCGCGCCGGCAATTCACCCAGCTCGCCGCACTTGTGCTGGCCGGCACTCCGATGCTGCTTCGCTCCTCCGGTGCCTTTGCCGCGGCGAAGGAATTGGTGCTGGTGAACTGGGGCGGCGACGCCATCACCGCTTATGACGCGGCCTACGGCCAGGCCTTCACCAAGGACACCGGCATCACCGTCAAGATGGACGGCTCGGGCCCGACCGAAGGCGCCATCGCCGCACAGTTCAAGAGCGGCGCCCCGACCTGGGACCTGGTCGACGTCGATCCGTTCTCGGCGATCACGCTCGGCGCCCAAGGCATGCTGGAGCCGATCGACTACGCCGTCGTCGACAAGAAGAAGATGCGCGAGGGTTTTGGCTGGGAATACGCCGCTTCGACCTATTTCTTCTCCTATGTCATCGCCTACGATTCCGAGAAGTACGGCAAGGACGCCCCGACCGGCATGGCCGACTTCTTCGACGTGAAGAAGTTCCCGGGAAAACGCTCGCTCTACAAATGGGGCGTGTCAAGCTGGGAAGCGGCGCTGCTCGCTGACGGCATCGCGCCAGCTTCGCTCTATCCGCTCGACCTCAAGCGCGCGCATGACAAGATCGCCGCCTTCAAGGAAAACGTCGTTGCCTATTGGGGCGGCGGCGCCGAGAGCCAGAGCGTGCTGCTCAATGGCGAAGCCTCGATGGCCATCGTCTGGTCGACTCGCGCCTCGCTGATCGAGCAGGACTCGGGCGGCAAGATCAAGTTCATCTGGGACCAGGGCCTGATCTCGCCCGGTGCGCTCGCCGTGCTCAAGGGCAATCCCGGCGGCAAGGACGCGGCCATGAAGTTCATCGCCAGCGCTCAGGACCCGGCAAAGCAGCTTGTGATGTTCGACAAGCTCGGCCAGGGCCCGGCCAATCCGGCTGCCGACGCGCTGATCCCCGCCGACAAGAAGCGCATCAACCCCGTCGATCCCGAAAACATGAAGAAGCAGATCGCGCTCGACATGGACTGGTACGCCAAGAACTACGGACCGGCGCTCGACGAATACACCAAGATCATCTCCGCCTGATAAGGGCGAAGATGAGAGGTTATCTCTCCGACAGGATGGGCGCGGCGCTGTTGATGGCGCCGCTGCTCCTGTTTCTGGTTTTGGCCTATGCCTGGCCATTCCTCGGCGTCGTCAAATGGAGCTTTACCCTGCCGACGCCAGGGCTTGGCCAGTATGGCGCGCTTGCCACTGACGAGCTGGTGCAGTCGGTGTTCATTCGCACGTTGCGCATCGCCGCCATCGTCACCCTGGTTTCGGTCACCGCAGCCTACGCCATCACCGTGGTATGGGTGCGCGGCACGCCGGTGCAGCGCGTGATCGCCGAGTTCTGCATCCTCGTCCCCTTCTGGATCTCGGTGCTGACACGAGCCTTCGGCTGGGTGGCGCTGCTGTCCAATCGCGGACTGATCAACACCTGGCTGCAGGCGATCGGCTTCATCTCCGAGCCGCTGGCGCTGGTGCGCAACGAATTCGGTGTCATCGTCGGCATGACGCATTTCCTCATCCCCTTCGCCGTCTTCCCGCTGGCATCGGCAATGCGCAGCCTCGACGACCGCGTGCTTTTGGCGGCGCGCGGGCTGGGTTCCAGCCGAATGCGCACCTTCTGGTCGGTGTTCGTGCCGATGACGCGTTCCGGCATCATCGGCTCGGCGATGATCGTCTTCGTCTTCTCGCTTGGCTTCTTCGTCACGCCGGCGATCCTCGGCGGCGGCCGCAGCGTCATGATCGCCGAGCTGATCTATCTCCGCATCTTCCAGAGTCCAGACTGGGGCCTGGGTGCAGCGATCAGCGTCGTGCTGGTGCTGTTCGTCGGCGCGCTGATGGCGCTTCTGTTCCGCTATGTCAGACCGAAGCAGCTGATCTGATGCCGACCTATCGCCCCGGTCCCGCCTCGCTGATCATCGCCGCCTTCGTCGCACTGTTCCTGCTGATGCCGCTGCTGGCGGTCATCCCGGTTTCGCTGACACCGAGCCGCATGCTGGCAATGCCGTCTGGCGAACTGTCGCTGCGCCACTACCGGGCGCTGATCGAGGACCCGCGCTGGATCGACGCCATCCTGCTCTCGATCCGGATCGGCATCGTCAGCAGCGCCTTCTCCACCGTGCTGGCGCTATGCTTCAGCCTCGGCGTGTGGATGTTCCAGCCGCGCTTCACCGCGGTGCTGGTCGGCTTCGTGCTGCTGCCGATGGTGGTGCCGCCGGTGGTTTCGGCCATCACGCTCTACTTCCTGTTGACCTCGATCTCAGGTTTCAGCTCGTTCTTAGGCTACGACACCTGGCTGGGTGTCGCCATGGCACATGCGGTGATGACGGTGCCTTTCGCCACGGTACTGATGCTGGTGTCGCTCAGCCAGCTAGACCGCCGCATCGACCTCGCCGCGCGTGGGCTCGGCGCCACCGTGTGGGAGCGCGCCACCCGCATCATCATGCCCAACATCAAGTTCGGCATCATCACCGCCGCCCTGCTCTCCTTCGTGCTGTCCTGGGAAGAAATCGGCGTCACTTTGTTCATCACCTCGGTCAACGCCATCACGCTGCCCCGGCTGATGTGGATGGGCCTGCGCGACAACATCGACCCGGCGATCGCGGCGCTCTCGGTGATCCTGATCATCATCACCGTGCTGGTGCTGGCGGTGCGCAGCATCGCCGTTAGGCAGCGGCCGCACTAGACAAACCTGACCGAGACCCTGCCAAACCGGCCCAGATCGCCGGTGACTTCGTCGCCGGCCTCGACGCTAATCGGCGTCACGCAAGTGCCGGTTATCACCACCTGTCCCGGCTGCAGGGCTATGCCCAGGCTCGACAGTTCATTGACGATCCAGGTGAGCGCAATACGCGGGTCGCCCAACACTGCAGCCCCTGTCCCGTTGTGCTGCGACTTTCCGGAAACGAAAGCAACCACCGGGTGATTGGCGAGATCCACGTCGCGCCAATCGTCGTCCACCGCCTCGCCGATGACAAACAGATTGGCGCAGGCGTTGTCGGCGATGAGTTGTGCCGCCCCGACGGCGCAGAAATCATCATATCGCGAGTCCGGTATTTCGATCGCCGGGTGCAGGCTCGCCACCGCATCCATCACCTCGGCGATTTCATAGGGTACCGCACGTGGGGGCAGCTGGCGGCCGAAACGGAACGCAAATTCGATCTCGGCCACGCGCATCTTGCTCGTCGCCAGGGAAACGGCCCCGCCAACCTCAACCGCTTTTTCGGCCAGCAGACGCCCGGCCATCGGGCCGTCGACGTTGATGTGCCTTTGTCCAGCCAGGCTGGTTGCGGCAATCTTCCAGCCGAAAAGCGGTGCCACCGAGCGATCCATCACATGCGCCTGGATGGCGTAGCCTTCGATCCGCGTTTGCGGCCGCAACGCCTGGGGTATGGCGTCGAGGCGGGTGCCGTTGTCCCAATGGTCTACCAGCAAACGCGACGCGGCCCTGGCCTTTTCTGGGTCGAACATCGTCAGCTCCGGAAATCCGTGGGGTGAATGATTTCGTCGAGATGCGGCACGCTAAGCGAAGAACGGATGCGGCGCGCCGCGCGTCCCTCGTTGTTCCATATGAGCGACGGCCGTTTGCAATTTGGTCTCGGAAAGATGGAGGCCAAACTCGTTCGCAAGCACATCGCGAAACCCCTCGATGCCGTTTATGGTACGCCGTTCTACCTCACCTGATGGGTATCGCCTATTGAAGCGCGAATTAAACAGGGTCAGTCGCGTTCTGTTTGGTCCAGGACGCGCCGCGATCAGGTTGTTGAGGTATGGGCTCTGCGGATGACTGGCGGTAAACCAGTTGCAAATCTCGTACTCGGCATCGACACGAGGAAGAAAGACAACCCTGTAGATATGCTCCCATCCGGTTCCCAGCCTGGACTGCAGCACCAACTCATCCCCCATCTCCAAAAACCGCATGATCTCGTGGGGAGTCTCTTGCTCCTCCTGCGTAAAGAGCTTCAGCGCGGTCGTCGGCGCAAGATTTCCAAATCCCACATCTGCAAGGAACGAGCCCTCCGGTAGTTCCACCCGCAAAACCATATGCAGCATGGGTCGAGGCGCATCGATCTCCGATCCGCGCACCACGCGAGCCTGAAGGCTTGTCACCTTGTATCCGAGCGCCAGCAAGCCGGCGCGAAACAGCATGTTCTGTTCAAAACAGTAACCGCCTCGTCCGCCAAAAATTATCTTGGCCTGCAGCGACAGGGGATCGAGCGCGGGGGGGATATCCAGAAGAACGTCGATGCTCTCGTAAGCAATGGCCGTCGCGTGCGCAGTCACCACCGCTTTGAGCGTTTTCAACGTCGGATCACGCGACCCATCGTATCCGATACGGGAAAGCCAAGCGTCGACGTTGAACTGGCTATCTGGCATTGGACCCCGCCCCTCGCTCGCATCGGCCAAGGGTGCCAATGAAACACGCCTCGTTCAAGGCAAATCTGTCCCGGATCCAGACAGCATCGAAGCTGCGGCCATCGGCTCGGAACGCTCCGCCAGCCGTGCCGATGACGCAAGGATCAAGCTTGGGCGGCGATCATCCGATTGCCGGCCCGGGCCGTTCCGAACCGAAGCTCATTGCGGCAAAATCGATTGCGATATTCGCTGGCGCAAATCTCCGGTCCGGGGCATGCGCTGCCGCTCAAGCGGCGCGCTGGCTTTCTTTCGGTCGCAGATTCTGGTTCATGCGGAACAGGTTCAGCGGGTCGTAGCGCTGCTTGACTTCAAGCAGCCGGCGATAGTTGCCGCCATAGGCCGCTTCGACCCGGTCGACCTCGTCCTCCGGCATGAAGTTGACGTAAGCCGTGCCGGCGGCATAGGGCTTGACCGCCTCGTAGATACCACGAGCCCAATCGATGCAGGCCTTGTCCATTGCCGGTTCGCGCCAGCGGGCGTGAACGTTCATGACGAAGTGCGAGCTGCGCTGCGGAAACGCCGTTGCATCTGCTTTGACGCGGCCTGCCGCACCCCCGACATGGCCGAAGAAGATTTCGCATTCGGGGCCGGGAAGCCTGGTAATCGCCGCGGTGGTGACGCCAATCGCGCCGTCGGCAAGCTCGGTCAGGTCATGGCTCTTCCAATAGTTGCGGGCGCCGGGCGCCAGCAGCGGGTCAAACGCCTGCTGCCAGCCGGTGAACGGGTTGGGACCGACCACGTCGGCAATCGGCTTGCCGATGGCGCGAAGTTTTTGCGTCGCCTTTTCGCCCGCCTGGATGTCGCCGCAATAGCACATGGCCAGAACCAGCACCTCTTTGCCATGCCACTCGGCCGGCAGGAAGGGCAGCGGCGGCGCCTGCCGCATGACTATCCAGCAGGTCAGTTCGTCGGGTGCGGTTTCAAGCGCCTTGCGATACTCCGGCAGCACCTTTTCGGCATCCGCGAAGGGATGGACGACGAGCCCCGACAGAACCTGCGGACCCATCTGGTGAAGCTGGAACTCGAACGCGGTGACGATGCCGAAATTGCCGCCGCCGCCACGCAGCGCCCAGAACAGGTCCGGATTGTCCTTCTGGCTGGCGCGCAGCAACTTGCCATCGGCGGTGACCACATCGGCTGAAACAAGATTGTCGATGGTCAGGCCGAATTTGCGGGTGATCCAGCCGAAGCCGCCACCCAGCGTCAAGCCTGCTATGCCGGTGGTCGAGTTGATACCCGTCGGCACCACCAGGCCAAAGGCCTGCGTTTCCCGGTCGACATCGACGAGCGTGGCGCCGGGTCCGACCCATGCCCGCCGCGCCGCGACATCGACCCGCACCGACTTCATCGCCGACAGATCGATCATCAGGCCGCCATCGCAAACGGCACTGCCGGCAATGTTGTGGCCGCCGCCGCGCACGGAGACGAGAAGCCTGTTTTCCCTGGCGAAATTCACGGCGCTGATGACGTCGGAGGCGCCGACGCAACACGCGATCAGCCCAGGCCGCCGGTCGACCGTGGCATTCCAGACGGTGCGGGCGACATCGTAGGCGGCATCGCCTTCTCTCAGTAACGTGCCACGCAATTGCGCCGAAAGCGCTTCAAGGGCTGCGGCGTCGACGGTCGTCTTGCCGCGGTCAAGCGTGGTGAGGCTCATGCTGTTCATGGTTTCCTCCCGATTTGCTTTGTGAGCCGTTCTCCCCCCAACGCTTCGAACTTTGCTCTTATATTAGAAATCACGCAAGTTCGACGCTGGCCGGCGTAGCGGCCATGTCGACGCCCAACGATGTGCGGTTTGGCCGGCCTGGACGACCGAGCGCTGGGGAGGCGCAAAGTCCATGAAAATACGATCGGCGCCGGCATGGCGCCGACGTCGATGTCGCACTTAAGAGTAACGAAGCCCGGCCGTGAGGCCGGTCAGCCAATCCAGGCTTGTGGCTGCCCTCAGGCTGCCTGCACCCGGCGCAGCCTCTCGGCGACGTAGCGCGGGGCCTGCCCCGACAGCGGTTTTTCCGTCGCCAGGAAGCCATCCAGCATCGCAAGCAGTTCGCGCGCCGCTCCGGACGACGAGGAGTAATAGACCATCTGGCCATCGCGACGGGCATCGACAAGCCCGAAGGCCCGGAGCTTGGCAAGATGCTGCGACAAGGCCGATTGGCTGAGTTGGACTTGCTCTGCAAGAACGCCGACCGAGCGTTCGCCGGCGGCCAGATGGTTCATGATCAAGAGCCGCTTCTCGTTTCCCATCAAGTTGAGAAAGGTTGCGGCAGTATCGGCATTGGCGACAAGTTCTTTCGAGATCATCGATTTCCTATGCTTTCGCGCTCGTGACGCCATTGACGCGATGGCGCCTGCAGACCTGTGGATGCGCCGTTGCGATGGTTTCGTCGTATCTCGCCCGCCGGCACCAATCAGACTAAAGTCTTAGAAAGTGTCAGACCAAAGTCTATCAGCGCTGCGTTCTTTCTACAAGACCGTAACGATTTCCGCTGGCGACCTGCCTTGCAAAGTAGCAGGCAGGAATGGCGCAGACGTCCACTTCGCACTCCGTGGAAAAGCGGAAGACGTTGGAACTTTTGAACGACGCCTGAGCCAAACCATTGAAATATATGGCGATCCCGACAGGATTCGAACCTGTGACCATCGGCTTAGAAGGCCGGTGCTCTATCCAGCTGAGCTACGGGACCACTGGGGCCGGCCCAGGGACCGGCTGATCTTTCCATTGGCGCTGGCGCTGCCCGGCGATGCCGGTCAATGCGTCCAGGGCGTCCTGCGGTCATAGCGGAAATTCTCCGCATAGGAAATCTGGCGGCGCTTGGTTTCCTTCGGCTCCTCGACGCGGAAGGCCAGCCCTTCCTTCTCGGCATAGGCCACCGCTTCTTCCCTGGTGTCGAAGGTCAGCCTGATCTGGCTTCTCATATCGCCGGAGGTCGTATAGCCCATCAGCGGGTCGATCTTCTTGCGCGATTCCGGATCGAATTCCAGCACCCAGTGGCCGGTCTTGGCCTTGCCGGACTGCATCGCGGTTTTGGCTGGGCTGAAAATGCGCGCTGACATGGGCACCTCGTTGCTGGGTCAAGGCGGCTGCGCCGCCTTGTTTCCGTCAATACTGTGCAATGGTCCCGGCGGCAAGGCTTTGCAACGGCGGCGCATCCCGCGCCTCCGCCAAGCGGCATCGGCCAGATACACTGGCGTGCCAATCAGGGCTATGCTGACGACGGTGACAGATACAGGCTTGGAATCAGGGATCTTGCACGTTCCTACCGGCCAGCAAGCGATTTTCGACGGCACGATCGTCATCGGCGCCGGCGGCGCCGGGCTGGCCGCTGCCCAAGCGTTAATCAAGGCCGGTGTGCCGACGGTGGTGCTGGAAAAGGAAACACGGCTGGCCGAGCCGTGGCACCGGCGGCACGAACATCTGCACCTGAACACGCATCGCGATCTCTCGGCGCTGCCCGGCGTCGCCTTTCCCGCCGACACCCCCGCCTTCCCGCACCGGACCGCCGTCATTCGCCATCTGAACGCGTTCAGCGCAATGCACCGACTGCCGGTCGAGTTCGGCGTCGCGGTCGAGGAGGTCGTCTTCGACGGCGACCACTGGTTGGTGCGAACCAGTGGCGGGTCGCGACTGGCACGCCACGTGGTGATCGCCACCGGGCGCGACCGGCAGCCGTTCATCCCGGCCTGGAAAGGCATGAGGGATTTTGCCGGGCGGATCATCCATTCGGCCGATTTCGGCGCGGCCGAGGACTATGCCGGCAGACAGGTACTGGTGGTCGGCGCCGGAAACTCCGGCTTCGACGCGCTCAATCACCTGGCGGGTGCCAACACCGCAAAGATCTGGCTGTCGGCGCGACACGGCCCCGCGCTCTTGCCCAAGCGCATCGGCCGGATCGCCGTCCACCGGTTCTCGCCGTTGCTGGCGCGCTTCCCGCTCAGGCTCGCCGATGCGGTGATTGCGGCGACGCAGCGGCTGGTCTTCGGCGATCTCAGGAAATTCGGCATGCCACCAGCACTTTCAGGCGGGGCGAGCCGCCTCACCTCGCATTACACCGCGATCGCCTCCGACGACGGCGCCGTCGACGCCATCAAGACCGGCAAGATCATCGTCGTGCCACAAATTCGGGAATTCACCCACGACGGTGTCGCTCTCGACAACGGCATGCTGATCCAACCCGATATCGTTATCGCCGCGACCGGCTACCGCACCGGGCTCGAGACCATGGTCGGCAAGCTCGGCGTGCTCGATGGCAAGGGCGTGCCGCTGTTCAACGGCGCCGACAGCAACCCGAAGCTGCCCGGCCTGTGGTTTACCGGCATGCGGCCGAGCATTCGCGGCTGTTTCGCCAACGCCGTGATCCAGGCGAAGGCGATCGCCGACCGGATCGGGCGCCTTGAACTTTTGCGGCTTTGACTTCAAACTTCACGAAAAGCCATTCAGGCTGGAGACGCAGCATCGACCAGGCCCGACGACTATCCAGCCACGCAAGGGACTGGGCCACGACACTGACCCTGCAGCAGAGCGTCACCGGAACGCCCGGCGAGGCCGCGTTCGGACCTTGGCTTGCTGAGAGATTGCGCAGCGATCCGGTCTTTGACGGCGCCGAGATCTGGACCATCCCTGTGGCCGACGGCGATCCGCGGCAATGCGTGGCGATGTTGATGCGCGGCAGCGGCCGCGGCACCGTCATTCTCACCGGCCACTATGACACCGTGTCGATCGACGACTATGGCGATCTGCGGCCGGTGGCGACCGATCCCAAGCGGCTGTTGGACGGCCTGCGGCAAAGACTGGCCGAGCGCGCCGATACGCCGGCAGCCTTGCGGGCCAAGGCCGACTTTTCGACGCAGGATTTCCTGCCGGGGCGCGGCCTGCTCGACATGAAGGCCGGTCTTGCCGCCGGGCTGGCGGCGAGTGCGGCGTTCTGCGAAGCCGTCACCAAGACCGGCAACGTCCTTTTCCTTGCCGTCCCGGATGAAGAGAACAATTCGGCCGGCGCGCGGCGTGCGGCACAGGAACTGCCGCGGATCGCCGGGGAACGCGACCTCGATTTCGTCGCCGCGATCAATCTCGATGCCATCGCCGATGACGGCGACGGCAGCCAGGGCCGCATCATCGCGCTCGGCACCGTCGGCAAGGTGCTGCCGACGGCTTGCGTCGTCGGCATTCCGACCCATAGCGGCTTTCCGCTGAACGGCGTCAACGCGGCAACGCTGGCCGCGGCAATCGCGGCGCGCGTCGAATGGGCCTCGGAATTGACCGATGCGCAAGCCTCCCTGCCGGGCACGCCGCCAAGCCTGCTCAGCATGCGCGACGGCAAGTCCGGCTATGACGTGACGACGCCGGCGACGGCGTTCGTTACCTTCAACGTGCTGAATTACCGCCGCACGCCGGCCGACGTGCTGGAGCGTTTCGACCGGCTCTGCCGAGAGGCAGCATCATCCCATCTCGACCAGTTGCGCCAGCGGATCGCCCAGTCCGGCCATGCCGGTGCCGCCAACGCGCTGGGTACGGCGATCCCGATCCATCGCTACGAACAGGTGGAAGCGGAGGCGGTGAGGGTCAATCCCGGCAACCGGGGAGAATTGCAGGCGACCGGCGTTGCGCTCGCCGCTGGCGGACTGTCGCTGCCCGAACAATGCCTAGTGATGACCGAGCAGGCGTGGCGCCTCAGCCAGCTGCCCGGCCCAGCTGTCGTCACCGGGTTCGGCTCAATCCCCTATTTGCCGACCAACCTGTCCGACAGTCCGGCCGCTGCAAGGCTGCGCGCCATTGCGTTGGAGATCGCCTCCACTGCTGAGGCCCGCTACGGCGTCGCGATCGGTTGCACAGACTATTTTGCCGGCATCTCCGACATGAGCTTCCTTGGCGAGGCGGACGAACGCGATATCGACGTTGTTGCCCGCAACACGCCGATGTGGCGGGCCGGCGTGCGTTGGCCAGACAAGAACGGGGTCGGCAACATTCCAACAATCAACGCCGGGCCATGGGGACGCGACTATCACACGCCGCTCGAACGGCTGCATGTCGGCTATGCGTTCGAAGTGCTGCCGCACTTGATCGGCGATCTTGTCGAAGCTCTGCTTGGGTCGGATGCGATATCGCCGATCCTTTAAGGACCAGGTACCGGCAATCAGGCTCAAACCCCCGCGGATGCATGCAAAACATCGATAATTGCATGTTTGCGCCGCAGGTCTCGAAATTTTCCAGGCGCTATGGCAAGTCAAAGTTAAGTAGTTCGGGCTAACGTGACTGCGGCCCTGTTCGGGCCTGGAGGCAAAACAGGTCGACGCGCAATTGACTGCTTTCAACACCAGCTTCGGCCGCATTCGTCAGGCCGTGTTTTCACCGGCCAACATTCCGGCGGTGATTGCTGTTGTGGTCATCGCGATCTGCGCCGCGTTTGCCGACCATCAAAATCGAGTTGTCGCAGAGCAGGCGGCGCGGGCTGATGTGCTGGCGCGGGTCAACCTTGTGCGAACCAAGCTCGAAGGCAATATCAGTGGCAGCCTGCACCTGGTCAGGGGCCTGGTCGCGACGATTGTGACCGAACCCTATATGGGCCAGCAGCGTTTCGCCCAGCTGGCCAGCAATGTGCTCAGCGAGGACACGTTGTTGCGCAACATCGCCGCCGCGCCGGATCTCGTGGTTTCCCTGATGTACCCGATGGCCGGCAACGAAAAGGCCATAGGTCTCGACTACCGCACCGATCCAAAGCAGCGCGAAGCCGCGCTCAGGGCGCGCGATGAGAAAACGCTGATCCTGGCCGGCCCGGTCGACCTCAAGCAGGGCGGCAAGGGCTTCATCGGGCGCTTTCCCGTCTTCGTCAAAGGGGCCGCCAACAGCGACCGTTTCTGGGGTATCGTTTCGGCGGTCATCGATGTCGACCGGCTTTACGAAGCCAGCGGCCTGCTCGACCCCGATCTCGGCCTCGACATCACCCTCACCGGCAAGGATGCGACCGGCGTTGCCGGCGCGCGCTTCTTCGGCGACGACAGCGTCGGCCAGGACAATCCGGTGACGGCCGACGTCATGCTTCCCTCCGGATCCTGGCAAATCGCGGCGATCCCCAAGGGCGGCTGGACGTCGATGGATGCCGAGGTCTGGTGGCTGCGCGCGGTGATGGGAGCGGCCGCGGCAGCGATGGTGATACCGATCCTTGTAGCAGGCCGGCTGGTCGGAGAGCGGCAGCGCAATTACTCCGAACTGCGGCGCCTGTCGCGACGCCTGGAACTGGCGATGGAAGCGTCTGCGATCGGCGTCTGGGAGCACGATATCGCCAGCGGCTCGTTGGTGTGGGACGACCGGGTCAACGAGATCTACGGCAAGGAACCAGACGGCAAGCCGCGCGGCTATGAGGACTGGGCCGGCGCCATCCATCCGCTCGATCTGCCCCGGGCCTTGGAAGATTTCGATCGCTCGGCCTCCACCAAAGGACCTTACTCGTCGGATTACCGGATCGTTCTTCCCAATGGCGAAATCCGCTATCTGCGCACCAGGGCAGCATTCTTCCAGGACGGCAACGACACGCCAAAGATGATCGGCGCCGAGTGGGACGTAACTGCCGATGTGCTGTTGAACCAAGACCTGGAACGGGCTCGGCAACTGGCGGAGACGCGCAACTCCGAGCTCGAACTCGCCAAGTCGCGCATCGAGCACAATGCGATGCACGATTCGCTGACCGGCCTGCCGAATCGGCGATTTCTGGACGAGATGCTGGAGAGCTTCTCCCGCAAGCCGGGTGATGGCCGTATCGCGCTGCTGCACATCGACCTCGACCGCTTCAAGCAGATCAACGACACGCTTGGCCATGCAGCCGGCGACGCGATGCTGATCCATGCCGCCGAAGTGCTGAGCGCCAATGTTCGCGATCATGATTTTGTCGCCCGCATCGGCGGCGACGAGTTCGTCGTGGTCAGCTGGAATTGCGACGACAAGGAACTCGCCCAGCTCGCCGAGCGGATCATCGCCGAGATGCGCCAGCCGGTTTACTATCAGGGGCACCAATGCCGCTTCGGCGTCAGCGTCGGCATTGCCACCGACGACGGCCCAAACCTCGTCGGCAAGGACCTGCTGGTCAATGCCGACATCGCGCTCTACCGGGCCAAGAGCAATGGCCGCAACCGCTATGAATTCTTCTCCAATGCCCTGCAAGAGAAGATCGTCAACACAAAGCGGGTTGCCGACGAGATTCTGGGCGGCCTCGAACGCCAGGAATTCGTCGCCTATTACCAGCTTCAGTTCGACGCAAGGACACTCGAGATCGCAGGCGTCGAGGCGCTGGCGCGCTGGAAACATCCGACAATGGGAATTCTGCCCCCGGACCACTTCCTGAGCATCGCCGAGGAACTGAACGTCGTCTCGACGATTGACAAGGTGGTGCTCGAGCAGGCGCTGGCCAGCTTCGACGAGTGGGCGATTGAGGGACTCCAGATCCCCCGTGTATCGGTCAACGTGTCGGCACGGCGGCTCCAGGACAAGGAACTGATCAAGGGCCTGCGCGACCTCAACATCAGGGCCGGAACCGTCTCCTTCGAACTCGTCGAATCGATCTTCCTCGATGAGAGTGACGATCTGGTGACCTGGAACATCGAGCAGATCAAGCATCTCGGCATCGACATCGAGATTGACGATTTCGGTACCGGCTATGCCTCCATAGTCAGCCTGCTCAAGCTGCGGCCACGGCGCCTGAAGATCGACCGCCAGCTGATCAGCCCGATTGTCGAATCCGAACAGCAAAGGCAGCTTGTCGCATCGATCATCGAGATCGGCAGGTCGCTTGGCATCGAGGTTGTCGCGGAAGGCGTCGAAACCATGGAGCATGTCCGTATCCTGCAGACGCTCGGCTGCGACATGCTGCAAGGCTACGCTTTCGGCGCCGCCATGGATTTGAAGACGCTCAAGGGATTTGTCCGGTCACGGCGATGGCGCGCGGCTGGCTAAAGCGCGTCGCGTTCGTTGCCGTTCGCGGTTTAGGGGTTGCACAGCCGCGCCCGGAACCTTATACGCCGCAAAGCTCGGAGTGTAGCGCAGCCTGGTAGCGCATCTGGTTTGGGACCAGAGGGTCGGGAGTTCGAATCTCTCCACTCCGACCATTCTTCCTCTCAGTGATACAAAGACCCATCGTGGCCGATAGCGCCATAGCGTTCGCCGTACGGGGCGCGGCCAGGAAAACCAACCCATTGGCTGACGCAAACGGCCGCCCGAAGGAGCGCGCCGGCATGGCGCATGGCAGTGCCGGTTTGCGGCTCCATGCGCGCCAGGAATGCGAACTTCACCAGGTCTTCGCCGGCTGAACTGCCGATTTGGTTTGGAACGCGAATTCATTCCGCGAGTTGTGTGTTGTTGGATCCAAGGAGTTAACAATGAAGAACCTGATACTCGCTTCCATGATCGCGTTTGCCGGATCGGCCGCTGTCCTGGCACCGACGCAAGCTGCCAGTGTGATCATCCAATCCGACGACGGCGATCAATATTTTCCCGACAATGGTGAAATACAAATTCGCCGTCATCACAATCGCCACATCGATTACAACGACAACAATGACAATTACGGCGACGACCAGAACAATGACTGGCAGTGGCAGCGCCAGCACCGACATCACCGGTGCCATATTGAGCTGATCAAGCACTGGCGCCATCATCACAGGGTGATCGAGGAGGTCAGGGTCTGCAATTGACCTGATCATTCGAGATTTGCTCCGGCCGGGCTTCGCTGGCCGGAGTGCCGCCTTGCGGCTGCGATTGAGCTCGCCCGGACCGAGCGCACCTGTGGCACCGACAATCCCCTCGCTTCCATCGCTGTCGCCGGTCTAGACTTCGGCAAAAGAGGGGATTCTGGATGCTTGGTCTTGAAGCGTGGCTGTCGCTGATTGGCCCTGCCTACTTCGCTTATTACGGTTTCACGATTCCGGTCATGGTCGTCTGGGCAATTGTCTGTGCCGCCCTGTGGATGTGGAACAACCGGCCAAGCAAGAGGCAGGACGGCAGCGCCGCCCTCTCACGGTTCGCCAGCCTGATGTTTTTTGTCGTCGTCGCCGTCTGCTATGTGGCGGCGCATACGGCGGCTTATCTGGTGGTCCAGCATCTGGCCGGGCTGTGGGCGTAGAGGGAGCGCCCTTTTACAGGACGCTCTGGCGACCACTCGATCTGAAGGCAAGCTCGCCGGGCGAGAACCCCAACAGCCTCATTCCCGACGAGCCTACTAACCTGATTTGGAACGCAATCAGGACCGGGGTTAGCCGGCAAGACGATAGCAGCAAGACGGATGCCAGCAATTACATCCCAAAATGGGACAGTGAAGCCATCCCGGGTGTCCTATCGGGGCCGTGTCAGAGCACGCTTTCTATATCGGTCTTCGAAAAATCGTCCCCGACATAGAGCAGGCGGCAGGCATGTTCCTTCGCCACCTCATAGGCAAAACAGTCGCCGAAGTTGAGCGCGGCCGGGTGAACACCCTTGCCCCATTGCGCATAGGCCTCGGCGATACGCCGCGCAGAAGCCGGCGTCACCGCCGCGACCTCAAAGCCCAGCCCCTCGATCAGGCTGGCCAGTTCCTGACCGACATCGCGCCTGGCTGCGACGATCAGCGCTTCGGCCACGGTGCCAGCTGAAATCAGAACATTGTCTTCGGCTTCCAGGGCAGCGATGCAGGCATCGGCCTGCGACTCGTCGAGGACGATCGCCATCAGGGCCGAGGTATCGACCGCGATCATTCGGGAAGGCCATGGTCGTTGTAGAGGAAATCCTGACTTCGCGCTGCAGATGGTCCCGCCTTTGCCTTGGCGGCGCCAGCTGCCCGCGCCGCCTCAAGCAAGGCACGGCGGCCCTTTCTGTTCGGCATCGGCTTGACCGGAACCAGCCGCACGGCGGCATGGCCGTGGCGCGTCAGGATCACTTCATCACCAGCCTCGGCACGACGCACCAGTTCGGTCAGCTGGCCTTTTGCATCGGTGACGGATACCTGCATTGGCTTCTCCTAACGGACCAGATAATGGTCCATAACTAGGAAACAAATAGACCATTCAATGGTCCATTGCAACCGAACGATGCGCGCAAGACAGCCCTAAATCTCGAACTCGCCCTGCCCTTCGTCCATGGCGCTGACGGTCTCGGCGGCCAGCGCCCTGGTGATCGGCGTCTTGCGCTCGAGGGCCGTGCGGTCCAACCGCTCGACCACGCGCATGGCGGTCGCCAACGAGCGCTCGATGCGGCGCACCAGATATTGCACGACATGCGGCTCGACCTCGACCTGGCGGTCGGCGAACAGTTTGGTGATGACGCCGGCCAGCAAGAGATCGTCGGGTTCGTGGATCTCGACCGTCGCCGCCGCCTTCAGCCGTGAGGCAAGGTCGGGCAGCGCAACGCCCCAGGCGGCGGGAAAGCGCCGTGCGGTCAACAAAAGCTGCGAGCCGGCGCCGCGCACCGCGTTGATCAAGTGGAACAATCCGGCTTCGTCGACCGGGCCGGCATCGACATCGTCGATCAGGGCCGGCCGCGCGCCAAGATTTGCCATGCAGTCGCCGATGCGCCGGGCGTCGACCCTCATCGCGCTGGCGCGGGCGCACCAGATCGAGGCCAGATGGGTCTTGCCGGAGCCCGCCGGGCCGGCCAGCACGACCACCGGCGAGGGCCAGTCCGGCCAGCGGTCGACCAGCACGACTGCTTGTTCATTGGTGCCGGAGGCGACGAGATCGTCGCGCGAATAGCCGGTGCCATGGCCGAGATCGAGCGGCAGTTGACGCGGCGTTTCGGATTGGTCCGCCATCAGGCTCAACCGCGCGGCCCGCCCCTGCGGCGGCTGGCCGGCAGCGGCGGAACAGGCTCGGTGCCGTGGCCCTTGTAGAGCGGCGATTCGAGATAGCGGGCAATGGCAAAGCGCACCAGCACGGCAATGGCGGCAGCGGCCGGCACGGCGATCAAAAGGCCGACGAAGCCGAACAGCGCGCCGAAGGCAAACAGCGCAAACATCAGCCACACCGGATGCAGGCCGACGCTTTTGCCAACCAGCCGGGGTTGCAAAATGTTGCCCTCGATGAACTGGCCGACAAAGAACACGCAAGCGACCGCCACCACCATGGTCCAGTCGGGCCAGAACTGGACGAAGGCGACGCCGACCGCCAGCACCAGCCCGGTCAACGAGCCGACATAAGGAATGAAGGAGATCAGCCCGGCGAACAGGCCGATGAGGATGCCGAAATTGAGACCCGTCAGCGTCAGGCCGGTGCCATACATGGCGCCCAGCACCAGGCAGAGCGTGCCCTGGCCGCGCACGAAACCGGCGGTGGCCGTGTTGATGTCCTTGGCGATGCCCCTGACGGTCTCGACATAGTCGCGCGGCACCCAGCTGTCGACGATCGCCACCATGCGGTCCCAGTCGAGCAGCATGTAGAAGGCAACGACCGGCGTGACCACGAACAGGCTGACCACCGAGACCAGCGCTACGCCGGAGGTCCAGATCGAGGTGAACACGGTGGTGAGCAGGCCGAAGCCGGAGGTCAGCAGCGAGTTCAGCCCGTCGCGCAGGCCGTTGGCGTTGACGCCGAATTTCTGTTCGATCCATTTCGGATCGAAAGAGGTGATCAGGCTCTGCAGCCGGGTCAGATATTCCGGCAGCTTGTTGGCGAAATCGGCCATCTGCGTCGCCAGCACCGGGATCAGAATGACGAAGGCCAGCACCAGGATGACGATGAAGGCGATGAGGATGACCACTGTCGCCATCAGCCTTGACAGGCCGAGCCGCTGCAGCCGGTCGGCCACGGGATCGAGGAAATAGGCCAGCACCATGCCGGCGACGAAGGGCAACAGGATGCTGGAGAAAACATAGAGGAACAGCGCCAGCAGGACGGCGCTGGCCAGCCAGAAGAAGATCTGGCGGCGAAACGCCAGCGACGCAGCTTCGCTGGCCACAGCCGCTTCAGCAGCCGCTTCGATGGATCCTTGGTCAGGTGCCCGGGGTGGAGCCTTCGCCATAGCCGCTCATATGCCTCAGCCAAGCCACGAGATAGGCCGCGGCCGAAGCCACGGTCAAGACCCCGGACAGGATTATGAGCGCCGGCCTGAGTGGGTCGAGGTGGACCGAAAGCGCGAGTTCGCCCAGCACCACCGCCGCCAGCACGATCTGGATGGCGGTGTTGGCCTTCGACACGAACAGCGGCTTCATCTCCACCGGGTGGGCCATGACGGTGGACAGAACGACGGCGCAGACGATCAGCCCGTCGCGCGACACCATGGTGACGACCAGCCACAGCGGCAGCTCGCCGATGAAGCCCATGACCACGAACACCGAGACCAGCAGGAGCTTGTCGGCCATCGGATCGAGATAGGCGCCAAGCTCGGAATGCTGGTTAAAACGGCGGGCAATGAAACCGTCGACGCCGTCGGAAATGCCGGCGACGAGAAAGCCGGCAAAGGCCCAGTCCCAGCGCATCTTCAACATGGCCAGCACCACCGCCGGCACCAGCACGAAGCGCATGATCGTGATCATGTTGGGGATGGTCAAACGCATGTCCCGTCAATTTTGTTTTACTGATACATGATGGAGACGGAGGATGCGTGCAAGGACCAAGGGCGCAGGGGCCGCTGTCCACGATTTTATCGAGGGCAAAAGACCGGCATTTGGCCGTTATCCTTGCAGACCGAAACTGTTCATGCGAAGAGCCCGCAAGGGAAACAGCGACGAGCCGGATATGACGAAGCGCGATACAGCCAAGCGCAAGAACGGGCTCACCTATGCCGAGGCGGGCGTCGACATCGATGCCGGCAATCTCATGGTCGAGAAGATCAAGCCGCTGGTGCGCGCCACGCGCCGGCCGGGCGCCGATGGCGAGATCGGCGGCTTTGGCGGCCTGTTCGATCTCAAGGCCGCCGGCTTCACCGACCCGGTACTGGTCGCGGCCAATGACGGCGTCGGCACCAAGCTGAAGATCGCCATCGACGCCGGCAAGCACGACACGATCGGCATCGACCTTGTCGCCATGTGCGTCAACGACATCGTCGTGCAGGGCGCCGAGCCGCTGTTCTTCCTCGACTATTTCGCCACCGGCAAGCTCGACCCCGACCAGGGGGCCTCGATCGTCGGCGGCATCGCCGAAGGCTGCCGGCAGGCCGGCTGCGCGCTGATCGGCGGCGAGACGGCGGAAATGCCCGGCATGTATCACGGCAACGACTACGACCTTGCCGGCTTTGCTGTGGGCGCCGCCGAACGCGGCCAGCTTCTGCCGACCGACGACATTGTCGAGGGCGACGTTTTGCTCGGCCTCGCCTCATCCGGCCTGCATTCCAACGGTTTTTCGCTAGTCCGCCGCATCGTCGGCGTCAGCGGCCTTGCCTGGAACGACCCGGCGCCTTTCAACGATGAGGCGACACTGGCCGAGGCGCTGCTTGAGCCGACGCGCATCTACGTCAAGTCGATCCTCAAGGCGATCCGCAACACGCATGGCATCAAGGCGCTGGCCCACATCACCGGCGGCGGCTTTCCCGAAAACATTCCGCGCGTGCTGCCGAAAGACTTTTCCGCCGAGCTCGACCTCGACGCGATAGAGGTGCCGGCGGTGTTCTCGTGGCTGGCCAAGACCGGCGGCGTGGCACCGGAAGAGATGATGCGCACCTTCAACTGCGGCATCGGTATGATCCTCGTCGTCACCTCCGGCCAGGCCGCACAAGTCGCCGCCGTGCTGCAAGAGGCCGGCGAAACGGTAACGCCGATCGGCCGCATTGTGCCGCGCCGTGATGCCGGCGTCATCTATCGGGGTTCGATCGGACTATGAACAAGAAACGCACCGTGGTGCTGATTTCGGGACGCGGTTCCAACATGACGGCGCTGATCGCGGCGGCCAGCGACCCGGCCTATCCCGCAGAGATCGTCGGCGTCATTTCCGACCGGGCCAATGCCGCCGGCCTCGGCATCGCGGCGGCCCGCAGCATCACCACCAAGGTCATCCAGCGCTCCGACTATGCCAGCAAGGAAGCCCATGACGGGGCAATCGACGCGGCCCTGGTCGGGTTCGGCGCCGAGATCGTGGCGTTGGCCGGCTACATGCGCATTTTGGGCGCACGTTTCGTCGAGAAGTGGCTGGGACGGATGGTCAACATCCACCCTGCCCTGCTGCCGGCCTTCAAGGGCCTGGATACGCATGCGCGGGCACTGCGCGCCGGCATCCGCATTCATGGCTGCACGGTGCATTTCGTCACGCTGGACATGGATGACGGCCCGATCATCGCCCAGGCGGCTGTGCCGGTAATGATCGGCGACAATGAGGATACGCTCGCCGCACGCGTGCTCAAGGCCGAGCACCGGCTCTATCCGCTGGCGCTGGGGCTGGTCGCCGAAGGCAAAGCGCGCATGGAAGGCGGCCGCACCGTGCTCGCCCACTTCGCCGACGACGCCGAAAACGGCACCTCGGTGGTGATGGCGCCCGACCCGCTGCGCGAAGAGCGCGATCTCGAGCAACTGGCGCGGATTACGCCCTGAGAGACCGACCCGAAACCTCCAAACTTGAAGATGGTAGCAAATATTGCTACCATCTTCAAGTTTGGAGACAGGTTGATGGCGACAGTCGAAAAAGTCAGCGTGGCGCTTTCCCCGGAACTGCTGGACATGGTCAAGGGCGCCGTGGCCAGCGGGCAATACGGGTCGGCAAGCGAAGTCATCCGCGAGGCGCTGCGGGAATGGCGGCTTCGACAGCCCTTGCGCGAAGCGGAAGCCGAGCGGCTGCGTAAAGCCTGGACGGAGGGGTTGGCGAGTGGTCCGTTTGCGCCTTTCGATATCGATGACATCAAGCTGAAAGCCCGCAGCCGGTTGACCGACGTCGCCAAAAAACAGCAGAATGACTGATATCCGCATCGTCCGCAGCCCGGCGGCCGAAAACGATCTAATCGAGATCTGGTTTGGCATCGCTCAGGACAGCCCGCTCGCTGCCGACCGCTTTTTGGACGCCATCGCGGAGCGCATCCTGCAGCTGGCAACCTTCCCTGAATCCGGCCCGCGAAGGCCGGATATCGGTGCCAAGGTGCGGGCGCTGACGATCGGCAACTATCTTGTGCTGTATCGCCTTGCCGACGAGCGTGTCGAGATCGTCCGCATCGTGCACGGCGCGCGCGACGTCTCAGCGCTATTTTGAAGAACCGAGCGGACCCGTGGACGTTTTCGACACCGCAATCCGGGCAAGAGGCGATCTGGCTGGCGTGTTCGAATATGACGAGACCGGAAATCAACAAAACGCCACAGCATATTTCTACCTTTACCAAAATCCGGCAGGCCCAGTCATCGATGCAATCCACATTCTATCTGGCCCTTGGGCCATCACCGAAGCGGACATTTCCGTCAGATGGGATAAGGATGAAAGGTGTGTAGGCCTGTTCATCTTTGATGCGCTCTGGGCGGCTTTCGATACGACGACGGATATGAAGCACGGTGGCGGGTATGGCAGAGACTTCCACCCCGACATCCCCTGGTCCTGAGTTTAATCGATGAAGCAGCTGCTCCTCCTGCGCCACGCCAAGTCGAGTTGGGACGATCCCGGTCTTGCCGATTTCGACAGGCCGCTGTCCGGGCGTGGGCTGAAGACGGCGCCACTGATCGGACGCGAACTGGCGAGACGCGACTGGCTGCCCGATCTGGCACTGGTGTCGTCAGCGCTGCGCACCCGCGACACATGGCGGCTGATGGCGGCCGAATTGCCGGCGAGAGTGCCTGCCGAATTTGTCGAGGCGCTTTACGAAGCGAGGGCGGCGGACATTCTCGTGGAACTGCGCAAGGCAAGTGCCGCGACCAACACCGTTCTGGTGGTCGGCCACAATCCCGGGCTGGAAGAATTCGCGCGGCGCCTTGCCGGTTCGCAATCGGATCGGTCGGCGCTGAACCGGCTTGCGGAAAAATTCCCGACCACGGCGCTGGCCCGTTTCGTCGTTGGCACCGACTGGACGGATCTCGCCTTTGGCGAGGCGCGGCTGTCGCATTGCCTCAGGCCGAAGGATTTGGCGTAGGCCGAAGGATCTGGGGTAGACTCTTCGATCTGGAGTGGTTCATGTCTGGATGGAACGAGGCATTGGCTGCAAAAAACAAGAGCGGCGGGCCAAGCCCGCCGCTCTTTGTGGTCGAAGATTTAGTGGAATCAACGGCCCCAGATGCCTCGGCCGGACTGCGCCGGAACATTGGGATTGGCGTCACCCTGTGCCTTTTCAGACTTCACAATCGAGCCGGTGAACGAGTGGTCGATGTAGGAAGAAGACAACTGGCTGGCAACCGGCTGGTTGGCATTGTTGTCGCCATAGTGGTCGCTGCCGTTGGCAAAAGCGGCGCCCGTGGCGACGAGGATGGCGGCGGCGGTAAGAGCGATCTTGGTCATTTTAAGTACTCCAGTATTTCTAATGTTCTGTCCGTCAAGTGGCGTGCCTTGGGAGGAATTCGCGTCGCTCGGACCACCCCGAGATGGGCCTGCTTTGGTGCCATTACCAATCACGAAAATGTGTGAACCGAACCGTTCGGTTCGATCTTGAAATTCGCTAAATGACGCTGCGGCCACAATTTTCTATTGAGATATCATGTAGTTAGGTTATAGCACTGGCTATATGACGCAGCCAATCGCCGGCCGTCGTTCACAGAACACGATACAGTGCGTCAACATAATCGAACCGAATGGTTCGATTTCATACAAGTGGCGCTGCGACCATGGCAACCTCGCGAGGGATTCGCGGTCAGCGTGCTGCCTTTTTGTTGAGCCCGAGCACGTCGCGCATGTCGTATTGGCCGGGCGGGCGGCCCGCCACCCAGAGGGCTGCAGCGATTGCGCCGTGGGCGAACATCGAGCGGTCGTCGGCTGAGTGCGAGAGTGTGAGCGTCTCGCCCTCGGCCAGCAGGCTGACGTTGTGCTCGCCGACGATGCCACCGCCGCGCATCACCGCAAAGCCGATCTCGCCAGTCGGGCGTGCACCAACAATGCCGTCGCGGGCTGGCCTGGCGGCGGCATCCAGTTTGACGCCGCGGCCCTTGGCGGCAGCCTCGCCCAGCATCAGCGCCGTGCCCGACGGCGCATCGATCTTCTGTCGGTGGTGTGCCTCAAAAATCTCGATGTCACAGGTCTGCGGATCGAGCGCCCTCGCCGCTTGCTCGACCAGCCCGACCAGCACGTTGAGCCCAAGCGAGAAACTGCCGGAGCGCACGATGGCGACGGTCTGCGAGGCAGCGGCAATAGCGGCCAATTCAGCGTCGTCGAAACCGGTCGAGCCGATCACCAGCGCCGGCCCGCCGCGCTCAGCGCAGACCCTGGCGAGCTCTGCCGACGCGGCCGGCGTGGTGAAGTCGACGACGACGTCGGCAAGGACAAGCGCCTCGTCTCGCCCGACCAGCCCCTCGCCGGTTGTGCCCGGCCGGTGGAAGCGGGCAGTGAGCGCCAGCCGCGCATCGGCCTCGACGGCTTCCACCATCTCCCGGCCCATGCGGCCGAGCGCGCCGGCGATGGCTATCTTGAGGGGTTGGGGCAACACGCCTCCGGTTTGGAAAGGTCGGGCTTAACCAACAAGATAGAAGCTAACCCTGCGAAGATGATTCAATCCAGCGCCTTGAGCCAGACCTTGTTGTCATGGAGTGCTGCACCGCCATAGGGCGCAGGCGCATCGGCGCCGGTCAGCACATTGATGCCTTCGCCGCGCTCATGGGCGCTGTTGGGCCAGATGCCTTCGGCGATGACGACGCCGCGCTTGATGCCGTCGAAGAATTTGGCGTGCAGCACCACTTCGCCGCGCGTGTTGCCGACTTCGACGCGGCCGCCATCGGCGAGGCCGAGTGCTGCCGCATCGTCGGGATGCAACAAAAGTTCCGGGCGGCCTTCCTTGGCCTTCGACACCGGCGTTTCGGCAAAGGTCGAGTTGAGGAAGTTGCGTGCCGGCGATGTCGTCAGCCGGAACGGGTGCGTCTCATCCGCCACCTCGATCAGGTCGACATGGTCGGGAAATTCCGGCAGTTGGTCGACCTGCCCGAACAGGCCCATGCTTTTCGGCGGCCGGTTGGGTGCCGCCTGCCCGGTCCAGTCGGCGCGGAAGCGGAACTTTCCGTCCGCATGGCCGAAACCATTGATGAAGTGCGCGGTGTCGAAATCCGGCTGCAGGTCGACCCACTTCTCTTCCTTCAAGCTGTCGAAGCTGCCCAGCCCGCGCTTGCCGAGAATGATGTCGATGTGCTGCTGCTCGGTCAGGCCGAAACCTGGCCGGTCGGCGACGCCAAGGCGTTTTCCCAGTTCCTCGATGACGAAATGGTTGGTGCGCGGCCCTTCCGGCGGGTCGATCAACTTCGGTCCGAGCGTGATGTGCTGGTTGCCGCCGCCCTTGTAGACGTCGTCATGCTCCAGAAACATCGTCGCCGGGAGCACGACATCGGCGAGTTTGGCCGTGTCGCTCATGAACTGCTCGTGCACGCAGGTGAAGAGATCGTCGCGCAGGAAACCTTGCTTCACCAGCCGCTGCTCGGGCGCGACATTGGCCGGATTGGTGTTCTGGATCAGCATCGCCGTCACCGGCGGGCCGCCATAGAGCGCGTCCGCAGCACCCGTCAACACCGGGCCGATCCGCGAATGGTCGAGATGGCGGATACTGGGATCGCGCATCTTCGTGCCTTCCAGCACGTCCTGGTTGAGCTTGAAGATGCCCGAATTGGAATGGAAGGCGCCGCCGCCTTCATACTGCCAGCAGCCGGTGACCGCGGCGATGCAGGACGCCGCGTGCATGTTGACCGACCCGTTGCGCTGGCGCGCAAAGCCATACCCGAGGCGGAAATAGGTTTTCTTGGTCGTGCCGACGAGGCGGGCGAAGGCCTCGATCTCGGCGACCGATAGCCCGGTGATGTCGGCGGCCCATTCGGGCGTCTTTGTCCTGAGATGCGCTTCCAACCCCTGAGGGTCGTCGGTGTATTTTTCGAGGTAGGCTCGGTCGGCCATCCCCTCCCTGAACAGCACATGCATGACCGCACAGGCCAGCGCGCCGTCGGTGCCGGGCTTCAGCACCAGGCCGAGATCGGCTTGCTTCATCGTCGCATTCTCGTAGACGTCGATGACGACGATCTTCGCGCCGCGTTCCTTGCGCGCCTTGATGGCATGGGTCATGACATTGACCTGCGTGACCACGGCATTGGTGCCCCAGATCACCACGCAGTCGGATTTGGCCATCTCACGCGGGTCGGGACCTCGCAGAGCGCCCGCCCCCACCATCCAGCCGGTCCAGGCCAGATTGGTGCAGATCGAGCCGAAGAAGCCGGAATACTTTTTCGCGTGCCGCAGCCGATCGATACCGTCACGCTGCACCAGCCCCATCGTGCCGGCATAGTAGTAAGGCCACACGGTCTCCGAGCCGTATTTTGCCTCAGCCGCAATGAATTTTTCGGCGACGAGGTCGAGGGCTGCCTCCCAGCTCGCTTCCTTCCAGGCGCCCTCGCCCTTGGCGCCGGCGCGGATCAGCGGCTTCAGCAGCCGGTCGGGATGGTGGACGCGGTCGGCATAACGGGCGACCTTGGCGCAGATGACGCCTGCGGTGTACGTGTTGGCCTTGGCGCCATGGACGCGACCGATGCGCTTGTCGTCGATGAGTTCGACCTCGAGCGCGCAGGTCGACGGGCAGTCATGCGGACAGGCCGAATGGCCGATTCTGAGCTTGGCGTGCTGGTTCATGGGAGCAAACTAGCCGGTTGCGATGGCGGCGTGTAGGGCCACATGATTAGCCAATCTCCCCCCAAGTGGGGGAGATGTCCGGCAGGACAGAGGGGCGCGAAGGATCGCCAACCTTTGGTGACCGTCCTCGACCCGAAACTGACTATGGCTGGTGCGGATGGCTGACAGGCTGGCGGGACAGCGCCCCCCTCTGCCCTGCCGGGCATCTCCCCCACAAGGGGGGAGATTGCGCTCCCCTACTCCGCCGTACCTTCCTCATACTCCGCCGACATCGACAGCCATTTTTCCTCATGGCCGGCCAGCGTCTGGGCCAGTTGCGAGCGCTCTTTGGCCAGCCGCGTCGCGGTCGACGGGTCCTTTTCATAGACTGCCGGATTGGAAAGCTCGTCCTCGATGCCGTCGATGCGCTTGCGGATGCGGTCCATCAGCGCCTCGGTGGCGCGGATTTCCTTGGCCAGCGGCTCGAAGGCGGCGCGCCGTGCCGCTGCATCGCGGCGGCGGTCGGCTTTTGACGCCTTGTCGGCCTCGCGCTTGCCGCGGCGGTCGCCGGACACACCGGTGACCAGCGTCTTGTAGTCTTCGAGATCGCCGTCATAAGGATTGACCGCGCCATCCTTGACCAGCCACAGCCGGTCGGCCGTCGCTTCGAGCAGATGGCGGTCGTGCGAGATCAGGATCACGGCGCCGGGGAATTCGTTCAGCGCATGGATCAACGATTCGCGGCTGTCGATGTCGAGATGGTTGGTCGGCTCGTCGAGAATGAACAGGTTCGGCCCCTCGAAGGCCGACAGGCCCATCAACAGCCGCGCCTTCTCACCGCCGGAAAGATCCTTGGCGGCGGTGTTCATCTTCTCGGTCGTCAGTCCGAACTGGGCGACGCGGCCGCGCACCTTGGATTCCGGCGCCTCCGGCATCAGCCGGCGGACATGCTCGTAGGCATTTTCTTCAGGGCGGAGATCGTCGAGCTGGTGCTGGGCGAAGATCGCCACTTTCAGCCCGGGCGCCACCGTCATGGTGCCGCTCTCCTGCTTCAGCCGGCCGGACAGCAATTTGGCGAAGGTCGACTTGCCGTTGCCATTGGCGCCAAGCAGCGCGATGCGGTCGTCGGCGTCGATGCGCAGCGTCATCTTCTTCAGGATCGGCTGGCCTTCGGTATAGCCGACATTGACATTGTTCAGCGCCACGATCGGCGAGGCCACGGTCTTCACCGGCTCGGGGAAGGAGAACGGCCGCACGGTGTCGTTCACGATTGCCGCGATCGGCTTCATCTTCTCCAGCGCCTTGATGCGTGACTGCGCCTGCCTGGCCTTCGAAGCCTTGGCGCGGAAGCGCTCGACGAAGGACTCCATATGCTTGCGCGCGGCTTCCTGCTTGACGCGGCCCTTTTCCTGCAACTCACGCTGCTCGGTGTACTGGCGCTCGAACTGGTCGTAGCCGCCGCGCCAGAAGGTCAGCTTCTTCTGGTCGAGATGGACGATCGAGTTGACGGCGCGGTTGAGCAGGTCACGGTCGTGCGAGATCAGCAAGACTGTGTGCGGGTATTTCGAAACATAGTTTTCCAGCCACAGCGTGCCTTCGAGGTCGAGATAGTTGGTCGGCTCGTCGAGCAGCAAAAGGTCGGGCTCGGAAAACAGCACCGCCGCGAGTGCCACGCGCATGCGCCAGCCGCCGGAGAAGGACGAGGCCGGGCGCCGCTGCGCCGCATCGTCAAAGCCGAGACCGGCGAGAATGGTGGCGGCGCGCGACTCGGCCGAGTGCGCGTCGATATCGGCCAATCGCATGTGGATGTCGGCGATGCGGTGCGGGTCGGTGGCGGTCTTTTCCTCTTCGAGCAGAGCCGAGCGTTCAAGGTCAGCCTTGAGCACGATCTCGATCAGCGGATCCTCAGTGCCCGGCGCCTCCTGCGCCACCTGGCCGATGCGGGTGTTCTTGGGCAGGCTGATCGAACCGGTCTCGGAAGCGAGGTCGTCGGTGATGGCCTTGAACAGCGTCGTCTTGCCGGTGCCGTTGCGGCCGACAAGCCCGGCCTTGGTGCCGGCCGGCAGGGTCAGCGAGGCATGGTCGAGAAGCAGGCGTCCGGCCATGCGGAGCGAAAGGTCTGAAATAACAAGCATAGCGGCGCTTTTGCACGGGAGATCGGCGCTTCGCAAGGCCTTGCGGGCCAAGAGACGAACAAGTTCGCTCTGGGTTGGCCGCATAACGCATGAAAACGGCGCGCCGACAGCGCGCCGTTTGTGGACTGGTCTTGCAAGCGACGACCGCTTTTCAGCGGTCGTCGGGCGCTCAGGCCTTTGCCTTGCGTTTTGTCACCTTGGCCGCAGCGGCAGGCGTGGCCGGCTTGCGGCCAAGCCCCGAGGATTTCGCCAGCGCCGAGCGGGTGGCGGAGTAGTTTGGCGCCACCATCGGGTAATCCGGCGGCAGACCCCACTTAGCCCGATACTCATCCGGGGTGAGACGATGGTCAGTGCTGAGGTGCCGCTTCAGCGACTTGAACTTCTTGCCATCCTCCAGGCAGATGATGTGGTCGGGAAACACCGACCGTTTCGGGTTGACGGCTGGAGTGAGGGTTACGCTTTCCACCTCGCCAATGCTGCCCAGCTTACGAACCGATGCGCTGACGCTGGCGATCAAATCCGGCAGGCCGGATGCTGGAAGCGGATTGTTGCCGACATAGGCAGAGACGATGTCGGCGGTTAGTTCGATAGCTGTCTTGTTGTCGATACTAGACATTCTTTTTTCTCCCGTCGGTTGTAAATCGCCGACTTTTTCTAGAGTTTTCTTGATGTATCGATTTAAACTCATCCCCCCAACGGGACGCCCAAATCTCAGTAAACCATCAAGACTCGGAACGAGACGATGTTTCTACCGAAGACTCAAGCCGCGCAAATTAGAAAATCTAATACTTGACAGCGGCAGACTTTGAATCCGCAGACTTGGCGGGACTGGAGTCGGCCAGTATCTCCAGAATACGCTTCCAATGGGCGCAGCGACCGAAATCTCTCTGCTCGATCGCCTTTTCCGCCTTCATCGCGGCGTAAAGTGGCGCCTCGGCGCCGAACTCCCTGATCAGCCAGTACGCTTCCTGTCTGGCGAGACGTTCATCGTCGTCAAGCATGGTTTCCAGCCTCCGAGCGTTCGACGCCCACCGCAATGCAGCTGCCGATGACGAGGACGGCGCCGGCAATCGCCGTCATGGTCAGCCTTTCGCCGGAGAGGGTCAGCAGAAGTGTCGAGGCGATCGGCGTGAGATAGGCGACGACCGCAACCTTGCCGCCACCTTCGAGCTTGAGGGCACGCGACCAGAAGTAGTAGCCGAGCCCCATCGGACCGGCCCCGAGATAAAGCCCCAGAAGCAGATCCGCACCAGTTGGCCAGACGATGCCGTCATGAACGCACCACAGCAGCGTCAGAACCACACCGATGAGGGCCGATGGCAAAAGCAGACGGTCCGGCGAAGCGGCAAGCCGACCGACGACAATCGAGTAGAAGGCCATGCACAGCGCCGAACCGAAGGCTGCGAGGTAGCCGATGAGATTGCCCTGGAACCAGGATTCTTCGCGGCCGCCGGAAATCACCAGCGCCACGCCGACAAAACCAAGCGCGGCGGTCAGCCCGAGCAGCACCGGGCGTCGCGGATGTTCCAGGACGATCACCGCCGCCGCGACCATCAACGGCCAGGTGTAGGCGACGAGATTGGCTTCGATCACCGGCATCGAGGCGAAAGCGATGTATTGCAGCACCATCGTGCCGACCAGGCCGATGAAGCCGACAGCGACCGGCACCAGTGTGGCCTTCGCCAAGGCTGTTTCCTGCGGTGCATTTTCCGGCCGGACGTTCTCCCGGCTCAACGTGCGGATAAAGACGAAGACCAGTGCCGCTCCGACGAATTGCAGAAACTGCACCAGCGATACCGGATAGTTTGCCAGCAAGGATTTGCCGACCAGCGCGTTGGTCGACCACAAGGCGACCGCACCGGCGGCAAAGACCAGCGCGGATTTGGCTACCATGTGTCCCTTGCCCCGCCCGAAACCGGCGCGTCCGTGGCTACCGGCACCGGACGTTCCTCTTCGAACCGGCGATAGGCCGGCAGCTGGTTGGTCCAGACATCCTCGGCCAGTTCGTTGACCCATTCGCGGTCATGATCGTTGTCGGCGGCAAGATAGAACATGCGGTTGTCGTCGACATAGGGCTTGGCCACCGAGCGCTGGTTGAGCACCAATGTGACGCGCTCGCCAAGCTGGATGGGGGCGGTGCGATGCAGGACGCCGAGAAACTGGCCAAGCGTGGCGTAGTTCATCTTGTGGTCGATGCGCATGACGCGGTTACGCGGGATCTCGCGGCCGGTTTCGAGGATGGCACGGCCGGTTTCCGAATCGTCGCAGTAGATTTCGAGATGGCCACCGACCAGCGGGTCGCTGATCGACAGCGGAATGAGTTCGGTGACCGGAACGCCGTCGCAATGCCAGTCGACGGCGCCATCCCTGGGATTCATGAAGGTGACGGTCGAGCCGACGATCGACAGCGGATACGGCTCCAGCTTCGTGCCCATCATGTCGGACAGCCGCTCCAGACGCAGCTTGTCATGCAGGAGTTCCTTGATCTCCGGGATGAAGCGGTCGGCGCCGGTGATGAAGGTGAGATCGAGATGCTTGTGAACGGCGTGGCTGCTCTTGAGCTTCAGCGCAGCCTCCTCGATCGCGGCCAGCAGTGCGGGATCATAGCCATGGCGATACTGCGCGACGCCGAAGCTCGAAATCTTCCAGGCGGTTTCGTGACCGATGATGGCTTCACGACTCATCGCGTAACGCAATTCGGGAATGCTATGTGCGTTCATGTTACTTCTCCAGGATGGGGGCGGGACTTAAATGACAGTTGAATAAATTAGCCCCCCCTGTAAAATTAGGAATGCTGGTGCTACCGTAAGCCAAGCTTAAGGTCGAAACCCGTGCGTCTGCTCAGTCAGGTCAACCTCAATTCGCTGAAAATCGTGGAGAGTGCTGCGCGGCATAAGAATTTTACGCGAGCCGGCGAAGAGCAGTTCATAACCGCTTCGGCGGTCAGCCAGCGCGTCAAAAGCCTTGAGGACCAGCTGCGCTTCAAGATTTTCCTGCGCGGCGGCAATGCCGTTTCGTTGACGCCCGAGGGCGAGACCTATGTGTCGCGGGTTCGCGAAGCGCTTGAGCGCATCGTCGCGGCGAGCATGGAAGCGACCGGGCAGTCGCAGGAACATGTGCTGAAAATATCGGTGCTGCCGACATTTGCGACGCGCTGGCTGTTTCCGCGCCTGCCGCTGTTCCAGCAGCAATATCCCGAGATCGAGATGCGCATAGCCACCTCCTATGCGACGCACGAATTCGCGACGTCCGAATTCGATGTCGAAATCCGCTATGGCGACGGCAGCTTTCCCGACCTGCAATCCGAGCTGCTGTTCAGGGAAGACCTGACGCCGGTGTGCAGCCGCAAACTCTTCCATCAGGTTCTCGGCCACAAGCCGCTGTCGAAAGTGACACCGGACGATCTCAGATACTTCACCCTTCTGCATTCCGACACCTGCACCCAGAATTGGGAATCCTGGCTCGGCTTCGCCGGCGCCAGCTCCGTACTCGAAGAAGCCAGGAGCATCTTCTTCGATTCGTGCATGATGTCCTACGAGGCGGCCAATGCCGGGCTGGGATTTGCCGTGGCCAACCGCGCCTACATAGCCAGCGACATCCTCGCCGAAAGGCTGGTCGCTCCGTTCGCCATCCACCACCCAAATACGGCCGGGTGGTATTTCGTCTGCCCGGACAAGATGCTTGCCGCACGCAAGGTGGCGCTGTTCAAGCACTGGGTGATGACCGAGGCGGCGATGATGCAGAGCCATCTGGATCTCGAGATCAGCGGCTAAACGGCGACCGCCTTCGGCAGCCAGCTGCTTAAGTCAGCATTGGATTGATTGCCTGCCGGCAAGATGCGACGAACCAAAGAAAATCTGAAGTTGAGAGCTGCGAGTGGCCTGGCGTAAGGCGATGCTGCAGTTGAAGACGAGACGGCAGCTTGAAAAAGTGCTCGCCGAGGCGGGGCCACCAGCCACCCGGTATGCCCCGCATCTGACAAGAATCATGCGCCGTCCGACGTTCTCGCTTGACTCACATATATCTCGGCGGTTATACGTCAATCAATAGCCAGCGGGTTATCGATCTCAAATGACGAACGCTCACGATATGCTCTTCAGAACATTGGCCGATCCGACGCGTCGGGGGATTTTCGAGCGCCTGTGCCGGCAGGGCGAACAGACAGTGGGGGCTCTGACGGCGCAGTCCGGGGTCTCACAACCGGCCGTGTCGAAGCATCTCGGCGTGCTGAGGCAGGCCGGGTTGGTGCGCGACCGCCATGAAGGACGACAGACCCACTACAGCGCGCAGCTCAACGCACTTGCACCGCTGCTCGACTGGACAAGTGAGATGGCCGGGTTTTGGGAAAGCCGGTTCGACGACCTCGAAGACCTGCTGAAAAGGATGGACCAATGAGCAATACCGCAACGCAATGGCGTTCGGTCGTTGTCGAACGTGAAATCCCTTATCCACCGGAAAAGATCTGGCGCGCGCTGACACAACCGCACCTCATCGCGGAGTGGCTGATGAAGAACGATTTCAAGCCTGTTGTGGGCCACAGTTTCAATCTGAGCGGAGACTGGGGCGGTGTGTTGGACTGCCAGGTCCTCACCGTCGAGCCGAACAAGACGCTCTCCTACACCTGGAATTTTGCGCACGAGGATGCCGCCTACAATTTGGAGAGCGTGGTGACCTTTACGCTCACGCTAACGAGCGCGGGGACTCGCCTGCGCATGGAGCAGTCGGGCTTCCGGCCGGACCAGAAGCAAGCCTATGGCGGCGCCCATGCCGGGTGGCGGCAGTTCTTTGCAAATCTGGAGCAGGTCCTGGCGCGGACAGAGTGAAGTCTGCCGGCAGAGCCCAAGCCCTTTCTCCACAGCGGCACACCCAAACGTGACAACGGAGCAATAGCAATGAAGATCAAGTTGACCAGCGTGTACGTGGACAACCAGGAAAACGCTCTGCGCTTCTACACCGATGTGCTGGGCCTTGCCAAAAAGGCCGATTTCAGCAACGGGCCCTATCGTTGGCTGACCGTAGCCTCACCCGACGAGCCTGATGGAACCGAGCTGCAACTCGCGCTCAACGACAACCCGGCAGCCAAGGCCTACCAGCAGGCCATCTTCCAGCAGGGTCAGCCCGCGGTCATGTTCTTCACCGACGACGTCAACGGCGACTACGAGCGCATCAAGGCGCGCGGCGCCGAGTTTGCCATGCCGCCGACCGAGGTGACCGGCTCGACCATCGCCCAGCTGAACGACACCTGCGGCAACCTCATCCAAATCACCCAGCTGGCGCGCTGGTAGGTCGAGCCTGTTCGTTTCTTAGAGGAGGTTGCATTGAACTGGAACAATTGGATCCGCCAGAGTCATCGTTGGTTGTCCATCGCCTTTACGGTGACCGTCATCGCCAACTTCGTCGCCATGGGATTGGGGCAGCCTCCCGCCTGGGTGGTCTATGCGCCGCTCTTGCCACTCTTCCTGCTGCTGTTCACGGGGCTCTATATGTTCGTGCTACCCTATGCCACCAAATGGCGTGGCGAGCGGCGCGCCGGCGCATGAGCGCAATAGTAAGCAAGACGCCGGGGAAGGCCGACGGCGAGGCCGCGGTGATCGCGAAGACCGCCGCAGGCAAATCGCATCGAGAGACAAGAGTTCGAGGCATACGATGAACCCATCACAACAAATCGACCAGTTGATCGCGGGGCTCCCAGACTGGCGTGGCAAAAAGCTCGCGAGCATCCGCAAGAGCATTCTCGAAGCCGCCCCTGGCATCATCGAGGAATGGAAGTGGATGGGAAGCCCGGTTTGGTCTCGCGACGGAATGATCGCGGTCGGCAACGCCCACAAGGACAAGGTGAAGCTCACCTTTTCCCATGGCGCGAGCCTCGCGGATCCTGACAAGCTCTTCAACGCCGGTTTTGGTGGCAAGGTGTGGCGAGCCATCGATGTTTTCGAGGGCGATGAGATTGATGGGCAGGCTCTGAAAAATCTCGTCCGCGCCGCGATTGATTTCAATCAGGCCAAATCGAAAAAGAAAGCGCCAGCGGGCACGCGAGCGAAGGTACAGAAGCAGAGGACATGAAGCGTGTTGGGGAAGCAGCCAAGGCGATGAAGGCCAAGGCGCTGCCGAAGGCAGGCGCGAAGGCCAAGCCTGTGAAACTCCTCTCGGGCGGCAACCCTCAGATCGCGAAGGCGGATGGCGACACCCCTGTGCAGGCCTACATCGCGGCAATGCCAGGCTGGAAACGGCATGTCGGGCACCGCCTCGACGCGCTCATCGTGCGTACCCTCCCCGGCGTGCGCAAGGCCGTCAAATGGAACTCGCCCTTGTACGGCATGGAAGGCCAAGGCTGGTTCCTCGGCGTCCATTGCTTCACGCACTACGTCAAAGTGACCTTCTTCCGCGGCACGTCGCTGCGACCGGTCCCACCCGGCGCCAGCAAGAGCAAGGACACGCGCTACATCGACATTCGCGAAGGCGACGAACTCGACGAGGCGCAGATGGCGAGCTGGGTGAAGCAGGCCGCCGCGTTGCCAGGTTTTCTCGGGCCTTGACCCTGCTGCGAACGGTCAGACGACCGTCCGCAATCGCACCATGACGCAAGGGAAAGACTCAGCTATCCTCTGCCGCGCGGCGGACCTGATATCCGCCTGGCCGGCGCTATCAGGCAACCTCCCAAGCGGCGCCGGCCTCCTTCCCCACCCTGCCCCGATCGTCATTGCGCGAGAGGCGTCGCCGGTTCAGCGTCTGTTGCCGGCTTGAGCACGGGAGCGACCTGAAGGTTTTGATCGACCCCAGTGGCGTTGGTCGGCGGAACATTGTTGTCGCAACCCGCGACAGCCAGCGCCGCCGCCAGTGCGAGCAAGATCGGGAGCTTTTTCATCACAACCTCCTCTCGTTCGGTAACGAGGCGGTGCCCGATTGGTTGCGCGGGCTCGATGCTGCAACGAAATCGCGGAACCAAACGCCGCCTCCCCGGTTGGTTTAAACCAATGGAGGTGCAACCATGATCCGTCTGCTCATCGCTGGAACCATCGCTTATGTGGCCTATCGCGTCACCAAACAGCTGATCGACGACGTGCCGGGCAATGTCGATCCGCTGCTGATGCCGTCACAGGCCAATCGCGAGGCGCTGCGGCGGCAGTCGGCGGCAATGGGTCGACCCCATGCGCTAGCCAGCCGTGTCGTTTCTCGGCTCTCCGCTCTGCGAACGCTGCCCCCGTTGCGAACAAAGCGGAAACGATGCTTGATGGGCGATGACCCTTGCCATCAGTGATTCGACTTTTCAGCCGGCCTATCTCGCCAGGCTGAACGACCAGCAGCGGCTGGCGGTCGAGCATGGCGACGGCCGGATTGCCGGACCGCTGCTGGTGATTGCGGGTGCGGGCTCCGGCAAGACCAACACGCTGGCGCATCGCGTCGCGCACCTGATCGTCAGGGGCGCCGATCCCAGGCGCATCCTGTTGATGACGTTTTCGCGCAGGGCCGCTTCCGAAATGGCCAAGCGGGTCCAGCGCATCGCCGGCGAGGTGCTGGGCCGCGATGCCTCCATCATCACCGATGCGCTGACATGGGCCGGCACCTTTCACGGCATCGGCGCCAGGCTGCTGCGCGACTACGCACTGGAGATCGGCCTCGATCCGGCCTTCACCATCCACGACCGCGAGGATTCCGCCGACCTGATGAACCTTGCCCGCCACGAGCTCGGTTTTTCAAAGATGGAGAGCCGGTTTCCGACCAAGGGGACTTGCCTTGCGATCTATTCGCGCACTGTCAATGCGCAGGCGCCGCTTGGTGAGGTGCTGGGGTCGGCGTTTCCCTGGTGCGCGGGCTGGGCCGACCAGTTGAAGACGCTGTTCGCCAGCTACGTCGAGGCCAAGCAGGCACAGAACGTGGTCGATTACGACGATCTGTTGCTCTACTGGGCGCAGATGGCCGCCGAGCCGGAGATCGCGGCACATCTTGGCCAGCGCTTCGACCATGTGCTGGTCGACGAATACCAGGACACCAACCGCCTGCAGGCCTCGATCCTGACAGCACTGAAGCCGGACGGTGCCGGGCTGACGGTGGTCGGCGACGACGCGCAGTCGATCTATTCCTTTCGCGCCGCTGAAGTGCGCAACATCCTCGATTTCCCAAAACAGTTCGCGCGGCCCGCCGATGTCATCATGCTGGAGCGCAACTACCGCTCGACCGAGACCATCCTCGCCGCAGCCAATGCGGTCATCTCCGAGGCTTCCGAGCGCTTCACCAAAAACCTGTGGTCGGAACGCAAATCGTCGCAAAAGCCGAAGCTGGTCAGCGTCCGCGACGAGGCTGAACAGGCGAACTATGTCTGCCAGGCAATCCTGGCCGAACGCGAGGCCGGCACGGCGCTCATCACGCAGGCCGTGCTGTTTCGCGCCTCGCACCACAGCGGGCCGCTGGAGATCGAGCTGACGCGCCGCAACATCCCGTTCGTCAAATTCGGCGGGCTGAAATTCCTCGATGCCGCCCATGTCAAGGATGTGCTGGCGGTGCTGCGCTTTGCCGAAAACCCGCGCGACCGCGTCGCCGGTTTTCGCGTGTTGCAGCTTCTGCCCGGCATCGGTCCTTCGGCGGCGTCGCAGATCGTCGAAACCATGGCAACGTCGCTCGACGAGGCGATGGGTCTTGCCCGCTATCGCCCGCCGCAGCGTGCAGCTCAGGACTGGCCGGGATTCGTCGCCTTGTTTTCCGGCTTGCGCGCCGGCGCGAAATGGCCGGCCGATCTTGAACAGGTGCGCCTCTGGTACGAGCCGCATCTCGAACGCATGCATGAGGACGCGACGACGCGCCGGGCCGATCTTTTGCAGCTGGAACAGATCGGCGCCGGCTATTTTTCGCGCGAGCGTTTCCTCACCGAACTGACGCTCGACCCGCCGGACGCAACCAGCGACCAGGCCGGGCCGCCGCATCGCGACGAAGACTATCTGATCCTGTCGACCATCCATTCGGCCAAGGGCCAGGAGTGGAAGAACGTCTTCGTGCTCAACACCGTCGATGGCTGCATCCCGGCCGATCTCGGCGTCGGCACCAAGGAAGACATCGATGAAGAGCGCCGGCTGCTCTATGTCGCGATGACGCGGGCCAAGGACGGCCTGCATCTGGTGACGCCGCAGCGTTTTTTCACCCACGGCCAGGCGGCGCGCGGCGACCGCCACGTCTATGCCTCGCGCACCCGCTTCATCCCGGCCTCGATCCTCGGCGCCTTCGAACAGACGTCATGGGCCAGTGTGCAAGCCACGGACGATCCGCGCCGGCAGCCGCAGGTGCGGGTCGACCTCGGCGCCCGCATGCGCGGCATGTGGAAGTAGTTTTGCCGGCGCCGACCGACGAATGTCGTTTGACCTGATTGTCACCAATGAAAAAATCTCGATATTTTTGGAACCTCAGGCCGCCATCGACGTTTCCCGGCGTCCGACCCTGATCGGAGAGCGGCGACCGCCGTAACCTCCGCCCAATTCGAGAGGCCAGAATGAACGACAGGATGTTCTTCACCCCGGTTGCCGTCACCGTTGGCGCCGGCCACAAGCGCATGATCGCTTCGCTCTCCGAAATGCATGAGTTCCTGACCGAATTTCCGCCGTCGCGCCGGCGCTTGAGCTATGGCACGGCCGTGAAAGCGTGTGAGGCGGCAAGTGCCGGAGAGATCTCGACCGAAGCCGCGCGGGATGCCCTGATCACCTTTGCCGTTACGACAGGCGTGCTGTGGCCTGCCGCCGCGCCGATCATCTCGGTCAAGCCGGTCGCTCGCGGCTATGGCGGCTACGCCGCCTGACATCCAGGCTGATCTCGCCGCTGCGCTAGACGACCCTGTCGCGCTCGACCAGGATGTCGGCCTCGATTGCCGCATTGATGAACGCCGCACGGGCGTAGCGGGCTTCCTTCACCCCTTCCAGCGCGGCAAGGCAGGCCTTGCGGGCGGCAATGTGAAAGCGGCCCGTCTTGGCCGGCCAGCGATTGAGCAGGATGTCGGCCGCCTGGGCAACGCGCTCGACGGTGAAGATGATGTTCCCCGATCGGCCGAGCGCGACCCGAACCGGCTCGTCGAAATGCTGATCCCGCATGGCGCCATCTCAGCAGAAGCTGAAGCCGAACGCGACTCAATTCGCGATACTATGATAGGGATCTGTTGACATCGTCGCACCGTGCCGCAGCCTCGTGCGTCGGTACTCAACAGACCCTGGGTTCCCAACATGTCTGATGGCCAAAAGAACCCGAAACTGATCGTTGTCGTCGCCTTTGACCGCGGCGAGGACGGCGAGCTGTTCGCGGGCTTCGGGCCGGCCGACCAGCAGAGCGAGGACCGCGCCGTCCGAACAGCCAAGGGGCTCGCCGCAAAACATGTCGGCGTGATCGCCTGGCGCTTGGCGACTACGGACCACCGACAGTGCTGTTCAGCAGCGGTGACGTGCCCGACATGGAATAGCCTTGGCGCGACATAGACTTGGCGCGACGAGTTTTCCGCCAGGCCGCAGACTTCCAAAATCGAGTTAGCGAGAAAGATCACTCCGACTGGCTGGCTGCTGCAGGCGGGAACCTCGCCGCGGCAACGGTGATTGCTCCTCGTGCAAAATCGGACGGCGTGGTCTCGCGGTCTGGCCGACGAATGGATCGTCGCCGATCAAACGGCGAAGGATGAGCGGATTGTTGCTGGCGTCTGACGGCATGAGCCATGCTCATTTCCAAAAAACGATTTTTCCGTTTCGCTAGATGAAATTCCGCGCAAATGGCGAGGCGCAGCGCAGATACGATAGTTTACGCTGCAAACAGTAAACCCGATTTTTGGCATATGCGACGCCATATCTGTCATATTTCCGCGCAACGAAAGCTGATGCTAAAAACACTCGTAAAAGTAGACGCATCAATGTGTTCATAAACATTGAAGGCATATTGTGAAATGAAGCTTTGGTAGCTAACCTGCCTCGACGATCATGGAGGATGGCTAGGTAATCTGTTCGACGCACACATATCCAAATGAAATTCTGAAAAGAATATCAGCAGGGAAATGAGTGGAACCTTGGAGAATACGCGAGGTATATTGACGTACCGACCAGATCAGCCTTGGGACGGAGGCAATCTTGGCTCTCTGCTCACGGCAGCCAGACGACTCGGTGTTCAGAGGTTTTTTGGCAAAGAACGTGCGGCCGAGAAGACCAATCCATTGCCCGAAGCACTGCATGCCGGAACACTGCCTGCCGAAAAAATTGTCCATATGATCGACTGGCTATGGTGCGACGCCTATGGCGTTTTCGTGAAGGGCTGGGCTCATGCGCATGAGCGGCCGATCAAGGCACTGTATCTGCGCAGCGGTGATTTTCGGGCACAGATTTCAGAGTTTCACGACCGACCGGATCTGCTGAATTTCTATCCGCATCTTTCATCAACCAAATACGGTTTCTCCGGCTATCTGGCTTGTAGGCCGTTTCGGCCGGTTACCTTGGAAGTCGAAACCGCGGAAGGTTTGGCCGAAGCCGACATTACGGCGCTTTCAGACGATCACCCCGCCAATGCCGCTCCGCCTGCACCGGACACCTCGGTGGCCGATTTTACGCGCGAGATGAAGAAGATCCGCGGCACAGTCGTGGAAATCGGCGCGCGCGTCGTCGGGCCATCGTCCTCTCTGCAGGCAGCGCTGTTCCAGCCCGAGTGCAAGTTCATTGGTGTCGACATCCATCAGGCGCCGGGCGTCGATGTCGTGGCAGACGCCCATTTCCTCAGCGAGCATTTCGAACCGGGTTCAATAGACGGAATATTCTCATACGCGGTGATGGAGCATCTTAGTTGTCCGTGGCTGCTGGCGGCGCAAATCAACAAGGTGCTCAAGATCGGTGGTCTGACCCTGCATTCCGTGCCGCAGTCCTTTCCCGTTCACGAAATACCCAACGACTTCTGGCGAGTTTCGAGCGAAGCCCTGAAAGTGCTGTTCTCACCCGAGATGGGCTTTGAAATAGTCCAGGTTGGGATGGGTATCCCCCTCAAGATGCACGTGCACCCCGCCTTCCGGGAAGGTCCCATGCTCGAATTGGCGCTTCACGACGGAATGGCGGCTTCCTATGTGCTGGCGCGCAAGACCTTCGATCTCCCGGATGGCGCTGTCGCCTGGCCCCTGCAGAGAAGCCAATCCATGAAACACAGCCAAGCCTATCCCGCGCATGGCAGCGAAGCGACGACGGCTTCGCGCTCGACGAGCGAGCCGGTCGAGCCCGCCAAACCCGCATCGGCATCGGAATGGCCCATGACGGACAGAACCAGGCTGCTGTTGTCGATGTTCGATGCGAGCGAATTCGGCCTGGAAGTCGGTCCTAGCTACAATCCGCTGTTGCCAAAGTCGCGTGGCTACAATGTCGAAACAATCGACCACGCCGACGCCGCGACCTTGCGCGAGAAATATCGCGACAACGCATCACAGATCGAAGAGGTCGACTACGTTTCGGACGGGCGCAGCATCCTTGAGACCATTGGCAAGAAGAAACGCTATGACTTCATTTTTGCGTCGCATGTCATCGAGCACGTGACCGATATCGTCCGCTTCATCCAGGATTGCGAAGCGCTTCTGAAGCCGGAGGGCCTGCTGGTGCTGGCAGTGCCCGACAAACGGTTCTGCTTCGACGCGTTGCGGCCGCTGTCCACGGTCGGGCAGGCTCTGCAAGCCTATATCGAAAGACGCAAGCGCCACACCCCGGGAGTTCTTTTCGATCAGGTCTCCTATATCTGCACCAAAGCCGAGCAAATCGTCTGGATCGAACCGACCCTTGATGACGTCGCCCTGATGCAAAGTGGTGACGAAGCAAAGAAATTATTCGATAACGTGCAGACCAGTTCTGACTATACTGACGCTCACGGCTGGCAATTCACGCCGAGCTCTTTCCGATACATGGTCAAGAAACTTCGCTCCCTCGGCTACATCAAGTCAGGCGAAGTCGCATTTCGTACGAACCCTGCGGGACAGCCGAATCTGCATGAGTTCTACATCACCCTTTCCAAGAGCGCGCCCGCGCTGAAGGAGTCCGATGTCGACCTGCTCAAGCAAACCGAGCAGGAGCTTCGCGCTATCTTCGTGAGCCGGCATGAGATTGATACAAACAACAGGGTCGACACCCTGGAGCGCGACGCCTGTGCCGCGCGCCTACAGATGGAGGCCGCAAACCAGCAGATCCAGCTTCTCACGGCCAAGGCCGATGCCTTGCAGCATTCGACATCGTGGAGGGTAACAGCTCCCCTACGCTACATCCGGTCGGTGTTCCTATGATGATGCACGTATACCCCAAGCTTTCGAAGGCCTCGGCGAAAAAAGCGCCCACGGTGGTGGTCATCATCCCTTACTATAACGGCTCCGCGTTCATAGAGCGGTCGGTCCAGAGTGTCCTCAACCAGACGCTTCAACCCGACGAGTTCATCGTCGTCAATGACGGCTCGACTGCAACCGAAGCGGCATTTCTGCACAAGCTTGCCAGACGGTTGCATTTCAAGGTGATCAACCAGCCCAACAGCGGTCAGGGATCGGCCAGGAATGCCGGCGTACGTGCGTCGATCTCGAACTACATCAGCTTTCTCGATCAGGACGATTTCTATCGGGATACGCATATCGAAGCCCTGGTGCGTGCAATTCCAGCGGACGATCCGCATTTCGGTTGGGTCTACGGCGATCTCATGGAAGCGGATGGCGCCGGCAATGTGCTGCGAACAGCAACCGTGAAACGCCACAGCGCTCACCCGAAGCAGGATATCGAACAGATGGTGGGCTACGACATGCATGTCCTGCCGTCCGCATCGCTGATTTCGCGTACTGCCTATGAAGCCGTCGGTGGGTTCGACCCTCAGTTCATAGGCTATGAGGACGACGATCTTTTCCTGCGCATTTTCAGAAGCGGCTACAGCAATTATTTCGTCGATCAGCCCGTGACAGTCTGGTGTATCCGGCCAAACAGTACATCCTACAGCATCATGATGTCTCGCAGCCGGTTTCGTTATTTCGAGAAACTTCTCGCCATGTTCCCCGACGACCGAAAAATGGTCCGCTATTACATGCGGGACTTGCTGATCCCCCGGTTTCACTCGCAGTTCGTTAACGACGCGGTCAGATGGGCCATCCACGACGACAACCACCTTGCTGACCACAAGAACGAGATGGTCTCCATCTTCAACGGGTATGGGCGGGCTGTTCTGAGCAACAAATCCATCCCGTGGCGCTTCAAATTGAAGATCTGGCTTGAGCGCGTAGTGGTGAACACGAATTCCAGGATCGTGATCATCGCGGCCGTGAGGTTGGCCCAGGCCGGTCGTGGTTTGCGTGTGTTTTTCACCCGGACGCTACGCTAGCGCGGCATGTGTGCAATCAGTTGTCACGCGCAGGCGGCGCGCGGGAGCTGTTGGGGCTTTCAGCGCGGGATTGGACAATGCTGAACCAGTTTTTCAAGTGGCCAGTCAGTAGCGCGGCGCCAGATTCAGGCGGGCCGCCTCTTGGCTCCACCATGGATGCGCTGGCGACGAAACATTACAGCAACGATGGAACGCGCAAGGCACTGTCGTACTTCGCTGAATACGAGCGCATCATCGCTGACAGGCGAATCCAGCCCCTGCGCATCCTTGAGCTAGGGGTTTTCTCGGGAGCGTCGATGCTGATCTGGCGCGACTACGCTCCCAACGCCACCATTGTCGGCCTCGACAGTGCGAAGGCTCCGCCGGCGGCGATATCCGGAGAAAAGAGAATTCATTTCATCAGCGGGCTGCAAGACGACCCTGCCACACTCGACGCCGCCCTGCACGCCGCAGGCGGCCCGCTTGATCTGGTCGTGGACGACTGTTCCCACATCGCCAGGGTCACAAAGCGGAGTTTCAACCACCTGTTCCCGCATGTCAGGCCCGGAGGCCACTACGTCATCGAGGACATCGGCACGTCGTTCCTGACCGGCGTGTTCGATGACGGTCAGGACTTCAGAGAGCCGCCGATGGTCGATGCAGACCCTTCAATCACCAACTTTCCGAGCCACACCAATGGCCTGGTCGGCATGGTCAAGCAGTTGATCGACCATGTGCAGCGCGATGTCGCGACGCGCACACCCAAGGTTCTGCCAATCGAAAAAATTACCATCATTACAAACATGGCAGTCATTCAGAAAACGGCCTAGGGCACGCATGGCCGACATCTCGAAATCGTTTACCCGCCGAATAAACGTATCGATGTTTGAACGCGCTGGCGCAATCTTGGTGTGGAGATGAATTCGGATGCCGGGTGACGGATTTCTGCACAGGTACTATCTCAACAACGGGGGAAAGCGGCTTCACAAGTGGTTCCATTATTTCGACATCTACGAGCGTCATTTCGAGCGCTTCAGAGGTAGAGCCCCAACGATCCTTGAGATAGGCGTGTTCGGTGGCGGCTCCCTTCAGATGTGGAAGGCTTATTTCGGCCACGGTGCTCGCGTGGTCGGCATCGATATCGATCCGGCCTGCAAAGCGCATGAGGAAGACGGGATCGAGATATTCATTGGCAGCCAGGATGATCCGGCGCTGATCAGTCAGATCGCCGACAGATACGATGCCTTCGATATTGTCATCGACGACGGAAGCCACATCATGCGGCATGTGATGAAGAGCTTCGAGCTGTTGTATGACAGGGTCGCCCCTCATGGGGTCTACCTGGTCGAGGATCTTCATACTGCGTATTGGGATGAATACGAAGGTGGCTTGAAGCGGGTCGGAACGTTCATTGAATTCGTCAAGGACAAGTTCGATGAGATGAACGCGCCGCATACGAGGGGTGCGATCCCTGTTTCCACCTTCACCCGATCGACAGCCTCTATCACCGTCTACGACAGCGTCGTCGTGTTCGAGAGGCGACCGCAGGGCGTACGCCAAACCTTCGTCACGATTGGAATGAGCCATGCTGAACAGGACTGAGTTCCAGGCTGCCATTTACACTCCCGAACATCGGTGTGAGCCCGTTGAGCTGATGGCTCGGACGTGGAACCCGCTGGCCAGGCCGATCCCAACCGCAGCTTCGCCAAGCTAGCCGTCTAGTGGATCACTGTCGGGTCGCCGGCCTGCTGGCTGCGCGACCCTGCTGTTTCAAAGCTGACCTGGTCGCGGCCGTTCGACTTGGCCTTGTAGAGATGTCTGTCCGCCACCAGAAACATTTCGGCATAGGTGGTGGGGCCGCTGAAGGCGATGCCGCCAATGCTTACCGAAAGCGGGCAAGGCCGCCCGCCCGGGGCGAACTCGGCTTCGCGGATTCGCCGCCGTATGCCCTCGGCGACCAGCCATGACTGCGAGGAGTCGGCGCCGGGAAGGAAAACCGCGAATTCCTCGCCGCCAATTCGTCCGACGATATCGGCACCGCGCAGTTGCCCCTGGATCGTCTTGGCGATCAGCTTCAGCGCCTGATCGCCGCAATCGTGGCCGAGGCGATCGTTGATGGTCTTGAAATGGTCGGCGTCGACGATCAACAAGGCGCCGGCATTGACGACGGAATGGCTGCTGGCCTGGTCGAGATAAGCCTCGACAAGCATGGAAAACGCGCCGCGGTTGAACACCGCCGTCAGGCTGTCGGTCGCCGCGACAATGCTCAATTCCCTTTGAGCGATGGCCAGCTGGCGCATCTTGTGCATCAGGAAAAAGAAGAACGATCCCCCCAGCACCAGCGGCAGCAGCAAATCGGTCAGCTTTGCCCAGCGCAACGCCTCAGGCGACAAAGACGGAAAATTGAAGGAGTCGACGAAGAAGGCCGCGGCAATGCAAACCGCCGTGCCGGCGATGGATACAGCTATGACCCTGCCCCAGCTCGTTGGGGACAAATCGATCCGCATGCCGTTACTCCCGCTACGTCAGCCATTTTGCAGCGGCAAGGCAAACGAAGTCCTAAGGCCCTGCTTCCAACTCGAATGTGGTTAACCGCGCGTCAAAGGGTAGGGATGCGCCTGCGCAGCCCGCGCCTGCAGCAAAAAGCCCGCCACCTGGGTGGCGGGCTTTCCGACTGGCCGGAGGCCAGGAGTGTGCCGTCGAAGCCTCCCGGCTGGTTCGACACTTCTGCCGGAGTTAACCGGCCCTACAGTGCGGCGCGTCCGCTCTGGACGCGCCGGGTGCAGCACCTTCATGCGCTAGCGGCGCGAGATCAGCAGGCAGAGCTGGCGCAGGTCGCGATCATAGGTGCCTTCGCTGGCGAGCACGTCGACGCAGCGCTTCTTCATGCGTGCGATCTCGGTGCTGGACATGTCGGCGACGACGCCGGGGAGACCACCGGGAGTCCCAGGAGTGCCGGGTGTTCCGCCGATACCGACGCCGACGCCGACATTGACGCCATTGTTGGTACCAATGGTTACGTTGGCAGTGGTGCCGTTTGTGCCGATGGATGCCGTGGCACCGCCGCCACCAATGGTGGCGTTCGCATCTGCGCCGCCAGCGCCGCCGATCGAAGCGTTGGCACTGGTGCGGCTACCACCCAACGACACACTGGCGTTGGCACCGTTGGCGCCGCCCACATTCGCGCTGGCTCCGCTATTGCCAACGGAAGCGCTGCCGACGCCACCAATGCCAATACTTTGGGCGTTGGCAGGCACGGCAAGAATAACGATAATCGCACCATGCGCCAGTGTTCTAGCGATTTTCTTGGTGATATCTACCATGACACTCTCCTGTGTTGTCCTTCTATTTGCTGCACTGCAACAGACTGGAATCAAGCCCCGCCTCTTTGCTTGTGCACCTTATGATACGTACGGGAAGTCCTTTAAGTTTCTTAATTTTATTTTGACCTATCGAACTTAGTTCTCAACTGTTTCATAGTTGTTCTAAAAAAAAATATGATTTTTCTTAAAGATTTAAATTTTATCGAATCCTACAACAAAAACTGCACGTTAAATCGGGCACTGCGGGCCGCTGTTCGGCGCTCGGGAAGAATATCCGGCCAAACAGGCCCACGAACCTGTCCGAAATGCCGACGACCGGGTCCAGATACTTGCGAAAACCAAATGTGCGGGGTGAGGACGCCCTTGCGCCCACTGGTTGCCGCCCCTTGGCGAAGCCGGAGCCGCATGGTCAGGCGTTTGAGAGAAAACCAGCTGCCGCCAGGCCGGAGAGACAGGCGCCAATGCCAGCGGCTGCTCTCTTGTGGAATTCAGGATGGCAGCGGCGCGTATACCAACGTCAGGCGTAGACGCGCCCTTCTTCGGTGCGCTGGAACAGCATCAGGTCGAGCGGCACCGAAGGGCGGCCCAGGATCGTCAGGATCGCGTGCGCCTGGCCACGATGATGGGTCTGATGGTTGAAGACGTGAGCCAGCGCCGGCGCCAGCCGCTGCGAGACGGTGCGCATGTCTGAGACGGTCATGTAGGTGAAGCGGCCGGACAGCGCCTTGTCACTGAGGCCAACGACCCAGTCGATGATCCGCCTGTCTTCGGACTCCCTCGCCATCCGCAATACGGGCAAGGCGCGGTGCATGATCGCGTCGAGGCTGGCCGGTGCGTCGCCTTCGCCAGTGAAGCGTTTCATCCAGATGCGGTCGGCGGTGAGCAGATGATTGAGCGTGCCCATCATCGAGCTGAAGAAGGCGCCGACATTGCGGTTGAATTCTTCGTCGTTGAGGTCGCCGGCGGCATCGTAGATGCGGCCATTGGCCCATTGATTGTAGGCCGCAAACATCATGAAATGCTGTTTCATCTTTTCACCAGCCTCGCATCGAATCCCGAGCCTACCTAAACCCGAGGGGCGACCACGCCAATGACCATTCTGCTCTATGAACTCGTTGGACGCGATGCCGCGCGTCCCTTCAGCCCGCATTGCTGGAAGGCGGCGATGGCGCTCGCCCACAAGGGGCTCGACATCTCCAGCGTGCCGACGCGCTTTCTCGAAGTGCCTGCCGTCGAAGGCGGCGTCTCGAAGCTCGTTCCGGTGATCCGCGACGGCGATCATGTGGTCGCCGATTCCTTCGCCATCGCGCTCTATCTCGAGGAGACCTATCCTGAACGGCCGACATTGTTTTGCGGCGACGGCGGCAAGGCTGCGGCGCGCTTCATCGAGCGCTGGTCGCAGCTGACCATCCATCCCTATGTCACCACCGCCGCGATCATGGATCTTCACGCCATGCAGGACGAGGCGAATGCCGCCTATTTCCGGCAGAATCGCGAGCAGCGCTTCGGCAAGCGGCTGGAAGAGGTGATGGCCGCCCGCGACGCCGGACTTGGGGCTTTTCGGACTTCGCTGGAGCCGCTGCGCTCGATGCTTACCTATCAGCCATTCATCGGCGGTCCATCACCGCTGTTTGCCGACTACATCGTCTTCGGTGCGCTGCAATGGGCGCGGATCGCGACGCCCTACCGGTTACTCGACGACGGCGATGTCGTGGCACAGTGGTTCGAACGCTGCCTCGACTTGCACGGCAGGCTCGGCCGCAAGGTGGCTGCCGCCGCCTAGGACGGCACGCGGATCTCGCAGGTTTTCGCCAATCGCCAACGAAATGCGACAATGTGGATGCACAAGCGTCGTTTCAAACGCCTCACCATCGCCCTGATCCGGGGCAAAGAAGACAAAAAAATCCCGTGACCGGGCAATCGAAACAAGGCAGCGCGACGCCATGACGTCAGGCCCGGAATTCCGCGACGATTTTCGCGCGGAGCTCATCAACCTCTTCCGGTGGCGCCGGGATGTCAGGCGATTCAGGCCGACGCCGCTGCCCGAAGGGGCGCTGGAGCGGCTGCTCGACCTTGCGAGCATCGCGCCGTCCGTCGGGCTCAGCCAGCCCTGGCGGTTTGTCGTGGTCGAGAGTGCCAATTGCCGTGACGCCGTCAAAGCGTGCTTTGAACGCTGCAATGCGGAAGCGCTATCATCGTTCTGCGGCGAGCGCGCCGCTCTGTATGCCCGGCTCAAACTCGCCGGCCTGAACGAGGCGCCTTGTCAGTTTGCGGTTTTCGCCGACCGCACAACGGAACAAGGGCATGGGCTCGGCCGCCTGACGATGCCGGCGACCATCGAATATTCGGTGGTGATGGCGGTCCATACGCTGTGGCTGGCGGCGCGCGCCGAAGGCATAGGCATGGGTTGGGTGTCGATTCTCGACCCGGTCGAGATGGCGACGATCCTCGACGCGCCGCCGCAATGGACGCTGATCGGCTATTTCTGCGTCGGTTATCCCTCGGAGGAGCACATCACGCCGACACTGGAGCGGGAAGGCTGGGAGTTCCGACGGCCCTCGATGGTGATTACGCGCTGACCCGCGTCACATGCTCCACTTGGCAATGGGCCGGGCGGCTTGTATAGAGCCCGCCACCCTCAATTCCATTCTCTTGAACAAGGACGACCCCATGGCGCTCGAACGCACCTTTTCCATGATCAAGCCGGACGCGACCCGGCGCAATCTCACCGGCGCCATCACCCAGATGCTGGAAGCGGCCGGCCTGCGCGTCATCGCCTCACGCCGGGTGTGGATGAGCCGCCGCGAAGCCGAAGGTTTTTATGCCGTCCACAAAGATCGTCCGTTCTTCGGCGAGCTGGTAGAGTTCATGTCGTCGGCGCCGACCATCGTCCAGGTGCTGGAAGGCGAGAACGCCATTGCCCGCAACCGCGAAGTGATGGGCGCCACCAACCCGGCCAACGCCGCCGAAGGCACCATCCGCAAGGTGCATGCGCTGTCGATCGGCGAAAATTCCGTGCACGGCTCGGACGCGCCGGAGACCGCCGCCGAAGAGATCAAATACTGGTTCTCGGACACCGAGATCGTCGGCTGAGCCGACAGGTTCCACATCTGATCAACAAAGGCCGGCGCAACGCCGGCCTTTCGTTGGCGGGTAGCCTACGGGCTCCTCGGCCGGCTACAGGTGCGCTAAGGTTAGGGTCAGGGCATTGCCGATAGTGGAGCCGAGCCGAGCATGACCAGCACCATTCCCGGCTTCTTCCAGGGCACCGAGATGCCAAACAGCGGCTGGTGGGAAGCGCTATGGCCCGACCCGGCGGGCGTGCTCGCGGCAACGGGGATCAAGCCGGGCATGGTCGTAGTCGACCTCTGCTGTGGCGACGGTTGGTTCACGCTGCCGATCGCCAGGGTGGCTCGTCATGTCATCGCCGTCGACATCGATGCCGATCTGCTCGGAGCCGCCCGGCGCCGGCTGGCCGATAGCGGCGCGACGAATTGCGATTTCATCGCCGGCGATGCCTATGAGCTTGCCCGGCTGGCGCCTCGCCCCGCCGACTTCGTCTTCCTCGCCAACGCCTTTCATGGCGTTCCGGATCGGCCACGGCTGGCGCGCGCAGTGCGCGCGGTGCTTGGCCCGGCCGGCCGTTTCGCCATCGTCAACTGGCACCAGCGGCCGCGCGAGAAAACTGTGGTGCTGGGCGAGCCGCGCGGACCGAGGACCGAGTTGAGACTATCCCCGCAACAGACCATCGCGGCCGTCGAAGCGGGCGGCCTCAAGTTTGCCGAACTGGTCGACGTGCCGCCTTATCACTACAGCGCGGTGTTCGAAAAAACGACGACTTGAGTGTCTTCCGGAAACCGGCAGGCCGGCATCACCTGAAGATCAGCACATCCTAGCTCGCTGCGTTGAAGCGCAAGATATCGCGGCCGTCCTTGTCGGCGATGGTCAATTTGCCGTCGTCGACATGGTATGACGCGGCCTTGGCGAGCGCCTCGAACAGCGCCTTTTCCTCGGCCATGATCTCCGGCGCACAGGCCTTGAAGGTCGAGCCGATGTCGCTGATGGCGATGGTCGAACCATCGACTTTGGCGGTGGCGAAATAGACATTGCACGGGCCGCTGCCGCCGGCCTTGCCGGCCTCGCTGATCCTGAACGTCGCCTGCGGCTCGGCGATGACGCCGATGCCGTCAATATATTCGACCAGCCAGCTCTGCCCGATCACCGCCGTCGCCGTGTCGCGAGGCGCGACCATTTTCAACACGATGGCCTGCGGCGCATCGCTCAGCGGGTCGACCTGATAGCTGACATCGGTGATGAACATCAGCCTGTCGTCGGCGGTGATGCGCGCCTGCAGCGCATAGGTCATCTCAGGCCGGATCACTGCCGGGTCGAAGCTGATCTCGAACTTGATCGGCACCTGCCCGGCCTGCGTCACCTTGCGCTCGCCGATGACCACAGCCGGCGCATCAGCCAGCGACATATCGGCAAGCTGCACGGACAGCACGGCATTGGGCGGCAGCGCGATGCGTTCGCGATACGTCACCTCGCCCTTCAGGGTCTTCTCGGCAGCGGCCGACAGATCCGGCACTGCAAGCACGCCGACGACCAGAGGCACGAAGCCGAATATGAAGAACTCGGCAATCCTGTCCAGCATGACCTTGCTCCCCTTGCCAAATCTGATTTGGGCCGAACGAGATTTGGCCAAAGGATTGCGGTCAATGCATGACTGCGGCGCGATATTATTCGGACGGCGGCTGTTTCCAGCGGCGCGCCGCCTTGTCGTCGGTTTCCTTGGCGTCGACCCAGGCGCCTTCGGAGCCGTCGGCACGATGTTCCTTCTTCCAGAACGGTGCGCGCGATTTCAAATAATCCATCAGGAAATTTGCCGCTTCGAATGCCGCCTGCCGGTGCGCCGAAGCGGCCACCACCAGCACGATGTTTTCGCCGGGCGCTATCTTGCCGTGGCGATGGATGGCGGTGAGCCCCTGCAGCGGCCAACGCTCAATCGCTTCCGCGGCGATGCGGGTGATTTCGGCCTCGGCCATGCCGGGATAGTGTTCGAGTTCGAGTGCAGACAGCGCGCCCTGCTCGTCGCGGCAGAGGCCCGAAAAAGTTACCACGGCGCCGATATCGGCGCGGCCGGCGGTCAGCCTGGCGATCTCGGCGGCGATGTCGAAATCCTGCGCCTGGATGCGCACGACAGGCACCACCGGGGATGGCATGTCAGCCACCGGTCATCGGCGGGAACAATGCGATCTCGCGCGCGCCTGATATCTTTTCGCGGTGCTCGACATGTTCCTGGTTGATGGCGACACGGATCACATCGGGATACTGCAGTGCGTGCTCGTATTCCTCGCCCCGCGATTTCAGCCAGCGCAACAGGTCGGCGACCGTCTCGATGCCGGCGGGCAGGTCGACATCCTCTTCCGGCTTGCCGATCCGCTCGCGCACCCAGGCGAAATAGATGAGCTTCGTCATCTCACTCGTCCATGATGTGCTTGAGGCCGGCACGGAAGTAATCATATCCGGTGTAGAGCGTGACCAGAGCCGCGATCCACAGCAGCACCAGACCGGTCTGGGTGGTCAGCGGGAAAATCTTGTCGCCGGCCGGTCCGGCCAGCAGGAAGGCGATGGCGACCATCTGGATGGCGGTCTTCCATTTTGCCAGCTGCGTCACCGGCACCGAGACCTTCAATGCCGCCAGATATTCGCGCAGGCCCGAAACCAGGATTTCGCGGCACAGAATGATGATCGCCGCCCACAGCGACCAGCCGGCGATGCCGGCATGGCGGTCGGTGTCGGCCGCCAGCAGCAACAGGCATGTGGCGACCAGCAGTTTGTCGGCGATCGGGTCGAGCATCTTGCCGATGTTCGAGGTCTGCTGCCAGGCGCGCGCCAGATAACCATCGAGATAATCGGTGATCGAGGCCAGCAGGAAGATGATCAACGCCGACCAGCGGGCAAAGTCGCTCGACTTCAGATGCCCTTCGAGAAAAAAGCACAGCACGACCAGCGGCACCGCGATGATGCGGGCGTAGGTGAGCATGTTGGGCAGGTTGAACGCGCGCTTGGCCATGTGCGGGGGGACTCTTTCTTCCTGCGTACTCAAATCAGAAGCGAATGTGGGGGGTCAACAGGCCAGATTCGACTAGCCAGCTGAATATACCGCCTAAAGCCATCAACTTTCATGAAAATGATTGTAGACCAGCTTGGCCACCTGCTCGGAAATGCCGTCGACCACCATCAGATCCTCCATCGCGGCGCGGCTGACCGCCTTGGCGGTGCCGAAATGCAACAGCAGCGCGCGCTTGCGGCCGGGACCGATGCCGCTGATCTCGTCGAGCGGGCTCTTGACCATCTCCTTCTTGCGCCGCGCCCGGTGCGAGCCGATGGCAAAGCGGTGGACCTCGTCGCGCAGCCGCTGGACGAAATAGAGCACGGGATCACGCACCGGGAGCGAGAACGAGTCCCTGCCCCGGACGAAGAAGCGCTCGCGGCCGGCATCGCGGTCCTGGCCCTTGGCAATGCCGATCGCCACTACGCGGTCCTCGATGCCGAGATCGGCGAGGATTTTGCGCACCGCCGACATCTGGCCCTGGCCGCCATCGATCAGGATAACGTCGGGCCAGGCCGGGAAACTGCCGGAAATGTCGTCTTCAATGTCGTCGCCTGCTTCCGCCGCAACCGCAGCGTCGGGCGCAACATCGCCATGTTCCTTCAGCAGTCGCGAAAAGCGCCGCTCCATCACCTCGCGCATCATGCCGAAATCGTCGCCCGGGGTGATCTCGGTCGAGCGGATGTTGAACTTCCGGTACTGGTTCTTCACGAAACCTTCCGGCCCGGCCACAACCATGGCGCCGACCGCATTGGTGCCCATAATGTGCGAGTTGTCGTAGACCTCGATGCGCACCGGCGGCTTTGCCAGGCCGAAGGTCTCGGCAAAGCCGGCGAGCAGCCGCCCTTGCGTCGAGGTTTCGGCCAGCCGGCGGCCAAGCGCCTCGCGGGCATTCTGCAGCGCGTTGTCGGTCAGATCCTTCTTCTCGCCGCGCTGCGGCACCGAGATCGCCACCTTGCGGCCGGCCCGGGTGGAGAGCGCCTCGGCCAAAAGCTCCTGATCCTCGACTCCATGCGACAACAGGATGGCGCGCGGCGTCGGCTTGTCGTCATAGAACTGGGCCAGGAACGAGCCCAGCACTTCCGCCGCCTCCAGCGCCGGATCGGCCTTGGGGAAGTAAGCGCGGTTACCCCAGTTCTGGCCGGTGCGGAAGAAGAACACCTGGATGCAGACCTGGCCGCCTTCCTGATGAATGGCAAAGACATCGGCCTCGTCGACGGTCGCCGGGTTGATGCCCTGGTGGCTCTGCACATGCGACAATGCCGCCAGCCGGTCGCGATAGATGGCGGCGCGTTCGAAATCGAGGCTTTCCGAGGCCAGCTGCATGGCGGATGAGATTTCCGTCTTCACCTTCTGGCTGCGGCCCGACAGAAAATCCTTGGCCTCGCCGACCAGCTCGGCATAGTCGCTGTGCGAGATCTCACCGGTGCACGGACCGGCGCAGCGCTTGATCTGATAGAGCAGGCACGGCCGCGTGCGGTTCTCGTAGAAGGAGTTGGTGCAGCTCCTCAAGAGGAAGGCGCGCTGCAACGAATTGATGGTGCGGCCGACGGCGCCGGCCGAGGCGAAGGGGCCGAAATAGTCGCCCTTGCGCGAGCGCGCGCCGCGATGCTTATAAATGCCGGGCGAGACATGATCGCCGGTCAAAAGGATATAGGGGAACGACTTGTCGTCCCGCATCAGTACATTGAATCTTGGCCGCAAGCGCTTGATAAGATTGGCTTCGAGCAGCAGCGCTTCGATCTCTGTGCGGGTGACGACGAATTCCATCGTCGAGGTCTCGCGCACCATGCGGCCGATACGGCTGGTGTGGAACCGGCCTTGCGCGTAATTGGTCACGCGCTTCTTCAGGCTGCGCGCCTTGCCGACATAGAGCACGTCGCCGGCAGCGTTCATCATGCGGTAGACGCCGGGTGCGTTGGGCAGCCGCTTGACCAGCGTCTGGATGACCTCGGCGCCGACCATGCCGTCGGCGTCACCGGCATGCGGCGTCCAGTCTATTGCCGTGAAGGCGACGTCCGGGCCGGCCGGCGTGACGATCTCTTCCGCCGCCTCGTCCTCGAGGTCGATTTCGGGGGGCAGGTCGTCGGCGCCGCCGCCGCGCTTGTGTTTCTGCTCTACGGGACTCATTCCGTCATGCCTGTCACATCCGGCGTCTGCCACGCAAGATGCTGGCCGCCATCGAGCGCGATCATCTGGCCGGTGACCGAGCGGGCCGCCCACAAATAGCGGATGGTGGCGCCGAATTCCGACAGGTCCGGCGCACGTTTCAGGATCAGGCCATCGACCTGCGCGGCAAAATCGTCGTCGTCCTGGCGGGTGTTCTTCAAGGTCGGGCCGGGGCCAATGGCGTTGACGCGGATGCGCGGACCCAGCGCCTGCGCCATCATCTGCGTCGCCGTCCACAGCGTCGACTTCGACAGCGCGTAGGAGAAATAGCGCGGGGTCAGCCGCCAGACTCGCTGGTCGATGATGTTGACGATCAGCCCCTCCTGCCCCTCCGGCAGGGCGCGGGCGAAGGCCTGCGCCAGCAGCGCCGGCGCCTTGATATGGACGGCGAAGTGGCGATCCCAGGCCTGCCAGTCGAAATCCTGAACACTGTCGTCGACGAACAGCGAGGCGTTGTTGACCAAAAGCGTGACCGGGCCGAGTGCTGCCCCGGCGCGGCCGACCAGATCGGCGACGGCGTCCATATCAGTGAGGTCGGCGGCAAGTGCGGCAGCGCGGCCGCCGGCCTCCCTGATGCGGGCGGCTAGAGCGTCGGCCTCGGTCAGCGAATTGTTGGCGTGGACGGCGACGGCAAAACCATGCGCGGCAAGGTCTTCGACGATCGCCTTGCCGATCCGCTTGGCGCCGCCCGTTACCAGTGCGGTCCCGGCCGCTTCATTCATCTGTCAATCCTCAAATTGCGGTCTCGATTCCGGTGCGCCGGCAAATATGGCCCGCCAGGGGTTAAATGCCGTTTCCACCTGGGGCGGGATTGTGGCGAACGGCCCTATCGGCTCTCCGAGCCTGCCAAGACTCGGGATGGGCCGAACCGCAATATAGGGCGCTGGACCCCTTGCACCAAGCCGTGTGCAGCGCAGCATGACAAGCTTGCTGACATCTCGCTGTTGCGAAGATGCAACGTCAAGGTTCAGCCTCATTCGTGCCGGGGAATGACCCAAGTTCAGGTTCGCTTCAGCCGCATTTTGACACGACATTTGGAACTGTTGAACGCCAGATCCGTTTCACCCCCCGGACGGGTCGATGGCGCTCATGACAAACAAGCCTGTGTCCTGTGGCTTAAGGAGTAAAGAACAATGCAAGCCAATCTTAAATTTGCGCGACCACTTGCGGTAGCGCTCGGGCTCTTCGCCCTCAGTGGAACTGCCTATGCCGCGGACGTCGTTTCGGAAGAGCCGCCGGCACCCGCTCCGATCGCGGAGCTTCCAGTCGCCTCCTGGGCCGGCCCCTATGCCGGTCTCAACGTTGGCTATGGCTTCGCTGGCCATGCCGATGTCGATGGCGGCCCCGATATCGGTACCAAGGGTTTCGTCGGCGGTGTCTTTGGTGGCTACCAGTGGCAGCAGGAGAACTTCGTCTACGGTGCGGAAGCCGATATCGGCTACAACGGCGTCAAGGGCGACAGTGGCGGCCTTGAAGCCAAGGGCGGCGTCGAAGGCTCGCTGCGCGCCCGTCTCGGTTATGCCGTGACCCCGGAAATCCTGGTCTACGGCACCGGTGGCGGTGCCCTAAAGAACCAGAAGATCGAAGGCGCCGGCGTCAGCGAGAGCAACACCATGCTTGGCTGGACGGCCGGTGTTGGTACCGACATCAAGATCACCGACAATGTGTTCGGCCGTGTCGAGTATCGCTACACCGATTACGGCGACAAGGACTTCGGCGCTATCGGCAACGTAAAGTCGACCGACAACCGCGTCACCTTCGGCGTCGGTATGAAGTTCTAAGTCGTTCTAGCCACGACACGAAAAAGCCGGGCCTCGCGCCCGGCTTTTTTTGTGGCCGGTTTCCTGCATGTCGCGACATCATCCGGGGTCACAAGCTGTCTGGGTGGATCGACGGCTTTTGCTGGAAACCGTCATGGGTCGCAATCGACGGCAGCTGGTCGAGCCATCCCACCTTCGACGGCATGAAGACCTGCGCATCCGGCCGATACTCGCCCGGGCTGCTCATCGTGGCGGCGTGAACATGAATCTCGGTGGGCCATCTGTCGGAGCGGAAATAGAGCCTTGAGCCGCAGGACGGGCAGAAACCGCGAAATGTGTTGGGGCTGCTCTCGTAATGCACGATGTCCCCTGTCCAGGTCAGATGCTCCGGCCTCATCCCCAGGAAGGCCGTGAAAGGGGCGGACGTGGCGCGCTGGCAATCGGCGCAGTGACAGACCAGGTTGCGTGTGAGTTGCCCGGAATATGTCCAGGCGACTGCCCAGCACATACAATGTCCGGTTAGAAATGCCATTGCGACCTCCCGCCGGCTGCGCCTCAGAGCCGGGCTGCAACATCGACCGGCGCAGGATAGCCAGCGCGATCGCCTCAAGCGCGTCGCTTTGCGACCTTGGTGGGTTTCGATTTCGGCGGCAGCGTCTCGACGAAAGCCAACGCGCGATCAAGCCAGCCGGCGAGATCGGCTTCGGTCGCGGTGCCCTCCGGCGCGACATGGACATAGCCTTCCATCGCCCGTCCGCCCATCTCCATCGGGCGGGCGTGCGGACGCGCGACGGCCGCCTCATGCGCCGCCTTGCCGACACGCACCAGCAGTCCGCGCTTCGAGGTGCCGATCAGCATGTTGCCGTTGAACATGAAGCAGGTGCCGCCGAACATCTTCTGTTCGGTGAAGGCGCGCTGGCCAAGGGCGGCACGCAGGCGCTCGACCATGGGGTCCGCTGTGCTGGCTGATTTCGGCATGTTCGCCACCTGTGTGCGATTTGCGTGGCGTCAGGCAAGCACGGAAGCAGGCGGGGGATCAACAAGGAAGTGAGAGTGTAGCCTGCGGCAGCGCCTTCTCCCGTTCTTGTGGGAGAAGGAGGAGTGACTACGCCGGTACCGCCGGCTTCAGCTCCGGAAACTTCTCGTCGAAGCGCGCCGCCCAGCGTGTCAGCCGGCCGCGGCCCTTTTCCCATTTTCCGGCAAAGCGCAGCGATAGATAGCCAAGGCAGGCGCGCAGCGCCATCTGGCCGGCGGTGATCTTCTTGGGCAGTTTCGGCGGATTGGCGTTGAGCAGATCAAGGGCCGCCGTAATCTTCGACCACTGCTTGTCCAGCCAGGGCTGGTAGACCACATCTTCCGGACGCACGCGCCGCTCATAGACCATCGACAGCGCGCAATCGCAGATGCCGTCGGCCAGCGCCTCCAGCACCTCCGCCTCAAGGCGCTTGTCGGCATTGCGCGGAAACAGCGCACTCTTCGACACACGGTTGAGATGCTGGGTGATGGCACGGCTGTCGTGGATCGAGCGGCCGTCCTCGAGCACCAGCACCGGAATCTTGCCGAGCGGATTGGCGGCCATCAGTTCGGCTGGCTTGTCCTCGGTCCTGAGCGGCACGAGATCGATGGCGATGCCGGCATAGGCTGCCGCCATGCGTACTTTGGAACTGTAGGGAGAGGACGACGCGTAGAGCAGCTTAGGCATGGTCGGGTTCCTGTTTGCCGATGGGGCAGTGTTGACCGATCAGGCACAGCCGAGCAATGGCCAGAAGCGAAAAACCCAGCCGCCAGAAATTGGCGATGTTTTTTTAGGACCGGACAGGCCTCGGCATTGCAGCGAAAACAAAAAAAACCCCACCGGACTTCGCCTGACGGCGAAGTCCTGGGAGCTGCGAAAAGATATCCTCCGTCCGCCTCTGTTCTCGCCTTCCGAATACCAAGCCGACCAGCGAGCGGAGCGCCTGTCCGGCACCGCCCTTGACTGCTTGGCACTGTCCCCCGGCGAGGGAAGAAACGCGCTTACTTCTTGCCGGCCTTCGCGGGCGCTGCCTTCTTGGCCGCCGGCGCTGCTTTCTTCACCGGTGCCGAAGACTTCGCTGCCGCTGCCTTTGCCGGTGCAGCCTTCGCGGCCGGCTTCTTGGCAGGTGCTGCTTTCTTCGCTGCTGGTTTCGCCGCTGCCTTCGCAGCCGGCTTCTTTGCCGGTGCAGCCTTCGCAGCCGGCTTCTTGGCCGGTGCTGCCTTCTTCACTGCAGGTTTTGCCGCAGCCTTTGCAGCCGGCTTCTTGGCCGGTGCTGCTTTTGCCTTGGCCGCCGCGGCCTTCGGCTTGGCAGCGGGCGCTGCTTTCTTCACTGCAGTCGCAGCCTTCGCCGCTACTGCTTTTACAGGTGCTTTCTTTGCCGGTGCCTTGGACGCCGGCGCTTTGGATAACTGCTTAGCCATGCGATGCCCCTTTAGTTGTGCCGATGGCCGTTAATGACCCGGCGCGTCAATGCATATCTGACTCGCGCGTGTCTAGCCAGCGAAGCATTACAGTGATTTTAGCAGATTAAGTTTCGGTTACGACCGCAAAGCGATCGTGCTGAATCTTTGATCGCGCAACGAAGTCTGCGGCGGAAATTCTTCGCACTCTATCTTGGTTGATCTTGTCGACACGCTCAGGATTTTTTCGAGCGGCGTCGACCGCAGACACCGGCAGCCGCTCGCAAAGATCATGAAGAGTTGCCGGATCGCACGCTTCGTCTTGTCCAGTCGCGACGAACAAGCGCGAAGACGAAAGCAACACGACAGGCGTGTCGTTGCATCATCTTGAGGCATACGATGAAGGTGAGCTTTGAGCTCATATTCCTTGGAGATCAGACGCCGAGCGGCTCGCGTACCGTTTGCAGCCGGCGCTCCGGCTCGGCCCGATGGAGATGGACGGCGAAGGTGTCCCATGGCGGCGAGAGGGAAAGCCCAACCAGGATGCGGCCGATCTCGCCGCGATGATAGCCGCCGTGCAGAACGACATGGGTCAGCATTTCCTGGCGTGACATCAAGCCCTTGTCTTCATTGGTGAAAATGAACGGCACGGATTCGGACAATTGGCGTGGCGACACGGCTTCAAGATAGTCCAGGTACCAGCAATCCATCGCTGCGACATCGGTGCGCAGCGCGTCGAGCGCCGGCGTTTCCTCTGTGTTGTCGGCGCTGTAGCCGTGGCGCGCGCCTGTGAGATGCGCCGCGAATATTTTTGACACCACGTGGCTGTGATTGAGAAGCCGTGTCGCGACGTGGCGCTCCTTGGCGTGCGCATGCGGATCCAGTTTCGCAAGCTTCTCCAGCAACTCGTCATTGGCCCACGTCTGATAGGCGAAGAGACTGCGAAGCAAAACCAGGGCACTCATGATCGGTATCCCTTTGCGGAGAATGTGAGTATCTTGTCCATATTCTCGCGGGATGGAGCGGACATGTCTACTCGCATTGCAAAGCCGCGCGTGCGCATGCGCAAGGAGCCGCGCCAGGCGCGCTCCAGAGCGACCGTCGAGGCGATCATTGAGGCGGGTGCTCACGTTCTGAGCGATCTCGGATGGGCCGGCTTCACCACCAACAAGGTGGCCGAGGCGGCCGGCGCCAGCATCGGCTCACTCTACCAGTATTTCCCCGACAAGCTTTCTTTGGTCGAGGCAATCCGGCGCCGTCACTTCGATCAAGTGCTGTCGGTCATTGCCGAGGCGGCCGAAGGGGACAAGCCGCTCAAGAGATTCGCGCAGCAGCTGGTACGTGGCATGATCGCGGCGCACAGCATCCACCCGACATTGCACCAGGTGCTGCTTGACGAGGCGCCGGGCGACCGCGGCTCAAGGGCCGCCCATGCGTCGTTCCAGTCGCGCTATCTCAGTCACTATGCAGCGGCCGTCGCCGTCTATCGCAAGCCGAGAAAGAACGCCGATGTTGAAACCGTCGCGCGCGTGCTGTCCTCCGCAGTCGAGGGCGTTATCCACAACGCAGCGCGACGGGACATGCTGGACTCACCCGAGTTGCAACAGCAGCTGGTCGAACTGATCTGCGCTTACCTTGCCGAACGGCACAGAACCACGCAGCGGTGAGACGGCGGTCTATCGGGGTCGATCTTGTCGCAAACAAGCGCAGTCACCAGCAGCGCCGGGGCGGCGTTGGCATCTTGCCGAGCAACAGCACGAAAATTTCGTGGTTGGAAGACTGCGTCAGCGCAGGACGCGGCAGCGGCCGTTGTAGACCATCCAGCGGTCGAAGCCCGAGACGCAGAACTCGACATTGTCGCCGATCGAGGCAAAGCCCTGGCCTTCCTCGATCAGGTACCAGATGGTGCGGGCGCGGCCGTCGGAGAGGCTGACGGTGGCGCCGCAATAGCGGCGGCCGATCGGCCAGGTGTCGTTGGCCGGCAGATAGCGATGCTGGTGGATGCGGCGGAAATCGGTGATCGCGACATCGGGCAGATGCGGCACGTGATGCACCTGGTAGGAGAAGCGGCTCGTGATCTTGTTCAGCACCCAGGCCTGGCCGCAGACACTGTCGTCATCGTCGGAATAGACGCCGAGGTCCGCCGCCTGCACCGCCTGGGTGAGCCCAAGCGAGGTACCGAGCGGCGTGCAAAGGGCGATGAGTGCGGCAAGAGCGGATCTGGCGAAGCGAGTCATGGCAGCCTCTTGTGGTCGATTGCGTCCACTGTGCGGATTCGCTCACGCGCGGTCAAGCGGTTGCACTGATGATGGTTTCCAGTTCGCAATTGCTTTTGGCAGGCCCGCGCCTCCGGCATGGAACCGGAATGGCTTCGGCGCGTTGATGTCCAGATCCGAGAACCCAAAGACTTGGGTCGTTAAAGAGCCCGCCTTCCCGACCCCTCAGGAAGGCGGGCTTTTTCGCGCCTGCCGCCAGCCTTCGCTCAAAGCGAAGAGGCTGCAGCTTTCCTGGCTCTGCGGAGCATTTGCGGTTGGCACCCGGCTGTCGAAATCTTTAGCGACTTTGCGTCGTCGCCGCGGGCATCGCCAGCCGTCAAAGCGGCCAGCGCGTGAAAACCGGCGCTTGTGTGGCTACTCGCCGGCCAGCCACTCCAGCGACCAATGCGCCGGCTTTTCCACGGCCAGCAATTTGTGCAAGGCCGGCAGCACGGTTCGCAATTCACCCTCCAGCGTGAATGGCGGGTTGACCACCAGCATGCCGCTGCCATCAAGGCTAGGCTCTCGCGAGGCCGGCCTGATCTCGAATTCGATGTCGAGCAGCTTCGGGATGCCGGATTGCTTCAGCGCCTTCCTGAAGGCAATGACCGCCTTGCGGTCCTTGATCGGGTACCACAGCGCATAGATGCCGCCCGGCCAGCGTTTGTGCGCTCTTTGCAGCCCGTCGACGAGGCGCTCGAACTCGCCCTCCTCCTCGAACGGCGGATCGATGAGCACCAGGCCGCGCTTTTCCTTGGGCGGCAGATGCGCGCCGAGCGCCAGCCAGCCGTCGAGTTCGATCACCCGGGTCTGGAAATCGCCGGCGAACAGCGTCTTCAGCCTGGTGACGTCCTTGGGGTGCAGCTCGATCGCCGACAGCCGGTCCTGCTTGCGCATGAGGTGGCGCGCGATCAGCGGCGAGCCGGGATATTTCTCGACGCCGCCCTCGGGATTGAGCGAACGCACCGCATCGAGATAGGGCGCAAGAAGAGTCGCCGCCGGACCGCCGGGCGCGGCATCGATCAGTCTTCCGATGCCGCCCTGCCACTCGCCGGTCTTCTGCGCTTCTACCGACGACAAATCGTAGCGGCCGATGCCGGCATGGGTGTCGATGACGCGAAACGCCTTGTCCTTCTGCTTCAGATAATCGAGCAGCCGCACCAGCACGACATGCTTGACGACATCGGCAAAATTTCCGGCGTGATAGGCGTGGCGGTAATTCAAGTGGCGCCCCTGCCCCACCGCGGCGGTGGCGGCTGCGAGTTTGGATTTTCCGGCCGGCCACCACCGCCACCACGAAAGCGCCTGGCCAGCAACAGCCCGATCAGGCCAGCGGCCATCAGCGAGAAGCCGACCGGCCGGGCTCTGCTGTCGATCGCGCCGGCACCTGAGCGCAGCACGAGATCCGCCGCCCGCATCTCGATGCCGTCGGCGTCGCCCGGACCGACGGTGAAGATGTAGGGGCCGGGGCTGACGGCAGCGATCACGCCGGCCTCGTCGCGAAAAATCTTGTCGGGCAGTTGCGGGCTGACCTGGCGCGGATTGTCGGCATGGTTGAACTGCAGCGTCGAGGCCAGCACCGTCTTGCCACCTGTCGCGGCGGTCAGCGTCAGCACCGTGCGCTGCTGCGAAACAATGCGCTCGGCTTTTGCGGTGAGATCGACCAGCACGCGCACCGGCGCGTCACGCCCGGCCAGAGGCACCGTCACCGGCTTGAAGCGGCCCTGCTCGTAGACCCGCCATGTGCCGATCTCATGGCCGGAGAAATTGCTCATCGCCCAGGGATAGACGATGCCGATGCCGGCGCCGGCAAGCAGGATCAGGACAAACAGAAAGCGCATTGAGGATCACCCGAGTGTTCGACCAGCTTGCCAATAGCGCTCTAGGGATCAAAAGGCGATGGCCCTGCGCCGCGGGCCTCGTCTGTCCAAGACAAAGCATAATCACCAAAGGAGTGATTGTGCGGATTCGGCCAAAGCGAGTTACCCGCCGTCCAACTCATCGGCGTCATGGCTGCGTCGCAACACTGACGGATTTCTACCTATGCGCTCAAAAGCAATCGCTAAATTAGAAATTTGCTACATAAATGGATGGGGGCCAGGACCGTTCCACGACTTTGACTATTGAGGGGCATATTGTGCCCGATGGATTTCGAATCCAAAAGTCCACGAGAAGCACGATGGCACATATTTCAATCCGAAATGCCTTCGATACCGACCCTCATGCATAATTTCACAGTCACATGAGTTTTATCGCAACTGTAATCAGCCGCAAAATTCTATTAATTACGCGTCCGTACTGTTAAATTTCCCTATAATCATTGACTTTTATGTGGATAATCTTGATATAGGTCGAGCAATAAAGAGCACGAACGCGCCTTCTCCAACCGATGGGGTGAACCTAAACCCCTACATTGGCAATGCCGCGAACATTTTTAGCCCGAGCCGTTTCGGGCGCCGATCGCATTGTTTTCTAAGAATTTATGGAGGAAGCGCGGTGTTACGCTGTTTTCGGTGTTTTAAAAATTGGAGCATTTTTAAATATAATATGCATCATGTAGGACATTCACTGATATTTGACTGACGTATCTCACTCCTAATCTAAGATTATTTTTCTATATCACCGGCTTCTACCATCGCAAAATCCCATAAACATTCGTATTTTCTATTGGTATATTTACAATTGCGCGACCAACCCTCGGACTTCAGCGGCAGACGCTGCCGACCTCATGATTAACCACTCTCCAACGATTACGGTTAAGGATTCGCTAATTTAGTTGACTATGTTTTCCACAGGTATATTTTTAATACGTTGGGATGTGCAATTTGGGCGAGCAATGGGCGATGGTGGCACCAGACGCGTAACCGCGATTTCGGGGCGTGATCGAATGCTGAACGGCAGCCAATAAGCCGCATAGCGTCGACCAGCGAACTCAGAAAGCAATCAACAGACATCAGGAGTGACGATTCCGCAGGAGCGGAGGGTTTGCGACGTCCGCAAGGACGTGGCCGGGCAACGCTATGTCCGGTCCGGGCGGTAGCGTGCTCAGTGCGTTAGGGCGATGGGGTGGAATATGGGTAGAACTGTCAACGTTCTGAAACTCGAGTCCGGGAACCGCCGAAGGGGCGCCAACACCAATCGGGGCCGCGCCCTGGTTGCCGGTGGGGCAGGATTTCTGGGTTCGCATCTGTGCGAACGTCTTTTGCTGGATGGATACGACGTTGTCGTGCTGGACAATTTCCACACCGGCAAAAGATACAATCTCAATGCCATCCTGCGCAATCCGCGCTTTACGTGCATCAAGCACGACATTGTCGATGCATTGCCTTCGGATCTTCAGGTCGATGAAATCTACAACCTCGCCTGCCCGGCCTCCCCGCCGCATTACCAGGCAGATCCGATCCATACGTTCAAGACAAGCGTGATTGGTTCGCTGAACCTGCTGGAACTCGCGCGGCGCAACAATGCCAAGATATTTCAGGCTTCGACGTCCGAGGTCTATGGCGACCCCCTGGTGCATCCGCAGCCGGAGGGTTACTTCGGCAACGTCAACCCGCATGGTCCGCGTTCCTGCTATGACGAGGGCAAGCGGTCGGCCGAGACGCTGTTCTTCGACTATTCGAGAATGTTCGGCCTCGATATCCGCGTCGCTCGGATTTTCAACACCTATGGCCGCCGCATGCAGCCAGACGATGGCCGCGTCGTGTCGAACTTCATCGTCCAGGCTTTGCACGGTGACGACCTGACCGTCTACGGCAGCGGCCAGCAGACACGCTCATTCTGCTATGCCGACGACCTGATCGAAGGCTTCATCCGGCTGATGAATGCACCGAGGGCGCCGCAGCACCCGGTCAATCTCGGCAACCCTGCCGAATTCACCATCATGGAGCTGGCGACACAGGTGATCGAATACACGAACTCGCGGTCGAAGATCGTGCATCGGCCGCTGCCCGTCGACGATCCCAAACAGCGCAAGCCGGACATCTCCTTCGCCAGGGACAATCTCGGTTGGGAGCCAAAAATCAGCCTGAGCCAGGGGCTTGCGCATACCGCGGCGTATTTTGACGCCCTGCTCTACGCGCGCCGGCCCGTCAAAGGGGCTGCGATGTAAATGAACCGCCCGGCAATCCTGGTGACTGGTGGGGCCGGTTACATCGGCAGCCACACCTGCAAGCAGTTGTCAGCCGCCGGCTACCTGCCCGTTGTTTTCGACGATCTGAGCCGCGGCAACGAGAAATCCGTTGCCTGGGGGCCGCTTGTGGTCGGCGATATTCGGGACAGGAAGGCGCTGCAGCAGGCGATCAGGACGTATCAGCCGAAAGCGATAATCCACTTTGCAGCGCTGGCCTATGTCGGCGAGTCCGTTCATGAGCCCGCAGACTACTATTCGATCAACGTGTCGGGTACCATCGCGGTGCTTGATGCGGCGCGCGCGAACTCGATCGAAAACATCATCTTTTCAAGCAGCTGCGCGACATACGGCGTGCCCGAAACACTGCCCATTCGCGAGACCTCGGCGCAAAATCCAATCAGCCCCTATGGCCGGACCAAGCTGATGGGCGAGCAGATCGTCAGGGACTATGCCTGCGCCTACGGAATGAAATATGCGATCCTGCGCTATTTCAACGCCTGTGGCGCCGATCCCGACGGTGAGCTCGGTGAGTGGCACTCGCCTGAAACGCACCTGATCCCGCGAGTGCTCATGGCCGCATCCGGCATCATCGACGAGATCGAGGTTTTCGGCACGGACTACGACACGTCTGATGGCACCTGCGTGCGCGACTACATCCATGTCAGCGATCTGGCGCGCGCGCATCTGAAAGCCCTCATACATCTGGAAGCGGGTGGCGAAAGCCTGTCGGTCAATCTCGGCACCGGACGCGGGGTGTCCATCAAGGAGATCCTCCAGGCGGTCACCCGGATGACGTCAAAATCGGTTCCGGCGGTCTTCAGGCCCCGGCGCCCGGGAGACCCGGCAGAGCTCTACGCCGACCCGGCTAGCGCACGCGAACATCTTGATTTCATGCCGGAACTTTCCGACATCGACACGATCGTCAGGACGGCCGCCCCATTCTTCGGACTGGCGGCCGCCGCGTCCACAATTCCGATGCCGACGGCGAAGCGCCGCCGGTCAACTGCGCAGGCATGTCAAATGCATCGGAAAGCAATACCAGCTCGCAAAGCTGGTAGTGTGTCGGGACGTGGGCTCGCTGAGGTGGGTGAGGGCTTCTCAGCGAGCCTTTGATACGGCTCACCGGCTGGGGCCTGGAAATCGTGGAGAGCCCCGACGACAGCGCTTGAAACCAAAGCGCGTCAACGCGCTTGTCTTTGTCTTCATGCATGCCTTTATCCCAAAAGCTGCGCACCCTCGGGTCAAGCCCGAGGGCATGCTTTTGGGCGGCATGCATCACCGGGATGGCTAACAGTATCTGTCGGGCCGTAGATCAAGGACGACGGTGCTCTCGACGCATCGCCGGCGTCGTCCAATGCCGCGCATCTGGAATGGGGAAACGAAGCGACCCGCTTAAGGCACGCGGCGCTTCATACACATCCCTCGACGAAGGGGCCGCTAACCCATAGCGAGCCGTTGCTGTACATGGCGGTCCCGTTGTCGTCGGTGTAGCCATGAGACTGCTCGTCGACATGCAGCCTGGCGTTTGGCACCAGCTGACCGTTGACCTTGATGCTCTTGATGAACAGGTTGCGATCGCCTGGCTTGCCCTCTCCGGCCCACAGGTCGTTGACATAGCGAAGCTCGATCGTCTTCGGATTCGGCACGCTGCTGAGATCGATGTGGAACGGCTGGGCCTCGGTTGACGCCTGCATGAGCTCCGCCACGGCGGCTTGAGGCGTCGATGCGGCGCTTTCCTTGCCCGGGACGTCGATCTCGGCGACGGTCTTTCCGTCGACCAGGACGTCGAACCGAGGCGCGCCCTGGAGATTTATTCCGGCAGCGTCGACCTCCAGGCTGGTGATGGTGCAGCGTCCTGTGTCTTTCGCCGCTGCGGCCACCAGGTCGGCCACGCGCTGCCTCTGCGATTGCACCCATCCGGCGATGGGCTGCAGCAGCGCGTTTCGGTCGCCGGTATCGACCTTGAAGAGGTTGGTTCGTTCACCGGAATCGGCCTTGAGGTCGTATTCCTCGACCTTGCCGGTGGTAGCGTTGAAGATGACCTTTCGATCATTCTCGCGATAGCCGAACAGGAACCCGGCCCAGGGATTGAAGAAGAAGGTCTTGTTTGGCCGTTGCTCGCTGAACAGGCTGCGCCCCTGCCACTGCTTCGGCAGCGGAAGCCCGAGTATGTCGAAGATCGTCGGGGCGATATCGATGATGCCGCCGACCGGGTGCGCAACCTCGTCATGAAACAGATACTTGTTGATCATGATGAGCGGGATGTGGATGTTTTCCTCGTAGATCGCGCTGGCATGGATGTAGTCGCCATGCTCCCCGAACGCCTCGCCATGATCGCCCAATATGACCACGAGGGTCGAATCGAGCTTGCCGGACTGCTTGAGCGATTCAAGGATCTCGCCAAGCGCCGTATCGCCGACCTTCAGGGCGTTGAGATAGGCATTGAATTTCTGGTCATCCGAGTAGTGGACCAGCGCGTTGCCATCGGAGGAAGGCACCATCTTCGAAAACATCGGGCTGTCGGTGATGTAAGGATAGTGGGTCATCGCCGTGAACATTATGCCGAAGAAGGGTTTTTCCGCGTCCTTGTTCATCCAGTCGATGATCGACTGCGCCGTGCAAAGATCGCTGTTGTAGTCCATGTTCTTCCACTGCTCGGAGCTGAGCTTGAAGGTCGGGGTGCCACATTTCTGTCCCCGGTAGTCCTGGATCACATCCAGTCCCTTGTTGAGCAGAAACTCATCGACCCTTTGGAATCGGGAATCCGCGCTCCAGAAAAACCCTGTGCGGAAATTGTTCTTGGACAGGGTGTTGGAGATGGTGTCCAGAGGCAGATAAGGATACCTGGTGGTCATGCCATAGTATGAAATATCGTTATACATCGAGGTGAGCAGAGAAAATACCGAGTAGTGCGTGGAAGGAGCGTGCGCATATATGTTGTCGAATCGTATGGAATCCTTTGCGTAACTCTTGATATTTGGTGTGATCGGATACTTGCCGCCATACGTCTCGATGTATTTGGACGGCACCGACTCCATCATGAAAACCAGCACGTTCTTGATCGGGTTTGGCGCCGGCGCCTTGAAGGCCGACGTCTCCGGCGGACGCTCGCCGACGCTCGCGACATCCGGGTCATTGGTGTTGGCATTCATTGCCAGCACGACCGGCGTTGGACTGAACACGGCCGATTCAACAAAATACAGGATCGGATTGTCGATCTTGGCCGCCGGCAGCGCCTCCGCCCGCACGTGGTACCCGGTGCCGACGAGGGCCGCGCCGACACACACAACGAGCACGCCCAGAAAGGCCCCGCAGCCAGCGGCGCTCAGCCGCTGGCACAAACTGGCCGCGGCATAGCCAAGGATGAGCACCAGAACGACGGACCCGGAAAGGGTCGCGAAGTCCTTTATGTTGAGCGCGTCGCCCATCGCGTTCCTGGCATCGGCATTCTGCAGGAAGTCGCCATAGACCAGCCACTGGAAGGTGAACGGTTCGCCCAGCATCTTGACGAGATTGATGTTGGCAAATCCCCAGCCCAGCGAAATCAGGATGGCGAGATAGAAGAGGAAGACGACGACGACGGAACCGATGCGGCTGGCCTTTGCCAGGAAAAGCACAATCAGAGCCGCCACGGTCAGGGACGTAACGACAATCAGGTCGTAGTAGCTTGATGCCAATCCCTTGGGGATGGCCCCCAAAAGGCCTGGAAACGTCGTTTGCGGATCAACGATCGCGCTGCGGTAGATACCCAAAAGCAGCCAGGACAACAGCCCCGTGCAAATGATCCGCAGGCTCCTGCGACGGAAGCGCATGTCCCGCGACAAAGCGATATTCGCCTTCGATACCGTCAGGCCGCTCTCAGGTCGACTCGCCGACCCCATACCGCCGCCGCTGCTCATACAACTACCCGCCGCCAGTTTGCGCTTCAGCCCCAACCGCGGCCAAGCCTTCAAACCCCAGCCGCAGAATCGGCTTGCACTAAAAAAGAGTCAACAAAATCAAGTTTACGTTAACCAAGTCTCTTGAGAACTGGTTAACCGAACGCATGGAGCGGCGATGCGTTTTGGCCAACCGACCTGCTCAATCAATTGTGCACCCGCCGTATGAATCGGCAACGGCGGGCGCTGTCAAGCACCCGCCGTCGTGACGTTTCAGTATTGGCTCCAGCAATCAGCCGCCACGCAGCCGCGTCGGACTGAGGCTCGCGATTGTCATGTTCCGCTGTCCGGACGGGCACGTCGGCAGAAAGCGGCTCGCATCCGCATATGTCATCGTCGCGATGGAACTCTTCAGCCCACCACGCTTGGCGATCCAGCCGCGAACCCAGCCAGGGTAGTTCTTCATCATGAAATTCGCGGCCACCTGATTGCCCCGCGCCCCAGCGCCATACGGCAGGTGAAAGCCGAACGACGCGTTGTGCGTGACGCACACCTTGCTCTTGGGCATCGACAGATACAGCGTGCAGGCCGAGTCGCACGCACCGTTGAACCGCACGAAGGTGCCGCTGCGGCGCATTTTCAGCGCACGGATGGCATAGTCGATCACATAGCCGCCGCGATCACCACTGATGGTCTTGACGTTGGCAGTGCCGAGGCTGATGCGCGGTCGCAGCAATTCACCTGCGGAGCCCGCCGAGACCATTGCGCCCATCAAACCGAGCGCACCGAGAAACTTCATTATCGTTTTCATTTGCGCCTCCTGCTATGCCGTCAATGACTAGCTGGGAGGCGTAAAGATTGAATATTCCGCGTCGCTAAAGTTGTATCAGTCGATTGATTGTACAGCCGTTTTAGGACCTGCTTGACGATTTGGTTTACCAATGGCGCAGAAGGATGGTGACGGAAAAGTAAACCCGGCGCCAGCATCATCGCCGATCGACTGTGCTGCGGAAGCGCGGTCGGCGAGTTGAATCAGAGGAAGTGGCATGGCCGTTGGTGGCAAGGAGCGGAGGCCGTCAAAGCCGGGAGGCAGGCCTCGCCGCGTCTGCGTCGTGACAAACGTGATCGATCAGGGTGGCGAAGACGCCGCCATGGTCGAATTGGCCAAGCTTTTCGCCGAAGATGGCGACGACGCCACCCTGCTATGGGTTCCTGGCAGAGATGCACCATCTTTGGGGGAAGATGCAGCGCGCCACCGCGAGCTGGAGGCGGCCTCGGTGCGACTGGAAATTCTCGACAAGTCCGACCAGTTGCTTCCTTCGCTGGCGACGCCCGAGAGCCGGTCCGCCGCGGTGCTGCATTATCTCGAACGGTCCGGCCACGATCTGGTCTACGCGCCGCTTGAGGGCGGATTGCCTTACTACACGCTGCTGGCGGTCGAGACTGCTGCCTTTACCGCGCCCCCGATCGTGGTCGTCGCCCACGCTCCGGAAGAATGGGAACATGAAGCCGACAAGGTGTTCATGGACAGCACGGAGGCGATTGCCGTCACCTACATGGAGAAATACTGCGCCGAGATGGCGAACAGGACGATCTGCGTGTCGGTCGCCTTGCGACAGTGGATGCTGTCGAAGGGCTGGAAGGTGAAGAAGGCGATAGTGACGCCAATGTTGCCGTTGCGGGATCGCCTCGGCCCAGCCGGAGCGCGGCCGTCGATTGCGACGGGGAGTTCAAAAGAGCTCGTCGTCCTGGCCGGGTGGCGCTTCCGCGATGGCCTGACGCTGTTTTGCGACGCGCTCGATATCATCGCGCCAACGGCGCCACAAGGGCTGACGGTCGCCGCATTCGGTCCATTCGGAAAGATCATGGGCGAGCACAGCGGTGGATTGCTTCTGAGGCGCGCCGAGCGCTGGCCGTTCAAGCTCAACCTGTTGGCGCGCGCAAGCCTCGCCGCAAGGCTCGACTACGTGGCGCGGACCGGCGCGCTTGCCGTCATCCCCGCCCGCGCCGCATCGACGGGCGGCACTGTTGCCGCATGTATCGAGGCGGGATTGCCTTTCGTGGCGACCAATGTCGACGCGAACGCCGAGACCTGGAATGCGCAGGCGAGGCAACCGCGGCTGGTCGATCCTGACGCTGGCGCGTTGGCGCTGGCGATTTCGGCGGCGCTCAATGACCCGCCTCGCCCACTGCCCGTCGACAGCCTGCGCCAATGTCGGCAATCCTGGCTGGATATGCGCAATTTGCCGACGCCGGCCAAGGGCAGGCGCGTCGATAAAAGTGCCGGGTCGTCACCGCTGGTCTCTATCGTCATGGCCCATCGCAACCGGCCGCTCTATCTGAAACAGGCAATCGCGGCGATCGAGGCGCAAACCTACGATCACCTGGAACTGGTGCTGGTCGACGACGGAAGCGACCTGGACGAAGCCAGGCAATTGTTGGATGCGCTGGAACCGACTTTCCGTCAGCGCGGATGGAAGATCCTTCGCCGACCGCACAAGCATCTCGGCGCGGCGCGAAATGCCGGCATCCGCGCTTCGCGTGGCGAGCTGATCCTGTTCGTCGACGATGACAACGCGCTGTTTGCGGAGGCCGTCGATCATTTCGTGCGCGCCATGGCCACATCGGATGCTGACATCTGCACCGCGTTCCAACTGATCTTCTACGAGGATTTCGTGCCCGAGGATCGCGCCGACGGGCTGATCCAGTACCTGCCCCTGGGTGGTCCCGACGCGCTCGGCCTGATCCATAACGTCTATGGTGACGCCAATGCGATGATGCGCCGATCTGTCTTCGCGCGGATCGGGTTCTTGACCGAAAAGCCCGGCTACGCCATGCACGACTGGGAATTCTTTGCGCGGGCCTCCCTCGCCGGACTCAAGATCAGGACGATTCCAAAGCCGCTATACTGGTATCGCTCGAAGCCGGATGGAATGTTCCGTACGTCGAATTGGTACGACAACCGGCTTCCTGTCCTGGAGGCGTTCAGGTCGAGCCAACCCGATGATTTCCGCCTGCTTTGTCATTTGGCCATCGCCCAGAACACACAGCGGTCCGAAATTGAAAGTGCCCGCGAAAACCTGAAATATACCCCCAGCAATCGAAAATTTCTGGAACTGTGCGACATCGAACCGAACAGCGATGCTGCCATAGAGAAACTTGCGAGCATTGCCGGGTCGATTGGCCGCCCCGATACGGCTGCCACCTTGCTTGGACGCCCCCTCGCGGCCGTATACCCCGATGCCCCGGATCGTCCTGATGTCGGCGGCAGTTCGCTCACCCTCGGCTACGACATACTGAGGAGCGCACGGTTGCTTACCCCGCGCGTCGCGGCTCTGCCGCTGCTGCTTGTTGCATCGGATGATGGCGGGGTGTTCCTGCGTCCGCATACGGACGGCGCGGTCGCGGCATCGCTTGATCATCAATTTCCAGCCTTCTTCCGGAAGGTGGAAGCAATCGTCGAAGTCGCTCATGCCGATGCGCCGGCGATGGATTTCGGTCTTGCCCTTGTTCGCCCCGATCAAACCATAGATTGGCAACAGGACATCGCCGCGCAAACGATCGCCTTTTCAGGCTGGATGAGCGTCGAAGACAAATTCGTGCGCCACCCCTTGGTGGCAGCGCTTCGCACACGACGGAAAATGCCGCTTTCAATCGTTCTCGCCGTTCGCTTCGCTGCAACGTCCAATGGTTCTCCGACCAATGCTTTCTTTCGCAGGCTGACACTGTTCGGTGATTAGCGGCGATCCGGCAAAGCAGGTGAGGCCCCTAAGCGCAAGCGAGGTCCCAGTCCGATCAATCGCGCGCGTTAACCATCTTGGCTCAACCTTGCCAAAATGGTTGACAAAACGTTAACAAATGCTAATATCTTCAGTGGGTTGTTTTGTGTGTGGGGTGGCGTTATGCGCAAGGTTCAATCGTTGCTTTTGGGCGGACTTAGTCTGCTGGGGTTGAGCGTCGCTTTCTCTGGCGCGGCGCAGGCGAAAATCAACGTTGGCGTCAAGGAAGCCGAGCTTGCCTGCGAGCAGGCTCTTAAAACCGGCACCATCGAGGCGCTCGAGGATTATCTGCACCGTTACCCGAATGCTCCTTCAGCCTGCAAGGCGCTTGCTCTCAACAGTCTGTCCCAGTTTGGGCCTGGTGGTGGGAACGGGAACCATGGTGAAGGTGGCAACCGCTACGGCGGATAAGCACCGGTCGGATGTTCCCTTCAACAGTTCGGGCACATCAGGTGGCCTTGTCATTGCGTTGGTGCGGCGTGGCCAGGGTTGACACGAATCCGGCATAGCGATCCGAGGTTTTCATCCAGCCGAGTTCCACGAGCTGCGCGGCGTCACCGCGATAGCGGACAGACCTTTGGTTACGGAGCGCCAGTTTCGGATCGCGCTCCAGGGCTTCCATGTAGGCGGCGCGTTCCTCAAGCGTCTTTTCCTTGAGTTGCGCATTTTCACTCAGAGACGACGCTGATTTCTGGCGGAAGCCCCAGACAAATTTGAAGTGCAGCAATGCGACGCGGAGTTCGCTGAACCGGACCTTGCTGATTGTGTGCTGTGCGACGTGATAGTGCGTGCCCCGCCCCCATTTTACGATCGGCACCTTTGTCAGGCACGGGGGAAAGGTTTGCTTGAACCGACCGTGCCAGAAGACCCGTTCCCTCACGCCACCGAACATCTGCTCCGGCGGATACATACCGTCGCGGGTGCGCAGCCACCCCGGCTCCGGGTCGAAGTAGGGTGAAGCTTCAACAAGCGGGATCGTGCCATCATAGCTGTATTCGGCCAACGGGCCGTCAGCATACATGTCGATCAGGGAGCCGATTACAGCTTCGGCCCCGGTGGCGTCTAGATAGCTGCAAAGCTGCCGTAGGTCTGCCCGCTCATAGTCAGGGTAGACGAGAAGCTCGTCGGCGTCGACCGAAAGGCACCAATGGCCGGTGCCGAAGACATTCATGAGCGTGTTGATCCATCGCGGCGGATCGATGTTTTCAGAGAAATGCGATCCTTCCGTGTGGAAGCAGTGGCTGTCCGGCTGCTCCAGGATCAGTTCACGCGTCCCATCCGTGGAGCCATTGTCCAGGAAGAAAAACCGATCGACGCCGAGGCCGCGGTAATGGTCGAGAAGTTGCGGCAGCAGCGCCGCTTCGTTGCGCAGTCCGACAAAGCACAAGATCTCGCCATCGGTCACGTCAATCGGCCGATCGTCCAGTCGCGCGAGATGTTTTGGGGATCGAAGTTCAACCATCCGAACGTCATCAAACCCGTTTACGCGAAAGGCAGGTACGGTATGGTGAGTCCCGCGAGACGATTATCAAAGTATTATCCAACTGTTGGCAAGACTGTTTCGAGCGAAGCGGGCTGACAAGGGGGACTCATTGAGCGTTGGTTCCAAGGCAGGCGCTATGCCCAAGGGCAAGCGACAGGCAAGCCAGAAGCCTCGCAATGTGTGTGTCGTTTCGGAGGTTGAGTTCGGAGCGACGGTGACCGCCGATCCGGGGTCGGCGACCTACGCGCTGGCGCAGCATCTGGCGGGAACCGGTGACACCGTGACCCTGCTTTGGGTGCCGAGCCCGCTCAGCCGCCATCCCGATGATCAGGAGATCGCCAGGCTAGGCAAATGGAGCTTCGACAATTTCCTGGTGAGGCTGGAATTGTTGCCGCCGTCGCCCGAGTTGCTGCGGGGCCTGGAGTCAAGCGACAAGAACTCGGTGGCTGTCTACCACTATCTCAAGCAGAACGCATTCGACGTCGTCTATTTTGCGCTTGAGGGCGGACTGGCGCATTTCCCTGCCCTTGCGAAGCGCACGGGCGTCTTTCCCGACCCTCCTGCGATCGTCGTGCTCGCGCATGAACCGCTCATGTGGAAGCTGGAGGCCAATGCCCGGGCGGTCGAACGCAAGGAGCAGATGACGGTCGCACACATGGAAAAGACGTCGGCCGAGACGTGCGACCATCTTGTCGTCACCGGCCAGTCGCTGCTCGACTGGATGGCCAAGGCGGCATGGAAGCTGCCCGCCAGCCGTCACATTGCTGCGCCCCTTGAACCGGAGGAATGGCGTTCGAACTTCGCTGTCGATCACTACAGGCCGCGAGAGCGGCCCGCCGCCGAACTGGTTCATTTCTCAGGCACGGAAGCGCATGACGGACTGACGCTGTTTTGCGATGCGCTCGATCGCCTGGCCGATAGCGGCGTCACCGATTTGGCGGTGACGGTCGTCGGCGCGTTTGGTCATGTCCTGGGCGAGCATTCGGGCGGCATGATCGTCCGGCGTGCGCGGCAATGGCCGTTCGGATTGAAGCTTCTGCCCATTCGAGATGAGCCTGAAATCTACAAATACCTGCGGCAGAGTCATGCGCTGGTGGCGATGACACACTCAGCGGCTCAGCTCCCGCTGGAAGTGGTGACGTGCCTCGACGAGGAGATTCCGTTCGTCGCGACAGATGTCGGAAGCATACGTGACATGCTCCATCCGAAGTCGGCTGACGCCGTCATGATGGAGGCGTCCGCTTCCGCCATCGCGGGCAAAATTGCGTCTGTGTTGGAAAGCCGATCGTTTGGCCCCGCCAAGCCGCTGCAAAAACGGGAAGCGCGCGAGAAAGCCTGGAGCAGGCTGCACGCAAAATTCTCCCGTGAATCCGGCAAGGTTTCCAGCCGCAGCCGGAGCCGACCCCCGCTCGTTTCGATCATCACCGCGCACTACAACCGGGCGCGGCTGTTGCCTCAGGCGATTGCTTCGGTTCGACGCCAGGACTATCCCAACATCGAACTGATCGTCGTCGATGATGGCAGCACCGAACCGGAAGCAATCCATCTTTTGGCCGAGCTCGAACCGGAGTTCGAGCAGCGAGGCTGGCGGATCATCCGGCAGAAGAACGGCTTCCTCGGCAAGGCGCGCAACACGGGAATTCGCGCCGCCAAGGGCTCGTTGATCCTGTTCCTGGACGACGACAACGCACTCTTCCCGAACGCCGTCAGTACGTTCGTCGCCGGCATGCAAAAGTCCGGCGCCGATATCTGCACGACCTTCGCCAAATGGCTCAACGAGCCCTTCGTGCCGCCGGACACCAAGAGTGGCTACATGCTCTACTTCCCGGTCGGCGGACCTACCGACATCGCCCTGATCAACAATCCATATGGCGATGCCAATGCGATGATCCGGCGTGAGGTATTCGACAAGATAGGTTACCTCAACGAACAGCGGGGATTTTCCGCAAGCGATTGGGAGTTTTTCCTTCGCGCGGACCTGGCAGGCCTGGAAATCGTCCCCGTCCCGGAGCCGCTCTATTGGTACCGGTCGGCACCGACGGGCATGAATCGAAATGCCGAGTGGCTGAGGAACCGCAAGCCGATCATCGCAGTCTTTCGAAAGCACAGATTCGCAAAAACGGACATGTTCGTGCAACTCGGCATCAGCTCGAACACCGCCAATCATGAGAAGGAGCTCAACCTCTGGAATTTGGAGCTGCGGGTCAACGACGAACGGTATCTCAAGCTAAGCACGGGTGCCGCCAATACCGCAGACGCAATGCAGTTGCTGGCCGAGATCGCAGCACGCGAAGGCAGGGCGGATACCGCAATTTCGCTTCTCGCCCAGGCAGGGCGAGCCGACTTCGCGTTGGGTGTGGCTGAAATGCTCAACGCGGCGACCGACGAGACGGTGCCGGAGCTACACTCCTCGCTCTACCGCGAGCATTATCTCTCCGCCGAGCCCTTGCGGCTGGCTCACGTCAGTTCGCATCCGGATGCCGATCCAGACCTGCTGAGCTATGTCGAACAATCGCCGGACCAGCTGTTTCTCGAAGCCAAGGGCAGCAATGTCACCATGGCTTTGCTGAAGGGCGTCTGCCCACCGGGCGTCACCAGCGCCAGCTGCTGGGTTTACCTCGACGAGGAGCTGGCGGACCCTGCTCAATTTCAGCTCGTCATCGTAGAAGCGCAAAACCAGGCCGTCAGCGATCTCGCCGAGCTCCTTGAAAGCGGCAACGGGAGCGGCTGGGCCGATCTCCGCCGAGCGCGCGAGGCGCGCGAAATAAGGGCGACAGTCAGTTCGCAGGCATCAGGCAGGCGCGATCTGTTGCTGGCGGTGAGGTGCGGCGGCAGCAGTCCGAGCGGGCGCGTACTCGGCGGCTTTTCAGGCATCCAGATCCGCCATGCCGTTTCGGTCGGTGCAACGCGCCCGCGCCTCAACGCGCCGCAACAGCGCCAACGTATCCGCCGGATGACCGATGATGAACTGAAGCGTGCAACGCTCGTGACCGATTATCCCTCCGAGCTGCCAACACTGCTCGTCGCCGGCGACAATGGCGGCATTTTCCTGCGGCCGAGCACGCATGGCATTGTTGTTGCCGCCCTCAATTCGGCTTTCCCCGCCTTTGCCAGAAGTATCATGGCGACAGTGGAGATAGCTCACGAGGATGCCTCCCCCTTCGATTTCGCCATGGCGCTGGGCAGGCAGGAAGAAAAACTCGTGTGGAAACACGATGCTCCGGTGGGCGCCTTGGCATTCTCCGGATGGACGCGCGTTTCGAGACCTTTCGAACTGCATGACCTGAAAGTTTCGATCCGGGAGATAGATCGCAAGTGGCTGACGATCTATCTGGCAATCCGGCTGCCACGCGGCTCGAAGCCGACGCCGTCCAATGCTTTCTGGCGCAAGTTGTTGTTGCTGTGGGACTGATGGGCGCGGGTCGTCGGGACCCGGTCGTGCCTTGTCGACGTTTAAGTGCGGCAGTAGATTAAGTCCGCGTGGAGGCGCCAGGACCATGAGGAAATCCCTGAATCTTGGTCTGGCGTTTGTTGTCATTGCCGGAAGCGCAGTGTCTTTCGCCGCGGCCGCCCTGACGGCCTTCGCGGCCACGGAATTCACCGGCGCCGACGCTGCAAAGACGAACAAGCAACTGGCCAAGCAGCGCCTGAAGGCGATCCAGGATATCTTGACCGCGGCCGGGATCGACAGCGACCGTCTGGTGGACACCAAAGTCGAGTACGTTGGCGACCAGAAACCGAACGTCGTTCGCAGTCGTTTGGCGACCGCGTCGCTGATGTAACGGTTACGGAACATCTCTGGCGCCTGCCGCACCTTGCCTGACAGCTACCTTGCATCGGCGCTGTCGCGCAGACGTTCCATCTCATCCAGCAGCATGTCGAGGCCGAGCTCGAATGTCGCCTCGAATTCGGCGGTGCCGAAGAAGGGGCCGGCGGCCATGACATTGGGAAAATCGCGCGCCAGTTGCTCGTCGCTCACCGTGCTGACCGCCGACGGACCTTTGGCATAGCCTGCAGTCTCGTCGAGGATGGCGCCCATCAGGTAGTATCCGGCCGTGCGGAACAGCCGCGCCGCCAGCTCGGCGCTGAAGCCGCCGGCTTCGAACAGACCGAGAATGCTGTTCAGCCAGGCGAGGCAGGTCGGCGAATTCATCCGGTAGGTAACGAGGAACGGCGCGAAGGCCGGATGCTCGCGGCCGACGCGGCGGAAATCCTGCATGGCCAAGCGCATCCTTTGCCGCCACGGCAGGCCGGCATCGGGCATTTCGAGCGCGCCGACCAGCCGGTCGACCAGCGCCTCGTGCAGATGCGCCAGCGAGGGAAAGTGATGATAGATGCTCATCGCCTCGCAGCCGAGCGCTGCCGCCAGCTTGCGCATCGAAAAGCCGGCAAGCCCTTCCCGCTCGATCACCTCGAAGGCGGCATCCTCGATCATCTGTCGGGACAACCGGCCACGTGTTCGCGTTTTTTTGATCGATGAGTCCATGGCGCTGCTTGACAACTTACACTGTAAGGTTCATTTTCCGCATCACCTTACATCGTAAGGCTAACAAAGACCAGAGGAGAAAATCATGTCTGCTCACCGCATTCTTTCATCCGTGCCGTCTTCCATCCGCCGTGCGTCCCTGCTCACCGTTGCCGCCTGCGCGCTTGCGCTGTCGGCGCCGGCCCATGCCGACGATTATGACGCAGCCATCAAGGACATGCAGGCGACGATGGGCGGCGTGCCAAGCTTCGTGAAACAGTTTCCGAAAGCCGCTCTGCCCGGCGCGTGGGCCGAGGTCAAGGCTTTGCAGTTGAGTGACAAGACGGCGCTGCCGCCCAAGGTCAAGTCGCTGATCTCGCTGGCCGTCGCAGCGCAGATCCCGTGCACCTACTGCATCTGGTCGGACACGCAGGATGCCAAGCGCGCCGGCGCCACCGACGAGGAAATCCAGGAGGCCGTGGCCGTGTCGGCGCTGACCCGTCACTGGAGCACCGTCTTCAACGGCATGCAGATCGATTTCGACACGTTCAAGAAGGAAATGGGCGGGCAGTGAGGTTTGAAGACAGGGAAGCGATGGCCCGGAAAAGCGGGCCGTCGCCTGTCTTGACAAGGAGCTCGTCAGACGATCTCCGCACCAAGTGCCGCGGTGGTCTCATCCGCAGTTTTGCGCGATTTGTTCTGGCTCCGGCTGAGCAAGGCAATCCCGGCAAACGCCGCAATTCCACACAGCCCGACCAGCACGTTGAGCCAAAGCGCCGGAAACACACCAACGGCGGCAATCATGAAGGTCAGACCAAACGGCGCGAAGGCGGAGCAGAACTGACGCGCCGCCGTGATCCAGCCGACATAGGAGCCGTAACGCGCGTGGCCGAACAATTCGAGCGGCAACGTGCCGGTGACGATGCTCATCAGGCCCGAACCGAAACCGAACAACACGGCAAACAGGACGGCGCCCGGCACTGACGGCGCCGCAACAAGCAGCACCGCAAGACCGCCAGCCAAAGCCGCAGTGGCGCCGAGCGCCAGCCATGTCTGGGACAGGCCATGGCCGAACAGCATGTTGACCAGGCGGCTCGCCACCTGCGAGGGGCCAAACAGGCTGGCGACAATCACGGCTGCTCCGCCAAGCCCGACCATCGTCAGCAACGGCACCATTTGGACCAGGATCGCCGACAGCATGAACCCCTCGATGGCAAAGCCTACCAGCATCAGGACGAAGATCGGCGACCAGCCATCGCGTTGCGTGGGCGTCGAGATGCCGGCAGTGGCGGGAACGATCCGGTGCTTCTCGCCAATGCTGCGGGAAAACCGCGCGAGCCACCAGTGGATCGGCAGGCAGACGCCGATATTGAGCGCGGCGAAGAGGAGGAGAACCTCGCGCCAGCCGAGATGGTTGTGCAACACCGTCGTCAGCGGCCAGAACAGTGTCGAGGCAAAGCCGGCGATCAAGGTGAGATGGGTGATGCCGCGACCGCGACCGCCCAGTTGCACGATGGCGACGAACGCCGTGCTGTAGAGCACGAAGCATGAGGCCAGTTCCATCGCCAGCACCCCGGCGGCAAAACCGATACGTCCAGGCGCCAGTGCGCACAGCAGCAGCGCACCGGCCGCGGCCAGCGAACCAGGCACCATAAGGCGGGCAGCGCCATATCTGTCCGCCAGGCTGCCGGCAATGGGTGCCAGAACAGCACTTGCCAGCAGCGATGCCGAAAGCACCGCGAACACCCATTTCGGTGACCATGCCAACTCCGTGGCGACGGCCGGCGCAAGGATGCTGTAGCTGTAGTAGAGCGTGCCGTAGCCGATGATCTGGGTGACGCCGAGCGCCCAGATCGCCGAAGGGGGAACCTTGCGGTCGCTCACTCCGCGGCTTCCATCGCGCTCGACTTTGCCACGCCGCAGCCACAACCAGCCTTGCCGACGGCTTTGGCCTCGGCGTCGGCGACGCAGCAAGCATCCGCCTGCTTTGGCGCCGGACCGCCGCAGCAGCCTTTGGAAGCCTCGCCAACTGTAGATGAAGGCACCGTGCAGACGCCGGTTTCCGGCAGCACCAGTTGCACGGCGTCGGCGGAAGCGATGTCGCCGGCGATCGCTGCTGCGACAGAGCGGACCTGCTCATAGCCGGTCAGCAGCAGGAAGGTCGGCGCGCGGCCATAGCTCTTGATGCCGGCGGTGTAGAAACCGGGCTCGGGATGGCTGAGTTCGCGGTGACCATGCGGCGGCACGTCGCCACAGGAATGCTCGTTGGGATCGATCAGCGGCCCCAGCGCCTTGACGCTTTCGAGCCACGGATCGAGGTCCAATCGAAGCTCGCGCGTCAGCGTAAGATCAGGCCGCTGTCCGGTTGCGGCGATGATGCGGTCGACGGGACCGATCTGCCGCAAGCCATCCTTCGTTTCACCGTCGACGATCAGACGGCCGTCGACCATGCGGATGGCGGTGGTGGCAAAGCCGGTCACCAGCGTGACGCGGCCGCTTTCGGCGAGGTCGCGCACATCGGCGCCGAGCTCGCCACGCGCCGGCAGTTGGTCGGCATCGCCGCCGCCATAGATGCGCACGAGATCGGTGCCGCGCGTCACCCAGATGAACGCCGTGTCCGGCTCGACATCCGCCAGCCTGGCAAGGTCGAGCAAGGCATTGGCGGCCGAATGGCCGGAGCCGGCAACCAACGTCGTGCGGCCGGCATAAAGCGCTCGGTCGCGGCCGAGAATGTCGGGGATGCCATAGGCGATGCGATCGGCACATTCTGCCTCACCTTCGGCAGCGATGCCGCCGGCGCCGAGCGGATTGGGCGTTCGCCATGTGCCCGAGGCGTCGATGACGGCGCGCGCGCTGTCGCGCCTTGTGCCATCGGCGGTCTCGACCACCAGCATGAAGGGCCGCGTCTCACGTTGATTGCTCACAACCTTGTCGGCGCCCCAGCGCGAGATGCCGACGACTCGGGCGCCGGTTTCGATCGATGGTGCGAGCTCCGGAAGGTTTGCAAGCGGCTTGAGATAGCGCGCGACAAGCTCATTGGCGGTCGGAAACGCTTCGAGCTCCGGCATTTCCCAGCCATGGCCTTCGAGGAGCTTTCTGGCTGCCCGGTCGACGCAATAGCGCCAGGGCGTGAACACCCGGACATGGCCCCAGTCCCTGAGGTTGGAGGCAACGCTGCTGCCTGCCTCATAGAGTTTCACCGGCAGGCCCTGCTTCAGCAAATGGACGGCTGCCGCCAGACCGACAGGACCGGCGCCGATGACGGCGACAGGGAGATCATCTCGCAAGTTCATTTTACACCTTCCATATTTCCGGGATTACCGAAATAGCTGGCAAAAAGAGAGATCAGGCGGCGGCCTCTTCCGCGGTCGAATTGCAAGCGGCGTCGGCGCAGCACTCGTCGGCGAGAAAGCCGATGAGTTCGTTCATGATGGGGTAGTTGGCGCGGCAGATCAGCGTCGTCGCCTGCCGCTCCTGCGTCACCAGTCCGGTGAGGATGAGACGGTGCAAATGATGCGACAGCGTCGAGGCGGCGATGCCGAGGCTTTCCTGCAGAGTGCCGACCGGCCTGCCCGCTTCGCCGGCCCGAACCAGCGTGCGATAGAGGTTGAGCCGGGTCGGATTGCCGAGCGCTTCGAGTTGTTTGGCTGCTTGTTCGAGTTTCATCGAAATAGCATACGCCAACGATCGCGGCGGTCAAGTCTTATTTCGATAAATCTCGAAATACGGCTTCAGACTCCCGGCTGCCGCCGGCATCGATGACGACTTCGCCGTCTTCCTTGGTGAAGGGGCCAATATCGGGATTGGGCAGGATGTCGAGCACCGCTTCCGACGGCCGCGCCAGAACGACGCCGCGCGGCGTCACCACGATCGGGCGGTTGATCAGGATCGGATGCGCCAGCATAAAATCGAGTATCTCGTCGTCGCTCCATTTGGGATCGCCAAGGTTGAGCTCAGCGTAAGGCGTGCCCTTCTCGCGCAGCAGTTCGCGCGGCGTCATGCCCATCGCCGCAATCAGCTCGACCAGTCTTTCACGCGACGGCGGCGTCTTCAGATATTCGATCACCTCCGGCTCCTCGCCGGATTGCCTGATCATGGCCAGCGTGTTGCGCGACGTGCCACAGGAAGGGTTGTGATAGATGGTGATGGTCATTGCGTAGCTCTCATTTCTGCCGTGGTTTTGGGTTCGGCGAGCAGCCAGCCGGCCAGCGCCATGGCGAGCAGCGCGCCGACCAACTCAGCGCCGATAAAGGCCGGGACATCGACCGGCCTGATGCCGGCAAACGTGTTGGAGAAGGCGCGCGCAATGGCGACGGCCGGGTTGGCAAACGAGGTCGAGGCGGTGAACCAGTAGGCCGATGTGATGTAGAGCCCGACCAGCCAAGGAATGGCGTTGCTGCGAAAGCGCAGGCCGGCCAGGATGGTGAAGACCAGGCCGAAGGTGGCCACCAGTTCGGCAATCCACTGGCCGCTTCCGCTCCGCACGGTCTGGGAAATCTGCAGGATGGGCAATTCGAACATGGCATGCGCCAGGAACGCGCCGGCAATGCCACCGAGGATCTGTGCAGCGACATAACCTAGCGCTGCATTGACCCCGATGTCCCGCCGCAACGCAAACACCAGCGTCACCGCCGGATTGAAATGCGCACCGGAAATCGGCCCCAGAATGGTGATCAGCACCACCAGCATCGCGCCGGTCGGAATGGTGTTTCCGAGCAGCGCCAGCGCCACATCGTCGGTCAGGCGATCGGCCATGATGCCCGAACCGACAACCGCGGCAACCAGCAGAGCGGTGCCGAGCGCTTCGGCGACGAGGCGGCGTGACAGATCAGTGGCCATGGGACTCAACCGGCTTCGGAAGATTGCAGAACTCGCTCACGGCTTCCTCCCCTAACACCTGCAAGTCACGGCCTGGGCAACCGGCTGGCAAAGCTCAGGCGCGCCGTTGCAGCAATCCTCCATGAGGTAGGCAAGCAGGTCGCGAAAGCCGGTCATGTCGGCGACATAGCGGATGGTGCGGCCCTCGCGCTCGGCACGAACCAGCCCGGCATGGTCGAGAACCTTCAGATGCGCCGACATGGTGTTCTGGACGATACTCAGGCGCGCCGCGATCTTACCGGCCGGCACGCCTTCGGCGCCGGCTTGCACCAGCAGGCGAAACACCTCAAGCCTGGTGTCCTGGCCGAGCGCTGCGAGCGCAAGAAGAGCGGTTGTCTTGTCCATGCATCCATAAATCCGGAACTAAGGATGCTTATCGCCGCAATATGAAAGTTGGATGACAGGCAGCGCCCGACGATCGGAAGGCGACGGCCCAGTCAATCCGACCGGAAAGGGTGGGGTCTGTTTCTTCACGCCAAGAATCGCGAAGCTGGTGGCCCAATGCAGCGGTCTCGTTTACGTTCAGAAGATGAACCTCCCCCTCCGTCGCATCGTCCTTATCGTCGCGCTGCTCAATCTCGCCTATTTCGGGATCGAGTTCGCGGTGGCGCTCACCATAGGGTCAGTGTCTCTGTTCGCCGACAGCATCGACTTTCTGGAAGACGCCTCTGTAAATCTCCTTATCCTGCTCGCACTTGGCTGGTCAGTCCGCTCTCGCGCACGAGTGGGGATGGCTCTGGCACTCATCCTGCTCGTGCCCGGTCTGGCCACGCTCTGGACGGCGTGGGAGAAGTTCAACGTGCCGGTGCCGCCGCAACCGATCGCCTTGACCCTGGCGGGCCTGGGCGCTCTGGCCGTCAACCTCTCCTGTGCCTACATGCTCGCCGCGTACCGTCACCGTGGCGGCAGCCTGACAAAGGCGGCCTTCCTGTCGGCCCGCAATGACGCCTTTGCCAACATCGCCATTATTGTCGCCGGGCTGGTCACGGCTTTGCTCTGGCACTCCGCCTGGCCCGATTTGATAGTGGGTTTAGGGATCGCGGTTATGAACGCCGATGCGGCCCGCGAAGTGTGGGAAGCTGCCCGTGAAGAACATCGTGCGGCGGCCTGAGAGCCGGGTAGAGCCGCCCTTGGCCGGCCCAGCCCTTGGGTTCATTCGCCCCGTTGGGCTGCACTGGCGGATGTGATACGACGCACGTCGACCGTCGCAGCCTACGTGGAGCCCTTCCAGCGCAACAACCGCATCGCGTTGGCTGTCACCAGCACCGTCGCGCCGGTATCGGCGAGAATAGCGGGCCACAGACCAGTCATGCCAGCTATGGTAGTCATCAGAAACACTACCTTCAGCCCCAGCGCGATGGTGATGTTCTGCTTGATGTTGGCCATGGTCGCTTGAGACAGCCTTATCATCGCAGCGACGTCTCCGACGCGGCCATGCAACACCGCTGCGTCGGCAGTCTCCAGGGCGACATCGGTGCCGCCACCCATGGCGATACCGACATCGGCCGCCGCGAGCGCCGGCGCATCATTGATGCCGTCGCCTACTTTAGCGACGAAAAGCCCCTGCCCTTTCAGCTCGCTGATAATGCGCTGCTTGTCCTCGGGCAGCAGCTCAGCTCGAACCTCAATGCCCAACTGCTTGCCGATAGCCGCTGCCGTGCGCTTATTGTCGCCGGTCAGCATGACGGTCTTGATGCCGGAATCTGTCAGCGCCTTGAGACCGGCCAACGCATCCGGCCGGGGCTCGTCGCGCATGGCGATGAAACCGGCCAGCACATCGTTGATCAACAGCACCGACACCGACTTGCCTTCATCGTTGAGTTCGGCGATGCGAGCTGCCTGGTCGGCCGGCAGTGCGGCTTTTTCGCCAGCAGCGATCGCCGAGCCCAGGAACGCGTTCTTCCCGCCAACGCGGCCCATGACACCTTTGCCGCCGAGCGCCTTGGCTTCCGCCGCCGCCGGCACCGGCACACCGTCGGCTTTGGCTTTTCGCAGAATGGCCAGAGCCAGGGGATGGCTCGATCCGGTTTCGAGTGCGGCCGCCAGCGACAGCACCTCCTTTTCGCTGACTTCGATCGCAACGACATCCGTCACCACGGGCTTGCCTTCGGTGAGCGTTCCGGTCTTGTCCAACGCCACGGCGGTGATCTTGCCGAGGCCTTCCAGCACCGCGCCACCTTTCATCAAGAGGCCGCGCCTGGCGCCGGCCGAGAGCGATGCCGCAATGGCCGCCGGTACCGATATGACGAGAGCGCAGGGACAGCCGATAAGCAGCAACGCCAGACCTTTGTAGATCCATTCGTTCCAGTCACCGGAAAAGGCCAGCGGCGGAACGATGGCCACTAGAGCCCCGACGGCGACAACGCCGGGCGTGTACCAGCGTGAGAAACGATCGATGAAGCGCTCCGTCGGCGCCTTGCTCTCCTGTGCCTCCTCGACCAGCTTGACGATGCGGGCAATGGTGTTGTCGGAGGCTGCCGCTGTCACGATGATGCGCAACACGCCATCGCCATTGATGGTGCCGGCGAACACGTTGGCGTCGACGCCCTTGCGGACCGGCACGCTTTCTCCCGACACCGGCGATTCATCGATGGCACTTTCGCCTTCGACAATCCTGCCATCGGCTGGAATGCGATCGCCAGGCCGCACCAGAATGACGGCACCAACCTTAAGGGCTTCGGCCGGAACTTCGCGCGTGGCGCCATTCTCTTGCAGCAAGGCCGTCTTGGGCACCAGCGTGGTCAGCGCCTGGATGCTGGAGCGAGCCTTGCCGGCGGCCACCCCTTCCAGCAACTCGCCGACGAGGAACAGGAAGACCACCGTGGCGGCTTCCTCGCCGGCGCCGATGATGACGGCGCCGACCGCAGCGATGGTCATCAGCATTTCGATGGTGAAAGGAATGCCGGCGACCGCGGCCATCGCGGCTCGCCGTGCAATCGGCACCAGGCCGATCAGCATGGCGGCAATGAAAATCCAGACGCCGGTGGCCGGCCAGAAATAGTGAATCGCAAAAGCTGTGGCCAATGCCCCGCCGCTGGCGATGGCCAGTCGCCCCTTGGCGCTTTTCCACCACGGTCCCGAGGTGGGCGTGTGCTCGTGGCCGTGCAAGCCCTCCACATCTCCGTCATGGTCATCTTTGGCTGTGCCGGCATGGTCGTGGCCAACGTGGTCATGATCTCCCTTGGCGCCGTGCCCGGCCAGCTTGGCATTCTGTCCGGCCTCGCTTGTGAGCTGAGCCACGTAATAGCCGAGGCCTGTCACTTTCTTTTCGATCGCGGCGAGATCGCTTTCCGGAGTGTGCCTGACGGTCATGGTGCCTGATGTGACCGAGACGTTCACATCCTCGACGCCATGCATGCGCCGCACCGCGCCATCGATTTTCGTCGCGCAGCCGGCACAATCCATGCCTTCGACGCGATAGCGGGTTTGTGCGGCGGTTGCAGCCATCGTCTCATTCCTTGAACCATTCCAGTCCGACGCTACATTCTCTAGCGACTAGAGGAGCAAGCGAAAAATGATCCCGATTGGCGAAGCGGCACGACGGAGCGGGGTGAAAGTGCCGACCATCCGCTACTATGAGCAGATCGGTTTGCTGCCCGCGCCGGTTCGCAGCGAGGGCAATCGCCGGCACTATGAGGCGAGCGATTTGCGCCGGTTGGCGTTTATTCGCCATTCACGCGAGTTGGGGTTCGACATCGAAGCCATTCGCACCCTGCTGACGTTGCAGGACAATCCCAGCCAGCCCTGCGCAACGGCCGACACCATAGCCCAGGCGCGGCTGGCCGACGTGGTTCAGCGAATCCGCAGCTTCACGGCATTGAAAGCCGAGCTGGAACTGATGGTCGAAGGCTGCCGGCATGGGAAGGTCGGCGAATGCCGGGTGATCGAGGTGCTGGCTGATCACAGCCAATGCGAACATGCCCGGCACTGACTGGCAGTTGGGATAATCTCAGCCCGTTGGCTGCTCAAACACGGCGCCGTAGTGATAGGGCGGTATTTCGACCACATGCCTTAGCCGCAGGCCGCTCGCCTCGACCGCCTCGATGGTTTGTTGCGGCGACAGTCTCAATTCGGTCCTTGGTCCGCGAGGTTCGCCCAGGATCACCGTTTCCTCGCGCGGGCGGCGATGCCAGTTGACAATGGCGAAGGCGCCACCAGGCTTGAGCGTTGCACGCAGGGCACGAGCCAAGCGCAGCCGATTGGGAACACCGTGAAAAGCGTTCGCCATAAAGACGAAGTCAGGTCGCCGCGAAACCAGACTGGCAAGCCCGTAGGCATCGGCTGCCACAAAGTCGCAATTGGTCACGCCGTTTTCGGCCACACGCTTGCGCGCCAACTCCAGGAAATGCGGATCGATGTCGATAGCCGTAACGTGACGCGCGATCCTGGCGATCGGCAGCGTGAACCAGCCATCACCGCAGCACAGATCGACCACATCCATACCCGGTTCGAGCCCTACTGCGGCGAGCACACCATCAGGGTCGGGCCAAAGTGCTTCCCACCAGCCGCTGGTAGGCATTTCGGTGCCCTCGAAAAATCCAGGAAGATTGGTGACCATGATTGTATTCCAGTAGCTGCCGCGATCATTTCACCCTTTGCGGAAACTCGAATGAGACACCACCCTCGCTAAGCCTTGCGTTCCCAGCGGCGGTCCGGCGTTTGCTGCCAGTAGGTCACGGCGTGGCCGGCCTCCTTCATCGTCTTCCAGTGCCCCCGCGCCGCCTCGACCTGGGCGGCGTCGTGGCCGTCGAACATGAATACCGCGCGTTCGTAGCCGGCAAGCTCCGGCGGCATCGCGCCGTCGACCAGAAAACGGATCTTTGCCTGGTTCGGATTCTCCTTGCCGGTGGTCAACAGGATCGGCTGCTCTGCCGGAAAGGCTTCGCGGTCGGTAGCATGGGCCAGGAACGAATCGTCGCGAAAGGTCCACAGATGCTGGTCGAGCGCGTCGCGCCGCTCCTCGGTGCCGGTCTGCACCACGGCGCGCCAGCCGCGATCGACGCTGCGCTCCAAGAGGCCGGGCAGCGCATCCTCCAGCGTCGATTCGGTCAGGTGGTAGAACAGGATGTCGGCCATGATTGCGCCTCTGGAGCAATTCCAGGAAAAGTGTGCAGCGGTTTTCCGTCAGGAATTGCGTAAAAACAAGGATTGAAAGCCTATCCCTCGTAGTTGTCGCGGACCAATCGGTCGAGCAGCCTGACGCCGAAGCCGGAGCCCCATGACTGGTTGATCTCGCTTGGCGGCGAGCCCATCGCGGTGCCGGCGATGTCGAGATGCGCCCACGGCGTCTCCTTGACGAAGCGCTGCAGGAACTGCGCGGCGATGATGGCGCCGCCATAGCGGCCGCCGATGTTCTTCATGTCGGCATTCTTGGAATCGATCAGCTTGTCGTATTCGGCGCCGAGCGGCATGCGCCACAGCCGCTCCTGCGTCGCCTGCCCGGCCGCCGTCAACTTCTCCGACAGTTCGTCGTTGTTGGAGAACAGGCCGGCATAATGCTGGCCGAGCGCGACCATGACGGCACCGGTCAGCGTCGCCAGATTGACCATGAACTTCGGCTGGAAGCGGTCGTTGCAATACCACAGCGCGTCGGCCAGGACGAGGCGGCCCTCGGCGTCGGTGTTGAGCACCTCGATGGTCTGGCCCGACATCGAGGTGACGATGTCGCCGGGGCGCTGGGCATGGCCGTCGACGGCATTTTCGACCAGCCCGATGATGCCGACGACATTGGCTTTCGCCTTGCGTGCGGCTAGCGCGTGCATCAGCCCGGTGACGGCGGCGGCACCGCCCATGTCACCCTTCATGTCCTCCATGCCCGACGCCGGCTTCATCGAATTGCCGCCGGTGTCGAAGGTGACGCCCTTGCCGACGAAGGCTACGGGTGAGTCCTTGGCCATGCCGCCATTCCATTGCATGACGGCCATGCGGGCGCCGCGCGGCGAGCCCTGGGCGACGCCGAGCAGCGAGCCCATGCCGAGCTTCTTCATCTCCTTCTCGGCCAGGATCTCGACCTTGACGCCGAGCGCCTCGAGCTCCTTCGCGCGGGCGGCAAATTCCACCGGCCCCAGCGCATTGGCGGGTTCATTGACGAGATCGCGGGCCAGAAGCACGCCGTCGATCACCGCCACCTCTTCGGCAAAAGCCTTTTTCGCCGCGGAAGGATCGGCGGTGTGGATGGTCACCTTGACCGGCTTCTTCGGCTCGTTCTTGCCGTCATCCTTGTCCTTCTTGGTCTTGTACTTGTCGAAGGAATAGCTGCGCAAAATTATGCCGGCGGCAACGCTCGCCGCTTGCCTGCCGGCAATGGTGGCGCCCGGCACATCGAGCACGACGGCCACCTCCGTCGCTTTGCGCAGCGACGCGGCGACGGTGCCGCCAAGCTTCAGCCAGGCATAGTCGTCGAGGTTGGACACCTTGCCGGCGCCGATCGCCACCAGCCGGTCGAGCGACGTCCCCTCCGGCGCCAGCACTTCGACAAGGCTGGCGAACTTGCCGGTGAAATCGGCCACCGGGAACGCCCGGTCGAGGGTTTTCGCCGGATCGCAGGCCTTTGCCGGCTCGCCAAGGCTGCCGTCGTCAGCCGCCAGCACGAAGGTGCTGCCCTTTTTGGGCGCGGCAAATTTGGCGAAGGCGATCGAAGGTCTCGAATTCATCAGGTCCTGCTTTCGGGAAACGGCTAAGCTCTAGGGGAAGTGTGCGCGACATTTGGTCGTTTTCCGGCATTTGGCAAGACTTTGCCGAAATTGCATCCCATATGCGCGGTTGAATCGATGACGATTCGTCGCGGCACGGCCCCGCTTCTTGCCGCAACCTGTTGTTAACCATTGATGTTCGCCCTTTCTTATCCATTGCCGCCGACACTCCGGCACGCGGGACGGCGATGTGGAACGGGACCGGATCGAACCGCCGGATGGAAGCAGTTGTACAGGCGCCTGCGGACGACTACCTTGTCGGCAGGCATGATGCCGTTCGGCAAAATCGAGAAAAGCCTTAATGAAGGTCGTTGAACGCTACATCATGCGTCGCGCTTTGGCGGTGTTCCTGGCTGCGCTGGTGTGGACGCTGGCCATCGTGTGGACGACGCAGGTGCTTGCCAAGATCGACCTCGTCACCGACAGCGGCCAGTCGGCGCTGACCTTTTTCGAGGTCGCGGCGCTGATCATCCCGACAATCATCCCGATCGTGGTGCCGTTCGCCCTGGTGGTGGCGGTCGCCCAGACGCTCAGCGTCATGAATTCCGATTCGGAACTGGCCGTCATCAACGCCGCCGGTTCCTCGCGCTGGACCATCGTGCGGCCGATCATGCTTTTGGCGCTGGCGGCGGCGGTCTTTTCCTTCGCGGTCGACAATGGCATCGAGCCCTATGCGCGGCAGAAGAACCGCGAGCTGGTCGCGTCGTCGCGCGCCGATCTGTTGTCGCTGATCATCCAGGAAGGCACTTTCCGCAAGATCGACGAGGGCCTGTTCCTGCAGATCGGCGAGCGGCTTCCCGACAACCGGCTTGGCGGTATCTTCGTCGCCGATTCGCGTGAGGAAGGCGCAAATCTGGTCTACTACGCCAAGACGGGCAGCGTCGTCGAACGCGGCAACGAGAAGGTGCTGATGATGAATGACGGCGTCATTCATCGCAAGACACTGACCGGCGACCTCTCGGTCATCCGCTTTTCCTCCTACGCCTTCGATCTGTCCGCCTTCATGGCGGCGGCGAACGAGGTCACGCTTTTGCCCAAGGACCGCACGACCCAGTACCTGCTCAACCCAAGCCCCAACGACAAGATGTTCCAGCGCCAGCCAAGCCGCTACAGCGCCGAAGTCAACCAGCGTTTTTCCGAATGGTCGTACTCGCTGGTGTTCGCGCTGATTGCGCTGGCGGTGGCCGGTGACGCACGCTCGCACCGCGAGGCGCGCATCCATCCGCTGATCACGGCCATTGCGGTTGCACTGTTCGTGCGCTGGCTCGGCTTCTTCGCCGCCGGCAAGGCCGACAAGATCCCGCAATACGCCTATATGGTCTACGGCGTGCCGATCGTGGCTTCATTGATTGCCATCTGGTTCATCGTCTCAAACCGGGCCATGGAACTGCCCGGCGCCTGGGCCGACTGGATGACCAATCTTGCCAGCCGCTTCAGCGACGGCTGGACCGCCATCAAGCTGCGCTTCGCCAGGCGCGGCGCGTCCGGGCAGGGAATCGGCTGATGGGCTGGACTCGCTAATGGGCTGGACTCTGGGTCGCTACTTCTTCTTTCGCTACGTGGCGATCACGGTGTGGTTTTTCATCGGCCTGCTGGCGCTGGTGTTCCTGATCGATTTCACCGAGCTTTCCGGCCGCATCGTCGGCTTGCCGGGCTTCACCTATGGCTCGGCATTCGCCATTTCGGCGCTGCGGATGCCGATGATCATGCTGCAGACGGTGCCGTTCGTCGGCCTGTTCTCGGCCATGGCGACGCTGGTGTCGTTGAACCGCAAATACGAGCTGGTCATCGCGCGATCGGCCGGCGTTTCGGCCTGGCAGTTCCTTTTGCCGTGCTGCATCGGCGCGCTCTTGTTTGGGGTGTTGTCGGTCGGCATCATCAATCCGATAGCCGCGCACGCCTTCTCCTGGTCCGAACAGATCGAAACCGAGCTACGCTCCGGCAAATCGAACGCCGTTTCGCCCGACGCGACGCCCTGGATCCGGCAGAAAACCAACTCCGGCGACACCATCATCGGCGCCCGCGCCATTCTCAGTCAGGGACTGGAGATGTCCGACGCCGTCTTCTTCGTCCTGTCTGCGCAAGGCGACATCGTCGAACGCAAGGATGCGGCGCGCGCCTTCCTGCGCGACGGCTATTGGGAGCTGCAGGACGTCAAGGTGTTCAAGAATGGCACCGTCCGGTCGCTGGCCAGCGACCGGGTGGTGACCAATCTCAAGCCGGAATTCGTGCAGGAACGGTTGGCGCGCCCGGAAACCATCCCTTTCTACGAGCTGCCGGGCAAGATTGAGGTTGCCCGTTCCTTCGGCCTGAAGGCAAATGCCTTCGCCATGCAGTTTGATTCGCTGGTGGCGTTGCCGTTCCTGCTTGTCGCCATGACGCTGATTGCGGCAACAGTATCAATGCGATTTGCGAGGATGGGGCAGTCGGCAACGATGATTCTGGGTGGCGTCCTGGCCGGCTTTCTGCTTTATGTCGTTTCGGTGCTGGTCAAGGCATTCGGCGTGGCGGGATTCGTTCCCACAGCCGTGGCTGCATGGGTTCCGGTTGTCGTGGCTATGTTCTTTGGGGTGACATTCCTGCTATACAAGGAAGACGGCTAGTGAGGGAGGCGGTTTTGCGCAGCCATAGGCAGGCCGGTTTGGCGCGCCTTTATGGGGCGAGCGCCTTGGCATGCCTGCTCGCCTGCGCCGTGCCGATGGCCCCTGCGCTGGCGCAGGACGTCACCGACATGGCGTCGAAAGTTCCGGCCGGCACGCAGATGCTTTTGGCCGCCGATACGCTTGTCTACAACAACGACAACCAGACCGTGACAGCCGTTGGCGGCGTCCAGATCGACTATGGCGGCAATCGCCTGGTCGCCCAGCGGGTCGTGTACGACCGCAACACCAAGCGCCTGGTTGCCAGCGGCGCTGTCGAAATCATCAACAGCGACGGCACCAAGATCAATTCGGACCATATCGACATCACCGACGATTTCGCCGACGGCTTCGTCAATGCGCTGCGCGTCGAAACGCCGGAAAAGGCCTATTTCGCCGCCGAGAGCGCGGAGCGGATGGGCGGCGTGCTGACGACCTTCCACAATGGCGTCTACACCGCCTGCGAGCCGTGCGAGGACAAGCCGGACAAGGCGCCGACCTGGCGCGTCAAGGCCAGAAAGATCATCTGGAACGGCGAGAAGAAGACGGTGCGCTTCGAGAACGCGAATTTCGAGTTCTTCGGCTTTCCGCTGGCCTACCTCCCGGCCTTCGAGATCGCTGACCCGACGGTCAAGCGCAAGAGCGGCTTCCTGATCCCCGGCATCACCTACAACACCGATCTCGGTGTCGGCGTCAAAATACCCTATTATTTCGCGTTGTCGCCGACTTACGACCTCACCGTCACCGGCAGCGGCTACACCAAGCAGGGTTTCCTCGGCGAGGCCGAGTGGCGCCAGCGCTTCAACAATGGCGAGTACAGCCTGAAGATCGCCGGCATCCGGCAAGAGAATCCCGACGAATTCATCGACAGCAGTGGCCACAACGTCAATTCCGGTGCCGCTGGCGACCCGAACAAGTTCCGCGGCATGATGGGCACCAAGGGCCAGTTCGCCATCAACCCGCGCTGGGATTTCGGCTGGGACGTCCTGCTGCAGTCCGACAAGAATTTCTCGCGCACCTATGCCATCGATGGCTACAAAGACGCCGTCCATCAGTCGACGGTCTACCTGACCGGCCTCAACGGCCGCAATTATTTCGACGTGCGCGCCATGCGGTTCCAGGTTCAGGAAAACACGCTGGTCAACGATCCGACCGCGCGCGCCGGCAAGCAGCCCTGGGTGCTGCCATCGCTCGACTATGCCTACATCCCCGACATGTCGGTGGCCGGCGGCCAGTTGTCGCTCAACGTCAATGCGCGGGTCATCAGCCGCGACAGCTTGGACAAGGCGCTTGATTCGGCCTCAAACGTCGAGCGCGTGCGCGGCATCGAGGGCCAATCCGGCCGCCTCACCGCCGAGGCCGAGTGGAAGCGCACCTTCACCACCGATGGCGGGCTGCAACTGACGCCGCTGCTGGCGCTACGCGGCGACGCCAGCTACCTCAATGCATCTTCGGCCTCACTCGCCGCGATCAACCAGATGGCGACAAACCTCGGCGAGAACGACGACATGCGTTCGTCGCTGGCCCGTTACATGGCAACCGCCGGGCTTGAAATGCGTTGGCCGGTGCTGTTCTCGATGCCCAGCTCCAGTCATATCGTCGAACCGATGGCACAACTCTTCGTGCGCCCGAACGAGCAATATGTCGGCGGCCTCAGCGTTCCCAACGAGGACGCACAGAGCTTCGTCTTCGACGCCACGACGCTGTTCGAACGCGACAAATTCTCCGGCTACGACCGCATGGAAGGCGGCAGCCGCGCCAATGTCGGGTTCCGCTACTCCGGCGCCTATGACAATGGCTGGAGCACCAACGCGCTGTTCGGCCAATCGTATCAGCTAGGCGGGCAGAACTCGTTCGCCGCGCCAGACCTGGTCAATGTCGGTGCCTATTCGGGCCTCGAGACCTCGACCTCCGACTATGTCGGCCTCGTCGGCTTCAACAGCCCCAGCGGCTTCTCCGGGTCGCTCAGCGGCCGTTTCGACGAGCAGAGCTTCGAGATCCGCCGCGCCGAGGTGAAGGCGGCCTATTCCGGCCTGCCGGTTTCGTTGAGCGCAAAATACGCCTTCATCCAGGCGCAGCCGCTGTACGGCTTCACCACCGACCGTCACGAGGTCACGCTTGGCGCCTCGACGCACCTTAACGAGAACTGGCGCATCTTCGGCACCGGAACCTATGACTTGCAGCAAAGCGTGCTGGTCAAGGACGGGGTCGGCTTTGCTTACAATGATTCCTGCTTCACCTATTTGATGACGTTCTCGGAATCGCGCGACTCGGTCACCAAGGAAGTGTCGCAGAATGTCGGCTTCAACCTGTCGTTCCGCACGCTGGGCGATTTCGGTTCGTCGACCAGCGCCGTCGACACGATCCAGTAACAGGCGATCTTGTGCGTCCAGGAGTGGGCGCACGTGGCTTCAGCGACATCGTTTTGCCGCATAAAGCAGGCACGGGTTTTGGCTCCCTGGCATGGGGTTGGGCGGGAACCAGGATAGATTTGGGATGCTTTCGATGAGAAAATACCTCTTTTCGGCAGGTTTCGCGCTGCTTGTGGCGGCGACTTCGGTTTCGATCACCGTGATGACACCGCCGGCCTTCGCCAGCGAGATCAAATACGTCGTCAACGACGTACCGATCACCACCGGCGACATCGCGCACCGGGCCGCGTTCCTGCGCCTGCAGCACAAGAAGGGCGACGCCGCCAAGGAAATGGTCGACCAGACGCTGCGCGTCACCGAAGCCAGGCGCCTCGGCATCCGCGTCAGCGACGCCCAGGTCGAGGCCGCCTACCAGCGCTTTGCCTCGACCAACAAGATGCAGCTCAAGCAACTGGACGGTGTCATGGCGCAGTCCGGTGTCAGCAAAGAGCATTTCAAGGAGTTTATCCGCGCCCAGATGGCCTGGAACCAGGCGCTGACCGCGCGCTACCACTCCGGTGACAGCGGCGGGGCGGTCAGCGAACAGGACCTTGTCAAGAAGATGCTCGAAAAGGGCGGCGCAAAGCCAAGCGCCACCGAATACATGCTGCAGCAGGTCATCTTCGTTGTGCCGGCGGCCGAGCGCAGCGCCACGCTGGCCAAGCGCAAGCGCGAGGCCGACGCTATGCGCGCCCGCTTCAATGGCTGCAACAGCACGCGCGAATTCGCCAAGGGCCTGATCGACGTCACCGTGCGTGATCTTGGCCGGGTGCTGGCGCCGCAATTGCCACCGGACTGGGCCGAACAGGTCAAGGCCACCAAGGTCGGCGGCGCCACGCCCACGCGCGCGACCGACCGCGGCGTCGAGTTCATCGGCATCTGCTCGTCGCGAGAAGTCTCCGACGACAAGGTCGCGCAGATGGTGTTCCAGGCCGAAGGCAGTACCGACAAGGACGCCGACGCGCTCAGCGAGAAATATGTCGAGGAGTTGCGGAAGAAAGCCCGCATCGTCCAGCGCTGAGCTGGCTTGGCCGTGCTTGACGCAGAGCTTCCGCTGGCGCTGAGCGTCGGCGATCCTTCCGGCGTCGGGCCGGAGATCGCCATTGCGGCGTGGCAGGCGCGCGACAGCGCTGGCGTACCGCCATTCTACCTTCTCGCCGACCCGTCGCTGATTGCCGCGCGGGCGCGTCGGCTCGGCGCCGATGTGGCGATCGTTGAGACGACGCCGGCGCAAGCGGCGCGCGTCTTTCACCGCGCCCTGCCCGTCGTGCCGCTGGTTGCCCGCTTCACCGACAATCTCGGCCGGCCGGACCCGGCCAACGCCGCCGGCACCATCGAGGCCATCGACCGCGCCGTGGCCGACTGCCTTACCGGCCGGGCCGCGGCCGTTGTCACCTGCCCGATCGCCAAGAAGCCGCTCTACGATGCCGGCTTCGGCTTTCCCGGCCACACCGAATATCTGGCGCATCTGGCGTCGCTTCACGGCGGCGTCGAAGTGACGCCGGTAATGCTGCTTGCCGGTCCCGAGTTGCGCACCGTTCCGGTGACCATCCACATTGCGCTGGCCGAGGTGCCGAAGGCGCTGACGACAGAGCTGATCGCCACCACCGGCCGCATAACCGCCGCCGATCTTGCAAGTCGTTTCGGCATCGCCAAGCCGCGGCTCGCCATTGCCGGGCTCAACCCGCATGCCGGTGAAGGCGGCGCGATGGGCACGGAAGACGAGCGCATCATCTGCCCTGCGATCGACATTTTGCGTGCGCTTGGCATCGACGCCTTCGGGCCGCTGCCGGCCGACACGATGTTTCATGCGCGCGCCCGCGCGGGCTACGATGTGGCGATCTGCATGTATCACGACCAGGCGCTGATCCCGGCCAAGGCACTGGCCTTCGACGAGGCGGTCAACGTGACGCTTGGCCTGCCCTTCATTCGCACCTCACCCGACCATGGCACCGCCTTCGACATCGCCGGCAAGGGCATTGCGCGCGCCAACAGCCTGATCGCGGCGCTGGTCCTCGCCCGCAGGCTGGCCGATACCGGAACGAAGGTCGCTGCCGAATGAGCCCTCGAACATGAGCATCGACGGGCTGCCGCCGCTGCGCGAGGTGATCGAGCGCCATGAACTGCAGGCGAAGAAGGCGCTCGGCCAGAATTTCCTGCTCGACCTCAACCTCACCGGCAAGATCGCGCGCGCCGCCGGCGAGCTGACAAACTGTACGGTGATCGAGGTCGGCCCCGGTCCCGGCGGGCTGACCAGGGCGCTGCTGCTTGCGGGCGCCCGCCGCGTCGTCGCCATCGAGCGCGACGAGCGCTGCCTGGCGGCGCTTGCAGAGGTGTCGGACCACTATCCCGGCCGGCTCGAGATCATTGCCGGCGATGCACTGAAGACGGATTTCGCCGCCCTTGCCCAGGAGTGGTCAGACGGCGACATGCCTGGAAGCGGGGGGTCGGTGAAGATCGTCGCCAACCTGCCTTACAATATCGGCACCGAACTGCTGATCCGCTGGCTGACAATTGCCGAGTGGCCGCCCTTCTATGTCTCGATGACATTGATGTTCCAGCGCGAGGTGGCCGAGCGCATCGTGGCCAGCCCGGGCAGCGACGCCTATGGCAGGCTGGGCGTGCTGGCCGGCTGGCGGACAGAGGCGAGGATCGCCTTCGACGTGCCGCCGCAAGCGTTCACGCCGCCGCCCAAGGTGACGTCCTCGGTGGTGCATCTGGTGCCGCGTGCCAGCCCCTTGCCCACCGAGGTGAAGAAACTCGGCCGCGTCACCGAAGCGGCCTTCGGCCAGCGTCGCAAGATGCTGCGGCAGAGCGTCAAGAGCCTCGGCGGCGAAGCGCTGCTGACCCGCGCCGGCATCGATCCGACGCGACGGGCGGAAACCTTGAGCGTCGAGGAATTCGTGCGGCTGACCAACGCGGTGTAAGGAACTGCCGATCTCCCCCCTAGTGGGGGAGATGTCCGGCAGGACAGAGGGGGGCGTGAAGGATCGCTGCCTCTGTCTGGACCTGCCAACGGCCGTCAGCCGGCTCAGGATGTAGTCTAAATTACTCAAACGCCGGCGGGACAGCGCCCCCCTCTGCCCTGCCGGGCATCTCCCCCACAAGGGGGGAGATTGGCACTCCACCGCAGCGTCCCTAATCCGTCTTCTCGTCCAGCAGGCCCGAGACGAAGTCGAACAGGCCCGGCCGGCGGTCGCGCCTCAACCGCTCGGCGGTGACGATCCCGCGCACCTCGGCGAAGGCGCGATCGAGATCGTCGTTGATGATGACGAAATCATATTCCTTCCAGTGCTCGATCTCGTTGCGGGCGTTTTTCAGCCGCATCTCGATCACCTGCTCCTGGTCCTCGGCCCGGCGCTTCAGCCGTGCCTTCAATTCCTTCATCGACGGCGGCAGGATGAAGATCGAGACGATGTCGGCGCGCATCTTCTCCTTGAGCTGCTGCGCGCCTTGCCAGTCGATGTCGAACAGCATGTCGCGGCCTTGCGCCAACGCCAGTTCGGCCGGCTCGCGCGGCGTCGCGTAGCAATTGCCGTGCACCTCCGCCCATTCGAGCAGCGCGTCGGAATCGCGCAGCCGCTCGAACTCGCGCATGGTGCGGAAGTGATAGTGGACGCCCTCGATCTCTGAGCCGCGGCGCGGCCGCGTGGTGACAGAGACCGACAGTTCGAGGCTTGAATCGCTTTCCAGCAGATTGCGCGCGATCGTCGACTTTCCGGCGCCGGACGGCGACGACAAGACCAGCATCAGCCCCCGACGGCGAATGCGGGAACCTACATCCTTGGCGGCCATCGGGGTTACTCCAGATTCTGGACCTGTTCGCGAAACTGGTCGACCACTGCCTTCAGCTCCAGCCCAATGGCGGTCACCGCCGCAGCGTTCGACTTCGAGCACAGCGTATTCGATTCGCGGTTGAATTCCTGCGCCAGAAAATCGAGCTTGCGGCCGATGGCGCCGCCACCTGCCAGCAGTGCCCGGCCCGACGCCACATGCGTCTTCAGCCGGTCGATCTCTTCACGGATGTCGGCCTTGGTGGCGAGAAATGCCGCTTCCATGTGCAGGCGGCCGGCGTCGAGATTGGCCGACGCATCCATCAGCAGTCGGACCTGCTCGGCGATGCGTTCGCGGATCGCCGCCGGTTCGCGCGACGGGTCGGCCTCGGCCTGCAGCGTCAGCGCCTCGATGGCGTCGATGTGGCCGGACAGCAATGAGGCTAGTGCCGCGCCCTCGCCCTGGCGCGCCAGCTCCAGCCCGCCCAGCGCCACTTCCAGTGCCGACACGATCGCCATATCGAGGGCTGCCCGCGCCTCTTCGGTTTCAGTGCTTTCAGGGATGTCGAGCACGCCGCGCAGTGCCAGCAGTCCGTCGGCTGTCGCGGGTGCCACGCCGAACTGCTCCTGCAGCCGCTTGGCCAGTCCGGCCAGATCCTTCAGGAAGACTTCGTTGACCACCGGCTGGACTTGCGCGCCGGCGGCGCGGCCAATGGTCAGCGTCGCCTGGAAATTGCCGCGGGAAAAGCGCTTCTGCAGCGTCTGCCTGACCGCAGGCTCCAGCCGCTCAAAACCTTGCGGCAGCCGCAGCCTGACCTCGACGCTCTTGCCGTTGACCGACTTGACCTCCCAGGCGATCGACGTGCCGTCCTGTTCGGCGACAGCGCGCGCAAAACCGGTCATGCTCTGCAAACTCATGGTTTCCGTACGTCCCCCTGGCGGTATGCCCCGAAAGCGCTCCGGACATGCCTGGCTTCAAAATGCCGGAGCGTCCCATGCGTGTTCAACGCGACGCTGGGCGCTCTTATAAAGTTTTAGAGCGTCCCTGGCGCGTTCAAATGGACACGCGAGGGGCGATTTTAGAAATCAGCGCTACTGGGCGGCTCCGGCATCGCCGCCAGCGTCGCCATTGTCACCGGTATCGCTGCCGTCACCGTCATCGCCGGTCTCGGCCGGCTTGTCGGCGCCAGTCTGGTCTGTGCCTTGGGCTGCCTTGGCGGCATCGTCTGCCTGCTTCTTCTGCAGCGCCCGGTAACGGGCAACGTTCTCATTGTGCTCTTCCAGCGTCGCGGCAAAGACATGGCCGCCGGTGCCGTCGGCGACGAAATAGAGATCATCGGTCTTCGACGGGTTGGCGACGGCTTCAAGCGCGGCGCGGCCGGGATTGGCAATCGGCGTCGGCGGCAGGCCGTTGATCAGATAGGTGTTGTAGGGCGTCGGCTTCTCGATGTCGGACTGGTAGATCGGGCGATCGGCGGGTTTGCCCTTGCCGCCGAACAGGCCGTAGATGATGGTCGGATCCGATTGCAACCGCATGCCCTTGGCCAGCCGGTTGAGGAAGACGGCGGCGACCCGCGAGCGCTCATCCCCCTTGCCCGTCTCCTTCTCGACGATCGAGGCCAGTGTGACGAAGTCCTCGACATTGGCCAGAGGCAGGTCGGGCGCTCGCCGCTGCCAGACGTCGTCGACCAGCTTCTTCTGGTCGGCCAGAAGCTTGTCGACCATCTGCTGGCGCGTGGCGCCACGGGTGAAGCGCAGCGTGTCGGTGGCGAGGCTGCCCTCCAGCGGCAAGGCCGCCGGCATGTCGCCGGACAATGCGGCCTGATCGGCGATACGCTGCATCGCCTGCTCGACCGTCAGCCCTTCGGGAATGGTCAGCGAATACATCACCGACTTGCCGCTCTTCAAAAGTTCCATGATCTCGCGCATCGAGGCCTTGGGCTTGATCTCGTATTCGCCGGCCTTCAGCGCGGAATCGTTGCCGTAGGCGCGCACGCCAAGGCGGAAGATGCGGGCGTCGCTGATCAGTCCGCGCCGCTCGAGCTGTTCGGCGATATCCTGGACGCCGGAGTTCGACTTGACCAGGAAGGTGTCGCCATTGGCCGACGGGCCGGCCTCGTTGAACGCCTGCTTGCCAAAATAAAGCGAGATGCCGGCCGCCAGAACCATCAGCATCACCGAGGAGATGACGAAGTTCATGAACACGACGACCTGGCTGCGCGAGGCGCGCGAACGCCGCGGCGGTGGCGTGCCGGCTTCAGGCCGCAATGCCTCGCTGGCCGTCTTCGGCACGATCGGACCGGGTGCAGCCTGTCGCTGCCCAAATTCTCCGTTGCCTGCCGGATTTGTGTTCATTGTGCCCTGCCGTTTGATCTCTCAACGAATCCCCTCGGGCAGAGTAGGGGCGAATATGGCAAAATTGACGACAGGCTGTTGGCGGGCCGGTCAGCCATTGTAGCGCTGGAAGATGAGCGAGGCGTTGGTGCCGCCGAAACCGAAGGAATTGGACAGCGCCACATCGATCTGGCGAGCCCGCGGTGTGTTCGCCACCAGGTCGATCGCTGTCTCGCGCTCCGGGTTGTCGAGATTGATGGTCGCCGGCGCAATGTTGTCGCGGATGGCAAGGATCGAAAAGATCGCCTCGGCGGCACCGGCCGCCCCCAGGAGATGACCGATTGACGACTTGGTCGACGACATCGAGATTTTCGACGCGGCATTGCCGACCAGCCGCTCGACGGCGCCGAGTTCGATCGTGTCGGCCATGGTCGAAGTGCCGTGGGCGTTGATGTAGTCCAGATCGGACGGGGTGAGCTTGGCCCGGTTCATCGCCGCCGTCATGCAGCGGAAAGCGCCGTCGCCGTCTTCGGCAGGCGCGGTGATGTGATAGGCGTCACCGGTCAGGCCATAACCGGTAACCTCGGCATAGATTTTTGCGCCGCGCGCCTTGGCGTGTTCGAGTTCTTCCAGCACGACGACGCCGGCGCCCTCGCCCATGACGAAGCCGTCACGGTCACGGTCATAGGGACGCGAGGCTTTTTCCGGCGTGTCGTTGCGCTCGGTGGACAGCGCCCGGCAAGCGGCGAAGCCGGCAAGCGAAAGCCGCGTCACCGGCGATTCGGCACCGCCGGCCAGCATCACGTCGGCATCACCGAAGATGATCAGCCGGGCGGCATCGCCAATGGCGTGCGCGCCGGTCGAGCAAGCGGTGACGACGGCGTGGTTGGGGCCTTTCAGCCCGTGCCGGATCGACACTTGTCCGGACACAAGGTTGATGATGTTGCCAGGAATGAAGAACGGGCTGATGCGGCGCGGGCCGCGTTCCTTCAGGATGATGGCGTTTTCGGCGATGCCTTCAAGGCCGCCAATGCCGGAGCCGATCATGACGCCGGTGGCGCAGCGCTCCTGCTCGTTCGCAGGCTCCCATCCGGAATCCTTCAGCGCTTCATCGGCGGCCGCGATCCCGTAAAGGATGAAGTCGCCGATCTTGCGCAGTTCCTTCGGCTCGAGCACGGCTTCGGGATTGAGCGTACCGTTGGAGCCGTCACCGCGAGGAATGACGTGGGCGATCTTGCAGGCAAGATCTTCCACTTCGAACTCGGTGACGCGCTTGGCCGCACTGCGGCCGGTCAGAAGTTGCTTCCAGCTGTGCTCGAAGCCCATGCCGAAAGGCGAAACCAGGCCAAGGCCCGTGACGACGACACGCCTCATCGCAGGTCCTCCCCGGTGATGCCTGCGAAAAGCCTCAGGCCGAGGCCTTGTCGATGTACTTCACAGCGTCGCCGACGGTCAGGATGGTCTCGGCCGCATCGTCCGGAATCTCGACGCCGAACTCTTCTTCGAACGCCATGACGAGTTCGACCGTGTCGAGGCTGTCTGCGCCCAGATCATCGATGAAGCTCGCCTGCTCCGTCACCTTGTCGGCTTCGACGCCAAGGTGTTCGATGACGATCTTCTTGACGCGCTCTGCGGTGTCACTCATTTGGGGCATCCTCGTCTTTTGTTTGTCTGTCTTCGTTAGCGGGCAGAATGCCGCTAATCAAGCTGAAAGATGGTCCTGCCGGAAACGCAACGACAACGGACCGGTTTTTGCCCGAACCGCCGGGTTGCGGGCCGCATTACACGAAAAATAGCGCGCGTCCAAGCCGAAATGGGGTGTTTTTCCGCAACTGTTAGATCATTGCCATGCCGCCATTCACATGAATGGTCTGGCCGGTGACATAGGCCGCCTCGTTGGAAGCGAGATAGGCGACAGCCGAGGCGACTTCGGCGCTGGTGCCCATGCGCCGGGTCGGGATCGCCGCCATGATCGCCTCTTTCTGCTTGTCGTTGAGCTTGTCGGTCATTGCCGATTCGATGAAGCCGGGGGCGACGCAGTTGACGGTGATGTTGCGGGTGGCGATCTCCTGCGCCAGCGACTTGGAAAAGCCGATCATGCCGGCCTTGGTGGCACAGTAGTTGGTCTGGCCGGGATTGCCGGTGACGCCGACCACCGAGGTGATGTTGATGATGCGGCCATGCCGGCGGCGCATCATCGGATGGGTGAGTTCGCGGGTCAGCCGGAACACGGCGGTGAGGTTGACCTCCATCACGCTGTCCCAGTCGGCGTCGGCCATGCGCACGAACAGCCCGTCCTTGGTGATGCCGGCATTGTTGACCAGAATGTCGACACCTTCGAGGTCGGCCTCCGCCTTCTGGCCGAGCGCCTTGACCTCGTCGCGGTTGGAAAGATTGGCGGGAAACAGCTTGACGCGATCACCGAGCTCGGCGGCCAGCGTCTCCAGTTTATCGACGCGCGTGCCGTGCAGGCCGACAATGGCGCCTTGCGCATGCAGCACCCGTGCGATCGCCTCGCCAATGCCTCCCGATGCGCCGGTGACGAGTGCCTTGCGGCCGGTCAATTCGAACATTTTTTATCCTCTTCTCAAATCAGACGGGCCGGCGAATTTGGCTATCTGTAGACGTCGCCACGATGGCCTATCGTCACCACCAGAATGACGAGCCGTTTGTCCTGCACATCGCAGATAATCCGATAATCCCCAACTCGATATCTCCAAAAAGTCGCCAGAGGTCCCTTCAGCGGCTTGCCGGCCTCGCGCGGATTGTCGAGTGCGGCGATGCGGTTTTCGATGAAATCTCGGATACGGTGACGTGTCTGCGGGTCCAGTTTTTCGACGAATTTGCGCGCCGAGCGGGCATATTCAAGCGTCCAGGCCACGCCAGAATTCCTCGGCCGTCACAACATCCTCCTCGCCGCTCCTGATCCGCTCCAAGACCTCGGCTGCGAGATAATAGTCTTCCATGTCCTCAAGACCGCGCTCGATGAGTTCGCGCAGATAGAAGGCCTTACTGCGGCCGGTCTTGGTCGCAAGAAAATCCAGGCGCTCTTCAATTTCGGGAGCCAGTCGGATCGAGGTTGGCATACCGCCCTCCTGATGAATACATGTATTCATGTACAGTGGTGAGACCAGAAATTCAAGCCCGAGCCTCGCCTGTGCCGGACGCTCTAATCAACCAAGCGCCGCCAGCGCCGCCTCGACATCGGCCGCCATGCCGACGGCGCCGGTGGCGATGTCGCGGTTGATGCGCCGCACCAGCCCAGACAGCACCTTGCCGGCGCCCACTTCGTAAAGCGTGGTAACACCGTTTTGGCCGAACCACTCAACCGTTTCGCGCCAGCGCACACGGCCGGTCACCTGTTCGACCAGGCGGCTGGCGATGACGTCGGGATCGCTGGTCGGGGTCACCGACACGTTGGAGACGACGGGAATGACCGGCGCGTTCCTCGTCACGCCGGCCAGCGCCTCGCGCATGACCTCGGCCGCAGGCGCCATCAGCGCCGAATGGAAGGGCGCCGAGACCTGCAGCATTAGAGCCCGCTTGGCGCCCTTTTCGGTGCACAGCCTCGCCGCCAGTTCGACCGCGGCCCTGCCGCCGGAGATGACCAGCTGGCCGCCACCATTGTCGTTGGCGATCTGGCAGACTGAGCCCTTGGCGGCCTCCGCGCAGGCGGCTTCGACATCGGCCTGCTCCAGACCGATGATCGCCGCCATGGCGCCCTCGCCGGCCGGCACCGCCGCCTGCATGGCGTTGCCGCGAACGCGCAGCAGCCGGGCGGCATCGGCGACGGACACGAAGCCGGCGGCGGCAAGTGCCGAATATTCGCCGAGCGAATGGCCGGCGACATAGGCGACCTTGTCCTTCAGCGAAAAGCCGCGCGCTTCCAGCGCCCGGATCGCCGCCAGCGACACCGCCATCAGCGCCGGCTGGGCATTGGCGGTCAGCGTCAGCGTCTCCTCCGGTCCTTCCCAGATCAGCTTCGACAGGTTTTCGCCGAGCGCTTCGTCGACTTCCTCGAAGATCCGGCGCGATTCTGGAAAGGCGTCGGCAAGGTCCTTGCCCATACCGACAGCCTGGCTGCCCTGTCCCGGAAAGGTGAATGCGACGGCCATGTGCGGCTCCAGAGGCTGGTTTTTCCCTGCCTGTGACGCAAGGCGGGCGGCCAAGTCAAGTCCACGAGGGGCCATTCGCGACCGGTTTCGGAACGGCGACACTGGGCGAGTGCCTGATCCAAAAGGCTTTTTGGCGATCACTCATGATGAAAACCGAACACGATTCGTTTGCTGGCTCTTCTCATTTTCGCCACAGGCGCTAGCTTTGCGTGACAGTTCGATGACAATTCGATGACGCATTTGTTGCGGGCCGGGGATTTTAAGGTGGCAAACCGTTTGAAGCGCGCTGGCAAGGCCGCGCCGCAGTTTCTGGAAGGCGATCCGTCCACCGGCTATCTGCCGGGCCGGAAATGGCCTGTTATCCGCTATGGGCTGCTCAGCCTGCTCGCGTCCGCAATCCTGGTTTTCGCAATCGAACTGATCGTGCGCGGCGACTTCATGGGCACGGTCGGCTTCTTCCTGCAGCCGTTCAAGCCGGGTTGGACCACCATCATCATCTTCGCGCTGATCCTCATCGGCCTCGATGCCGTGCTCGGCCGCAGCCACCAGAGCCTGATGATCGTCGCACCGCTGACGTTGGCGCTGGCGTTTGTCGGCCACCAGAAGTCGCTCTATCTCGGCGACCCGCTCTATCCCACCGACTTCCTCTACTCCCGCCAGATCGTGGCGCTGATGCCGCTTCTGGTGCGTGATCGCCCGGGAACCGCCATCATGATGGCGGTTGGCATCGTCGGCGGGCTGTCGCTGCTGGTCTATGGCTGGCGGCTATGGCGCCGCCGGGTGCCGGCGCTCAGCCACAAGGGCCGGCTCGCCCGGCTGACGCTGACCGTGCCGCTGCTCGCCTTCGTCGTCTCGATCATGGACTATGCCACTTTCTCGTGGACCCGCGACCGGCTGCAGATCATCCCGATCATGTGGGACCAGAAGGAAAACTACGCCTCCAACGGCTTTGCGCTCGCCTTCGCGCTCAACGTGCCGATGGCCCATGTCTCGGCGCCGGCGGGCTACTCCGAAAAGGCGATCGCGGCGATCGACAGATCCGATGTGACGGCGTCGGTGCCGGCAGAGAAGCCCGACATCATCATCGTCATGAGCGAATCCTTCTGGGATCCGACCAAACTGCCCGGCGTCACCATCACGCCCGACCCGATCCCCAATGTGCGGGCACTGCGCTCCGGCTATATGTTCTCGCCCGAATTCGGCGGCATGACCGCCAACATCGAGTTCGAAGCGCTGACCGGCTTTTCCAACGCCTTCCTGCCGGCCGGCAGCATTCCCTACCAGCAATATGTACGCACCCCGACGCCTTCGCTGGCGACGTTCCTGAAAGGCCAGGGCTACAGGGCGCGCGCCATCCATCCCGGCACCAACTGGTTCTGGAACCGCGGCGCGGTCTATGCCGATTTCGGCTTCAACGACTTCAAATCGGAAGAAAACCTGCCCTATCTGGAAAAGCGCGGACCGCTGGCCTCCGATGCGGCGATGACCGACGAGATCATCCGCGAGGCCGACGCCAGCGACGATCCGGTATTCTTCTTCGCCGTCAGCCTGCAGAACCACGGGCCCTACGAGCCGCATCGCTATTACAATCCGACCCACAAGGTCGACGCGCGGATCAGCCCGTGGGCGCGTGAATCGCTGTTGAGCTATGCCGAAGGCTCCGCCGACGCCGACCGCGGCCTCGAGCGGCTGATCGAATGGGCGAAGAAGCGCGACCGGCCGACGGTCATCGCCTTTTTCGGTGACCATCTGCCGCCGCTCGGGCCGGTCTATGTCGAGACCGGGTTCCTCAAGGACAATGTCGCGCCGCGCAAGGAACCGTCGGCCGAGGCGGCGCTCGAGCACCACCAGACACCGCTCATCCTGTGGTCGAACCGGACCGGTCCGGCCGAGGACATGGGCGCGGTCAGCCCAGCCTTCCTGCCCTATCATATCCTGACCATGGCCGGCATCAGCCACCCCTACTACACCGGCTTCCTTGGTGCCTTGCGCGAGCACTACCGTGTCGTCGACCGCAATCTCTTGCTGACACCGGCAGGCGACGCCACGCCCGACTGGGCACGGCAGAAGACGATCGATCCGGCGATCAACGATTTCCGCCTGTTGCAATACGACATGATGTTCGGCAAGCGCCACGCAGCCCCCGACTTCTTCCCCGAAACGGTCGACAAGCTCGTCGCTCATACGAGCTGAACGACGGCGTTTTTCGACCCTGCGACGCCAAGGACACTGCGTGCAACGCTGCTTGTGCTTGCCTTCCAGCCGGATTGCTGTATAGACGCCCGCAATCTGCCGGTCCTTGCTGGGGGCTGAACGGAGGGCCGGAGGTTTTATCCAAAACCTTCGTGTGAAGCCAGAAGCGCTTCCGCCTCCCGTGTCTCCGCTCTCGACCGTCTCGAAATGCTCCTTTCTTCCCCGCCCCCTTTCGGGATCAGCGGGTCAGAGAAGTTGCAGAGGCTTTTGCCGCCGGGAACCGGGAGAGAAACGAAGAAAGGCACTGAACCACTATGGCTCTATACGAACATGTGTTTCTTGCCCGGCAGGACCTCTCGCAGCAGCAGGTCGATGCGCTTGTCGAACAGTACAAGGGTGTCATCTCCGCGAATGGCGGGTCCGTCGGCCGGGTCGAGAACTGGGGACTGAAGTCCCTCACCTACCGGGTCAACAAGAACCGGAAGGCATACTACACGCTTATGGACCTCACCTGCCCGCCGGCAGCGCTCAACGAGATGGAGCGCCAGATGGGCCTGTCCGAAGACGTGCTGCGTTTCCTGACCGTCAAGGTCGAGGCGCATGAGGAAGGCCCGTCGGCCATGATGCAGAAGCGCGAAGAGCGCTCGGAACGCGGCGGCTTCGGCGATCGCGACCGTGGCGATCGTGGTCCGCGCTCGTTCGGCGACCGTGATCGCGGCGACCGTGGCGATCGTCCGCCGCGCTCGTTCGGCGACGCAGGTGCCGATCGTGGTCCGCGCCGTCCGCGCGAAGGCTTTGAAGGGGGTGCAGAATAATGGTCGACATCAATCAGATCCCGACCCGGCGCCCTTTCCACCGCCGCCGCAAGACCTGCCCGTTCTCCGGCGCCAACGCGCCCAAGATCGACTACAAGGACGTGCGTCTGCTGCAGCGCTACATTTCCGAGCGCGGCAAGATCGTGCCGTCGCGCATCACCGCCGTCAGCCAGAAGAAGCAGCGCGAGCTCGCCAAGGCGATCAAGCGCGCCCGCTTCCTCGGCCTGCTGCCATACGTGGTTCGCTAAGACTTTCGAGCGGGCGGTTCGCCGCCCGCTTTTTTCTCCCACGGCGACGGGCGCCGCAGGGTTTCTCTTCAAATCCCGGGTTGAGGTCAAAGACCTCTAACTGCCGCGACAGGCAGGACAGCGACACCAGCGCCAAAGGCGCTAGAAGCTTCCTGACCTGTTCCAGACAATTCGGCGTCGATCCCATGGATTGGCACCCAAACTGAAGGAACAAAACCATGGAAGTCATTCTTCTCGAACGCGTTTCCCGCCTCGGTCAGATGGGCGATACCGTCAAGGTCAAGGACGGGTTCGCCCGCAACTTCCTGCTGCCGCAGGGCAAGGCGCTGCGCGCCAACGAAGCCAACAAGAAGAAGTTCGAGGGACAGCGCGCCCAGCTGGAAGCCCGTAACCTCGAGCGCAAGTCGGAAGCCTTGCAGGTTTCGGAAAAGCTCGACGGCAAGAGCTTCATCGCCGTGCGTTCGGCTGGTGAAACCGGCCAGCTCTACGGTTCGGTGTCGACCCGTGACATCGCCGATCTGCTGACGGCTGGCGGCTTCTCGGTCAACCGCAACCAGATCCTGCTCAACCAGCCGATCAAGACCATCGGCCTGACCAATGTGGCGATCGCGCTGCATCCGGAAGTCGAAGTCACCATCACGCTCAACATCGCCCGCACGGCCGACGAAGCCGAGCGCCAGGCCAAGGGCGAGACGCTGACCACTGCCGAAGCCATCTATGGCGACGACATCAACGACAACGCCCGTCCGGAAAACTTCTTCGACCCGAACACTGAGTTCGAAGGCGGCGAAGAGAACGCCTGATCAAGCATGAGGAAGCGCCAGAGCGGCGCTCCCTCATCACTTTGTCGGCATCCAGCCTTTGTGGACCAATGCCCGGGCCTCTCGCCCGGGCATTTTTGTGCCAAGCGGAACTTTTCGAAACCCTATATATTGGTGCAGAATTTAGACAGGCTGTCTGACCGAAAGGGGACAATTGGTCATGAATATTCTGCTCAAACGCGTTCTCGATCGCCTGGTTCGCACAGGCAGTCTCAAGGTCACCGGGCCGAGAGGCTCGACGGTGGTGTTCGGCGACGGCAGCGGCGAAATGGTGCACATGCACATCAAGACCGCGCATGCCGAGCGCGCCATCACCTTCGACCCGATGCTGGCGGTGCCGGAAGCCTATATGGACGGCGAGCTCGACATTATCGAGGGCGGCGTGCTGGGCGTGATGCGCATCGCCTTCCAGAACATGGGCAGCGGCGGCATCGACGCCACCTGGGCGAAGGCGATCGAAGGCCTGCGCCACGCCTTCCGCCGCCTGCAGCAGATCAACACCGCGACGCGGGCGCGCCGCAACGTGCAGCGCCACTATGATCTGTCAGGCGATCTCTACCGGCTCTTCCTCGACGAGGACATGCAGTATTCCTGCGCCTATTTCGAGCAGCCGGACATGACGCTCGACGAGGCGCAGGCGGCCAAGAAGCGCCATATCGCGGCCAAGCTTCGGCTGAAGGCCGGGCAGACGGTGCTCGACATCGGCTCCGGCTGGGGCGGACTTGGTCTCTTCATGGCAAAATCCTTCGACGTCGACGTGCAAGGCGTGACGCTGTCGACCGAGCAGCATGGCGTCGCCACCGACCGTGCTCATGCGCAAGGCCTGGAAAACCGCGTGCATTTCGAACTGAAGGACTACCGCGAGCTCAACGAGCGTTTTGACCGCATCGTCTCGGTCGGCATGTTCGAACATGTCGGCGTCAACCACTACCGCACCTTCTTCGACAAATCGGCGACGCTGCTGAAGCCGGACGGCGTCATGTTGCTGCACACGATCGGCCGCTCCGGCGTGCCGTGGGCAACCAGCGCCTTCATCCGCAAATACATCTTCCCGGGCGGCTACATCCCCTCGCTCTCCGAAGTGATGCCGGCAATCGAGAAGTCGGGCCTCATCGTCACCGATGTCGAGATCCTGCGGCTGCACTATGCCGACACGCTGAAGCACTGGAGCCAGCGCTTTGCCGCCAACCGCGACAAGGCCAAGGCGATCTATGACGAGCGCTTCTGCCGCATGTGGGAGTTCTACCTGGCGGCTTCCGAAGCCGCCTTCCGCTGGCAGGATTTGGTGATCTTCCAGATCCAGATCGCCAAGAAGAACGACACGCTGCCGATGGCCCGCGACTACATGGCCAAATGCGAGAAGGCGCTGGAAATGCGCGAGATCGGACACCGCCAGCAACAGCCGGCCGCCAAGCCGGCCCGTCGCCGCAAGGTGGCGGATCCAGAATAGAACTACCGCGGCAACCAATCGGCCATTGTTCTTGCCATTGCCTGCCCAACCATGAAAAAGGTCTCGTTATCGCGAGACCTTTTTCATGACCTATCTCCTCTACGTCGCTGCCGCGCTGGCCGAGATCGCCGGCTGTTTTTCGTTCTGGGCGTGGTGGCGGCTGGAGAATTCGCCGCTATGGCTGTTGCCCGGCCTCGTCTTGCTGGCCCTATTCGCCTTCCTGCTGGCACTGGTCGACACGTCAGCAGCCGGCCGCGCCTATGCCGCCTATGGCGGCATCTACATTGCCGCGTCGCTGGCCTGGCTTTGGCTGGTCGAAGGCGTGCGTCCCGATCGCTGGGACCTTGCTGGGGCCACGCTCTGCATTGTCGGCGCCTCGGTCATCCTGCTCGCACCTCGAGGCGCCTGAACGATGGAGTTGCCTGCCCCACTGCGACAAGGCGTCGAGCGCATTCTCGAAAAGGTGCCGTTGCCGGTCCTCAAGCAAGCGGCAAAGACGCTTTCGGACCGCTACCGCGCCGAACTGCGCGACGGCCGCCTGCACATGGCGGAGGACATGGCGGTGAAAGCCTATCTGGCGACGCGGCTGCCGGCGACCTATGCCGCCGTCCGCGCCAGCCTCGATCAGCTGAGCGCTGCCCGACCGGACTATGCCCCGAAGACCTTGCTCGACGTCGGCGCCGGCCCGGGCACGGTGGTTTGGGCCACGACCGATCTCTGGCCTGACCTCGAACAGGCGGTGCTGCTGGAAGCCAGCGCCGCGGTGCGCAAGGTCGGCGAGACCCTTGCCGCCGACACGATGGGCGCCAAAATCGCCTGGTTGGCTGGCGACGTCACCATCGACCTTGCCGATCTCAAGCCGGCCGAACTGGTCACTTGCGCCTACGTGCTCGACGAGATCCCGCCGGCGTCATTGCCCAAACTCGTCGACCGGCTGTGGCAGCTGACCGCAGATACGCTGCTGATCGTCGAGCCGGGCACGCCGGCCGGCTGGCAGCGCATCCTTGCCGTGCGCCGACAACTGATCGAGGCCGGCGCGCATGTGCTAGCCCCATGCCCGCATGACGCGCCCTGCCCTGTCAGCCCGCCCGACTGGTGCCATTTCGCCCGCCGTGTCGCCCGCTCGCGCCTGCATCGGCTGGCCAAGGACGCCGACGTGCCGTGGGAGGACGAGAAGTTCATCTACGTCGCCGCCTCGCGGCAGCCCGCGTCCTCACACCTCGCACGGGTGATCGCGCCGCCGAAATCGGGTTCCGGCAAGGTGTTGCTGAAACTTTGCCAACCAGACGGCAGCGCTGACGAGAAACTGTTCACCAAGCGCGACGGCGGGCTGTTCAAGGCCGCGCGGCGCCTGGACTGGGGCGATGCGCTGCCCGAATAAGCCATAGATGTGGATTTTCTTGTTTTGTTCTCCTTCGAGAAACGCTACGCTCCCCAACTCGATTCGAGTCAATGACGATTCTTTCCACCGAAATATCTTGGCTGTGAATCGCGGGCATCAACGCTGATTGGACGCGAGTGATGCATATAAGTCAGCACCGGATTTTTCGCGTTCTGATATCGAGAAGCCGGGATCGAAATCGGGGACATCATGGCTGAGGCAGCACGCAAATTCGGCGTGGCGGAAACACCGCTCTATCGCGAGGCACCGAACAACATCGAGGCCGAGCAGGCGCTGCTCGGCGCCATCCTCGTCAACAATGACGCCTTCTACCGTGTCTCCGACTTTTTGAAGTCCGGCCATTTCTATGAGCCGCTGCATCGCAGGATATTCGAGGTCGCGGCCGAGCTCATCCGCATGGGCAAGGTGGCGACACCGATCACGCTGAAAACCTTCCTGCCGGCCGACGAGAAGGTCGGCGAGATGACGGTGGCGCAATATGTCGTGCGGCTGGCGGTCGAGGCCGTCACCGTCGTCAACGCCACCGACTACGGCCGCGCCATCTACGATCTGGCGACGCGGCGCGCGCTGATCACCGTCGGCGAGGACATGGTCAACATCGCCTATGACGCGCCGGTCGACATGTCGCCGTCCGAGCAGATCGAGGATGCCGAGCGGCGCCTGTTCGAACTGGCCGAGACCGGGCGCTACGATGGCGGCTTCGAAAGTTTCACCGATGCGGTCAAGACCGCCGTCGACATGGCCAATGCCGCCTATATGCGCGACGGCCATCTTTCGGGCCTCGCCACCGGCATGCGCGATCTCGACCGCCGCATGGGTGGCCTGCAGGCGTCGGATCTGATCATCATTGCCGGCCGCCCGGGCATGGGTAAGACATCGCTCGCCACCAACATCGCCTTCAACATCGCCGAGATGTATCAGCCGGCGCAGCAGGCCGACGGTTCGTTCAAGGCCGCCAATGGCGGCGTCGTCGGCTTCTTCTCGCTGGAAATGTCGTCTGAGCAGCTCGCCACCCGCATCATTTCCGAACAGACGGAAATTTCGTCGTCAAAAATCCGCCGCGGCGAGATTTCCGAGATGGATTTCGAAAAGCTGGTCGCCTGCTCGCAGACCATGCAGAAGATTCCGCTGTTCATCGACCAGACCGGCGGCATCTCGATCGCTCAGCTCTCGGCGCGCGCGCGTCGCCTGAAACGCCAGCGTGGCCTCGACCTCATCGTCATCGACTATATCCAGCTGATGCAGGGTTCCAGTGCCAAGTCCTCGCAGAACCGCGTGCAGGAAATCACCGAGATCACCACCGGGCTGAAGGCGCTGGCCAAGGAACTCTCAGTGCCGATCATCGCGCTGTCGCAGCTGTCGCGTCAGGTCGAAAGCCGCGACGACAAGCGCCCACAGCTCTCCGACCTGCGTGAATCCGGTTCGATCGAGCAGGACGCCGACGTGGTGATGTTCGTCTATCGTGAGGAATACTATCTGAAGAACCGCGAGCCGAAGCCCGGCACCGACGAATACATCAAATGGGAACACGAGATGAACGAGATGCGCGGCAAGGCCGAGGTGATCGTCGCCAAGCAGCGCCATGGCCCGACCGGTTCGGTCAGCCTTGCCTTCCAGGGCGAATTCACGCGGTTCTCGGATCTTGCCGAGGAGCATCATCTGCCGGATCGGTTTGAGTGATCTTTTGATCTACGCTCGCGTTCCGTCACACCCCCCTCTGGCCTGCCGGCCATCTCCCCCGCAAGGGGGGAGATTGGATGTTGCCATCGATTTCGCCAATCGCCAGCGTTGCAAGGAAAACGCCGCCCGTGAAGCTGCCAATCTCCCCCCTTGCGGGGGAGATGTCCGGCAGGACAGAGGGGGGTGGGCAGGATCGCCGAGCCTCTGCCACTTCCACACAGCATCAATCTAATGGCCAAATCCCGCGTCCAGTTCATCTGCCAGAATTGCGGTTCGGTGCATCAGCGCTGGGCCGGCAAATGCGATGCCTGCGGCGAATGGAACACGCTGGTCGAGGAAGGCACGTCGGGCGGCATCGGCTCGGGTCCGGCCAACACGCGCAACGCCCGCAAGGGCCGCGCCGTGGTGCTGACCACGCTGTCGGGCGACATCGAGGATGCGCCGCGCATCATCTCCGGCATCGGCGAACTCGACCGCGCCACCGGCGGCGGCTTCGTGCGCGGCTCCGCCCTTCTGGTCGGCGGCGATCCCGGCATCGGCAAATCGACGCTTTTGACCCAGGCGGCCGCGGCGCTCGCGGCAAAAGGCCACCGTATCGTTTATGTCTCGGGCGAAGAGGCGGTCGCCCAGATCAGGCTGCGGGCGCAGCGGCTCGGCGTCGCCGACACACCGGTCGAACTCGCCGCCGAGACCAATGTCGAGGACATCCTGGCGACAATAGCCGACGGCAAGCGGCCGGACCTGGTGATCCTCGATTCGATCCAGACGCTGTGGACCGATATGGCCGATTCGGCGCCCGGCACCGTCACCCAGGTGCGCGCCTCCGCCCAGGCGATGATCCGCTATGCGAAATCCACAGGGGCGGCGATCGTGCTGGTCGGCCATGTCACCAAGGAAGGTCAGATCGCAGGCCCGCGCGTCGTCGAGCACATGGTCGACGCGGTGCTCTATTTCGAGGGCGAAGGCGGCCACCACTACCGCATCCTGCGCACGGTGAAGAACCGGTTCGGGCCGACCGACGAGATCGGCGTCTTCGAAATGTCGGACAAGGGCCTGCGCGAGGTCGCCAACCCGTCCGAGCTTTTCCTCGGCGAACGCCATGCGAAATCGCCGGGTGCCGCGGTTTTCGCCGGCATGGAAGGCACCAGGCCGGTGCTGGTCGAGATCCAGGCGCTGGTGGCGCCGTCGTCGCTGGGCACACCGCGCCGCGCCGTCGTCGGCTGGGACGGCGCCCGGCTGTCGATGATCCTGGCGGTGCTCGAAGCCCATTGCGGGGTGCGTTTCGGCACACATGACGTCTATCTCAACGTCGCCGGTGGCTACCGGATTACCGAGCCTGCCGCCGATCTCGCGGTCGTGGCGGCGCTGGTTTCCTCGCTCACCGGTCTTGCCCTTCCCGCCGATTGCGTCTATTTCGGCGAAATCAGCCTTTCGGGGGCCGTGAGACCGGTGGCGCATGCGCTACAGCGCCTCAAGGAAGCCGAAAAGCTGGGGTTCGCAAGTGCGGTTCTGCCCTTGGGCAGCGAGGAACTTGCCGGGGGGATAGGGGCCGGCGCTTTCCAGCCCACCGAGCTTGCCGATCTCGTGGCGCGCATAGCCGGCTCACGGCGCAGCCGCGCCGACGAGGAAGAGTGACGCGGCTCGTCGAGCCGTGAAATAGAAAATCGGAGTGGGGCGAAAGACATGCCGATTACGCTGCTTGACGGAATTCTTGTCGGCTTCACCCTGGTTTCGGCGATGCTCGCCATGGTTCGCGGCTTTTCACGCGAGATTCTGTCCGTCATCTCCTGGGCAGCGGCGGCAGCGGCGGCGTTCTTCTTCTACAAGCCGGTGCTGCCCTACATCCAGCCCTATGTCGACAACGACAAGATCGCCATGGCGGCTGCCGCCGGCGTCGTCTTCATCATCGCGCTGATCGTCGTCTCCGTCATCACCATGAAACTCGCCGACTGGATCATCGATTCCAGGATCGGCGCGCTCGACCGCACGCTCGGCTTCCTCTACGGCGCGGCGCGCGGCATCCTGGTGGTTGCAGTGGCGCTGTTGTTCTTCAACTGGCTGGCCGGCGCCAAGGCTCCGGCCTGGATCGCCAACGCCAAGTCGAAGCCGCTGCTGGAATCGATCGGCGCCAAGCTCGAAAGCCTGCTGCCGGAAGATCCGGAAAACGCCATCCTCAAGAAGCTCAATCCGAATCAGCCGGCCGCGCCGGAGACGCCCCCTGCAGCCGACGCGCCGGCAGCGGATGCGCCTGCGGCCGGCGACGATGCCGATGCTCCGGCACCCGACGACAGCGAGACCGACGCGCCTCCGGCCGAAAATGCACCGGCCGCTCCGGCCCCGGCTGCGCCGGCAAACTGACTTTTGGGCAAGGTGGCACCTGCCAGACGGCGCCATCTCGCGACTGACGATCATGTGAACGGCGCACAGCATGCGTTGCTTTCGACGCACTATCACCTTATATGGCGATTTTAGCGGAGCTTGAGCCCCATGGCAGTTTCGAAGGCAGACGCAGACGACGTGCTTTCCGCCGAAGCCGACGATCATTTTCATGACGAATGCGGCGTGTTCGGCATTTTCGGCCGGCAGGATGCTGCGGCGATCGTCACGCTTGGCCTCCATGCGCTGCAACATCGCGGCCAGGAAGCGGCCGGCATCGTTTCCTACGACGGCACCCAATTCCATGTCGAACGCCATGTCGGCCTGATCGGCGACACGTTTACCAAGCAGCGCGTCATCGACAGCTTGCAAGGCAACCGCGCCATCGGCCACACCCGCTACGCCACCACCGGCGGCGCCGGCCTGCGCAACATCCAGCCCTTTTTCGCCGAACTTGCCGATGGCGGCTTCGCCGTCGCCCATAACGGCAATTTGACCAACGCCATGACCGTGCAGCGCGCGCTACAGAAACAGGGCGCGATCTTCTCGTCGACCTCCGACACCGAGACGCTGCTGCATCTGGTTGCCACCAGCAAGGAGCGCGACCTGAATTCGCGCTTCATCGATGCGGTGCGTCAGGTCGAAGGCGCCTTCTCGCTGGTGGCGATGACGTCCAAGAAGATGATCGGCTGCCGCGATCCGCTCGGCATCCGCCCGCTGGTGCTCGGCGATCTCGACGGCGCCTGGATCCTGGCCTCCGAAACCTGCGCACTCGACATCATCGGCGCGCGCTTCGTGCGCGACCTGAAGCCGGGCGAGATGGTCGTCGTCACCAGCAAGGGCATAGAAAGCCTGTTCCCGTTCGAGCCGCAGAAGACCCGTTTCTGCATCTTCGAATATGTTTATTTCGCCCGCCCGGATTCGTCGGTCGAAGGTCGCAACGTCTATGAGGTGCGCAAGCGCATCGGCGCCGAGCTGGCGCAGGAAAGCCCTGTAGAGGCCGACATCGTCGTGCCGGTGCCCGATTCGGGCACACCGGCGGCGATCGGCTTCAGCCAGGCCGCGGGCATCCCCTTCGAGCTCGGCATCATCCGCAACCACTATGTCGGCCGCACCTTTATCCAGCCGGGCGATTCGATCCGCCACATGGGCGTCAAGCTCAAGCACAACGCCAACCGCCGCATGATCGAGGGCAAGCGCGTGGTGCTGGTCGACGACTCGATCGTGCGCGGCACCACCAGCCAGAAGATTGTCCAGATGGTGCGCGACGCCGGCGCCAAGGAAGTGCATATGCGCATCGCCTCGCCGCCGACGCGCGCCTCCTGTTTCTACGGCGTCGACACGCCGGAGAAGTCGAAGCTTCTGGCCTCGCGCATGTCGATCGAAGAGATGGCCGAGTTCATCCGCGTCGATTCCCTCGGTTTCCTCAGCATCGACGGGCTCTACCGCGCCGTCGGCGAGGCGGGTCGCGACAATGAGCAGCCGCAATTCTGCGACGCCTGCTTCACCGGCCAGTACCCGACGCGCCTGCTCGACTTCGAAGGCCACGACAATGTGCGCACGCTGTCGCTGCTGGCGACGAGCGGGGCATAGGATTGCCGGTCCGCCATTTTCCCTAGTCAGATTTCCGGAATCCATCGCATGACCCTCGACCTTTCCGGCCGCGTTGCGGTCGTCACCGGCGCCTCGCGTGGCATCGGCTACTTCATCGCCAAAGAGCTTGCCGCTGCCGGTGCGCATGTCATCGCCGTTGCCCGCACCGTTGGCGGGCTGGAAGAGCTCGACGACCAGATCAAGGCCGAGCGCGCGAAGACCAGCAAGGGCGAGGCGACGCTGGTGCCGCTCGACCTTGCCGACATGGCCGGCATCGACCGGTTGGGCGGCGCCATCCATGAGCGCTGGGGCAAGCTCGACATCCTCGTTGCCAACGCCAGCGTGCTCGGCGTCATCTCGCCGATCGGCCATGTCGAGGCAAAAACCTTCGAGAAGGTGATGACCATCAACGTCACCTCGACATGGCGGCTGATCCGCTCGGTCGACCCGCTTCTGCGTCTCTCCGATGCGGGCCGCGCGATCCTACTGTCTGCCAACTCAGCCCATTCCGCGCGCGCCTTCTGGGCGCCCTATGCGGCCTCGAAGGCGGCGGTCGAGACCATGATGCGCTCCTGGGCGCATGAGACGGAAAACCTGCCGCTCAGGGTCAACGCCGCCGACCCCGGCCCCACCCGCACGGCGATGCGCGCGCAAGCCGTGCCCGGCGAAGACCCGGAGACGCTGCCGCATCCATCCGAAATCGCCAAACGCATCGTGCCGCTGGCCAGCCCGGACCTGAAAGAGACCGGGCTGATCTTCCAAGCCAAGCACAACCGGTTCGTCGCCTACCGGCAGCCAGAATAGGCCAGCTTTGGGGTGCCAGACATCACGGGGCTGTGATGTCATCGTGGAAGGCTGCGCGACGGCCACGCTTTCGCCATCGGTGCGAAGTTGATAGGATCAACCCGACTCCCACAACAAGCAAGACGAGGAATTCCCATGGCTGCTCCAAGCGTAGCGTTGGTCTGGTATCTGGTGATCGCCGGGCCGCAAGGCGGCATGGTGGTGCTGCCCAGCACCTTCGACACCCGCGAACAGTGCACCAACGCCGTCACCGAATATCAGAAGCAGCCGACGCCGGCCGGGTGGGCGGTGAACTGCGTGCCGAGCGCCTCGCCATTTACCGACGAGGGTGATGCAGAAGAGCCGGCGGCGCAGTAGCGTCATCTCCCCCCTGAGGGGGTTGAGAAGCGGTTCGCGTAGCGGACGGAAAGCCAATTGCTTGGCTTTCTGAGCGACGAAAGCCGGCAGGCCAGAGGGGGGTCGCCGCGCATAGAGCGCCAACCTCCTTCTGCCGTATGAAGTCGCGCCCGGTCGGCCCGCCCCCCTCTGTCGCCTTGGGCGACATCTCCCCCTCGAGGGGGGAGATCAGCGGCGCGCACTCACCGTCAATTCTGGCTTGCTGTTGATGGTCTGGAACACCACACAATAGCGTTCGGTCAGCTTGATCAGCGCGTCGATGCGCTCCTGCGGCTCGTCGGTGTCGAGGTTGAAACTCAGCCGGATGGCGCGAAAGCCGACCGGCGCGTCTCTTGCCACACCCAGCGTGCCGCGAAAGTCGAGATCGCCTTCGGCCTCGACCGTTGCAGCGCCCAGTTTGAACTCCAGCGCCGTCGCCACCGCTTTCAGCGTCACCCCGGCGCAGGCCACCAGCGCCTCCAGCAGCATGTCGCCCGAGCACAGTTCGAGCCCGGAGCCGCCGGTTGCCGGATGCAGACCGGCCACCGCCATCGCCCTGCCCGTCTCCACCTTGCAGGCGATCGACTGGTCGTCGATCGAACCCTTGGCCTTGAGCGTGATCAGCGCCCGCGAGGCATCGTCGCGATAGGCCTCCTTCAGCGGCGCCTGCATGGCCTTCAGTACGGTGGCGTCCATTTCCGATCCTTTTCGATAGTCCCTTGGCGCCATGGCGCCCGCGAGGGTTTGGAACGAAGCGATTGCGCGAGGCATCGTTGCGACAGGCCTCCTTCAGCGACGCGGCATGGCCTTCAGGGCGGTTGCGTCCATGTCCGCCTCCATGGCGACCACATGCTGATGCCGGTTCGGCCGGCCAAGACCAATGGCCAGGTTCGGGAACAACTACATGCCAGATTTCGCGAGCCTGAGCCGAACAGGCCTTCCCCCTTCAAGGCCCAAATACCCCTTGGGCGCCCAGCGAAGCTGTCTCCGCCGCGGCGCGGTGATGAAGTCAGGAACCGGTTCCACTGCTGGCTGTTGGCGGACGGCGCCCGGAGAGGGCTTCAACCGCCTCTTCGATGCCGACAACCTGCCGCTCGACGTCCTCCAGATACAGGCGCCCGGCCACAATCCGACCGTCGATGATTTCGAACAGCGTGACCCCGCGCACCTCGAAGGTTTGCCCGTCACTGCGAGTACCTGACCAATGCCATTCGCTCCACGTCGTGTCACCGTCTTGGACGGAGCGCGTGACCGCAGCATGGAAGTCAGGTATTCCAGAGAACATGGCCTCCCAGTTGGCGCGCATCTGGTCCCGCCCGACAAAGGCTCTGCTCGGGTGCGCCGGCTGAACGCTCCTATAGTTCTCGTGGATGAGAGCGGTGACAGCATCGAGGTGATGCGCGTTCATCGCCATCACCAGTCGATCGATCACTTCAGTCATCGAAAATCCCGGATTTATGCAGCGCACGCTCCGGCAAGCCCTCTCCATGGTCCGGGACGCGCCACGCCATTCGTGGGCTCAAAATTACCCGATTAAGCTGTAGCCGTCCAGCATTGCAACACGCCGAAAACGCGCGTCCGCCTCCTCGCATAACAGCATCGGCCGAATGAAAGGCCGCCAGACCCTGCCCCAACGCAAGCCGAAGTTGGCGTAGAGCCGCATCAGCCCTTGCCATAGGATCGTAACTGCTGCTGACAGCAAGGTGTCAAGACAGGAAGTGTAGTCTGGTGACATGACGGACTCTCTCGATCGACCTGAGACGCAGATGCAAGGCGCGCCCGACCTCGCCGCCGAGCGCACGCTGGGCATCATCCTGGTGTCGTCATCCGCGGCCGTCTTCGGCCTCACCGGCGTCTTGACCAAGTCGATCCATGCCGACCCGCTGACCATCATCTGCTGGCGCGGCTTTGTCGGCTCGATCCTGGTCGCACTCTATGTGCTGTGGCGGCGACACCGCTCCGGCGGGCGTGAGAGCCTGCGGCTAGGCTGGCGCGGCTGGCTGCTGGCGGTGGAAGGGGCGCTGGCCAGCATCGCCTTCATCTCGGCGTTCAAGTTCACCTTCGTCGCCAATGTCGCCATCATCTACGCCACCGTGCCCTTCGTCACCGCGCTGCTTGCCTTCCTGCTGGTCGGCGAGCGGTTCCGCCTGCAGACGCTGGCCGCCGCCGCCGTGTCGCTTTGCGGCGTGGCGATCATGGTGTGGTCGGGCTTCGGCAGCGGCAATCTCTTTGGCGATGGACTGGCGCTGCTGATGACGATGGGCAGCGCGCTCTACATGATCATGGTGCGCGCCTTCCGCGACACGCCGGTGGTGTGGGCGGGTGCGGTGTCGGCATTCCTTTTGTTCGTACTCGGCTGGTTCGTTACCGATCCGCTGGCGGTCTCGTCCAGGGATACCGTGCTGCTTGTCACGTTCGGCGCCTGCTTCGCGCTGTCCTCGATCCTGTGGACGGAGGGCGCGCGGCTCATCCCGGCGGCCGAATCCGGGCTGCTTGGCTCGGCCGAAGTGCCGTTCGCGATCCTGTTCGCCTTCCTGTTTCTGGGCGAAGTCGCGCCGGCCGCCAGCCTGATCGGCGGCGCCATCGTGCTCGCCGCGGTGTTTGCGCATGCCGGCCGCGACTGGCTGGTGGCCAGACAGAGAGTGGTCGGCACGCAAAGCGTGCATGTTCCCTGAAAAAAATTTTCGAAGTCACGGAACCATCATCAGACTCGGGCATTGTTGGTGCGACGGGCCACCCCCAAGTCCCCCCAAACCCCTCGGCCCGTCCTACTTGAAGCCGACCGTAAGGTCGGCTTTTTCTTTGCGTTCAGGCCGGAGCGGCCGACAAAGCAAGGTTGCCGCTCAGCAGCGCCGCAAGATGCTGCGCCGGCCGGTCGCCATCCTCACGCAGGCGGATGGCGAATTCGGCGACAGGAACCGGCGGCAAGCCAAGCTCGCGCGGCGCTTCGACAATGCCGGAATGGGCAAAGCGCGCCGTCCGCAGCGTCAGCGCGACGCCGGCATTCACCGCGGTGCGCAAGCCGGCCAGGCTGGCGCTGCCGGCGGCGATGCGGTAGCGGCGGCCGGCGGCGTCGAGAGCTGCAATCGCCGCTTCGCGAAAGCCGCAATACGGATCGAGCATTGCCAGCGGCACCTCCTCCTGGCGCGAGACCAGCCCCTTTTGCGACCAGAGCCAGATCATCGGCTCGCGCAGCACGCCGACTTCGTCCGGCGTCGCGGCCTGGCGCATGGCGATCGCCAGGTCGAGGGTGCCGGATTGCAACCCCTGCCCAAGTTCGGCGGAGCGGCCGACACGCAATTCGATCCGCACGCGCGGATGGTTGACGGCAAAGGCTCTCAGCAGGTCCGGCAGGCCGCTGTCGGCGAAATCCTGTGTCGTGCCGATGGCAACGCGGCCGTCGGCACGCGCGCCCTTCAGCGCCAGCCACGCCTCGCTGTGTACCGCCAGGATGCGCCTGGCATGTCCGACAAGATCCTCGCCGGCCGGCGTCAGGCCGCGACCACGGCCTTGCGCGAGAAGCAGCGGTTCGCCGACGATCTCCTCCAGCCGCTGCATCTGCGTGGTCACCGCCGAGGGCGAGCGGCCGACGGTCGATGCTGCCTGCGCCAGCGAGCCGCCATCGACGAAGGCGAGGAAGGTTTTCAGAAGGTCGGGATCGAGTGTTTGCATAATTCGATCATATCGAATTATAAGTTAAAAACAATTCGATTTTTTCTACCCATAGGCTGTGAGATGGTCTCTCCAACGGCGAACAGATGCCGCGAGAAACCAAGGAGACAAGACCATGCCGATCATCAATGTCAGCGTCACCGGTAAGCCCAACGCCACCCTTTCCGCAACAATCGCCAAGGAAGTGACCGAACTGACCGCGACGCATCTGCGCAAGGATCCAACCATCACCGCGGTCGCCATCACCTATCTCGACCCGGAGCACTGGTTCGCCGGCGGCAAGTCGCTGGCCGATCATGGCGCCAACACGTTCTGGCTCGACATCAAGGTGGTCGACGGCACCAACACCAAGCTTGAGCTGGAAGCGTATCTGAAGGCGATCTTCGCCGCCTTCGGCCGCCTTCTGGGCGCGGTGCATGAGGAGAGCTACGCCTTTGTGCATGAAGTGCCGGCTGCAGCCTATGGCTATGGCGGCAAGACGCAGGAATTCCGGTTTATCAGTGGGCGGTTGAAGGCGGCTTGAGACATCGATGCCGCCCCTCATCCGCCCTTCGGGCACCTTCTCCCCGTGAACGGGGAGAAGGAAAAAGCTGCGCATTGACCTTGTCCGCACTTCGGCTAGGCTCTGCCCGGAAGCGGCCGGAAAAGAGCCGCAGCGTGTAAACGCTGGGAGAGATGCGGCATGTTCCTGACACTGGCGCTGCTTGCGGGTCTGGTTGTGGCCTGGCTGCTGATCGGCGTGGTGGAGAAATTCCGCCTTGGCCTGCGCTTTGCCCAGGCGCTGCTCTATGTGCCGTTCAAGCTCGCCTACCGGATCGAAGACGATCGGATGAAGATCGCGCGCTCGGCACCGGCGCCGGTCATCTACGTCATCTCGCACCAGTCGCGGTTCGAACCGGCGCTGATGCTGTCGCTGCTGCCCGAGGACACGCTGCACATTCTCGACGAGGTCTCGGCGCGGTCGCCATGGCTGGAGCCGTGGCGCGAGCTTGGCCGCACCATCGCTTTCAACGCCGAGCATCTCTTCGTCAGCCGCCGGCTGGTGCGGGTGCTGAAGGGCAAAGGCCGGCTCGCCGTCTATCTGCCCGATGCGGCCGAACCTGACGTCAAGGCGTTTCGGCTGTTTCGCGCCGTCACCCGCATCGCCATGCAGGCGGATGCCTGCATCGTGCCGATCTTTGTCGGCGGCGCGCGCAGCCTGCCAGGGTCGCTGACGCCGGCCGACAAGGCACCGCGGCACTGGTTTCCGCACCTGTCGATCAGCGCCCTGGAGCCGATGACCATCGCCGAGCTTTTGGCGCAAAACCCCGACCAGGCCTCGAACACCAACGCACTGTTCGATCGTGTCGCCGAGGCCCGGCTTTTCGGCACAAATCTTAATCGCGGCCTGTTCCTGGCCATGCGCGATGCCGCCGACCGGGTCGGCGCCTCGCATCCAATCATCGAGGACGTCATCTCAGGCGCGCTGAGCTACCGCAAAATGTTCATCGGCGCGCGGGTGCTGGGCCGCCGATTCGAAGCGGTGACGGCGCCGGGCGAAGCGGTGGGGATCTTGCTGCCCAACGCCAATGGCGTGGTGCTGTCGTTCGTTGGCCTGTTGTCGGCCGACCGGGTGGCGGCGATGATCAACTACACCGCCGGCCCGGCCAGCGTCACCGCCGCCGTGCGCACGGCGGTAATCCGCACCGTTATCTCTTCACGTGCCTTCGTCGAGAAGGCCGACCTCGCCGACATCATCGCGGCGGTCGAAAAAGGCGGCGCCAAACTGCTGTGGCTGGAGGATGTGCGGACCAGCGTCACCACGTTGGAGAAGCTCACCGCGGCCTTGCTGTGGCGATTGCCCCTGCAGCGGCAGGACGCTGCCAAACCGGCGGTGATCCTGTTCACTTCGGGTTCGGAAGGCACGCCCAAGGCGGTGGTGCTGTCGCACAAGAACCTTGTGGCCAACGCCATGCAGGCAGAGGCGCGCGTCACCATCTCGCCGGTCGACATCCTGCTCAACGTGCTGCCGGTGTTCCACTCGTTCGGGCTCACCGGCGGCACCATCCTGCCGCTGGTCACCGGGGTAAAACTGTTTCTCTACCCCTCGCCTCTGCACTACAAGATCATCCCCGAGATCGCCCGCAAGGTGAAGCCGACGATCATGTTCGGCACCGATACGTTCCTCGCCAACTACGCGCGCACCGCCAAGGATGGCGACTTCTCCAGCCTGCGCTTCGTCGTCGCCGGTGCCGAAGCGGTGAAGCCGGAGACGCGCCGCGTCTACCGCGAGCGCTTCCAGGCCGAGATCATCGAAGGGTTCGGGCTGACCGAGGCCGCACCGGTTGTTGCCGTCAACACCGCCATCCATGGCCGCGACGGCACGGTCGGGCGGCTGCTGCCGGCCATGCGCATGAAGCTCGAGGCGGTCGAGGGCATCGAGGATGCCGGCCGGCTGTGGCTCGACGGACCGAACCTGATGATGGGCTATATGACCGCAGACCGGCCGGGCGAATTGCAGCCGCTCGAGGGCTGGCACGACACTGGCGACATCGTCGCGGTCGACCGCGAAGGCTTCATCACCATTCGCGGCCGCGCCAAGCGCTTCGCCAAGATCGCCGGCGAGATGGTGTCACTGGGCGCGGTGGAAATGCTGGTGCAATCGCTGTGGCCGGAAGAGCGGCATGCCGCGGTCGCGGTGCCGGACAAACGGCGCGGCGAGCGCATCGTGCTGGTCACCACCGCCGACGACGCCAATCCCGACGAGTTGCGCAAATTCGGCAAGCAGGCCGGCGCGGCCGAGCTGATGGTGCCCAACGACATCGTCAAGGTCGAGGAAATCCCGGTGCTGGGCTCGGGCAAGACCGACTATGTCTCGACGCGGAAGCTGGCGATCGAGAAGCTGGGGCTGGGTGTGGCGGCCTGAGAGTCCCTTGTCTAAAGGACCACCACCGACAATAGCAGGATAAGGCCGACCCCCATCATTAGCAGACCCGGCCAGTTCTGCGACAGACCAAAGAAACCGAGCCCGCGCCGCCGCGGCTCAAGTGTCGGGCCTGTCGTTGCGAGATTTGGCGTCGGGCGCTCCGGCGTCGCGGCAGAGGGCCTCGGATCGCTGAGCCGCCCGCGCCCGAGGACCGCGCCCGCCATGTACACAACGCACCGATAGTGAGTAACGCGCCGATGAGGATGACAGCCATTTCTCCTCGCTCTTGTTCAGGGCTTGTCTGACGCAAGTCGCTCTCGGGATTAGCGTTTCCGCTACGCCGCGCCTCGCCACTCATACCTGCCGACATAGCGCGACGGCCTGTTCCGATCGCCTATTGAGATACAACGTCAAGGTGCCCGGCAGGTTCCGACAGGGACCTGTCAGCCAATATCCGAAGGCGGAACCTTCTCGCCCTCGCGCTTGGCGCGTTTCGAGTACGCCCGCACGGAAAACGGCAGGAAGATCAGATAGCCGGCGACAGACGCGGTCAGCGTATACCAGGGATAGGTCATCAAAAGCAGGATGTAGAGCACGACGGCGAGGATGATCGGCAGCACCTTGTCGCCCGGCACTTTCAGGCTCTTGCCGGAATAGACAGGCAGCCGGCTGACCAGCAGGAAGGCGACCAGGACGGTGAAGCCGGTGGCGACGAAAGCGGCGGGGCGGCTGGGCTCAACGCCAACCCGCAGGAACGACAGATAAAGCGGCAGCATGACCAGCACGGCGCCTGCCGGCGCCGGCACGCCGACGAAATATTCGCTCTGCCAGATCGGGCGATCGTGGTCCTCGTCGAGAACGTTGAAGCGGGCGAGCCTCAGCCCGCAGGCGATGGCGAACAGCAGGACTGCGATCCAGCCCGGCGATCCCGCCCGGTCGAGCAGGAAGGCATAGAGCACCAAAGCGGGCGCGACGCCGAAATTGACGATGTCGGCCAGCGAATCCATCTGCGCGCCGAATTTCGAGGTCGCCTTCAACATCCGCGCCAGGCGCCCGTCAATGCCGTCGAGGAAGGCAGCGAGCAGCACCATCACCACCGCCGGCTCGAAGCGGCCTTCGAAGCCGAAGCGGATGCCGGACAGGCCGGCGCAAATGGCGAGCACGGTGACCAGGTTGGGCAGCACCATGCGCATCGGGATTTCGCGGATGCGCGGACCGCCGCTGCCATGCGCCTCGAATTTCTTGAACGGCGCGCCCATCGCTTACGAAATCCTGACCAGCGGCGTTCCGGCAACGCCGCCAAATTCGGCGATCACGGTTTCGCCGCCGACAGCGGTCTGGCCGACAGCGACGCGCGGCACGGCGGTCAAAGGCAGGAACACGTCGACGCGCGAGCCGAAGCGGATCAGTCCGAAACGCTCGCCGATGGCGATCGAGCCGCCGGTCTCGGCCCAGCAGACGATGCGGCGCGCCACCAGCCCGGCGATCTGCACGGCGACAACCGTGCCGTTGGGGCTGTCGATGATCAAGCCGTTGCGCTCGTTCTCGGTGCTGGCCTTGTCGAGTTCGGCGTTGAGGAATTTGCCCGGTCGATGCTCGATCCTGGAGATGCGGCCACGCACCGGGGCGCGGTTCACATGGCAGGAAAAGACATTCATGAAGACCGAGATGCGGGTCATTTCGGCGCCGCCAAGGCCAAGTTCGCGCGGCGGCACGGCCGGGCCGACGGCCGAGACGATGCCGTCGGCAGGGCTGACCACCAGCCGGTCGTCGACCGGCGTGACGCGCTCGGGGTCACGGAAGAAATAGACGCACCAGGCCGTCAGGATGAGGCCGACCCAGAACAGGATCGAGGAGAAATAGCCAAGGAAAAGCGTGCCAGCACCAAAGGCGGCGATGAACGGATAGCCCTCGCGATGGATCGGAACGAACGCATTCTTGACCGTGTCGACGAGGCTCATGGGATGGGGACAACCCTTGTTTCAGGTTCGGCCTCAATAGCGGAAACACCCCCTGCCCGCAACGCAACAATGGCGGCGCCCAAGGCATCGGACAGATGCGTACTGGCCGGCTGATAAAAACCAACGCTATTGTCGGGGCGAGCCACGCTCGCTCGTCCTTGGGAGATAGCGCTCCTTCGAAGTGCTGCCGAACCAACCACGGAGCCCGCAATGCCGTCGCAGAAATCAGCAGTCCATGAAGCGCGTATCGTAACGACTGGCCTCGCCTTCGGGGAATCGCCGCGCTGGCATGATGGACGCCTGTGGGTCTGTAACTGGGGCACCGGCGAGATCGTCGCTATCGATGGCGACGGCAACAGCGACATCATGCTGACCGTGCCGGCCGTCCTGCCCTATTCGATCGACTGGTTGCCGAACGGGCGCCTGCTCGTCGTCTCCGGCCGCGACGGGCTGCTGCTGCGACAGGAGCCTGACGGGACGCTGGTCACCCATGCCGATCTGAGAGGGCTTTCAAAGAGCCCGTGGAACGAGATCGTCGTCGACGGGCGCGCTAACATCTACGTCAATGGCGGTGGCCCGGCGCCGGCTGCCGGCGAGCATTTTGGACCAGGCACCATCGTGCTGATCACGCCTGATGGGACGATCCGCCAGGTGGCGGAGAACATCGCCTTTGCGAACGGCATGGCGGTGACACCGGACAACAGGACGCTGATCGTCGCCGAATCGCACGCCAACCGGCTGACCGCTTTCGACATCGGCGCCGATGGCAGCCTTGCCAACCGGCGGGTCTGGGCCGATCTCGGCAACGGCTTTCCCGACGGCATCTGCATCGATGCCGAGGGCGCCGTCTGGTATGCCGACGTGCCCAACCGGCATTGCGTGCGGGTGCGCGAAGGCGGCGACGTGCTGCAAAGCGTCGACGTCGATCGCGGCTGCTTTGCCTGCATGCTCGGCGGTCCGGACGGCAAGACGCTGCTCATCGTCGCCGCGGAGTGGCGCGGCTTCGAACATATGATCAGCGATGCCCGCACCGGCCAGGTGCTCAGCGCCGAGGCGCCGGCACAAGGGGCCGGCTGGCCGTCCTACAGCTCGGGCAAGCGCTGATAGTTGGCGATGTCGGCCCGGACACCGAGCCGGGCGATCGTCTCCTGCGGGTTGAAGGCGATGCGCTCATGCGCAGCCTTGACGATCGGCACGACCTTGTCGACGGCGGCCTGGCTTTCCCATTCGACGATGGTGACGAGGTTGAATTCACCCGGACCCGAGAACTGCTCGAGCAGGAAATCCTGGACGAAGCCTTGCTGCCGGCGCAGCAATTCATGCGTCGTCCTGACCTTGGTGAGGATCTCTTCGCGGGCAGCGGCCGGGACGACAAACTTGTCGACCCGAAACACGCTGCCATTGTGGTGATTTTTGGTACTCATTTCATTCATCTCCGATTTGGAAGGTTTGTTGGTCAGGAGGCTCGGAGATGGTTTGCAAGCTCAAGGTAAGTTGAGGTCAAGGGGATTTTTGCGGGGCGATGATGGCGCGGCGGCGGAGCGGCCATCTCCCCCCTTGAGGGGGAGATGGCCGGCAGGCCAGAGGGGGTCGTCTCACATAATCGCCGACGTCGTCCTCTTGATGAAGGCGCCGGCGCTTCACGCGCGGCGACCCCCTCTGTCGCCTCCGGCGACATCTCCCCCTCAAGGGGGGAGATCACGTCGGCGCTAGTTCACCTCTGACGTACGCCTGCGCACGACGACGCCAAGTTCGTCGCTTTCGCGTGCGAGGCGCAGCCGCTCCTCGGCTTCCGTCGCTTCGCGCTGGCGGTCCCACATCGAAGCGTAGAGGCCGCGCTTGCGCATCAGGGCGGCATGGGTGCCGCGCTCGGCGATCTGGCCGTCTTGCAGCACGATGATCTCGTCGGCGGTGATCACCGTCGACAGCCGGTGGGCGATGACGATTGTGGTGCGACCCTGGCTGACGAGGTCGAGCGCTGCCTGGATCTCCTGTTCGGTATGGCTGTCCAGCGCCGAGGTCGCCTCGTCGAGCATCAGGATCGGCGGCGCCTTGAGGATGGTGCGGGCGATCGCCACGCGCTGCTTCTCGCCACCCGACAGTTTCAGCCCGCGCTCGCCGACCATCGATTTGTAGCCGTTGGGCAGCCGCTCTATGAATGGCCCGATCTGGGCGAGTTCGGCGGCCTTGCGGACATCCTCCTCGCTGGCGCCGACACGGCCGTAGCGGATGTTGTAGGCAATGGTGTCGTTGAACAGCACGGTGTCCTGCGGCACCATGCCGATCGCGCCGCGCAGGCTCTCCTGCGTCACATCGCGGACGTCCTGGCCGTCGATCAGCACCGCCCCGCTCTGGATGTCGTAGAAGCGGAACAAAAGCCTGGAAATGGTCGACTTGCCGGCGCCCGAGGGTCCGACAATGGCGACCGTCTTGCCGGCCGGCACCTCGAAGCTGATGCCTTTGAGGATCTTTCGGTTGGGGTCGTAGGAAAAGTGCACGTCGCGGAATTCGACCTTACCGGTGCCGACGACCAAAGGTCTGGCATGAGGCTTGTCGAGGATCTCCTGCGGCACATCGAGCAGGTCGAACATCTGCTCGATGTCGGTCAGCCCCTGGCGGATTTCTCGGTAGATGAAGCCGATGAAATTGAGCGGCACCGAGAGCTGCACCAGCATGGCGTTGATGAAGACGAAATCGCCGACCGTCTGCGTGCCGGCCTGCACCTGCAGCGCCGACATGCACATGACGACAACCGTGCCGAGACCGAAGATGATGCCCTGGCCGAAGTTCAGCCAGCCGAGCGAAGTCCAGATCCGGGTCGCCGCGATCTCGTAGCGCGCCATCGAGCGGTCGAAACGCTCGGCCTCCATGCCTTCATTGTTGAAATACTTGACCGTTTCGTAGTTGAGCAGCGAGTCGATCGCCTTGGTGCTGGCGTCGGTGTCGCTGTCGTTCATGTCGCGGCGGATGACGATGCGCCAGTCGCTGGCCCGGACGGTGAACCAGATGTAGAGCAGCACCGTGACCGCAACGACAGCCACGTATTTCCAGCCATAGGTTACGGCGAAGATGCCAGCGGTCAGCGCGAATTCGAGAATGGTCGGCAAGGTGTTGAGCACGGTGAAGCGCACGATCGTCTCGATGCCCTTGGTGCCGCGCTCGATGATGCGCGACAGGCCGCCGGTGCGCCGTTCCAGGTGAAAGCGCAGCGACAGTTCGTGCATGTGGACGAAGGTGCGGAAGGCGAGCTGGCGCACCGCATATTGGCCGACGCGGGCAAACAGCGCATCGCGCAGCTGGTTGAAGCCGAGTTGCACCAGCCGCACGACATTGTAGGCGACGACCAGCATGACCGGCGCCAGCAGGAATGTCGGCAGCGGCGGCACCGACTTGGCATCGCCGGCCAGCGCATCGGTCGCCCATTTGAAGAAATAGGGCCCAGCGACCAGGGTCAGCTTGGCGACGACCAGTAGCACGGTCGCCCACACCACCCGCGCCCTGAGGTCGGCGCGGTCGGCCGGCCACATATACGGCCACAGGTTGCGCAAGGTCTTGAAGGTCGAGCCGGAGTCGGCGGAGACGGTTTTTTCGGCCATTTTTGGTGCCTTCTTCTTATCTTTTTAGCGGCCGGAGCAGCAGGAATTGACGAGCGCGGTCAGCGATGCCGAGATATCGGCGAGCGCCGCACGGTCGACCTCGTAGCGCGAGCGCTGGCGGTCGGGCTCGAAGCGGACCAGCCCGGCTTCGACGAGGATCTTCAGATGTTGGGAAACGGTGGATTGCGCCAGGTCGAGATGGTCGACGACCTCACGGCAGCAGCAGGAACTGCTGGCCGACAGATGTTTCAGGATTTCGATGCGCGCCGGATGCGAAAGAGCGGCCATGCGGGCAGCGACGGCGCGGCTGTCGGGGGCGCGGCAGCGTGTGTTTGTTTCGAGGAGAGATTCTGTCATCGGTCATCGGCGATAGACGATGAACGGGTGTGGGGCAAGCTACTCCAATGGGTAGCGACCTAGTCTCCCCCCTTGAGGGGGAGATGTCGCCGAGGGCGACAGAGGGGGTCGGTACGTCCTGACGCGACGTCGCTCGGAGAAAAGAGAAGGTCGACGCTTCACGCGCGACGACCCCCTCTGGCCTGCCGGCCATCTCCCTCTCAAGGGGGGAGATTAGCCAATCCCCGACCTACTGCGTTTTGGCCGGCGGGGTCGTCATCTGGTCGCCCATCGCCTTGAGGTCGGCGGCTTCGCCTTCCTTCGACTTTTCCGGCACCTTGAACACCTGCCCCGGCCAGATGCGGTCGGGATCGGTGATCTGGTCCTGGTTGGCGAGGTAGATGGTCGAATAGCGGACGCCGTGGCCGTAGACGCGCCGCGAAATCCGCCACAGCGTGTCGTGGCGGCGGATGATGACGGCGCCGTCGGCATGTTCGAGCTTGGGCGCTACGGTCTCGGGCACTTCGGCCGGCGGCGTTGCTGCCGCCACCACGGCCGGAGCCTCGGCGGCAGGAGCCGGCGTCGTCGCTGGTGCCGTCTCGGCCGGCGCGGCGGCAACAGCCGGCGCCGCGGGTGCGGGCGTTTCTGCGACCACTGCCGGTGCAGGCTGGGCGGCGGGTTCGGTTGTTGCAGGTGCGGCAGGCGCTTCGGCCACCGTCGCCGGCGCTGCCGGCTTGACCTCGGCAGGCTTGGCCTCGGCGGGCGCCACGGCGGCAACCGCCTCGCCCGGCTCGCGCTCGAACGGCACAGCGGCACGGGCCACCACCTTCACCCCGTCGGCATCGAGGCCGTCGACATGGATGGTGTAGCTGCCGACCGGAATGTCGCGCGTCGCCTCGACCAGGAAGTGGCCGTCAGGCGAGGTTTGTGCATCGCCGAGCAGGATGTCGTTGGCATAGGCGCGCACCTTGCGGCCGGCATCGGCGAGGCCGGCAACGAAAATCTTGTTGCCGTCGATCTCGACCGCCTCGACGACGATCTTGGGTTCGGCCACGGCTGCCGCCGGCGGCGTCGCCGGCGCCGCCTCAACCACGGCCGGTGCAGCCGGCGCGGGGGCGGCAGGTTCAGCAGCTGCGGCAGGCGCCGGAGCAGCGGGCGCAGGTGCCTCGGCAGCCGGCGCGGCAGGCTTCGTCTCGGGCGCCGGAACAGTCAGCAATTCGGCCGGCTTGCCCGGTTCCTCGACCATCGCCAGCACCTGGCCGGCGGCATCCTTGGGAACCGAGACGACAGCGGTCTGCACCGATGGGGTGACGACATCGCCGGTCGTGGCGCGCAGCGCGATCGTGTAATCGCCAGGCTTCAGCGGATCGTCGAGAACGATGACAAAGGCGCCATCGGGACCGGCGACCGTCGAACCGAGAACCGTCGAGCCGTCGAGGATTTCGACCTTGGCGTTGGGCGCCGCATTGCCGGCAACGACGATGGAGCCGTTGCTTTCGACGCGAACGACATCGAAGCTCGGCGCAATCGGGCCGGTGGCGGCCGGTGCTGCGGCAGGCGGGGTCGCTGCCGCGGGTGCTGCAGGCGCTGCCGCATCCGTTGCCGGCGCAGCCGGTGCCGCGGCATCCGTTGCAGGTGCTGGCGCAGCCGGCGCCGGCGCATCGGTGGCCGCGGCGGGTGCTGGCGGCAGCCGTCCCTCGGTCCCCGGGTCTGCCGGCTTTTGCGCCGGCGGTGTCAGCGCCGCGACTTCCGCCGGCGGCGTGTGATTGAGATACGGGTCAAGTGCACCCGACACATAGGCCGTTCCCGCGACCGCGGCAGTCCCACCCGCCGCGAACAAAAACGCCTTCAATGGATTGATTGCCATGTATTTGCTTACCCCTTAGCCACCTAATGCCGGTCTAGCGCGTTTTGTCTGGACCGACAAGAAAAAGCCCGGGCTTGTTCACCTCTGGGGCTTGACCACGCTTTCAGACCCAATCACCAATCACTTGCATGAACACGATTCGATCCGTCTGTGTCTATTGCGGCTCGTCTCCGGGCCGCGATGAAACCTATGCCAAGGCCGGACACCTGCTTGGCCGTTCGATTGCCAGGTCCGGCCTGCGGCTGATCTATGGCGGCGGCACCAAAGGCATCATGGGCGCCGTCGCCGAAGGCGCGTTGCGGGCCGGCGGCAAGGTTACGGGCATTATTCCCCGCTTCCTCATCAACAAGGAAGCAACCGGAACCGCGCTTGACCGGCTCGACGAGCTCGTGATCACCGATAACATGCACGAGCGCAAACATAAGATGTTCGAGAAATCCGACGCCTTTGTGGCGCTGCCGGGCGGCATCGGCACGGTCGAGGAGATCGTCGAGATCATGACCTGGGGCCAGCTCGGCCATCACCGCAAGCCGATCGTCTTCGCCAACGTCAAGGGCTTCTGGGACCCGATGCTGGCGCTGCTCGACCACATGACGGCGGAAGGCTTCATCCACACTGCGCAGCGGGTCAAGCCACTGGTGGTCGCCGACCCCGAAGCGATCGTCGCCGCCATCATGGTGGCGGGATCGTCCGTCGATGCGCCGACGGAGGGCGTGCAGTCGGTGATTGACAAGATGTGAGGGAGTAAGGGAATAGGCAGTAGGGGAACAAGGAAGAGCACCTATTCCTACTGCCTACTGCCTACTGCCTACTGCCTACTGCCTACTGCCTACTGCCTTCCTCAACTCCTCAATCACCGCCCGCTTGTCCTGCCGCCGCCAGGCAAGATGGATCGAGACGGTGCGCTCGAACCACGGCAAGTCGCGAAACACGATCCCGGGCGGGGCGGCACTGCGCAGGCTCTGCTGCACCGTCGCCAGGCCAAGGCCGGCGCCGACCAGGCCGAGCGAGGTCAGCGGATCGGCCGTCTCGTAGGCGATGTCGGGCACGAAGCCGGCCTCGATGCAGGCAGCGAGAAACTGGCCGCGGTTGGTGTCGGCGGGCTGGCGCACCACGGTTATCCAGATGCGGCCGTCGAGATGATGCGGGCGGATGTCGGCGACAGCTGTGAGCGCATCGCCCTCGGGTATCGCCAGCACCAGCGGCTCTCGCCGGACAAGCGTCGAGGCAATTTCAGGATAGTCGGCCGGCGGCGGCGAGTAGACAAGGGCGAGATCGAGCGTGCGCTGGCGCAACCCCTCCAATTGCGCGGCCGAGCGCAGGCTCATCAGGCTGAGGTTGAGCTGCGGCCGGTCGCGGCGGAACTGCTTGAGCATGCCGGCGACCAGCCCGGCATGCACCGCGCCCTCGACATAGCCGATGGCAAGGCGGCCGGCGGCGCCGGTCGCCAGGTCGCGTCCGAACGCCTCCAGCCGCTTCGCACCGGCAAGCAGCGCCTTCGCCTCAGCAAGGAAGGCTTGCCCCTCGGCATTGAGATGCACCCGTTGCTTTGCCCGTTCGAACAGGGTGACGCCGAGCTGCGCCTCGAGCTGCATGATCTGCCGGCTCAAGGGCGATTGCGAGATGTGCAGCGCTTCGGCGGCGCGGCCGACATTGCCGGCTTCGGCGACGGCAACGAAATAGCGGATCTGGCGCAGGTCGAGCATTTTTTCCTCGGGCATCGAGTCCTAAAAGGTCTCAATTTTAGCCTAATAAGTCTTGGACAGTCTGACGAGTGGCGGTGATAGTTCGGCCATCCCAAACACAGGAGACCGCCATGCAATTCTTTGCCCTTCTCACCCGCAACACCGAAAAGTTCAGCGACGCCGATTTCGCCCCGCTTTTGCCCGGCGAGGCCGAGCAGCGCCGCACGCTCTATGCCGAAGGCGCCATGCGCCAGGTGTGGAACCGTGGCGACGTTCCCGGCAGCGGCATGATGTTCGAGGCCGGCAGCGACGCCGACGTGCGCGGCCATCTTGCCACTCTGCCGCTGGTTAAGGCCGGGATGATGGACGTTGCAGCGGTCGTGCCGCTCAACCCTTACCCCGGGTTTGGGCCGAAGCGCTGAATCGCCCTAAAATAATGCGGCCGGCGGCGATCGGCGCCGCCGGCCGCCGGCTTTCAACCGCCAATGCTTTTGCCTAACACCGCGTGCAAATGTGTCCGGTGACGATTTCCGTTTGCCGCCCACTGCCTAGTTAGCTATCGGAGGATATCGGCGGGGGGTGGAATATTGCAGGACAGACGGCGCAGGAGAAAGGCGATCCTGGTGCTTGGAATGCACCGCAGCGGCACCTCAGCGCTTGCAGGCGCCATCAAAGCACTGGGAGCAGCCGGTCCAAAAAACCTGATGCCGGCAACCGACGCCAATCCTAGGGGATATTGGGAAAGCACGCCTCTCTGTTTAGCGAATGACGACCTGCTCGCATCGGCCGCATCCCGTTGGCATGACTGGTTGAAACTCGATTCGCAATGGATGCAGTCGCGGGCGGCGGAGCGACATCGCCACAAAATCAAGGCGATCCTCGTCAGCGAATTCGGCGACGAGCCGCTGTTTTTCATCAAAGATCCGCGGATGTGCCGATTTGTTCCATTCATCTCGTCGATCCTGGCCGAGATGGACGTCGATGCTGTCGCTCTTCTGCCGGTCCGCAATCCTCTTGAGGTCGCCGCTTCACTGAAGCGGCGAGACGGTCTACCGCTGCCAGAATCACTTCTGCTATGGCTCAGGCATGTGCTCGAAGCGGAGTATCATTCGCGACATATGCCGCGATATTTTCTGCGCCATGAAAAATTCCTGATCGACTGGCGACGTCATTTGGACGGCGCAGCCGAAAAGACCGGCGTTGTCTGGCCGGGTCGTTCCGACCAGTCTGACGTCGAGATCGAGCAGTTCTTGACCCTGGATCTGCATCATGAAAGGGCCTCGATCGAGGACATGCAAAATCATCCGGATGTCACGCCGCTGATCCGAACCACCTATGACACTCTGCGCGCCATGGCAGCCGACGGCGACAGCCGTGAATTGCGCGATCAACTGGATCTGGTGCGAACGAAGTTCGATGAAAGCTGCGATGTGTTGGGTATGGCGGTGACCGCTGAGAAATTGGCCGCTGAACGGTTGCGCGGTGAACTCGGAACACGGATCGCCGAGCGCGACGCGCTCCTCCGCGATCGAGACAATTTGTCCATGGAGCGCAACGCGCTCCTTGCGTCTCGCAGTTGGCGGCTGACCGCACCGTTGCGATGGGTTCGAACGCCGTTCGTGCGGCGAAGATAACAGCTTGAGGTACATCGCCAGCCGTCCGGCATTCGCCAGACTGTGATCCGCTGTCAAAAAACCGTCATACGAATCCGGGTTCGCCCATGCTAGGAATCGGCAGCCGCCGTCGCGCGGCAGTATTCGTGACCCTGGCGCAGCGACCATGAACATCGCCCTCAATCCGGAAAGCCCTTCCTCCCTCTTGCCTAACGAGCATGGGCTGTTCTTCATCTATCATTTCACCGCTGAGGGCGCGCGAACCAAGGACGCCGCCGCCGCGCACTGGACATGGCGCAGCTACCAGCTTTCCGACATGCGAGCCCGTCACGAGATCGCCAGCGAGCCGGCGCTGCCACCACCGGTGCGCGAAGCCTTCCTGACCTCGAGCCATGGCTGCCACATCGACCTCGAGGACGACTGGCTCTATGGCGACCTGCCGGACCTGCGCCACGACTATTCAGCGGAAGCGCGCGGGCTCGGCCATTTCCGCTTCGCCCTCAACGACACGATGCTGATCGGCGCCCGCAAGCAACCGCTGGAATCAGTCGACAATGTGCGCAAGGCGATCGAGAACGGATCGCGCAAGTTCCCCTCCCCGGCCGAACTGATTGAGGCCGTCATCGGTCAGTCGTTCGACGGCATGGTGAAAGAGCTCGGCGGCCTCGGCGACACGCTCGACGGTATCGAGGATCGCATCGTCTGCGACGCATGGCACAATGAGCGGCAGCCGCTGGTCGACGCACGCCGGCATCTGGTGGTGATCCACCGGCAGATGGCGACGCTGACCAATCTGTTTCGCCATCTCGACCATTCGCACCGCAACGACCTGCCGGACTCGATCAACGATATGGCGACGCGGCTGTCGCACCGGGCGCAGACGCTGCATTATGACGGCGAACAGTTGCAGGCGCGCGCGCGGCTGTTGCAGGACGAATTGATGGCCAAGCTGACGACGCAGTCGAACGAATTGCTCTACGTGCTGTCGGTGATGACGGCGGTGCTGTTGCCGATGACCATCATCTCAGGCCTGTTCGGCATGAATGTCGGCGGCCTGCCGCTCGTCAACACGTCGATGGGGTTTTGGGTGGTTTCGGCGGTGTCGCTGGGGATCGCGGGGATCACCTATCTGTTCGTCCGCCGGCTCGGACGAGGCTTTTAGAGCAATTCCAGGAAAAGTGTGAAACGGTTTTCCGGCGTCAAACAAAGAGATAGCGCCCTGCCCTTTAGGCTGTGGCGCGCAGGTCTTCGGTGATGGTGCCGGCGGCACGAACTTCCGCCTCATGGTCGGGTTCGCGCCATGTCTCGGCAAGGCCAGCTTCATACCAGTCGCGCATCGCCGGCAGGTCGAGCAATTGCCTGGGATAGGCGGCGGCCGCACCCTCGAACGACAGCCCGTAGGACTGCACCCGAAACGCCACCGGAGCGAAGAAGGCGTCGACGGCGGTGAAGTGCTCGCCAGCCAGGAACGGTCCGCCGAAGCGGGCAAGACCGTCATTCCAGAGATCGCCGAGGCGGAAGAGATCGTGCTTCAGCGCATCCGACATAGGAAAGGGTTCTACGCGCAGGCCGCAACTCATCGGGCATAGGTTGCGCAGCGCAGTAAAGCTCGAATGCATTTCAGCGGCAGCCGAGCGTGCCCAGGCTCGTGCCTTGGCTTCGACAGGCCAGACACCATGGTGGCGCTCGGCGAGATATTCGGCGATGGCCAGTGAATCCCAAACCGCCCAGCCGTCGTCGATCAGGCACGGCACCCGGCCGCTGGGCGAGAACGGACGGTAAAGGTCCCAGCTCGATCCGGTCGGAAACGGCGTCAGTCGTTCCTCGAACGGGATATCCAGCGTGCGCATCAGCACCCATGGCCGCAGCGACCACGAGGAATAGTTCTTGTTGGCGATATGCAACACGTACATCGGGAATCCCTAGCTGGCGGCCGCCACCGGCGGCCGGATCTCGCGGCCGCGGAACATCGACCAGGAATACATAGCCAGCGCCGCCCAGATCAGACCGAAGGCGATGGCCTGGATGGTGCCGAAAGGCTCATGGAAGATCAGCACGGCGATCAGGAAGACAATGGTCGGCGCGATGTACTGCATGATGCCGATGGTCGACAGCCGCAGCAGCCTGGCGCCGAACGCAAACAGCAGCAGCGGCACCGAGGTGATCGGGCCGCAGCCGATCAGCAAGGCGGTATCGGTCGCGGTGCCGGAAATGAAATGGTCCTGTCCGGTGGCGATCAGGAAGCCGATGTAGCCGAGTGCCGGCACCGACAGCAAAAGCACTTCGAGCAGGAACCCCTGGCTCGGGCCGATCGGCAGCGTCTTGCGAAAGAAGGCGTAGGCGGCGAAGGAAAACGCCAGCGCCAGCGACACCCAGGGCAGCTTGCCGCCCTCAATGGTCAGCACCGTGACCGCGACTGCCGCCAGCGCCACTGCAGCGATCTGCAGCCGGTCGAGCCGCTCGCCAAGCAGCAGCGCGCCGACGACGACGTTGACCAGCGGGTTGATGTAGTAGCCGAGCGCGGTTTCGACGGTACGATCCACCGCGATCGCCCAGACATAGATGCCCCAGTTCACCGAGATCAGCGCCGCAGTCAGCGCTGCCATGGCGATTGTGCGCGGCGAGCGAATTGCGGCCTTGAAATCCGCCGTGCGGCCGGCCCACACCAGGACAGCTGCGGCAATCGGCACCGACCAGACGATGCGGTGGGCGATGACTTCGGCCAGCGGTAGATGCGCGACCGCCTTCATGTAGAAGGGCAGCAGCCCCCACAGGAGATAGGCGGCGAGCGCCAGCAGGAAGCCGCGACGGGCCTTGGCATCTGCTTCCAGGCGAATTGCTTCTGTGACCATGGCCCAACGCTATGGCCCAGCCGCTCTGCCAAGACCATCGCAAATTACTGATGGATCAATGGACTTTTGGTGATGGTTCAAGTGTCAAGGCGCAAGTTCCTCGCCCCACGAAGTGGGAGCGAGGAAGGGCGCTCACTCCGCCGCCACCAGCCCGGCCATGTCGCGGTTCTTCATCAGTTTGTAGACGATCGAATCCATCAGCGCCTGGAATGAGGCGTCGATGATGTTTTCGGAGACGCCGACCGTCCACCAGCGCGCGCCGGTGCCGTCATGCGATTCGATCAAAACCCGGGTGATCGCTTCGGTGCCGCCATTGAGGATACGCACCTTGAAGTCGGCCAGTTCGAGGTCGGCGATTTCGTTCTGGAACTTGCCGAGATCCTTGCGCAGCGCGATATCGAGCGCGTTGACCGGGCCATGCCCTTCGGCCACCGACATCTTTTCCTCGCCGTCGACCACCACCTTGACGATCGCCTCGGAGACCGTCTTCAGCTGGCCGTTGGCGTCGAAGCGGCGCTCAACCATGCAGCGGAAGGAGGTGACGTTGAAGAATTCCGGCACGCCGTGCAGCATCCTGCGCGCCAGAAGCTCGAAGCTGGCGTCGGCGCCTTCATAGGCATAGCCCTCGGCCTCGCGTTCCTTGACCACGGAAATCAGCGCGTCGAGCCGCTGATCGTCCTTCGGCATGTCGATGCCGCGCCGCTTCAGCTCGGCGAGGAAATTGGCCTTGCCGCCCTGGTCCGAGACCATGACGCGGCGGCGGTTGCCGACGGCTTGCGGCTCGACATGCTCGTAGGTTGCCGGTTCCTTGGCCAGGGCCGAGGCATGAATGCCGGCCTTGGTGGCGAAGGCGGACGCGCCGACATAGGGCGCCTGGGCTTCCGGCGCGCGGTTCAGGAGCTCATCGAAGGCGCGCGAAAGGCGCGAGACACCGGTCAGCGCCTCGGCCGAAATGCCCGTTTCGAAACGCGTCGAAAAGGCCGGTTTCAGCGCCAGCGTCGGCACGATCGAGATCAGATTGGCGTTGCCGCAGCGTTCGCCGATGCCGTTCAGCGTGCCCTGGATCTGGCGCACGCCGGCCTCGACCGCGGCCAGCGAATTGGCCACCGCCTGGCCCGTGTCGTCATGAGCATGAATACCGAGATGATCGCCGGGGATGCCGGACGCAATAACCGTATCGACGATGGCGCGCACCTCGGACGGCTGCGTGCCGCCATTGGTGTCGCACAGCACCACCCAGCGCGCGCCGGCATCATAGGCGGTCTTCGCACAGGCCAGCGCATAGTCGGGATTGGCCTTGAAGCCGTCGAAGAAATGCTCGCAGTCGACCAGCGCCTCCTTGCCCGATGCGATCGCCGCTTCGACCGAGACTTTTATGGAGTCGAGGTTCTCCTCATTGGTGCAGCCGAGGGCGACGCGCACATGATAGTCCCAGCTCTTGGCGACAAAGCAGATGGCGTCGGATTTCGACTGCACGAGAGCGGCGAGGCCAGGATCGTTGGAGGCTGATACCCCTGCCCGCTTGGTCATGCCGAAGGCGACGAATTTGGCGTTGGCCGTGCGCTTCTGCTGGAAGAAAGCAGTGTCGGTCGGATTGGCGCCGGGATAGCCGCCTTCGACATAGTCGATGCCGAAATCGTCGAGCAATTTGGCGATGGCGATCTTGTCCTCGACGGAAAAGTCGATGCCTGGCGTTTGCTGGCCATCGCGCAGTGTGGTGTCGAAGAGATAGAGGCGCTCGCGAGCCATGGTCATTTCCCCGCAAACCGGTCGGTCGCCCGGATCAGCCGGTCGAGAATGCCCGGCTCCGAATAGGCATGGCCGGCGCCCTCGATCAGGTGGAAATCCGCATTCGGCCACGCCTTGTGCAGCGCCCAGGCATAGCGCGCCGGGCATGGCATGTCGTAGCGGCCGTGGACAATGGTGCCGGGGATATCTTTCAGCTTCCACGCATCGCGCAAAAGCTGCCCTTCCTCCAGCCAGCCGGCATGGACGAAATAATGGTTCTCTATGCGGGCGAAGGCGACGGCGAAGTCGTCCTCGCCGAACTTGTCGCTGGTCTCCGGCTCCGGCAGCAGCGTGATCGTCTCGCCTTCCCACAAGCTCCAGGCTAGGGCGGCCTCCATCTGCGCCTTGCGGTCGGAGCCAACCAGCCGCTTGCGGTAGGCGGCCATCATGTCGCCGCGCTCGGCCTCAGGGATCGGCGCCAAAAAGCGCTCCCATTTGTCCGGGAACATCTCGGACACACCGAACTGATAATACCATTCAAGCTCGGCGCGGGTCAGTGTGTAGATGCCGCGCACGACCAGTTCGCTGACGCGGTCGGGGTGGGTCTCGGCATAGGCGAGCGCCAGCGTCGAGCCCCAGGAGCCGCCGAACACCAGCCATTTTTCGAAGCCGCACATGGTGCGCAGCCGCTCGATGTCGGCGACAAGATGCCAGGTGGTGTTGGCCTCGAGCGAGGCGTTGGGCGTCGACTCCCCGCAGCCGCGCTGGTCGAACAGGATGACATCGTAAAGTTTTGGGTCGAACAGCCGCCGATGCTTCGGCGAGAAACCGCCGCCGGGACCTCCATGCAGGAACACCGCCGGCTTGGCGCCTTTGGTACCCGAACGCTCCCAATACACCTGGTGGCCGTCGCCGACATCCAGCATGCCGGAGTCAAAGGCCTCGATCTCGGGATAAAGCGTGCGCAGTCCACTGCTCATAGCTGCAGTCCGTGGGCTGGCCAGTCCGCTGTTTCGTGGTCGGGATGCTGGAAGGAAATGATCTGCTCCTGGCGGGTATAGAAATCCGGATCCTGATGCACGGGCTGATCGAAGATCGTCTCGACCCAGGGCAGCCGGACGGCGTAGTTGACCTGGATCTGCGGCGCGAGATCCGAGCGGTCGTCGAAAGCGCCGATTGCAATCTCGAGCCCGCCGGGCTGGCGGTAGGTCAGCGGCGTGCCGCAACGGGCGCAAAAGCCGCGATCGATGTTGACCGACGACTGGAAATAGCTCGGCTCCTCGCGGATCCATTCGACGCCGTCCTTGGGCACCGTCACCAGCGCGCCAAAAAACGAACCGAACTGTTTCTGGCACATGCGGCAATGGCAGATGGACGGGCGCCCGAGCGCCCCGTGGATGCGAAAGCGCACGGCGCCGCACTGGCAGCCGCCGGTTCGTACCGTTTCGGTCATGATCTTTCCTCCGGCGGCCATTGTTCGGTGTCGTGGTCGGGATGCTGATAGGAGACGAGGTCGGCAAGATAGGGCGCCGACGAGAGATCGGCCGACGTGTCCTCGCCCGGCAATTGCGGGATCAAGTCGACATAGGGCAATTTTGCCTCGGTGCCCCACTGGATCAACGGCGCGATCTCCGCCGGATCGTCGAAAGCGCCGATGGCGAGGCCGACGCCGTCCGGCGCGGTGAAGGTCAGCGGCGTGCCGCAATCGGCGCAGAAGCCGCGTTTGACATGGTTCGACGACTGGAAATATTTCGGTTTGCCGCGCGTCCAGTCGAGCTTTGCACCGCGCACCGAGACCAGCGGCGCGTAGAAGGCGCCGAACGCCTTCTGGCACATGCGGCAATGGCAGATGGAGGCATCCCCCAGCGAGCCTTCGACGCGGAAGCGCACCGCGCCGCACTGGCAGCCGCCGGTATAGATGGGCCGGTTGTCGAGGCTCATCGGTCCTTACTCCGGGGCATGGCAGACGGCTTCGACATTGTTGCCGTCGGGATCGAAGACGAAGGCGCCGTAGTAATTCGGGTGATAGTGCGGGCGCAGGCCCGGGCCGCCATTGTCCCGGCCGCCGGCAGCAAGGGCCGCGGCATGGAAGGCATCGACCTCGGCGCGGCTGCGCGCAGTGAAGGCGACGTGCTGGTGGGCCTTCTGGCCATCCTTGCCTTCCTGCAGCCAGAACACCGGCCGGTCGCGGCCATAGCCGCCAACCTTTTCGCCGCCAGTGTATTCCAGCGGCACCATATAGAGCAGCGACGCACCGAGCGGCGCCATCGCCTTGTCGTAAAAGGCCTTCGAAGCGTCGAAATCGGCAACGTCGATGCCAAGATGGTCGATCATCTTTTTACCTCCCAGGTGGTGATGCGTTCGCCGGTGGCGGGGTCCTTGCCGTCTTTCAATTGTACACCTTGCGCCAGCAGCTCGTCGCGGATGCGGTCGGCCTCGGGCCAGTTTTTCGCGGCAATCAGCGCCAGGCGATTGGCGATGGCTTTGGCGACATTGCCTTCATCGACATCAGCCGACGCCACGTTGAAGCCGAGGAACAGAAGGGCGGCCTTCAGCGAAGCAGCAGCGTCATTGCCGTCGGCGGCATCGCCGGCCAGCTGCGTCAGCACCTGGAACGCGGCATAGGTGGCAAGATCGTCCGACAGGGCTTCGACCACGGCTTCAGGCAACGGCTTTACCACCGCTGGGGCCAGATCGGCAGCCCGCTTCCATTTGCGCAGCGTGTTCTCCGCCTCTTCCAGCTTGCGCACGGAAAAGTCGATCGGCTCGCGGTAGTGCGTCATCAGCATGGCCAGCCTGAGCACCTCGCCCGGCCATTTGCGACCGCCGAAGGTCTCCGTCTCCAAGAGTTCGTTGATCGAGTAGAAATTGCCCAGGCTCTTGGACATCTTCTGGCCCTCGACCTGCAGGAAGCCATTGTGCATCCACACCTTGGCCATGACGTCGGTGCCGTGGGCGCAGCGCGACTGGGCGATCTCGTTCTCGTGGTGCGGAAAGATCAGGTCGAGGCCGCCGCCATGGATGTCGAAGACCTCGCCGAGATAGGCGGCCGACATGGCCGAGCACTCGATGTGCCAGCCCGGCCGGCCCCTGCCCCACGGGCTGTCCCAGCCCGGCTCTTCCGGCGACGACAGTTTCCACAAGACGAAGTCGCCGGGGCTTTTCTTGTGGGCGTCGACGGCGACGCGGGCGCCGGCCTGTTGCTCGTCGAGATTGCGTTTCGACAGCTGGCCATAATCCGGCATCGAGGCGGTGTCGAACAGCACTTCGCCTGATGCGACATAGGCATGGCCGCGCTCGATCAGGCGCTCGATCAGGGTGATCATGTCGGCCTTGCCGTCGGCGCGCGGGGCGACGAATTCGGTGGCGCGCGGCTCGACCGTCGGCTCGAGGCAGCCGAGCGTAGCCACATCGTCGTGAAACTGGTCGGCGGTCTTTTCGGTGACCCGCCGAATCGCCTCGTTGAGCGACAGTTTTCCCGAAGAAATCTCGCCACCGAAATCGCGCAAGGCGCGAGCGTTAATCTTGTCATCGACATCTGTGATGTTACGCACATACGTGACATGCGTCTCGCCGTAGAGATGGCGCAACAGACGGAAAAGCACATCGAAGACGATCACCGGCCGCGCATTGCCGATATGGGCAAAGTCGTAGACCGTCGGGCCGCAGACATACATGCGCACATTCAACGGATCGATCGGGAAGAACTCTTCCTTGCTCCGCGTTAGCGTGTTGTAGAGGCGCAGGCCCTTCGATGCGTCAGACATTCGTGCCGTCCCGGTCGGTTGCTTCGTTCGAACATGGTCGGAGCCAGCTCCGCGCCGAGGCGCAAATCAGGTTCCAGCCTGCTGGCCGGGGCGTTTGTCCACTCTAGAAGGAAGATGAGGCGAAAACGTCCGGACCAGCGCGAGGCTAGCCAATAATGCAAATGCCACAAATGGCGAAAAACGTTTTCATGCGCGGCTTTATCGCCTCGCCCAGTGTTGCCGTCAAGTCGCAACTTTCGGCAAAAGAGTCGTTGGACCAGAGGTAATTGAGGGCCGAAACATTTTATTAAACATGTCGGCACAGTCATGAAACATTCGCCGGCTAGTTCACCAGACGTCACGATTCGGTCAGATTCGCCCGGCACACGCAGACACGAAAATGTTACCAGGGAAGAGAAGCATGTCTCGAAGCAAGCAAGATACCAGCCACGCCCAGCAACCGGCGCTGGCCAATCACTACCGGGCGATCGGCCCGGCCGCGATTGTCGCAGCCCTTCTGCACACCGCAAAAAAGAAGAAGCCGGCGCCGAAGATCGTGTCGCCGCGCGCTGCCTGAATTGGCATGCCGCTGGCCGTTGCCGGCGTGAGGGCGTCAATCAGCGCCCTGAAATAACAGCCTCTGCTAAAAAAGCGTCATCTGAGTGTCGTCCGCGCCAGGCTTCTGGCGCCTGACTTTCTCCGGCTCCGGCCCGACGACACCCCTCTCCTGAATCTCCGGCCCAGTGTTGGCGACCTTGTTGACGAGGTCGGAAACGGGAATTGCCTCGAAGAAATCGGGCTGCGCCGGCCGCAGCAGGTCGGCCACGTCGCGCGGTTCGAGCGCGCGGCAATCCAGCCAGCGGGCGAAATCCTCAGGCGCGATCACCACCGGCATGCGGTTATGGATGTGGGCGATGTCGGCATTGGCATTGACGGTGAGGATGGCGCCGGTGTCCATTTCCGAGCCGCCCGGTTCGGCATAGGTCTCGATCAGCCCGGCGAAGGCGACCAACCCGCCATGCCGCGGCCGTATCCAGTAGGGTTGCCCCTTCTTGCCGCCGGTTTGGCGCCACTCATAGAAGCCGGAGGCCGGCACCAGAGCGCGACGGTGGCGCATGGCGGCTTTGAACGAAGCCCTTTCGGCCGCCCCTTCCGAGCGGGCGTTGAACAGCAACGGAAACTCGCGCGTGTCCTTTACCCAGGTGGGAATCAGGCCCCAACGCGCCAGCATCGGCTGCCGGTCGGGCAGGTTCGAGCCCGGCGCCTGCGGCAGACCGGAGAGCGCCATCAGGATCGGCTGCGTCGGCGCGATGTTGTAGCGGGCCGGAAAATCCTCGAGCTCCGCCAGACCGAGAAAGGCGGCGGTGCGCTCCGGCGTGGCGGTCAGGGCAAAGCGTCCGCACATGAGGCTAAACTCGCGAATTGGTCCGATGCGAAAGTGGCGATGGAACCGGCGTTGCGCAACCGCTAATGCTGTTTGTCACCGGCCGTCCACAACGACAGCAGCCGAACCTTCGGGGATCCATGGACGAGATGCGAAAGACACTGCCGGCAGTCTCGGTCGCCGTCGTACGCGGCGACACGGTGCTGCTGGTCAAGCGGGCGCGGCAGCCATCGCAAGGGCTTTATGCCTTTCCGGGCGGCAAGGTCGAGGCCGGCGAGACGCTGGAGCAGGCTGTACAGCGCGAATTGCTGGAGGAAACCGGGCTGCGTGCAACCGCGTATCGCCCGCTGCGCGAAATCCACATCGACGGCAGGAGCGACGGCCATCCGGTCGACTACCTGCTGACCGTGTTCGGCGCCGTCTATGCCGGTGGCGAAGCGGTGGCCAGCGACGATGCCGAGACGGCAGCGTTCTACACGCTCAGTGAGATGATGGCGCTGCCGCTTGCCGATTCGGTGTTTGCCGTGGCCGAGGAGCTTGTGGGCATCAGGAATGTCAGGGCTTGAGCCCCGAGAATCGCCTTGCAGGCGACAAATTGTTTGGCCAGAAAGACTTATGACCCGCGCCTCGCTGTTCCTTGCCGCATGCCTCGCCGTCAGCACGGCTGACGCGGCACGCCCGGCTTTGGCCGCCGAATCGCCGTTCGAGCCCGGGCTGATGCGGCTGGCGGAGGTTCTGGGATCGCTGCATTTCCTGCGCAATCTGTGCGGCGAGAAGGGCGACCAGTGGCGTGGCGAGATGGAAAAGCTGATCGATTCGGAGAACCCGGACCCGGAACGGCGCGCCCGCTTCATCGCCAGCTTCAACCGCGGCTACCGCTCCTTCGGCGGCACCTACACGCAGTGCACGGCGTCGGCGACAGAAGCCATCAGCCGCTATATGAAGGAAGGCGAGACGCTGACGCGCGACATCGCCTCGCGCTACGGCAACTGACAGGCGCTCAAGGCGGCTTCCCGCCCTGGCGCCATTCGCCTTTGAACCCTCCCCGTCTTGTGTCCAGTGCCGTCTTGGTGCAAAACTTGTGTTGCACTTCTGCAACGGTATTAACGAAACGTTACCGCGCGGATATGGAATTAACTCAAACTGAAGGTTTTCACCCCGCAGGCCGGCCTAATCGGCTAAGTTTGAATCGGATCGAACGCAGGTTTGCTAAAGACGACGCACCTTTTGGAGATCGACCCCAGAAATGTCGTATTTACAAACACTTACTTGGACCTGCGTATAAAAGGGACAGCCCAAGCCTGATCCGCATCTTTCGGATCGTCGCTTGCAAAGGGTGGACATCGCAATGGAACATGGCGTCAGCGACATCGACGCGTTGGTCAGGGAAGAAAAGCGCCTGACCGCAGTGGAAAGCCACAGCGAGGCCTGGGCGGAAGGATTATCGGCGGGAATCGAGCCGGAAATTATCGCCGAGGCAGCACTCGAAACCGCATTCGGCGAGATGTTGCGCGCCAATGGCGAAACCTCGGCCCTTGCCCTGCTCGATCGCATGCGTGAAAAGGTAATCGCTGGCGCCTTCGAACCAGGACGATTGCAGCACTAGACCCGGTTCTTCGACGGCGGCGCGCCACTTGGGCACTCGGCCCAAGGCATCTGGACGAGCCTGGGCACTTGTATGGCCCTAGGCACCTGTAAGGGCCTGAGAACCAAGGAGAAGCAGTCGGTGAATTTTTCGATGTCAGGCAAGCCGCGTGGCTTGATCCTCAGCATCTGGCTCGCCGCTTGCTGCGCCGCTGCACCATTGGCGCTCTGTCTTACCAGCAGCCCAGCCTATGCCTTGAGTGAGATCAAGCGGGACGACCTTCCCTCGCCCGTCGCGCCACCCGCCGCCGACGATATGTCGCCGCCCGGTAGTGCCGTGCCGATGCCCGATCCGCTCGGCACGACGCCACCAGCGGCCGATCAACCGAAGCCTTCCGACGATCCCGAGCAGAGCGAGCCGGAAGCGCCGACCGACGATGGCGGCGTGGCCAATCCGCGTGTCGATCCGGATGCGCCCTTGCCCGAAGTCGTCTACGACCTTTCCAAGCTGCCGGAGCCGGTCAGGCGCATGCACGATCTGATCGTCGCGGCTTGCGTCAGCGGTGACATCGAGAAGCTGAGGCCGCTGATCGGCAAGGGCGATACCATGACCCAGTTGTCGCTGGGCGACATCGACGGCGACCCGATCGCCTTCCTGAAGGGCCTTTCCGGCGACACCGAAGGCCAGGAAATCCTCGCCATCATGGAAGAAGTGCTCAATGCCGGCTATGTCCATATCGACGTCGGCACGCCGCAGGAACTCTATGTCTGGCCGTATTTCTTCGCGCTGCCGCTGGACAAGCTCGACGCGAAACAGCGGGTCGAGCTGTTCAAGATCGTCACCGCCGGCGACTATGACGACATGAAGCAATTCGGCGCTTATATCTTCTACCGCGTCGGCATCACGCCCGCCGGACAATGGACGTTCTTCGTCGCCGGGGATTGAACGGCAAAAGCCTAGGTCGGCAATGCCTCGGAAAACTCCACTGCCCTGCCCTGGCCCGGTGTGACGATCTCGCCTTCCCACATGACGCGCCGGCCACGCACGACGGTGCCGATTGGCCAGCCGGTAACCTCCTTGCCATCATAGGGCGTCCAGCCGGCCTTGGAGCCAGCCTGCGCGTTGGTGATGGTCTGCCGGCGCTTCAGATCGACAATGGTGAAATCGGCATCGTAGCCGGCGGCGATGCGGCCTTTTCTCGCCATGCCGAAGATGCGCTGCGGGCCATGGCTTGAGAGGTCGACGAAACGCTGCAAGGTCAGCCGGCCGGCATTGACGTGATCGAGCATGATCGGCACCAGCGTCTGCACACCGGTCATCCCCGACGGCGAGGCCGGATAGGGCTTTGCCTTCTCAGTCAGCATATGCGGCGCGTGGTCGGAGCCCAGCACATCGACGATGCCTTGGCCAATGCCGTGCCAGACGCCGTCGCGATGCCGTGCGGCCCGCACCGGCGGATTCATCTGGATCAGCGTGCCCAGCCGCGCATAGTCGTCGGCGGTCAGCGTCAGATGGTGCGGCGTCGCCTCGCAGGTGGCGACATCCTTGTGCTGTTCGAGGAACAAGATCTCTTCGGCGGTCGAGATGTGCAGCACATGGATACGGGCGCGGGTCTGTCGCGCAATGCGCACGAGGCGCTCGGTACAGCGCAGGGCGGCGATCTCATCGCGCCAGATAGGGTGCGATGACGGATCGCCGTCGATGCGCTCGCCAAGCCGCTCGCGCAGCCGGAACTCATCCTCGGAGTGAAAGGCGGCACGGCGGCGTGTGTTCCTCAGGATCGAGGCGACCCCTTCGTCGTCCTCGACCAGCAGGTCGCCGGTGGACGAACCCATGAACACTTTGATGCCGGCGGCACCCGGCAGCCGTTCGAGCTCGCCAACGTCTTTGGCATTCTCGCGAGTGCCACCGACCCAGAAGGCAAAGTCGCAATGCATGCGGCCGGAGGCGCGCCGCAGCTTGTCGGCGAGCGCCGCCTCGCTGGTGGTCAGCGGGTTGGTGTTGGGCATTTCGAACACGGCGGTGACGCCGCCCAGCACCGCAGCGCGCGAACCGCTCTCCAGATCTTCCTTGTGCTCCAGCCCGGGCTCGCGGAAATGCACCTGGCTGTCGACGACGCCGGGCAGGATGTGCAGGCCGCGGCAGTCGATCGTCTCGCCGGCCGAGGCCTGACCGAGATCGCCTATTGCCGCGACGCGGCCGCCGCTGACGCCGATGTCGCGAAAACCCTCGCCGTCATGGTTGGCCACCGTGCCGCCTGTCAGGATGAGGTCGTAGGTCGTGGCCATGTGGCTCCGGTCTCTTGCGGGGGGAGTATCAGCGGCTTACGTAAAGGCCGACCGTTTTGCAAGATCAGGCTGCTTTTCACCCATGCCCTTTGCCCTGCTGAGAGACCGCGCCCTCATTGCCGTGTCAGGCCCGGATGCCGAGCATTTTTTGCAGAACATTCTGACCACCGACCTCGACGCGCTTCGCCTCAGTGAGGCAAAGCCGGGTGCGCTGCTTTCGCCGCAAGGCAAGATCCTGTTCGATTTCCTGATCTCGCGCACCAGTGACAATGCTTTCCGCCTGGAATGCCGCGCGGAGGTTGCCGATGATTTCGTGCGCCGGCTGACGCTCTACAAATTGCGCGCCAAGGTCGAGATTGCCAAGACCGATCAAGGACTTGTCACTGTCGCCTGGGGCGATGACTCAACTGCCTCACAATCTGATTCAACTGACGTTGCCGATGCGCGCTTCGTCGACGCGGCCGTCACGCGCCTCTACGGCGGCGGCGGCGGCGAGAATGGTGACCCCGCCGCCTGGCAAGCCCTGCGCATTGCCCATGGCATCGCCGAAAGTGGCAGCGACTATCAACTCAATGACGCCTTCCCGCACGATGTGCTGCTCGACGAGACCGGCGGCGTCGGCTTCAAGAAGGGCTGCTATGTCGGTCAGGAGGTTGTCTCGCGCATGCAGCATCGTGGCACTGCCAGACGGCGGGTGCTGATCGTGCAGGGCGAAAGTCCCCTGCCCGCTCCGGGCACGGAACTGACGGTCGCCGGGCGGCCGGTCGGCACGCTCGGTTCGACTGCCGGCACGACCGGCCTTGCCATCGCCCGCATCGACCGCGTTAAGGCGGCGCTCGATGCCGGCCAGCCTGTCATGGCCGGTGACGTCACCGTCTCGCTTGCCATTCCGGCCTGGGCAAAGTTCGGCTTTCCCAGGGAAGCCGTCGGTGCGGAGGAAGCCTGATGGCGGCCGATCGCGCAGGCGCCCCGCCCCGCGCCTGGCAGCGCATGCTGTCTGGCCGGCGGCTCGACCTGCTTGACCCCTCGCCGCTCGACATCGAGATTTCCGATATCGCCCATGGTCTCGCCCGCGTCGCCCGCTGGAACGGCCAGACCAGCGGTGAGCATGCCTTTTCCGTTGCCCAGCATTCGCTGCTGGTCGAGGCGCTGTTTTCGGAGCTGGTGGCCGAAGCCTCGCCCGACGCAAGGCTGGCGGCGCTGCTGCACGACGCACCGGAATATGTCATCGGCGACATGATCTCGCCGTTCAAATCGGTGATGGGCGGCAGCTACAAGGATTGCGAGCTGCGGCTGCAGCACGCCATCCATCAGCGCTTTTCGCTGCCGCAGGAACTCGGTGCGACGCTGCGCAAGGAGATCAAGCGCGCCGACCAGATCGCCGCCTATTTCGAGGCGACGCTGCTGGCCGGGTTTTCGACCGCCGAGGCTACGGAGTTCTTCGGCCGGCCGCGCGGCTTCAACGCCGAGCGCTTCGATTTCACGCCGCGCTCGGTGACCTGGGCGCAGAATGCCTTCCTCAAGCGGTTCGCGGCGCTTGAAACCAGCCGGCAGGCGGCCGTTGCGGTGCATTCCGGTTCCTGAAAAAACGGTAAATTAACCGGCGCGGCGACAAGTATCCGTGTTTACTCACGGTCTGCAGGCTCGCCTCATGCCCGTCGCTCATACCGAGGTTGGTTCGCCTGTCCCAGGACAGGAGGCCGAAGGTGTGGCCACGCCGCGACGGATCGAGGACGAACTGCGCCAACAGAACGAGCGTTTTTCGGCAGCAGTCGAGAACATGTCGCATGGCCTGTGCATGTTCGATGCCGATGAGCGGATGATCATTTGCAACGGCAACTACCTCGACATCTTCCGCCTCGATGCCGATGTCGTACAGCCCGGCATCCGGTTCTTCGATATCCTCCAGCACAGCGTCGACATCGGCGTCGCCTTCCACAGTGCCGCGGAACTCTATGCCATCCGCAAGCCCTATATCGACCAGGCAAAAGCCTCGACCTACGAGGAGAAGCTGTCGGACGGACGCGTCATCAACATCACGCACCGGCCGCTGGCGCGGGGCGGCTGGGTGTCGATTTATGAAGACATCACCGAGCAGCGGCGCGCCGAGCTGGAGCTGAAGGAGCAGCATCGCCGCTTCGACGCGGCGCTCGCCAACATGTCGCAAGGCCTGTTGATGTATGACGCCGATGGCGAGATGATCGTGCGCAATGAGCGTTTTCTGGAGCTCTATCAGGTCAACGCGGCCGACTTCCCATTCGGAACGACGCACCGCGACGCGCTCGAAAAACTGCTGGAACTGGGCATCTACACCAAGATCGACGTCGAGAGCGAAGTCACCAAGACCGAAGCCTGCCTGAAGGCGACGAAAATGCATTCGGCATATCGCCATCTTACGGATGGCAGGACGCTTCTGGTCACGCGCCGGCTCATGAGCGGCGGGGGCTGGGTAACGACGTTCGACGACGTCACCGAGCGCCAGCTTGTCGAAGAGCGTATGACCCATCTTGCGCATCACGACACGCTGACCAACCTGCCCAATCGTTCGATGTTCCGCGAACGGCTCGACCGCGCCTTGAGCGAGGCCAAAGGCACACCGCTGGCGATCTTCTCGCTCGACCTCGATCGCTTCAAGGCCGTGAACGACACCTGGGGTCACCCGGCCGGCGACTGGCTGTTGAAATGCGTGGCCGAGCGGCTGCAGCGCTGCCTGCGCAACGAAACCGATGTGGTGGCGCGCTTCGGCGGCGACGAGTTCGCCATCATCCAGTGCAATCCCAAGGGTGCTGCCGACGCCGAGAAACTTGCAAAGCGCATCGTCGACGTCATCGGCAAACCGTTTCGCGACAAAAGCCGTGACATGCATATCGGCATCAGCCTCGGCATCGCGCTTTACCCAAATGACGGCATGGATGCCGACACGCTGCTGAAGAACGCCGACATGGCGCTCTACCGGGGCAAGAGCGAAGGCCGCAACGTCTACCGTTTCTTCGAGCCGGGCATGGACGCTATTGTGCGGGCGCGGCGGGCGCTTGAAACCGACCTCGAAGCGGCATTGCCGCGGCGCGAATTCGCGCTGGATTTCCAACCGATCATGAACATCGCCTCTGGCGACATCGTCGGCGCCGAAGCCCTGATGCGCTGGCATTCGCCGGCCCGCGGCCTGGTGGCGCCCGACGACTTCATGGCGGTCGCCGAAGAGACCGGGCTGATCGTGCAGCTGGGAGACTGGGCGTTGCGAAAGGCCTGCACGGTGGCAGCGGCCTGGCCGAACGGACTGCGCATCGCGGTCAATGTCTCGGCGGTGCAGATCAAGAGCGGCGGCTTTGCCCGCAGCGTCATCTCGGCGCTGGCATTTTCCGGCGTCCCGGCCAACCGGCTCGAACTGGAAATCACTGAGACGGTGCTGATGGACGAAAGCGACACGGTGCTGAAGACGCTCAGGCAGCTACGCGATCTGGGCATCCGCATTGCCCTCGACGATTTCGGGACCGGCTATTCCTCGCTTGGCTATCTCAGGCGTTTCCCCGTCGACAAGATCAAGATCGACCGCTCCTTCATCCGCGACATCGACAACCACGACACTGCGGCGATCGTGCGCACCATCATCGGGCTTGGCCAGGAGCTTGGCATCACCGTTACCGCCGAAGGCGTCGAGACCGATGCCCAACTGGACACGCTGCGCAGATATGGCTGCGTTGAGGCGCAGGGCTATCTGATCGGCGTGCCGTCGAAGGTGGCGGACATCAATCGTCTGATGAAAACCAGCGTGGTGCTCAGCGAATCCGGTTGAGCGCCATGTCAGCCAGCTCGCCTGAACATCCCCGGCGTCATTCCGTGCGCCGCACGGAAAATGCGGGAGAGATGGCTCTGGTCCGAGAAGCCGGCGGCAAAAGCTGCATCGGCGAGACTTGAGCCCTGCTGGATCAGCAGGTTGGCGCGGCGCAATTTTCGATCGCGGATGAATGCCGCCGGGGTGAGACCCACCAATTTCCTGAAATCCCTGATCACCTGGAACCGGGTCACGCCGGCAGCTTGAGCGAGCCGTTGCAGGTCGAGTTCGGCGCTGAGGTTGTCCTCGATGACCTGCTCGTAGATCGAGAGCCTTGTCCGCGACCCGAAACTTTCAACCGCCTCGCGCTGCCGGCCGCCCCAATCGCCAAAGCGAAGAATGAGCTTACGCAAGGCGATCAGCATGGATGTTTCGGCACTCGTGGCGTCACCGGATGTCGAGCCCTGATGCGCCATGGCGACCGCCTGGACGAGGTCGCTATCATCGATGATCGCCTGTGAAAACAGCGGCGCACGATCTTGCCCCAGTTCCGCGGCGACCGTGCTCATCAGCGGGACTGAGGGATAGAAGGTCCGGTAGGCCCAGCCTGCATCGGCACCCGCCTCGCCGTCATGCCACACCTCGGGATTGACGATCAGCACCGTGCCGGACGGCGCGACCACGGTCTGGCTCCCGATGCGGACGCGCTCGCTGCCTTGCGTGATCAGCGCGATGACGTAGGTCGGATGCGTGTGCAGGTCATAGCGATGCCGGGTGAAGCGCGCCTTGAGCATGCCGAGATCGCGAAAATGTGGGTGACGCCAGAACTGCGTCGTCTCTGCCTTGGGATCCGGAATTCTTACCACGGTCAATCCTGTTCAAGACGCTGCCGATCCAAGGGGCTACTTGGCGGCACCCGCAACCCAAACCGTGCCGAGTTTATGGCGACCAGGAAGGAGAGTGCAAATGCTGCACAATGACCCCGTCGCTGCCCTCACACCGGAGGTGATTGCCTGGCGGCATCACATCCACGCCAATCCCGAACTCGGCTTCAACGAGCATGAGACCGCACGCTTCGTTGCCGACCGGCTGCGCGCCTTTGGGCTCGATGAAGTTCGTGAAGGGATTGGCGGCACCGGCGTTGTCGGCGTTCTCAGAAGCGGATCAGGCTCGCGAGCGATCGGGTTGAGGGCCGAGCTCGATGCCTTGCCCGTCCAGGAAAAGACGGGACTGCCCTACGCTTCGAAGAAACCGGGCGTGATGCATGCCTGCGGCCATGACGGCCACACCGCGATGCTGCTCGGCGCCGCCAAGCTGCTCGCCGACAGCAGGGCCTTCGACGGAACCGTCTGCTTCATCTTCCAGCCTGCCGAGGAGAATGAAGGCGGCAGTATGCGGATGATCGAGGATGGGGTTTTCGAGCGTTTTCCGGTGGAAGGCGTCTACGCCGTCCACAACTGGCCAGGGGTGCCGCTGGGGACTATTGCCACCCGTGCCGGTCCGATGATGGCGGCCGTCGACAATTTCGAACTGAGCTTCGGGGGCACCGGCGCGCATGCCGCCATGCCGCAACTCGGCGATGACCCGATCCTCGCGGCCGGAGCCTTCGTCCAGGCTGTCCAGCGCATCGTCAGCCGCTCCGTCGATCCGCAGACCGCGCTGGTCGTCTCGATCACGCAAATCCATGGCGGAAATGTCGGCAACATCGTGCCAGGCAAGGTCTGGCTGCAAGGAACCTGCCGCTTCTTCGAACCCGCGCTGTCGGACCATTGCGAAAAGCGCATCGGCGAGATCGCGCAAGGGATCGCCGCCGCACATGACCTCACCAGCAAGCTCACCTACAGGAAAGGCTACCCGCCGGTGATCAACACCGCCGCGGCGACAGAACGGGCCGTTCAGGCCGCTGCCTCCGTCGTCGGCCGCGAGCAGGTCGAGACCGAATTCAACCCAAGCCTCGGCTGCGAGGATTTCGCCTACATGATTCGCGAAGCCGGCGGCTGCTATGCGTGGATCGGGGCTGGCGATGTCGGACCCGGCGAAGGGCTGCACGGCGATCGCTACGTCTTCAATGACGCGATCGTTCCGATCGTGCTCAGCTATTTCGTCACTCTCGTCGAGCAGACGCTGCCGAGGACGGTCTGACTGCCGAAGTCAGCGCAGCGTTTCGATGTACTTTCCATGGAAGCTGACATAGCCGGGCTCAACCACTTTGAGATGGCGCTCTATCAGGGCGTGAAACTGCGGCAATTGATGGAACGGCACGCCCGGATAGGCATGGTGCTCGGCGTGGAAGGGCATGTTCCAGGCGAGTTTGCGGACCAACCAATTGGTGAGCGTGGTCCGGGTGTTCTCCAGCATGTTTGCGACCAGCGGACAGCGACCGTGCTCAGCCAGTAGATAGAGCCGCAGGAACGGTTGTCCGAGCAGCGCCGGCAATATCCAGATGTAGAGCAATAGCGTCGCCTTGAACCAGAGCGCCAGCACGAGCACGACGGCGTAGAAGGCGATCATGGCGCGCGCCTCGGCGCGCACCTTGGGGTGGCCCTTTGGCGGCACGTAGCTGCCGCTGCATCGGCCGGTGGCGTTGACGTAGAGCGTCTGGAGATATCCCCACCACAGCGGAATCCCGGAGACGTGGATCAAATACTGCCGCCATGTTTCAGGCTTCGGAAGGGCCAGCTCGGGATCGTTTTCCGGGTCCTGGGTGAAGCGGTGATGAGCGAAATGGAAATAGCGGAACCAGTCGGCCGGCAGCGCGATTGCGAGGCTGGAGACGCGCGCCACGACGTCGTTCAGCCGCTGCGTCTCGAAGGCGGTGCGATGCACCGTCTCGTGCAGCAGCGTGAACAGGAAGACGATCAATATGCCTTGCGGCAGCATCAGCAGCGGCCAGAACGGCACTTTGGCGGCGATCAGCACGCCGAGGACGATGATCGCACTCCAATGGGCGGCGAGTTGGACCAGTCCAAGGCGATCCGACTTGGCGGTCAGCTGGTCGCGCTGCTGCTGCGTCAGCGACGCGATCACGTCGCGGTGGTCCCTGGGTTCATTTTGAACTGATGTGTTCATGGACCCAAGTTACTCCAACAAGAAACCTTTCGAAAAACGAGGATTTCTGCAAAATAGGTAAGCTGAGCTTATCTATCGGATCGACAATGGCCATGCTTCCATCGCTGAAAGGACTTCAGGCTTTCGAGGCGGCTGCCCGCTCGGGCAGCTTTGCAGCGGCGGCGGAAGAACTCTCGATCTCGGCGGCCGCCGTCAGCCAACTCATTCGCACCGTCGAGGAGCAGATGGGCCGCAAGCTTTTCCATCGGGTCAACCGGCGCGTCGTCCTCACAGAAGCCGGCGTCGAGATGCTGCCCAGGTTGAGCATGGCCTTCCAGGAGATCGGCAGCGTCTCGCGTGAGCTGGGCGGCGATGCGTTCCGCCCCAGGCTGGTGGTGTCGGTGCCGCCATCGATGGCGATGGGCTGGCTTTCCCGGCGTCTCGCCGGCTTTGTCGCAAGCCATGGCGCTGTCGACATATCCCTAAGAGGCGACGACGACCCGGTGTCGTTCGACCGCGAGTTGATCGACATCAGGCTCTCCTACGGCCCGCATTATCGCGACCAGCCGACGCAGGACATCGTCAGGGACGCCGTCTATCCGGTCTGCGCGCCAGGCCTTGTCGGTGAGATCATGCCGGACAGCCTCGCCGGCCTGCAGCTGATCCATACGGATTGGGGGCCGACCGGCGCGTCCTTTCCATCCTGGCGCAACTGGTTCGAGGCGGGCGGGGTTGCGCCCGGCCGGGCCACACAGCGCGGCCTCTCGGCCAACTCGTCGCGGGCAGCGCTCGACCTTGCCATTTCGGGGCTGGGTGTGGCGCTGGCGCAAGGCGTCTTTTGCGCCGAGGCGGTGGAGGATGGCGGGCTGATCAGGCCGGTCGCCCGCTCGATCGAGCTGCGCCAGTCCTATTGCCTGACGATCCCGGAACGCAGCGCAAGGCGCGATGTGGTGGCGGCTTTCCGCACATGGCTGATCAACGAATGCCTAAAATCGGTGGGGTCGCTGGCGCTCCGGTGATGGCTTGCGGCCGTTCAGAGGTGCCCGCTCAATGCCACCACCATGTCCTTGCTCGTCGCCACGGGAACGATCTCGAACTCCACCAGATCCGCCCATTCGATGACCCAGCGCTGCAGCAGTGTGACGTCATCGGCCTCCACCAGCAGGAAGCAGCGACTCATATCCGCCGCGATCCAGCTGTGGTGCACGACAAGCTCGTCCGGCTTCAGGCGACCGCGGTCGCGAAAGCGACGGTAGATCTCCCTGCGATCGCAGCCGGTAAAGTCCTCGATCACGATGAAAAGCATCTTTTTCCCCGGTTGAATTAACGCCCGGGACGGTCGAGCCGCTCCAGGAACCACTGCGTCAGCCGCACCCAGACTTCGTCCTTCTCACCGGAGTCCTCCCAGCCATGGTCGAGGTTGGGATTGTCGTTGACCTCGATGACGAAGACACCGTCCTTGGTCTCCTTGAGGTCGACGCCATAGAGGCCATCGCCGATGCAGCGCGCCGCCTTGACCGCCGTCTCAACGACATGGGCCGGCGCTTCCTTCAGCGTGAAGGTTTTGATGCCGCCCTGGTCGGGCTTGCCGTTGGCCTTGTGGTTGACGATCTGCCAGTGCTTCTTGGCCATCAGATAGTGCACGGCAAACAGCGGCTGGCCACCAAGCACGCCGACGCGCCAGTCATATTCGGTCGGAATGAATTTCTGCGCGATCAGGAGATCGGAATCCTCCAGCCATTCGGTCGCCAGCTGCTTCAGTTCCTCGAAGGTCTCGCATTTCTTGACGCCACGCGAAAACGAGGAGTCCGGGATCTTCAGCACTAGCGGGAAACCCAGCGTCTGCGCCGCCACTTCGAGGTCGGAGACGCCGGCGATCATCACCGTCGGCGGCACCGGCACCTTGTTGTAGGTCATCAGCTCGTTGAGATAGACCTTGTTGGTGCAGCGGATCATCGACAACGGGTCGTCGATGACCGGCATGCCTTCCTGCTGGGCGCGGCGGGCAAAGCGGTAAGTATGGTTGGAGATCGAAGTGGTCTCGCGGATGAACAGCGCGTCATAATTGGCAAGCTTGGCCAGATCCTTCCGGGTGATCGGCTCGATTTCGACGCCCATCTTTTCGGCGATCTTGGCCCAGTAGCGCAGCGACGAAATCTCCGACGGCGGCAGTTCCTCATGCGGATCGACCAGCGTGGCGAAGGTGTAGCGCGCCGGCGTGCGGCCCTTGGTGTCGCGCCACTCGCGGTTGGTGTAGGTCTCCAGACACTGGATGAAGTGCTTTTCTTCCTCTTCGGTCATCCTAGCCAGCGGATGAAAACCGATCTTGCGGATCGATGCCCATTCGGCGCTGTCCTTGATGTGAACCTCCAGCGCCGGCGCGCGGAACCAGTCGAACAGCAGCTTGGCGAAGCGGTCCCAAATCTTGGACGGGCCGATGCCGAAGAAGATGCAGACCTTTTGCGGAAAGGCGCCGCCGAGATCCTTGCGGCATTTGTTGAGCGCCAGTTCCAGTTCCGGCAGTGCGTGCTCATAGAGCTTGCGCTCCGACAGGTCGATCATCGTTTCGACCGTAGGGATGACCTTGTGACCGCGCGAACCGGCGAGCAGCGAGGCATAGTAGCCGCGGCTCTGGTAGCCGTAATTGTTCGACAGGTTGATGACCTTCGGCCGCTGGCCGCGAAACAGCGACGGATGCGCGAGATAGTCGCGATTGGTGATGATCTTGTGCGGCGTCGCCACCTGGTCGAGATCGCTCTGCCGGCCGGTTAGGATGACCCAGGTCATTGTTATCAGCGTTTCCCAAGAGTGATGGCGGCGCGCAGTCCGTCGCGGCCGAACTGCGCCATGTTCATGAAGATGCCGTAAGGCACGGGAATGTTGGCGGCATCAAGGATGGTCTCCTGTCTCTCGTCCTCGACCCAGGGATCGTGGATCAGGATATGGTCGCCATCGTCGCCGATGGCCAGCACCCAGTGCGGAACCTTCTTGCCGAACATCAGGAAGCCGCTGATCAGCACCAGCACCAGTTTTCCCTCCGCGATCGCGCTGCGGATATCGTCAATGGCGAACGGACGGTAATTCACCGGGATGCCGTATTGTTCCGCCCGGCGGCGAAAGTCGACCTGCGCCAGTTCCATCACCCGGCGCTTGTCATTGTTGCGCACCGACTGCAGGAACAGCGCGCCGTAGAATGAGACGTAGATTTCCGCCGAAAGCCCGCTTTCATAGCCGGAGACGGCGAGGCCGAACGGCTCACAGCCGCCTGGTCCAGACATCATGAAAACGGTGGTCGACTCGCGCCATAGGCGAATTTCCATGATCGGATCAGGCACGAAGCCGGCATCGAAATTGGCCATCGCCATCATCAGGCAGCAAGGGCCGCAGGTGAATTCGCAGGTCTGCTGGTAGAACGGCACCTGGGTGGCGACCGGGATGTCGCCGCGCAAGGTTTTTTCGTAGCGCAGCGCCGTGGCGCCGTCCTCGTAATATTCAGGTTCACGGCCGATCTTGCGATAGCCGCTCTGCTCGTAGATGCGGATGGCCCGAGCGTTGTCCTCGCGCACCTCGAGGCGAAGCATCATGCGGTCGTGCTCGAAGGCGGCCTCCTCGGCCTTCTCCAGCAGCATGCGGCCAATGCCGCGGCCACTGAAAAAGGGGCTGGTGGCGATGGAATAGAGCCGGGCGACGCCGCTGCCCTTGCGAAACAGCACAACCGCATAGCCGGCGACACGGCCGTCGTCTTCGGCGACCAGCATTTCGGCGGTCTCGCGCTCGATCAACAGGCGAAAGGAGCGGCGGGAAATGCGGTCGCTATCGAAAACGGCCTTCTCGATGGCGGCGAGGTCATCGACGTCGGAGGCGCGGGCCGTGCGAATCTCGGCAGGCATGCGGGCTCAGAAAACCTTGATTGGGTTGTGGAAACGGCCCCGGTCGAAACGTCGAAAACGCCTGCCGAAGCATCAGCGTCCATCAAGCGCTATCGCACCTCGATTAGGGCCGAATTGTGACAGTTTCGCTATAGATCAGGCGGCGCAAATACTCTGAACAGTATCCGTCTTTCGATACTGGCGCCGACTTCGGAAAATGGCTCCGCTCAACTGGCCAAGCCGGCCAGAAGCTGGCCGTAGGCGCTCTTAGCCACGGCGGCCAGCCGCTCGCGCGGCAACGAGCCGACGACGGCGCAGGCATAACCCTTGTCCAGCCAGTAGACAGCCTCGGGTCCATCGGCGTCCACCATGTAGGTGCCCTTGGTCTTCTCGGCCGATTCGGCGGTGACGAACAGCGATATGCGCTCGCCCTTGGCGTCCTCGTATAGCAGCATGGCCGCCTTGCCCTGGCCGGCAGGCAACAGCCGGCCGCCGACGAGTTGGAAGCCTTCGGCCACCAGATCCGGCGCCACCAGTTTCAGGCCGACCCGATTGGACAGCCAGGTCTGCAGATGATCCTTGTCGCTGGCCGGCACTTCCACCGCGTGGCGCTGTTCGGCGGCATAGATGACATGGGCGGCGATTGCCTGTTCGGCAAGCTGGTCGTCGGCCGAATCTCCAAGGCCAATTCCGTCGATGCCGGCGAAATAGCCGCCAGCACCGCCAAGGACCAGAACCGCGGCGGCGGCGGCGGCAAGCCACCAGCGCGAGCGCGGCACGGCCACTCTTGCCGGCGCATCGCCGAGCACGATTTGCCTGAGCCGCGCCGGCACAGGCTCGTCGAGCACACCGGCGAAGGCGGCGCGCAATGCGGCGCGGTCCGCGGTGAAGCGGGCGCTTCTCGCCTTCATTTCGGGATTGGCATCGAGCCAGGCGTCGTAAGCCATGCGTTCGTCGCCCGGCAGTTCGCCGTCGAGAGCCATGTGGATGTCGCGTTCGGAAAAATCGCGGCGGGTCATTTCTCGACGATCCTTATCGAGCGGCGGCGCGCCGTGTCGTCCAGCAGCCCGCGCAATTCCTCACGCCCGCGCGCAATGCGCGACATCAGCGTGCCGGCGGGCACGCCAAGAATGTTGGCGGCTTCGGCATAGGAAAAGCCCTCGATGGCGACCATGACAAGTGCGGCACGACGATCGGGGCTGATCGCCTGCAAGGCGTCGATGATTTCGCGCGAGGCGATGCTCTCGACCTGCTCGGCGGGGGCGGCCTGCGCCTCGCCCGCTTCGAGCGGCAGCATCGCGGCCTCGCCGCGTCGGTTCACCTTGCGCATCTGGTCGATGAACAAATGATGCATGATCGTAAACAGCCACCTCCTGGGGCTTTCTCCTGTCTGCCAGTTGTCGAGCCGCATAAGCGCCCGCTCGAGACAGTCCTGAACGAGATCGTCGGCAGAATCGCGGTCGCGCAAAAGCGAGCGTGCGTAGCGGCGCAGTCGCGGTATTTCGCCAAGGATTGCTGCCTTCTTTTCGTCCATGACCGCTGGTTCTGAGGTCGCCTTTGTTGATCCCAATTCAACGCGCGTTCGAAGCGCGGCGCAAGCGGCCAGCGCGAAGCGGTCTGCCGCCCCGGTCACCCAAGCAATGAGATAACGATGCCGGCTGCCGATTTATTCCCGGCCGGACTGAAAATCTTATTGTTCTTGCTTGCCTTTATCCGTTTTCCCTCGCCGCCCGCGTCAGCAGCCGCTGATAGAAGAGGCCGATGCCGATCAACACTGCACCGAGGCCGATGAAGGACAGCGCCCGCAGCACGCCTTCCAGTTCCGACATGTCGAATACGAAGACCTTCAGCACGGCGATCGAGATCAGTGCAGCCGAGGCGATGCGCAGCACCTGCGATTTCAGCCAGACGCCGGTGGTGAGCAGCGCCACGCCGATGACCAGCCAGAGTGCCGAATAGGTGTAGGTTTCAAGCTGACCGAGGCCGCTCCACAGGCCGATGAACTCGCCCTTGAACAGGCGCCTGACCGACAGCGTGGGATAGGCGAAGGCAAGCGCAGCCGCCACCAGCGCCAGCATTTGCGCATACCATTTCGGCCGCTTGTCCCTGGCGTAGAGCGCCAGTCCGCCGGCAGCGACCGCCGGCAGGAGATAGGCGAGGAACAGCAGGTTGAACACCGGGATGCGGCCTGTCGATTCGTCGGTGAACAAAGGATTCAGCACCACGAAATGCCGGATAACGATGAAGGCGACCGAGACCACACCGGCGGCCATCGAACCATAGCGCAGCACCGAGCTTGGCGAGCGCATGTCGATGGCGACCAGGATGGCGCCGGCGCCGATGGCGATCAGCGTGTAGATGGCCTGTTCGGCGAGCGTCATCGCACCCGTGTCGATGACGCCGCCATGCATGGCGTGGCGCACCAGCATGGCGACGGTCAGCAGCGCAAACAGCGCCGCCGCCGCTTCCATGGCGAGGCGCGGCCGGCCATTGGTGGTGCGGGCAAGCTGCCAGGCGGCAAAGCCGAAGGCGAGCGCCGGCACGCCATATCCCGGCAGCAGCCAGTTGAACACCGGCGTCGTCGACAGGAATTGGGCGCCGACGATGGTCGGATCGAAAGCGACACGGCCGAGCACGGCGATCACAGCGCCGACCGAAATCCAGCCGAGCACCGGAAAGCTGCGCCATCGCGTCGCCAGCGCCGGCACAATGGCCGCGACACCGAGCAGGATGGTGGTCCAGCCGGAGCCGAAGGCCATGTGCAGCATCAGCAGTCCGGCGATTGCCGCTCCACCAAGCGCGAACGACACGGCGGGGCCGCCCTGTAGCGGCGGCGCCTCACCGCGCGCGATCCACTCGCCGCCGGCGGCGAAGACCGCGACCAGAAGTGCGGCGGCCGCTGCATAGCCAAGATCGCGATCGAGATTGCCGAAGGTGAACCACAGCGCCAGCAGAATGACCAGCGGCGCGATCACGCCCCACGCCGCCCAGGAGGCGGCGCGGACCTGCGCCGACGCGACGAAGCGGCGTGCGGCCCAGAAACCTGCGCCGATGAAGACCAGGCCGAGGCCGAGGCCGATGTGCAGCGTCCAAGGGTTTCCGGTCGCCACCGGCAGGCCGTCAAAGCCCAAATTGCCTTGGGACAAACCGGAGCCGATGGTGGTGGGCGGAATGATGCCGAGATAGATCATTACGCTCACCACGCCGGCGGCATGCAGCAGCGGCAAAGCACGCGGCCTATAGAGCGCGGTGGCGACAAGGGCGACGAGGACAAACGCGCCCGGCACAGCATCGCCGGCGGCGACAAGGGTGGAGTCGACGGACAGGCCCAGCGCCGAAAACGCAACGAAAACGCCCGGCACGATCGAAGGCCAGTCGAAGCCATTCTTCGCAGTTTCCGCCTCGCCGACACGACTGCCCAGCCAGATGAAGGCAAGCGCCGCCAGCGTCACCGCATTGATGAACAGAATGACGGCAAGCTCGGCGGCGGGCGCGCTCATCATGTAGGCGATGGTCCAGGCGCCGGTGCCGAAGAAGGCGGCCGCCATCAGCAATTTCCAGTCTCGCATGCGGGCGATCACGGCAGTGGCGGCCAGCACGATCGCGAGATAGACGAACAGCGCCCATGGATTTGGCGCCTGCGAGGAGACAAGCGCCGGCGTCGCCATCGAGCCGACGAGGCCGATGCCGGCCAGCGCCTGGCCGTGGACGAGAGCGGCGACAATCGTCGCCACGCCGATGGCGCCAAGCACGGTGAAGGCGAAGGCCGGACCGACGAAACCGTAAATGGCGTGCGCAGCGTAGACCGTGCCGAACAGGATGAAAGCGCCGGCCGCAGTCAGGATCGCCGGGATGTATGCGCCGGCAGCGCCTTGCACCGGCACCTTGAAGCCGGTTCGCCTGATGAACTCGCCGCCGGCAATCAGCACCAGACCGAGCACCGCGGCCATGGCAAGCCGCACCTCGGGGCCAAAAATGCCGGCTTCGATGGTGTAGCGGATCAGGAACAGGCCACCCAGCGCCAGCGCGATACCGCCGACCCAGACCGCCCAGCGCGTGCCGAGTGCCGTTTCGATGTCGGGTTTTTGCGCGGCTTTGGCCGCTGCCGCCGGTTTGGCAGGCTCGGCTGCGACCGGTGCCGCGTCGCCGGACCATGGTCCGGAAACGACCTCGGCAGTGCCGGATTCAGCTGTCGCTGGTGCTTGGCCCGCCTCGCTCACCGGTGGCGTAGCCAGGTCGGCAATGACTGCAGCTGCCGGAGCTGGGTCCGCCGGCTTGCCTTCGGCTGTCTGTTCGGCCGGTTTGACCTCTGGCAGCACGGCATGCGCGCCTGACAGAACCAGGCTGCGCAGCGCGCCGAGTTCGCGCTCGATCAGGCCGATGCGGCTCTGCTGGCGCGAGACGATGACGAACATCGCGATGACGACGACAAGGCCGATCAGGCTCTCAAACATGGCGGTTCCCCCAAACCAGGCCAGTTGTCACTGACATTCAAATGCGGCGGCCAAACGGCCAGAAAAATTCAGCGCGCCGCCAAGTTGGCGGCTGGAAAGATCGAGCATGTTTCGGTGCCGAAAGCCAGCAGCTTGCCATTGGCATCTTTCAGCGTCGCTTCCGACACCGCAAGCGTGCGGCCCTTCTGAGCGACTTCGCTCATGCGGCGGTTTCTCCGGCTATGGCCTTGCCGCGCGCATGGTGCTTGCGCAGCGCGGCGAGGAAGCCGACGCGGGCGTCGGGCGGGTCGATGCCGCGCGGCTCATAGACATGGCGGGCAAAAAAGAAGCCGGTCAGCCGAAACGCATCTTCCACCGCCGCCGGGTCTGCGCGCAGGCCGGAGCCGCGCTGCAGGAAGGCTGGCAGCACCAGCATCTTGTCGTGCCACGGCGCGCCCGCCTCACGCGACACGGCGCGGCCGGATTTCGGCGAGACATAGGCGAGGTCCTGCTTGCTGCCGGTCGCCGCGCACTGGCTGAGATCGAGGCCGAAGCCGAGTTCGTCTAGGATCAGCAGCTCGAAGCGCGCCACCAGTTCGCCGGCGGCGTCCGGGTCGTCGAGATGGACGATCATCACCGCAAGCGTCTCGAACAGGCCGCCATGAGCGTCACGCTCGGGCAACAGGCGCAGATGCTGGGCCATGGTCTGCAAGCCGTAGACAGCGATGGCGCTGTCCATCAGCCGGGCGGCATTCATTTCGATCGCCTCGGCCTGGAAGGTGCCGAGATGCTCGTCAAGCCGCGCGCGCCACAACAGGTCGACGCGGTTGCCGGGCTGCAGGACCGGCTGCTGCTTGCGCGAGCGACCACCGCGCACCAGGCCGAGATGGCGGCCATGCGCGCGCGTCATCACCTCGAGAATGGCGCTGGTTTCGCCATGCTTGCGGGTGCCGAGAATGATTCCCTCGTCGCGCCATTCCATGGCGAGAACTTGTCACCGGTTCGGTGACAAAATCAAGTTTGGCTGCGCTTGGCGCAGGAAATGCAATCGCCGGCGGTTTGGGAAATATCGGAAATCTTTCAGAAATCCCTCGGGATTTTCAAGCCCGCAACCGTCAAAAAGGACGGGTTGGCCGACGCGGTCGACGCGGCCTGCCGAAACCGTTCGGCCGGCCAGACGCAAGTCGACCGATCGGGCAGCCCGGCGACCTCTCATGACCAATCTGCCCGCCGAGAGGATTTGATATGACTTCCTTCCTGAGCCTGGTGCGAAGGCACCAGCTGACCGCCTTCTTTTCGCTGACGCTTGGCCTGACCTGGCTGGCGTTCATCCCGTTCTGGCTGTCGAATGGCGACAGCATTCCCTGGTTTACCTTCGGCCCGATGGTCTCCGGCTTCGTGGTCGCGGCGCTTTCCGGCGGCTGGGGTTCGGTCAAGGCCATTCTCGCCTCGATGGTCAAGTGGCGGGTGCATCCAGTGTGGTATCTAGTGGCGTTCGGCCTGCCGTTTGCAACGCAGCTGGCCTCGATCCTGATCAATCCGCTGTTTGGCACTGCTGCGCCCGCCTGGAGCAACATTCCCGCGATGAGCGAGATGCTGCCGATCATTGCGCTCTATGCCGTCTTCAGCGGTCCGCTTGGCGAAGAGCCCGGCTGGCGCGGTTTTGCGGTGCCTCGGCTGCTGGCTGGTCATTCGGCGCTGACAGGCAGCCTGATCCTCGGCGTGATCTGGGCCGTCTGGCACTTCCCGCTCGGTCTGGTCGGCGACCTCAGCGTCCATGGCACCATCAATGTGCTGCTCGCAGGCGTGGTGTTCACCTGGCTCTACCAGAACACCGGCAGCGTGCTGCTCGCCTTCATTATGCATGTCACGCATCAGAACAGCGTGCGCTTCCTCGGCAAGGTGTTCGTCGACGGCGACTATGTGCAGCAGCAGTGGATCGGTGTCGCGATCTGGGCGGTGATCGCGGTTGCCATCATTGCCTACTACGGCAGCGAAAGTTTTGTCCGCCGGTCGGGAGCGCGGTCTGCCGTCGCCAGCACTGCCTGAGCAAATTGCGATGATCGCGGCGCCTACTCCGGGGGGCGCCGCGCCTTTTCGTTGGCGGTTCCAACATGCGAGGTCTTGACCCAGCCTGCCAGCCATAGGCCAATACCGGCATGGCTTTCAGGGAGCGGGCCTTTTGATGCCGGTCTCGACCACCGATCAGGTTTTTCAATTAGGCGGCTTCACGCTTGATCTGGGCAAAGGCACGCTCAGCCGGGCCGATCAGCCGGCCTTCCTGCGGCCGAAGGCTTACGCATTGTTGACGCACCTCGCCCGCCATACCGGCCGCGTGGTGCCAAAATCGGAACTGATGGACACGGTCTGGCCGGGCGTTTTCGTCACCGAGGATTCGCTGACGCAGTCGATCCGCGAAATCCGCAAGGTGCTTGGCGAGGACATGGTGCGAACAGTGTCGAAGCGCGGCTACATGCTGGTGCCCGAGACAGAGGCGATGCCTGAGCCGGGCGCGCAGCCGATCGTGGCGGTGCTCAGGTTCCGCAACGACAGCGCCGATCCCACCGATGAGGCGATCGTCGACGGGTTCGCCGAAGACATCATCAACGGCCTCGCCCGCTTCGGCACCGTGACGGTGCTGGCGCGCAATTCGAGCTTCTCGTTTGCCTCCCATTCGCCCGCGCAATGGCCGGCCATCCGCTCGCGCATCGGCGCCGACTATCTCGTCGAAGGTTCGGTGCGGCGGCAGGCGGACCGCATCGTCGCCGCGGTCAACCTCGTCGATGCCGCCAACGCGACGCAGCTCTGGGGCGATCGCTACCAGGCAGAGGATGCCGGGCTGTTCGCCATCCAGCAGGACATTGTCGAGGAGATCGTCGGCCGGCTGGTGGTGCGGGTCAACAATGCTGGACTGCAGCGCGCCTCGCGGCGGCCGTTGACCAGCCTTGCCGCCTATGAGCTGGTGCTGCGCGGCGTTGCCTTGCTGCGCGATCCGGCGCAGAGCGACCTGACAGGGGCGGCAGCGCTGTTCGAAGCCGCGATTGCCAAGGACCCCGCCTATGGCCTCGCCTACACCTATCTGGCGCTGACATATGTGCTGAACAGCGAATTCGGGCGCACCAGCGAGGCCGTGCTGGCGAAAGCCCGCGAGCTTGCCGAAAGAGGCATAGCCCTGTCGCCCGACCAGGCGACCGCCCAACGCATCCAGTCGCTGGTGCGGCTCAACATGCGCGACCATGAGGCGGCCGAGCATCATTTGCGAATCGCGCTGAAGCTCAATCCGAACGACGCCGACTGCATCGAACAGATGGGCTATCTCCTGGTCATGCGCGGCCGGCCGGTCGACGCCCTCGCCTGGCTGGCGCGCGCCATCCGCATCAACCCGCTGCACCCGCACTGGTACCAATACGATCGCTCGCTAGCGCTCTACATGCTGGGCGAATACCGGCCGGCCGCCGAGGCGCTGGAACTGGCGACCCGGCCAACGCCGTGGATCAGGACCCGGCTTGCGGCTTGCTATGCGCAACTCGGCAACATGGAAGCGGCCAGACATCATGCCGGGCTGATCAATGCCGACGGCGCCGATTTCTCAGCCGTCGACTATGCCAGCACAGGCCTGCCGTTCGAAAATGCTGCCGATGCGGAGCATCTTGCCAATGGCGTGTTGCTGGCCCTTGGACAGCTGACATAGCGCCATCCTGCGGCGGTCTTACGCTCGCGCGTGATCGGCAAGCACTTCATCGATCACATGGCGGGACTTTTCAACTTCGACCGCATGGATGTCGATGTGCCCGGCGAGCGTTATCAGCGCTTTCCATAGCGTCCAGCCGCGACCGCGCGCCCACATCGCCGCATCGGCGGGAAGGCCGGCGCGAAACGCTTGCCGGCTTTTGCCTTCGAACAGCGTCCACGCAATCGCCAGGTCGCAGGCGGGGTCGCCGACGCCTGACGTGCCGAAGTCGATCACGGCGCTCAGCCGGCCTTGCCGGACCAACAGGTTTCCCCAGCTGACATCACCGTGGAACCAGACCGGCGCGCCATGCCATGTCGAGGCAAGTGCGGCCTCCCACACCGCGCTGGCGGTGCCGGTATCGATCTTGCCGTCGAGATCGGCGATAGCCTTGCGGGTCTCACCGTCATAGACGCTCAGCGGTCCGCCCCGAAAAAAGTTGTGCTGCCCTGGCGCCGGCCCGCCGGTGGCATCGATCCGTTGCAAGGCAACCAGGAATTCGGCCAAATCGGTCGCAAATTGCGACAGGCTGGCAATGCGCTCGCGCTTTGCCGTCTCGCCTTCGATCCAGCCATAGACGGACCAATGCCAGGGATAGTTTTCGGCAGGAATACCCATCGCCAACGGCACCGGGACAGGCAGCGGCAGCAGCGGTGCCAGCCTTGGCAGCCAGCGATGTTCTTTTTCGACTTGCAGGGCATAGGGTGCGGCACTTGGCAGCCGCACGGTCATGTCGTCGCCGAGATGGAAGGTTCGGTTGTCCCAGCCGCCCGAGGCAACGGGTTTGATTGCAAGGTCCTTCCACTGCGGAAATTGCGTGGCGACCAGACGGCTGACCAGGGCTGCGTCGATGTTCGGTTTGCTGTTGTCCATAGACCTTGGTTAGTGCGGAAACTCGAGCCCCATCTCGCGGTAGCGCTCGGGGTCGTCGCCCCAGTTCTCGCGCACCTTGACGAACAAGAAGAGATGCACCTTCTGCTCGAGGATGCCGGCAATCTCCATGCGCGCCGCCTGGCCGATGGCGCGGATCGTCTCGCCCTTGTGGCCGAGCACGATCTTCTTCTGGCTGTCGCGCTCGACATAGATGGTCTGGTCGATGCGCACCGAGCCGTCCTTCTTCTCTTCCCATTTCTCGGTCTCGATATGCGAGGAATAGGGCAGCTCCTGGTGCAGCCTGAGATACAGTTTTTCGCGGGTGATCTCGGCGGCGAGCTGGCGCATCGGCAGGTCGGAGATCTGGTCTTCGGGATAATACCAGGGACCGGCCGGAAGCGCTTCGGCAAGGTAGTCGAGCATGTCCTTGCAGCCCGAGCCGGTCAGCGCCGAGACCATGAAGGTGCGCTTGAACGGCACTTTCTCATTCGCAGCCGCGGCCAGGGCCAGCAGCGCCTCGTGCTTGACCCGGTCGACCTTGTTGAGGATCAGCACCATCGGCTGGCGCACATCCTTGAGCCGTTCGAGGATGGCATCGGCGTCGCCGCGGATGCCGCGCTCGGCGTCGATCAAAAGCAGCACGATATCGGCATCCTTGGCGCCGCCCCAAGCGGTGGTCACCATCGCGGTGTCCAGCCGGCGCTTCGGCTTGAAGATGCCCGGCGTGTCGATGAAAACGATCTGCGCGTTGTCATGCGTGGCGATGCCGCGCACGATGGCGCGGGTGGTCTGCACCTTGTGCGTGACGATCGACACCTTGGCGCCGACCAGCTGATTGACCAGCGTCGATTTGCCGGCATTGGGCGCGCCGATCAGCGCGACGAAGCCGGAATGCGTGGCGGCGGCGGGCGTCGCCGGAGCAGTGTCTTCGGTGGTGGCGGTCATGCCGCGCTCCCTTGATTGAGCCAGACGCCCTCACGCAGCAGAAGTGCCGCGGCGGCGGCCTGTTCGGCCTCGCGTTTGGAACGGCCGCTGCCGGTCGCCGGAGGAAAGGCGCCGACCTTGACGCTGACGGTGAACAGCGGATCGTGGTCGGGTCCCTCGCGGCCGTCGATGGTGTAGGCCGGCACCGCGGTTGCCGCCTGGTGTGCCCATTCCTGCAGCTCGGTCTTGGCATCGCGGCGGGCTGCACCCGTGGCCTGCGAGCGCGGCTGCCAGTATTTGTGGATGAAGGCGCGCGCTGCGTCGAGCCCGCCGTCGAGATAGAGCACGGCAATCAGCGATTCCAGCGCGTCGGCACGCATATTGACGCGCTTGCGCCCGTCGAGGCCGCGCACGTCAGAGCCGGCGCGGATCAGGTCCGGCAGGCCGATATCCTCGGCGATCTCCGCCAGGGCCTCGGCATTGACCAGCGCGTTGAGCCGCAGGGACAGTTCACCCTCGGCGGCATCTGGAAATGCCGCCAAAAGCATGTCGGCAACGACTAGGCCGAGAACACGGTCGCCGAGGAATTCGAAACGCTCATAGTCGATGCCGGCATGGCTTGAGCGGGCACTGGCATGGGTCAGCGCGCGCTGCAGGCGCTGGCGGTCGGCAAAGGCGTGGCCGGTGCGCTGCATGAGCGCTTCGGCGAGCGCATCGGCAGTCAGGCGTTTTGTCGCTGCCATCACCCTAATTGACGAAATGGAACAGGCGCGACACGCGCACGAGCGACGGCCATTTCCAGATTTCGAGCGGGCTCGCCTTGCCGGCGATCGAGAAGAAAACCAGATTGGCGCGGCCGACCAGGTTCTCGGCCGGCACGTAACCGACGGTGAAGCGGCTGTCCGAGGAATTGTCGCGGTTATCGCCCATCATGAAATAGTGGCCGGCCGGCACGTCGAATTCGCGGGTGTTGTCACCGATCGAGGTCGGCGCGATGTCCAGCGTGTCGTAGCTGACACCGTTGGGCAGCGTTTCCCGGTACACATCGATCGGATGATCCTCTTCGGTGATGTCGGGATTGTCGATCTGGCCGGTTTTCACGCGCGGCACGCCGGCGCCGTTGATAAAGAGCTGGCCGTCCTTGACCTGGATCTTGTCGCCAGGCAGGCCGACGACGCGCTTGATGTAGTCGACAGACGGATCCGGCGGGAATTTGAACACCACCACGTCGCCGCGCTTCGGCTCAGAGCCCCAGATGCGGCCCGAAAACAGATCCGGCCCGAACGGCAGCGAATAGCGGGAGAAGCCATAGGACCATTTGGTAACGAACAGGTAGTCGCCCTCGAGCAAGGTCGGCCGCATCGACCCGGACGGGATCGAGAACGGCTGGAACAGCAGCGTGCGGATGACCAGCGCAAGCAGCAGCGCCTGGACGATGACGCTGACGGTTTCGCCAAGTCCGCCGGTTTTCTTCTCAGTTTTTTCAGCCACGCTCATGTCGTCCTCGATTGTGCGTTGGTTGGTATAGAGTCTCGGCGCGCGCTGGGCAACGTCATGTCGGCGTTAGATATAATCGCCGGTCGTCAGATGCAATCAATGTGGCGCTTGTTCGACGGGCAACGCCTCGATGATCACAAAGGCTTGAGCGAGCGGAAAATCATCGGTGATCGTCAGGTGGATCGCCGCGCGGTGTCCTTTCGGCAGGATTTTGTCCAGCCGCACCGCCGCACCACCCGTCAGCGCCATGGTCGGCTTGCCGCCGGCCAGGTTGACGACACCCATGTCGCGCCAGAACACGCCTTGCGCCAAACCGGTGCCAAGTGCCTTGGCGCAGGCCTCCTTGGCGGCGAAGCGTTTGGCGTAGGAGGCCACGCGTGCCCTGCGGTTTTCGGAGCGGGCCTGTTCGACCTCGGTGTAGATGCGCTGGATGAAGCGCTGGCCATGGCGCTCCAGCGACTTTTCGATGCGCCTGATATCGATCAGATCGCTGCCGATGCCGATGATCATTCCGCGGGAACTTCCCGTCCGCCGTGGCCAGCCTTCTGCGCCCGTTCTGCGATGCGTTTCCTGCGTTGTTCGCGAAAGGCGGTCATGCCCCAGCGGGTGATGCCGTAGAAAATGAGCCCGAAGATCAGTCCGAGCGGCACTGCGCCGATCAGCATCGGCTCCAGTATCGGGTGCCACAGCTTCGCAAACGACAGCGTATGCAGCATTTCGCCGAGATGCGCGGGCGGTCCGTTTTTGGGCAGCCGCTCGTGCAGGATCAGCTTGCCGGTCTCCCAGGACGCGCCCCAGAGCAGCGGAAAGGTCAGCGGATTGCCGAAGAATACGGCGCCGAGGGCTGCCGCCACGAGATTGCCGGCGATAATCCAGCAGAGCACGAATGCGATGGCAAAGTGGAACCCCACCGGAAAGAACGAGGCGAACACACCAGCCGCGACACCGGCCGCTACGGCGTGCGGCGTGGCCTTCAGCCGCAGGATGCGCTTGGAAAAATACTGCAGCGAGCGCGAAAACGAGCGGCGCGGCCACAGATAGGTACGCACCCGCTCGAAAAGACCATCAGGCTTGCGGCGTCGAAAAAGCACTCTGTTCCCGTTCCCGGTTTACCAACACCACCATGCCCAGCCATTCCGGGCCAGGCGCTACAGCAGCCATATCTTGCGCTTTGCGGTCACCAGAAGGCAACAACGACTTTGATATAGCGACGCGCCGACCCAAGAACAACCGGCGGCCGATGGCGCGACAGCGCTGCCGCCGCCTTCCGATGCCGGGCGCTGCCGTCTCCAACGCAACGCAATCGCGGCGGATTTGAGGTGGGCATCACCCTTGCCAAGTGCGCCTGGAACCTTCACCTCTTGCCGGGCTGGTATTCGCTGACCTCGACAAGGTTGCCGTCGGGGTCGCGAAAATAGACCGACATCATCGGGCCTCGCGCACCGGTGCGTTCGACCGGACCGACTTCCACGGCGACGCCATTGGCCGCCAGGCTGGCGCAAATCTCGGCGAGCGGCCGGGCGGCGACGAGGCAGAAATCCCCGGAGCCGGGCGTCGGCGCCTTCGCCTTTGGCTCGAATGTGCGCGTCGCCTCATGCAAATTGATCTTCTGAGTTCCAAACAGCAGCGCTGTCGGCCTGTTCGGCTCGTCGAGGCGATTGAAGCCGAGAACGCGCTGATAGAAGGTACAGCTGTCGTCGACGGAGCGAACCGTCAGCACGAAATGATCAATGCCGGCGATCATGTTGTTCAGATGTTGCGGCTGCCCGGCTTGATCGCCGGTATGGCGGCGAGCTCGGGCGGCAGCCTGTCGGCCGGATAGGCCGGAACCTCATATTCGGCAAGCGCGATCAGCGGCACGCCGACATTGGTCTTGCCGGCCGAGCGATCGATGATGCAGGCGGCGGCAACGACCTCGGCGCCGAGCTCGCGCAGGCATTCGATGGTCTCGCGGATCGACAGGCCGGTGGTGACGATGTCCTCGACGATGACGACGCGTGAACCCCTGGCGATCTCGAAGCGGCGGAGCCTGAACTCGCCCCCTTCCCGCTCGACCCAAATCGCCGGCACGCCAAGGTGACGCGAGGTCTCGTAGGCCGGGATCAACCCGCCGATCGCCGGACCGACGACATAGTCGATCTTGCCTGTTACAGCGGCGCGGATCTTTGCGGCCAGCGCCTTGCACAGGCGCTCGGTCTTGTCGGCATGCATGAACACCCGCGCCTTCTGCAGGAAGACCGGGCTGCGCAGACCCGACGTCAGGATGAAATGTCCCTCGAGGACGGCGCCGGCCTCGCGGAAAATACCCAGCACTTCGTCGGTGTTCATCTTGCCTTGTCCCCCAGGCCCGTTAGTCTTGTTTGACCATGATCTTTTCCGAAAACCGGTTCCCACTTTTCGGGATCATGGTCTAGCCATTCACGCGCCGCGCATCGCTGACGCTGGAATTGTCCTTGAGCTGCGACAGCAACCGGTTCAGGTGCTTCAGATCCCAGACTTCGAGATCGATCAGCATTTCGGTGAAATCGGGCGCGGTGCGCACCATCGACAATGTATGGATGTTGGCGTCGTTGGAGGCAACGACCTGGGCGATGTCGGCCAGCGAGCCCGGCGCATTGATGGCGGTGACCGAGACACGCGCCGGAAACCGCTCCTTGGTGCGCTCGTCAATGTCCCAGCGCACGTCGATCCAGCGCTCGGGCTGGTCGTCAAAGGCCTGCAGGGCCGGCGACTGGATCGGATAGATGGTGATGCCGGTTCCCGGCTGCACGATGCCGACGATACGGTCGCCGGGCACGGCACCTTCCGGCGCGAAGCGCACCGGCAGGTCGCCGCGCACGCCGCGGATCGGCACGGCGCCGTCCTTCGGCTGGTCCTTGTCCTTGCGCGCGGCACGGCCCGGAATCTGGAACAGCATGCCGGCGGCGTTGCGGATCTTCGACCAGCCTTCCTCGCGCTGCTTGGGCGCTGCCACCGTGACGCGCTCGTCCTTATAGTCGGGAAACACCGCCTTCATGACGTCGGTGGAGGCAAGCTCGCCGCGGCCGACCGAGGCCAACACGTCCTCGATGTCCTTGCGCGCCAGCCGGTGTAGCACCGGCTTCAGGTTTTCCTTGGCGAAGGTCTTGCCGGCCCGTTCGAAAGCCCGCTCCAGAATGCGGGCGCCGAGGCCGGAATACTGCTTGCGGATGGCATTCTTGGTGGCGCGGCGGATGGCCGAGCGCGCCTTGCCGGTGACGACGATCGATTCCCACGCAGCCGGAGGCACCTGCGCCTTGGAGCGGATGATCTCGACCTCGTCGCCGTTCTTCAGCTCCGTCATCAGCGGCATGATGCGGCCATTGACCTTGGCGCCGACGCAGGTGTCGCCGACATCGGTGTGCACGGCATAGGCGAAGTCGATGGGCGTCGCGCCGCGCGGCAGCGCGATCAGCAGGCCCTTGGGCGTGAAGCAGAACACCTGGTCCTGGAATAGCTCCAGCTTCGTGTTTTCGAGGAATTCCTCGGGATTGTCGCCTTCGGCAAGCTGCTCGATGGTGCGCCGCAGCCAGGCATAGGCGTTGGTCTCCTTCGAGATCGCATGGGCAGCACCATTCGTCTTGCCGCCGGTGTCCTTGTAGATCGAATGCGCGGCAACGCCGTATTCGGCGATCTTGTTCATCTGATGGGTGCGGATCTGCAACTCGACGCGCTGGCGCGACGGGCCGACGATGGTGGTGTGGATCGAGCGGTAATCGTTCTGCTTCGGCGTCGAGATGTAGTCCTTGAAGCGTCCCGGCACCATCGACCATGTGGTGTGGATGGCGCCGAGCGCGCGGTAGCAATCCTCCATGGACTCGACAACGACACGGAAGCCGAAAATGTCGGACAGCTGCTCGAAGGATAGCGCCTTGGCCTCCATCTTGCGGAACACTGACCACGGCTTCTTCTGGCGGCTCTTCACGCTGGCCTTGATCGCATGCTTTTCGAACAGCGTGGACAGCGCCTTTTCGATCTCGGACAGCACGTCCTTGTTGCGCTCGAAGATTTCGGCGAGCCGGGCGGTGACGGCGCGATAGGCTTCCGGATTGATGAAGCGGAAGGCGATCTCTTCCAGTTCCTCGCGCATGCCTTGCATGCCCATGCGCCCGGCCAGCGGCGCATAGATCTCCATCGTCTCCTCGGCGATGCGCAGGCGCTTGGCCTCCGGCACATGGTCGAGGGTGCGCATATTGTGCAGGCGGTCGGCGAGCTTGACCAGAAGCACGCGGACGTCTTCGGAGATCGCCAGCAAGAGCTTGCGCAGATTTTCCGCCTGCTCGGCCTTCTTGGAGACGAGATCGAGCTTCTTCAGCTTGGTCAGGCCCTCGACCAGCTTGCCCATTTCCGGGCCGAACAATTCGTCGATCTCGGCCCGCGTCGCCGTGGTGTCCTCGATGGTATCGTGCAGCAGGGCAACGGCGATCGTCGCCTCGTCCATGTGCATTTCGGTGAGGATGGCGGCAACTTCGAGCGGATGCGAGAAATAGGGGTCGCCGGAGGCGCGCTTCTGGTGGCCATGCTTCTGCATGGCGTAAACATAGGCCTTGTTGAGCAGCGCCTCGTTGACGTCAGGCTTGTAGCGCTGGACGCGCTCGACAAGCTCATACTGACGCATCATGGGCTGGTTCTCACAGGGCTGAAATGGAACATGCGCCGCACTTGTGTACGGCGCATGTCATAGATAGCCACGAAACGGACGATACGGAAGTGCCGGAGATTGTTCCAGCGACCCCAGATCGAAAGCTCTTAGTAGTCGTCGCTCTTTTCCGGCGGAACCAGGCCTTCGATGCCGGCCAGCAGGTCTTCTTCGGTCATGCGGTCGAAGGTGACGTTGTCCTCGGCGTCGTCGGCATCGGTTGCCGCAACGGCGCCGCCGGTCTGGTCGGCGATCGCCTCGCCGTCGGCTTCCGGCTCGTCGACCTCGACATGCTTCTGCAGCGAGTGGATCAGGTCTTCCTTGAGGTCGTCGGGCGACAGTGTCTCATCGGCGATCTCGCGCAGCGCCACGACCGGGTTCTTGTCGTTGTCACGCGGCACGGTGATCGGCGCGCCCTGGCTGATCTGACGGGCGCGGTGGCCGGCCAGAAGCACCAGTTCGAAGCGGTTGTCGACCTTGTCGATGCAATCTTCAACGGTTACGCGGGCCATGGATTGCCCCTTTCATGCGATGGATTTGATGGAAAACAGGCGCGGTCCTTAACCTGAACGCCGCCAAAATACAAGCTTCATGGCAAGGATGGCAGGATGCCGGCCCTGGGGGCGGGTCAATGCCGGCTCCGCCGCCGGGTCAAGAGCTCGCCGGCAGTGCGGCCGCCTGCGACGATACGGCGTCGATCACAATTGCTTGCAGAGCGGCAACACACCTTGGATTGCCGTAAAACTGGCGCTATCTCGGATGAAGAAAGCTCAGCCGGTTCATTAAAAGCCGAGCGATAGTCACTCACGCATTTTCGTTTAGACGGCCGCATATTGCGAAAAGGGATATTTTCCATGTTCGACCCCCGTGAAAAAATCGCTCTTTTCATCGACGGCGCCAATCTTTACGCGACCTCGCGCGCGCTCGGCTTCGACATCGACTACCGCAAGCTGCTGTCGAGCTTCCAGAAGCGCGGTTATCTGCTGCGCGCCTACTACTACACCGCGCTGGTCGAGGATCAGGAATACTCCTCGATCCGGCCGTTGATCGACTGGCTCGACTATAACGGCTTCAAGGTGGTGACCAAGCCGGCCAAGGAATTCACCGACTCGACCGGCCGCCGCAAGATCAAGGGCAATATGGACATCGAGCTGACCGTCGATGCGCTGGAGCTTGCCGATGTCGTCGACCACTACGTCATCTTCTCTGGCGACGGCGATTTTCGCACCCTGGTCGAGGCGCTGCAGCGGCGCGGCCGCAAGGTCTCTGTCGTCTCGACCATGGCCTCGCAGCCGCCGATGATCTCCGACGATCTGCGCCGCCAGGCCGACCATTTCATCGACCTGATGACGCTGAAGAACGAAGTCGGCCGCGATCCGTCCGAGCGACCGGTGCGCCGGCCCGAGCCGGCCGAGGTCGAAGAGGACGACTACTGACGGCGGCGGCGTTGATCGCCCCCTCCTCCTCCGAACCCGGCCGCGACTGCCCGCTCTGCCCGCGGCTGCATGATTTTATCGCCGAGTGGCGGCAGCGCGAACCGTTCTGGTTCAATGCACCGGTGCCGACCTTCCTGCCGCCACAGGGCGAGGACGCCGTGCGGCTGCTGATCGTCGGCTTGGCTCCCGGCCTGCGCGGCGCGAATCGCACAGGACGCCCGTTCACCGGCGACTATGCCGGCGACCTGCTCTACTCCACATTGATCGCACACGGTTTTGCGCGCGGCGAGTTCAAGGCGCGGCCGGACGATGGCCTGCAACTTGCGGGCACGGCGATCACCAATGCGGTGCGCTGCGTGCCGCCGGAGAACAAGCCGGTGGGCGCCGAGATTACCACCTGCCGGACGTTCCTGGTGCCGACGATCGCGCGCTTTCCAAATCTGCGCGCCGTGCTGGCGCTGGGCTCGATCGCCCACCAGTCGACCGTCAGGGCACTGGGTGGGCGTGTCGCCGCCTACCCGTTCAAGCATGGCGGACAGCTGCAAGCCGGCGGCATCACGCTGTTTTCCAGCTATCACTGCTCGCGCTACAACACCAATACAGGCGTGCTGACCAAAATGATGTTCGTTAGTGTCTTCAGCGAGATCGCAGCGTTCCTGCGGAAATAAAGCCGCGCCCTCAGAACCCCTCCAGCACGATCTTGCCCTTGGCCTTGCCGGTCTCGATCAGCGCATGGGCGCGCTTCAGATTGGCGGCATTGATAGGACCAAACGTCTCGCCCAGGGTGGTACGGATGGTGCCGGCGTCGACAAGCCGGGACAGTTCGTTCAGATGCTCACCCTGCGCGGCCATGTCCTGCGTCTCGAACAGCGAGCGGGTGAACATCAGTTCCCAATGGACCGAAACGCTCTTGCGCTTGAACGGATTGATGTCGAGCGTCTGGGGGTCGTCGATCAAGCCGAAACGGCCCTGCGGTGCGATCAATTCGACGATCGCGGCCAAATGTTTGTCGGTGTTGGTTGTCGAGAACACAAAGGCCGGTGCGCCGATGCCGAGGGCAGCGATTTCTGCAGCCAGCGGCTTGGAATGGTCGATGACATGATGGGCGCCAAGCCCGAGCACCCAGTCGCGCGTTTCGGGCCTCGATGCGGTGGCGATCACCGTCAGGTCGGTCAATTGGCGCGCAAGCTGGACTGCAATCGAGCCGACGCCGCCGGCGCCACCGATGATCAGGATGGCATTTGCGGCGCCTGCGACGGGCTTCTTCACATCGAGGCGGTCGAACAGCGCCTCGAAGGCGGTGATCGCCGTCAGCGGCAGCGCCGCCGCCTCAGCATAGTGAAGCGAGCTCGGTTTGCGGCCGACAAGGCGCTCATCGACAAGGTGGAACTCGGCATTGGTGCCTTGCAACGCCAGCGCACCGGAATAGAAGACATCATCTCCTGTTTTGAACAGGCTGGCGTCCGGACCCGTCGCGACCACCTGGCCCGCAGCGTCCCAACCAAGCACGCGCCAGCTTCCGGCTTCGGGTTTGGCGCTCCTGCGTATCTTGGTGTCGACCGGATTGACCGAGATCGCCTTCACCTCGACCAGCAATTGACGGCCCTTCGGCTCTGGCTTGGGCAGGTCGATATCGACAAGGGAGGCCTCATCGGTGATGGGGGCTGGGATCTGGTAGCCGACGGCGCGCATTCTGTTATCTCCGCAATTGCTGTTGGGCGTTGTCGGGGGGAGAGATGCGGCTTATGCTCGCAAAGCGCAAGAATGCACATATAAAGCACATAGTGTCGAAAAGGATACCGTCATGCCGCGCATCCGCCATGAGCGATTCGACTGCAGCCCCGGCTGCACCGTGGAGGGAACGCTTCGCTATATCGACGGGAAGTGGAAAGGCGTCGTGCTTTTCCATCTGCTCGCGGGCACGATGCGCTTCAACGAAATTCGCCGGCGGATCCCGAACTGCACACAGCGCATGCTGACAAACCAGCTTCGCGAATTGGAGACGGATGGGCTCATCGCCCGCAAGGTCTATGCACAGGTGCCGCCGAAGGTGGAATACAGCCTGACGCCGCGTGGCAGGAGCCTGGAGCCGGTGATCACCGCCCTGAAAGTCTGGGGCGACGCGAATGTGACGCTGGCGCCGGAGGTTTCTCAAGCCGCCTGACTTCAGGCGCGCCGTCTCATACCGGCAACAGCGCGTCCGGCTTCACATCTGATATCGACGCATAGGTGTGCGTCTCCCTGACACCCGGCAACGGCAGGATCACGCGCTTGAGGAAATCCTGATAGGCGGCCATTTCCGAAATGCGCGCCTTGACCAGATAGTCGAAGCCCCCGACGACCATATGGCATTCCAGCACTTCAGGGGCTTTGGCCACCGCCTCGGCGAAACGGTCGAACACATGCGGCGCCGCCTGGTCGAGCCTGACTTCGATGAAGACGAGTGTGCCGCGGCCGATCTTTTGCGGATTGAGCACAGCCCGGACCGCAGTGATGAAACCGTCACGGAAAAGGCGCTTCACCCGCTGGCTGGTGCCGGTCGGCGACAGGCCGACACGGGCTGCGAGATCGAGCGTGGTGCGACGCCCGTCCTCCTGCAGCAGCCGCAGCAAGCTGCGGTCGATGGCATCGAGCTGATCGGATTCATGATTCACGTTCGCATTGCCCTATTTGTGTGAATTACACTTTCATATCGCGAAAACAGCATATTTTGTCGCACCATTTTCAACAATAGGCTGCGCTTCCAACGAAGGCCATCCGGAGAAAAAAGCCTCCGTTGGCAGGATCGAGCGGGATGAGCATGCGCGCGACAGAGAACCGAAACACGAAGCCGGCAATCCTTGCCGGCATGGCCATGATCGGCATCTACGCCGTGCAGTTCGTCGCAGCCCGCTTTAGCCTGCGGGAGCATCTGACGGCGACGGATCTCGCGACCTTGCGCTTTGTCGGGGCCGGCATGGTCATGCTGCCGGTGGTCTGGCGCATTGGCCTGGCAGATATCAAGGTGTTGGGCTGGCGGCGCGCGCTGACGCTGGCGGCACTGGCCGGGCTGCCCTACCCGATCATCATCAACTGGGGCCTGACCTATGCGCCTGCCGCGCATGGCGCAGCACTCTGCCCGGCCTCGATCGTTTTCTTCTCATTCGCGCTGTCGCACATCGCCACCACCGACAAAGCCTCGCACCAGCGAACCATCGGCGTCGCCGCCATCATTGCCGGGCTGATCCTGTTCATTGCGCCGGTGCGCACAGACAGCGACATGAAGGGTGTCCTCTTCGGCGATCTTCTGTTCATCGGATCAGGCCTGATGTTTGCCGCCTATGCCGTTCTTGTGCGGCGCTGGCGTGTCGATCCGGTCACGGCGACCTCAACGGTGGTGCTCCTGTCGTGCCTGCCGCTGCCGCTGCTCTATCTCTTTGCCCCGAGCGGTCTTCGCGTCGCGGCAGTGGCAGAGATCGCCAGCCAGATCGTCATTCAGGGTTTTTTGGCCGGTGCGGCCGCCATGTTCCTCTATACCTATGTCGTCCGACGGCTGGGGTCGCAGACGGCATCGCTGTTCATGCCATGCGTGCCGATCGCAACGGTCCTGATCGCCACGACGGTGCTTGGCGAAACGCCGACAAGCGCGCAGTTTGCCGCCATCCTGATCATGGCAGCAGGGATGGCCTTTTCGGCCATCGCCAGACCTGCGGCCAAGACTGCCTGATTCAGGGCGAGGGCGAGGGTTGTGCAGATGGCGCAAACAACTCGGCCAGCCTTTGCTGCCCGCCCTGCAGCACATTGAGGTCGACATCGCCCTCGATGCCATCGACCCGGCCCTTGTTGTGGTACTGCCAGTAGATCCAGCCGTCCTCGCTCGGTTTGATCGCCAGCGAGCGCAGCCAGCGCTGACGCACAGCTATCTGTCCGATATAGGCCTCCTCTGCCTCGTCGGTCAGGTATATGATCGCCGGCTTGCCGAACGTGGCTTCAACCGGCCCGAGGAAGGCCTGGAGTTCCGCGCTCAGCTGTTCCGGCGACGGGCGCTGCGGGCAGTTGCCGCCGAATTCGACGTCGACCACTGGCGGCAGCAGCGGCTGATCGTGCGGCACGACCGCAATGAAATTCTTCGCCTGGTCGGCGCCCGGCCGGCAGAAGGTGAAGAAGTGATAGGCGCCGACAGCAAGACCGGCCGCGCGCGCCTCGCGCAGATTGGTGGCAAAAGCATCATCGACATGATCGCCGCCTTCGGTTGCCTTGATGACGGCGAAGGCGACATCATCGGCAGCAACGCGTCGCCAGTCGATCTCGCCCTGATGATGGGAAACGTCGATGCCCCTGACCGGATAAGAGTCGCGATCCGGTGAGAATGTCTTGAAATAGAAAAAGCCGCTTGCCGCTACGATGCCCGCAACGACCAGACTGGCCGCGCTCCAGAGGATGATCCGGTTCTTCAAGCTTTCTCCGCACGTTGCCGCTGCAGCAGTTCGAACCTTGAAAGCTGAATGTCTGGCTTTTCTGGGGCTGAGGTTCTTAGCCTCGTTCCTTCATCAGCCGGCCCTTCTCGCGCGACCAGTCGCGCTGCTTTTCGGTTTCGCGCTTGTCGTGCAGCTTCTTGCCGCGGCCGACGGCGAGCAGCAGCTTGGCACGGCCCTGGTCGTTGAAATAGATTTTCAGCGGCACCAGCGTCATGCCTTCGCGGTCGACGCTTTGCGCCAGTTTTGCCATCTCGCGCTTGTTGAGCAGCAGCTTGCGGCGGCGGCGCGGCTCGTGGTTGAAGCGGTTGGCCTGCAGATACTCCGGCAGATAGGAGTTGATCAGCCAGATCTCGCCGCCCTCGACCGAGGCGTAGCTGTCCTGGATGTTGGCCTGGCCCTGGCGCAGCGACTTGACCTCGGTGCCGGTCAGCACCAGGCCGGTCTCGATCGTGTCGAGCACCTCATAGGAAAACCGCGCCTTGCGGTTTTCCGCAACGGTTTTGTTGTTGGGATCGGCTTTTCTGACTTGATTCATGATGTGGAGAGGTGGCGCCTCATCCCTAGTTTATCAAGCCGGCGTGTTTCAAAGCCGCATCGATCTTCTCGGCAGTCGATGCCTCGATCGTCACCAGCGGGGAGCGCACCACGTTCTCGACCTTGCCCAGCTTCGACAGCGCGTATTTGGCGCCACACAGGCCAGGCTCGAGGAAGATCGCCTTGTGCAGCGGCAGCAAACGGTCCTGCAGTTCCAGCGCCTTGGCGCTGTCGCCGGACAGCGTCGCCTCCTGGAATTCGGCGCAAAGCCGCGGCGCGACGTTCGAGGTCACCGAGATGCAGCCGACGCCGCCATGGGCGTTGAAGCCAAGCGCGGAAGCATCCTCGCCCGAAAGCTGGATGAAATCCTTGCCGCAGGTGGCGCGCTGCTCGGAAACCCGCTCGACCTTGCCGGTGGCATCCTTGACGCCGACGATGTTCTTGAAGTCATGCACCAGCTGGCCCATCGTCTCCGGGCTCATGTCGATGACCGAGCGCGGCGGGATGTTGTAGATGATGATCGGCAAGCTGGTTGCCTTGGCAACGGCTGCGAAATGCGCATAGAGGCCGCGCTGCGTCGGCTTGTTGTAGTACGGCGTGACGACGAGTACCGCGTCGGCACCGGCCTTTTCGGCGTATTGGACCAGACCAACCGCTTCGGCGGTGTTGTTGGAGCCGGCGCCGGCGACGACCGGAGCACGGCCCTTGGCCACCTCGATGCACACCTTGACGACCTGGCGGTGCTCGTCATGCGACAGCGTCGGCGACTCGCCGGTGGTGCCGACAGGCACAAGACCCGTCGTGCCTTCGGCGAGTTGCCATTCGACAAACGCGCGAAAGGCTTTCTCGTCGAAACGCCCGCTCTTTTCGAACGGTGTCACGAGCGCAGTAAGCGAGCCTCTCAGCATGTCGTCCAACTCCTTGGGACTTCTCAGGTTTTGTCTTCTTGGGTTTGTCGTGCGCCTTCTAGCCGAAAGCGAAGCGGCGCACCATAGTCTCGACATTGTTGCGCGGCAAGCATTGCCATGGTGCCAGCACGCGCAATTCGACCGACCTCGCTAACCCTTTGTTTACGGGCTCTTCACGACCTAAGTCTAGGCTCTCAGGCACCTGGGCTTGCCATTTGAGGTGCCGCAACAGGGAAAGATCAGGATCATGCCGGCCAGTCGGCCACTCCGCTTCGTATTGCTTGGCGCCGTTGCCCTGCTGATGGTGGGGACGGCGGCAAACGAGAGCGTCGACGAGCAGACGACCTCATCGATCCCGATGCCTGGCCTGCAGGACGGAGCGCAGACTGATGCGCCCTCCGCCAGTATCGTCGTGTTGAAAGGCGGTCTCGACGCGTTGGCGACCGGCGATATTGCCGCGTCACGCGCCGTGCGCGAAACATTGCCGGCCAATTCGCTGGACCGCCATATCCTGGCTTGGGCGATCGCGCTCTATGGCGGCGACCGTGTGCCGAGCAGCGAGATTGCCGATACCGCAAAGATGCTGCCTAACTGGCCGGGCACCATTGCCTTGCGCAAGAACAGCGAGCGCGCGCTCTACCGCGAAAGCCCTTCGCCGCAGACGGTGGTGAAAGCCTTTGACGGAAGCCAGCCGCTGACCTTCGAAGGCGTGGTGATCCTGGCCCGCTCCTATGTTGCGCTTGGCAATGCCAAGGCCGCGCTTTCAGTTTTGTCGCCGTTCTGGCGCACCGAAAAGCTGGAAGCCAAAGACGAAGCGGCCGTCGTTGAGGAGTTTGGCGCCATCATCCCGGCTGCCGACCATCGTTTCCGCATGGAACGGATGTTTTATGCCGACCGGGAGAATTCGGCGCTGCGGGTCGCAGCACTTGCCGGCGCGCAACCGCTGGCCGATGCCTGGGCCGCCGCCGCGCGTGGCGACAAGAACGCGGCCAAGCTCTTGAAAGCAGTGCCTGCAGCACAGCGATCGGCCGGCTATTTCTTCGCGCAAGCCGAATATCTGCGCAAGCAGCGGAAGTTTGCCGACGCCGCCGCGGTGGTGATGAAAGCGCCAACCGATCGCGACGCGCTGGTCGATCCCGATGCCTGGTGGGTCGAGCGCCGCGTGCTGTCGCGCGCACTGGTCGACCAGGGCGACTGGAAGACCGCCTACAAGATCGTTGCCGCACATGCCGCCGAAAGCCCCGCCAGTGCCGCCGAGGCCGAATTCCACGCCGGCTGGTATGCACTGCGCGGCCTCAACGATCCCGGCACCGCGTCCGGACATTTTGCCCGCATCGCCGATCTTGCGCAGGGGCCGATGTCGCTGTCGCGCGCCTATTACTGGCTCGGCCGCGCGGCGGAAGTCGGCGGTCCCGGCGATGCGAAGGATTATTTCACCAAGGCAGCGGCCTATGGCACCACTTTCTACGGCCAGTTGGCGGCGGAACGGGTTGGCCTGCGCACGCTGAACATCGCCTACCCCGAGCCAAGCAACGCAGACCGCCAAAGCTTTGACGGACGCGAAGCGGTCAGCGCCATCAAGCGACTGCAGGAGGCAGGCTACGACCGCTATGCCGATACGCTCTACCGCGACCTCGCCGGGCAATTGACCAGCCCCGGCGAGCTGGCGCTGCTCGCCGTGTTGGCGGAAAAGCAGGGCAATCATTTTCTGGCCCTGAAAGTCGGCAAGATCGCCGGTGCGCGCGGTATCGATGTCGGCGCGCTGTCGCATCCGCTGGGCGTCATTCCCGATTCGGCCAATATTTCCGGCTCGGGCAAGGCGCTGGCCTATGCGATCGCCCGCCAGGAAAGCGAGTTCAACATCGGCGCCGTCTCCAGCGCCGGCGCGCGCGGGCTGCTGCAACTGATGCCGGGGACCGCCAAGCAATTGGCCAAGAAGGCCGGAATGACCTTCTCACCGGAACGGCTGACCAGCGATGCCGGCTACAACGCGACCTTGGGTGCCGCCTTCCTTGGCGAGCAGCTCGACCGCTTCAACGGCTCCTATGTGCTGACCTTCGCCGGCTACAATGCCGGTCCCAACCGCGCCAGCCAGTGGGTAGCGAAATATGGCGACCCGCGCGGCAAGGACATCGACGCGGTCGTCGACTGGATCGAGCGGATTCCCTACACGGAAACAAGAAGTTACGTGCAGCGCGTTATGGAGAATTACGAAGTCTACAAGATGCGTATTTCGGGGAAGTACGACATTGTGGGCGACCTGGTGAACGGGCGGAGCTGAGGCGGCGCATTCTTTGTGATGGCGTTTGCACGACGCTCAACATTGTTCCGTTGAGTTCCTTCGCGCCCCCCTCTGGCCTGCCGGCCATCTCCCCCACTTGGGGGGAGATCGGTTGTAGTCGCCGATTTCGCCAATCTCCAACTTCGCAGGAAGAGTGCAGCGCCCGAACCGCCAATCTCCCCCCAAGTGGGGGAAATGTCCGGCAGGACAGAGGGGGGCGCTGTCCCTCCGACACTTCCAAGATTGTCAGATCACCATGTCCTCGATTTGACCATCCCAGCCCTCGCCTGTAGCAGTCGGAGACGATCCGCCAGCGAGTCCTTTTCTATGTCGAGCACTGAAGGCTTCTCCGATTTCTTCTACGCCGCTCCGGACGGCCTCCAGCTCCATGCGCGCCTCTATGGCGAAGCGAACTCCGGACATTGGCCGGTCGTCTGCCTGCCTGGCCTGACCCGCAACGCGCGCGACTTTCACGAACTGGCGCTGTACCTCTCGATGCAATCGGAAAACCCGCGAAAGATCGTCGCCTTCGATTACCGCGGCCGTGGGCGATCCGCCTACGACCCCGATATCAGCCATTACAATGTCGGTGTCGAAGCGGGCGATATCCTCGCCGGACTGGCAGCGCTCAACATCGCGGAAGCGGCCTTCATCGGCACGTCGCGCGGCGGGCTAATCGTCCATGTGCTCGGCGCGATGCAGCCGGCGGTGCTGAAGGCGATTGTTCTCAACGACATCGGCCCGGTGATCGAGGCAGATGGACTTGCCCATATCCGCTCCTATCTCGATCCCGCGCCGAAGCCGAAAACCCGTGCTGAGGCGGTCAGCTCCCAGCGCGGCGCGCATGGCGCCGATTTTCCCGCGCTGACCGAGGCTGATTGGGAGCGGATGGTGTCGGCGCTTTACCGCGAGGCGGATCACGGGCTGATGCCGGATTTCGACCCGAGGCTGCTCGAGACTTTGGCGGGCCTTGACCTCAGCAAGCCGTTGCCGGATCTGTGGCCGCAGTTCGAGGCGCTGGCAGCCATACCAATGCTTGCCATACGTGGCGCCAATTCGAGACTGCTGTCTGCCGAAACACTGGAAGAGATGCGAAAGCGCCATCCCGAGATGGAAACAGTCACGGTCGAGGGTCAGGGCCATGCGCCTTTCCTCGAGACCGGCAGCCTGCCTGGCGCGATTGCCGCCTTCCTGGGCCGGGCCGGGCAACAAGCTCAGATGAAGTAAATCCCAGGACAAAATAAGTCCTGGGATCGCTATCCAAGTATAGGGCAGTTCGGCGGAACTATTTGGCCTTGGAGCTCTTCCCCGCCGCCTTCGCCGTGCCGGCTTCGCGCTTTTGCTTGGGTCCTGCCGAAACAGGCGTGGTCAGCGGAGACGAGAACACTGACTTCTCTGCGCTGGCGGCTGGCCCTTCGCGGGGCGTCTCCAGCACGACGACGCAGCCGTCGAGATCGTTGGTGGCCAGATGCGCGTAACGCATGGTCATCGACAGCGTCTGATGGCCGAGCCACATCTGCACGCGCCTGATGTCGATGCCGCCCTGGACAAGACGCGAGGCGCAAGTGTGACGCAAAATATGTGGCACCACCTGATCATCGGCGCCAAGGCCGACTTCGGCTTTCGCATCGTTCCAGATAGCGCGGAACTGAGCCTGGCTGAGCTTGGTGAACGGACCCTTGGGCCGGCGGCCTTCGGTGACCGGCAGTTTGATCACCTCTTTTACCCGTTCGGTCATCGGAATGGTGCGGCTGCGGCCGGATTTGGTGATCCAGAAGGAGACGCGATGCTCCTGGATGTCGTTCCAGATCAGCCCGAGCGCCTCGCCGAGGCGGCATCCTGAGTCGACCAGGAAGACAGAAAGCCGATAAGCATCCTCGCTGCGGCTCTTGATGGCGGCGAACAACCGCGCCTCTTCGTCCCTTTCGAGGAAACGAATCCGTCCCGCCCGCTCCTTCTGGCGGCGAAACTCGGGCAGGCTGTGGATATCCCCCATCTTATGAGCCTTGCGCAGCAGTTTGCTGAGGGCAGCCATCTTGCGATTAATGGTTGCGTTGCTGTTACCGCGCTGGCGCAAGGTACCGATAAGGTTATCGAGGGTGCTTTGGTCAAAGGCGCTGAAACGCTCGCCGAGGAGAATCTCGTCTATTTCGCCGATGAAAGAGCTGACATTGTATTTATGCCGCCCATCATCCCAAAGTATGTCCCGGTATGCTGAAAATAGCTCTCCGACCCTATGCGACTTTACTTCTCTGATCTTGTTGTAGCTGTATCTTATTTTCGAATTTTGAGAAGAAAACATCGAAAACTGATCGGAGGGTTCTCCCTCTTGAATCGCTTCGTTCGTCATTAATTGCCACACCCCCGAGTGGATAGATCAGACCTATCCGCTTGGAAGCGTCCTTTCAAGAGATTTGATCACGCAGTCGTGATTTCATCCGCCATCAGCGGATCCCACGAAATCAGCCCACGGACCTGTTCAGCTACCCGAACCCCCTTCTCCTTCTCACTGCCATGGCCAAGCCACGAAAACAAAACAGCCCGGGCGTTGAAGCACCCGGGCTGAATTTCACCTGTAAGGAACCAGCCCTTAGAACGAGCGCTGGAAGCGGAGGATACCGCCGACGCCATCGCTTTCGCCGTGCCAGTCACTGGTCGCCTTGTTGAAGTAGTCAACTTCGGCGGTGACCGTGAAGCCCGGGACAACATCGTAAGCAATGTTGGCAGCCAGACCAAAGGTCTTGCCGTCGTCATACGATGCCTGGACATTGAACGAGGTCTTCTCGTTGATGGTGTACGAACCACCACCCCAGATTGCCCAGCTGCCGTCCCAATTCTTGAAGAAGTTGTGGCCGGTGTTCGGATCGGCAAAGTCGGAGTCACTGCCGTAGCCGCCGATGATGAACAGCGACAGGTTCTGCATCGGAGTCACGTCCAAACGAACCTTGCCGGCCCACGCTTCCCAGTTGCTGTCATAGGCGGCAACTGCGGTGATTGCACCCCAGCCCTGCGTGTACTTCACGCCGCCGACGACATGCGGAACGTAGCTGTCGATGGTGTCAACGCCAGCGCCTTCTTCGAGCGACAGCACGGCAGAGAAACCGTTGCCAGCGTCGAAGTAGTACTGGATGACGTTGGTGTCGAAATTGCCGTAGGGAACGATGGTGTCGTCGATGACGTTGCCGGCATAGCCGATGAACGTATTGAAGGCCGATTCGTCCTTACCGACGCGCAGGCCACCGAGCTGGATCCAGGCGAAGTTCAGCGAGGGTGTCTTGTTGTGCGCCTGCCAGCCGGCCGGATCGTAGCCGGCAGCGAAGGGGGCAGTCTGGTCATCGTAGTCGCCCGAACTGTTGCCGAAGTTGAAGCGGGTCTCGGTGAAGGTCTTCAAAGTGCCGAGCTCGGTTTCCTGGCCGGTCCAGGTCTTCAGCGTGAAGCGGGCCTGCTTATAGTAGGTGTCGTTGCGATCGGTCGGATCCAGGTGATCCGGAACGTTCTGAACGCCTTCGCGGTCACCCACGCCGATGTCGTAACGGACAAAGCCGCCGATGCGCAGGCAGGTTTCGGTGCCGGGGATGTAGAAGTAGCCCGAGCCGTAGACGTCGCAGATCTTGACGTATTCAGCGGGTTCCGGCTCGGCGACGACGACGGCGTCGGCGGCGCGCGCACCGGAAACTGCGATCAGGGCCGCAGCGGAGCCGAGTAGAAGGCTCTTGATGTTCATTTTCTGACCTCCAGTCAAAAGTTAAAAAACGGGTCTGGGTATTCTTTGCTGAAGGACAGCGTTCCCTGCCCCATCCCCACTACTGAAAAAGATGCGCACCGCGCCGCTCCTTCGAACTCGACATTACCCATGAGGCGGCGGCGTTCAACCACGATCGTACCGGCGAAAGGTCTGTGCGGGCGCTATCCCCATGTGTTGTTGCACAAATGACACGATTTGGCCTCAGTCAGAAAGCTCTCATTAACCTTCAGGCCCCTTGCGGCCCTTGCAATCTGGCCGAATCCGGCGATGGGCCGCCGGAATTGCGGCCAGGTTCCGAGTCGCCGGCCAGGGAATTGCCGCAGAATCGCCGCATGCCGGGGCGGCATTTCAAAAGAAGCCGGATTTTTCGATGATAATGGCGCCGGCTTGTTGATTGTGCCGACGCTTTTCTTTATCCAGCGGCGCAACGGAGAGGTGGCCGAGTGGTCGAAGGCGCTCCCCTGCTAAGGGAGTAGAGGTCAAAAGCTTCTCGTGGGTTCGAATCCCATCCTCTCCGCCACCCTACACCCTGCGGGCTTCGGTGGCAGGCCACCCGGAACCGCAAGCGGGCGTAGGGTGTCACCCGAAGCTACGAAGTAGCGTAGGGGGACCATGGGGTACGCCTATTTCCTGCAACTCCATAACGGCGATGTCTATGTCGGATCGGCAAATGACCTTCGACGCCGTTTCGAATCGAACCGATCGGGCCATGTGACGTCGACGAAGGCTTATCTGCCTGTCACCTTGAAGGCCTACATTGGGATTGAAACCGAGGCCAACGCACGGCAACTCGAGCGATATTTCAAGACCGGATCAGGCAAGGCCTTCGCGAGCAAGCGGTTTTGGCCGACAGAGCCAGCTGGCTGCTCATAAGGTTTATCTATTTGAAATAAAACAGCAAAGCAGAACAGTGGACTGCTTTTCATCGACCTCCGCCTTCGATTCTGACTGGAGGTCAGAAAATGAACATCAAGAGCCTTCTACTCGGCTCCGCTGCGGCCCTGATCGCAGTTTCCGGTGCGCGCGCCGCCGACGCCGTCGTCGTCGCCGAGCCGGAACCCGCTGAATACGTCAAGATCTGCGACGTCTACGGCTCGGGCTACTTCTACATCCCCGGCACCGAAACCTGCCTGCGCATCGGTGGCTATGTCCGTTACGACATCGGTGTCGGCGACGTCGGCTCGTTCGATGGTGCGAAGTCCTTCGACCACAAGGATGGTGACGAGCAGGACACCTTCTACAAGAACGCCCGCTTCACGCTGAAGACGTGGACCGGCCAGGAAACCGAACTCGGCACCTTGAAGACCTACACCGAAACCCGCTTCAACTTCGGCAACCGAAACGGCTACCCCTCGGCAGACGATCCGGCAACGGAAGCAGATGAATTCAACTCCAACCCTGCCGGCAACAAGAACGTTTCTCTGAACTTCGCCTGGATCCAGCTCGGTGGCCTGCGCGTCGGTAAGGACGAATCGGCCTTCAATACGTTCATCGGCTACGCCGGCAACGTCATCAACGATACGCTCGTCCCCTACGGCGATTTCGACACCAACGTCGTCCAGTACTACTTCGACGCCGGCAACGGCTTCTCGGCCGTGCTCTCGCTCGAAGAAGGCTCGGGCGTCGTCGGCACGATCGACAGCTACGTTCCGCATGTCGTCGGCGGCGTGAAATACACGCAGGGCTGGGGCGCCATCACCGGCGTCATCGCTTATGACAGCAACTACGAAGAGGTGGCCGGCAAGGTTCGCTTGGACGTGACGCCAATGCAGAACCTGTCGCTGTTCATCATGGGCGGCTATGGCACGGACGACAATCTGTCGGATCCGACCTGGGCAATCCCGGCCGGCGGCCGCGGCTTCTACAAGCAGTGGAGCGGCAACTGGGCAGTCTGGGGTGGTGGCACCTACACCATCAACGAGAAGACCTCGTTCAACACCCAGCTCTCCTATGACGAAGGCAAGAACTTCGGCGCTGCGGTGAACATTGCCTACGACATCGTTCCTGGCTTCACGGTCACGGGCGAAGTCGACTACCTGCACCTTGGCGACGATACCGTCTCCAACTGGACCAATGCCGACAAGAAAAACAGCGTCGGTGGCATGCTGCGCTTCCAGCGCTCGTTCTAATCAGCGCCTGATCTGAGCACCATAGAACCCGGCGGGCAACCGCCGGGTTTTTTCGTAAAAAGTGGTTTGTGGATCGGGGTGAAGGATCACTCGACCATATGACGCGTGTTTATCCGCCCCTGATGAGCCGAAAAATTGCCCAGTCTCAAATCACAACCCGATCGCACCTCATGCCCTGCGCAGTCAGCAGCGAGAGAGTGCTCGACCAAAGCCTTGTCCCTAATGCCGTCATCCAACCGCTCTTTACGCAAATTCCAGACGGAAACCCGTTCCACGCTTTTCCTGTAATTGCTCTGGATTGGTCAGTTGCTGACTGGGCAAAGGGGTATTTCGCAGGCTGGCGTAAGTCGTCTTGTTCGCCTCTGATGTCCGTCGCCTGCATCAAACTTCGGCCAGATCACCCAGGGCATCGATCAGTGGCTGAATTTTGCTTCCATATTTTTTCCACCGCTTGACGGACGACGTATAGATCGGCTGACGGACTTGCCAACTGCTTGCGGTGCGGACGGATCCGTCCTTTTCGAAATAGTGAAGACAGGCATCATCCCAGGCCAAGTCAAGGTGGTCTATCAGCCGGCGCGACTGCCCTTCCTGATCCGAAATCATGTCTTCGTAACGATTTTCAAATATGCGCCCTGGGAAAGTTTCCTGCCAGTGATGCATCAAGCGATCGTACTCACGGTAATACAGGCCAATAGTCGTGAGATCAGTTATATAGGTATGGCCCTGACCAATATTTGAAGTAAAGCATGACAGGCAGGTATCGATTGCGTCACGCCTGCAATGTATAATTCGGGCGTTTGGAAACAGAATCGCGATAAGTCCAACAAGCTCAAAATTGTGAGGTCTCTTGTCGACAATGCGGAGCGCGGTTGGAGCCATTTGACGCACATAGGACAGATAGTCCTGAGCAAGCACTTTCGACTGCTCTGCCGTCATCGACATGACAGACCGATCAAAGGCCTCCATCGACTGAGGTGTGACGCCCATTGAAATGGCCATCCGCCGCAATTTGCCGATTTCCCCGGCGCCATGCACCTCCGGGTGGCTGGAACAGATTTGCTCCGTCAGCGTCGTTCCCGAGCGAGGCATGCCAAGCACGAATACTGGTACCTCTGAAGGATCGCCATAACTCGCTCGAGCAGCCACGGTCGCCGGGCTGAACAAGCCGATCAAGGAATCGACTTTGCGGCGATAGGAGGCAATGTCGTAGTAAGCTGCATTCGCTTTGGCCTTGAGGAAATAATCAATTGCCTCTTCATAGCGCTGGAGGTCGTTCAGCACTTTGCCCGCGGCATGATGCAGTTGTTGCGACGCGATTGGCCCAAGATTCGAATTGGACAGCTCGTGTATGATCGATGCGAATTCGGGCGGCTCTTCGGCGAATTTGCGCGTTAATACGTAGGCGCTGTATGCGCGTGCCAGATCGAGCCGACGCTCGATCGATTCTTTGAGATGGGCCGCGGCCTCATCCATGCGACCAAGGCTGGTCAAGGCGCTGGCAAGGCCCGTTCGGACAAGGGGATGATCGCCATTGGTTTCGAGCGCTTTCTCGTAAACGGAAAGGGCACTGTCAGTCTCGCCAAACTCCAGGTAAGCGAGCCCAAGTGCGCAAAGGGCTTCCACCAAATCCGGCTTCAGTTCGCAGGCGCGCTGCAAATGTCTGATCGCAAGCGGATAGTCTCCAACCTTCAGATACGTCTCGCCCAGACTGAAGTGGAAATAGGGATTTTGCGGGGTCTGGCCTACCGCTCGATCGAAGTACTTTATGGACAATTCATTGTCGAAACCGAGCCCAATTGTACCCAGTATGTACAGGGCAAGAGCATGGTTTGGCGTACGCGCCAGAACGCGATGGCACAACTCCTCGGCCTCCGGCAAGCGGCTGGCTTCCTGGAGTTCGAGCGCCTGCCTCAGAAGCATGTCGTCGGCGTGGGCACGCGACGGCAGCACCTTCGGTTGTGCAATTTTCGGCCCAGGTTGCATTTTCTGCTGTGACATTTTCGGCTCAGGTTGAACCTTTAAATGTTTGGACCAGGCGGGAGGCAGGCGATTGTTCATCGCACCTCGCTAGCAAAAAGAGCCGACGGAATCCAGTATGAGACGGGCAGGCCCAGGCGAGTGTAGCGCCATCGACTGGGTCCTTCGCATGCAGCGGTCATTCTGGCAGCTCTGGCCCGACTTCCAGTCGCGTTGGCAACTTGCACCGGCAAAGCCGGCACGCTAGCAAGAAGGCCCGTTTCAACCGAGCCTTTTGCCATGCGCCAGCGCCCTCCCCTCACGCCGCTCATCGGCGCGCTTCCCTCTACGGTGCCGTTTGTCGGCCCGGAGGCGCAGGAGCGCGACCGCGGCCGGGCGTTTCGCGCTCGTATCGGCGCCAACGAGAGCAGTTTTGGGCCGTCGCCGCGCGTCATCGCTCGCATGGCCGGCATTGCCCGCGACATGTGGATGTATTGCGACCCCGACAATCACGATCTGAAGGTTGCCGCGGCCGGCCATCTCGGCGTCGGCGTCGAAAACGTCGTTATCGGCGAAGGCATTGACGGGCTGCTCAGCCTGGTGGCGCGCATGTATGTGGCGCCTGGCGACGCCGTGGTGACCTCGCTTGGCGCCTATCCGACCTTCAATTTTCACATTGCCGGCGTCGGCGGCCGGCTGGTCGCGGTTCCCTATGAGAACGATCGGGAGAGCCTGGACGGCCTCCTGGCGGCGGTCGTCAAGGACAAGGCGCCACTGGTCTATCTCTCCAACCCCGACAATCCGATGGGCAGTTGGTGGGAAGCGGCCGAGCTTATCCGCTTCATCGAAGCGCTGCCCGAAACCACCATGCTGGTGCTCGACGAGGCCTATGGCGAGTTGGGGCCTGCAACGGCGCTACCGCCGATCGATATTTCGCGGCCGAACGTCATTCGCATGCGCACTTTCTCGAAGGCCTACGGGCTGGCCGGCATACGCTGCGGCTATGCAGTGGCCGAGGCACAGGTGATTCGCGATTTCGAAAAAATCCGCAATCATTACGGCGTCAGCCGCATGGCGCAGATCGCCGGTGTCGAGGCGCTTGCCGACCAGGACTATCTCGGAACCGTGGTGGCGCGGGTCGCGGCCGGTCGCCGGCGCATCGGCGGGATCGCCGAGGCGAACGGGCTGAAGCCGCTGCAATCAGCAACGAACTTCGTCACCATCGATTGCGGCCATGATGGCGCCTTCGCGCTGAAAGTGCTGCAGGGCTTGCTGTCGCGCGACGTGTTCATCCGCAAGCCGATGGTGCCGGTGCTCGACCGCTGTATTCGGGTCAGCGTCGGCCTCGACAACGAGCTCGATATTTTTGCCGAGGAACTGCCCGGCGCGCTGGCCGCCGCGCGGGGCAACTAGTCCGCCGGCCCGTCGTCGCCGTTCAAGCCTGTTGCTTTCGTTCGATCCTGCGCCAGACTCTGTGCATGGGAGAGAGCGATGGATGATCGGCAAAGGGCAGTACAGGCGCGCGTACACGGCAAGGTGCAGGGTGTCGGCTACAGGATCTGGGTGCGAGGCGAGGCGACGGAGTTGGGCCTTGCCGGTTGGGTGCGAAACGAAAGGGACGGCTCGGTCACGGCATGGCTTGCCGGCGCCGAGGCGTCGGTCTCGACAATGATCGAACGTCTGCGAAAGGGCCCGCCGGGTGCCTGGGTTTCGCGGATCGATGTCGAGGAACTCGAGGGGTGGAGCGCACCTGTCGGCTTCCGGATCGTCGCATAGGCATGCCTGGATTGACCGCCACTTGAATTAATTGAACGTTCGTTTTATTATCGCATCTCCTCGCGAGGCGATCATGGCGCGCACCACCGGTTCCGATGGCGAAAAGACCGAAGCTGCCGTCCGCGAGGCGGCGGTCAGCCTGATCGCGCGCTTCGGCTATGAGGCGATGTCGATGCGCCAGCTCGCCACCGAGGTCGGCGTGCAGGCGGCGGCGCTCTATCGCTATTTTCCCACCAAGGAAGACCTTTTGTTCACGCTGATGCGAGAGCACATGGAAGGGCTGATCGAGGCATGGGATACGGCAAGGCCCGGCACTGCCGATCCGACGGCGCGGCTTGCCGCCTATGTCGAGAACCATATCGCCTTCCATATCGGGCGTCGCCATTCAACCCATGTCTCAAACATGGAATTGCGTAGCCTGTCGCATGACCGCCTGACGCAAATCCTGCGGATGCGCACGGCCTATGAAAAGGAATTGCGCGCCATATTGCGTGACGGCGCAGAGAAGGGCGCCTTCAGCATCGACGACACCGGACTGACCGCCATGGCGCTGATCCAGATGATGACGGGCGTCATCGTCTGGTTCCGGCCGGGCGAGCGGCTGTCGATCGCTGAAGTCACCACAACATATCTTTCAATGACAATGCGGCTCGTCGGCGCGAATATTGGCGGCAGGGAGGATGGCCATGTACACTAACACGCTCAGCTTCGGGCATGACGAAGACATCGAGGCGCTGCGCGACCTGGTGCGCCGCTTCGCGCAGGACAGGATCGCGCCGCTAGCCGCCGAGATCGACCGCTCGAACGAATTCCCGGCGCATCTGTGGGCGGAACTCGGCGCGCTCGGCCTGCTCGGCATCACCGCCGATCCCGATTTCGGCGGCACCGGCATGGGCTATCTCGCCCATGTGATCGCGGTGGAGGAGATTTCGCGCGCCTCGGCCTCGGTCGGCCTGTCCTATGGCGCTCACTCCAATCTCTGCGTCAACCAGATCAACCGCTGGGCGACGCCGGCGCAGAAGGAAAAATATCTCCCCGCTTTGTGCTCGGGCGAAAAGGTCGGCGCGCTGGCGATGTCGGAATCCGGCGCCGGCTCCGACGTCGTGTCGCTCAAGCTGCGCGCCGAAAAGCGCAACGACCGCTATGTGCTCAACGGCACCAAGATGTGGATCACCAACGGCCCCGAAGCCGAAACGCTTGTCGTCTACGCCAAGACCGACCCGGAACGCCGTTCGCGCGGCATCACCGCCTTCATCATCGAAAAAGCCTTTGCTGGCTTTTCCGTGGCGCAAAAGCTCGACAAGCTCGGCATGCGCGGCTCCAACACCGGCGAGCTGGTGTTCGAGAATGTCGAAGTGCCGTTCGACAATGTGCTGCACGAAGAAGGGCGTGGCGTCGAAGTGCTGATGTCGGGTCTCGACTATGAGCGCACGGTGCTCGCCGGCGGTCCGATCGGCCTGATGGCGGCATGCCTCGACGTGGCGATCCCCTATGTGCACGAGCGCAAGCAGTTCGGCCAAGCGATCGGCGAATTCCAGCTGGTGCAAGGCAAGCTTGCCGACATGTACACGGTGATGAACGCCGCGCGCGCCTATGTCTATGCCGTTGCCGCCGCTTGCGACCGCGGCCAGACCACGCGCAAGGACGCCGCCGGCTGCGTGCTGTTTGCCGCCGAGAAAGCGACGCAGATGGCGCTCGACGCGCTGCAGCTCTTGGGCGGCAATGGCTACATCAACGACTATCCGACCGGCCGGCTGTTGCGCGACGCCAAGCTCTACGAGATCGGCGCCGGCACCAGCGAAATCCGCCGCTGGCTGATCGGGCGGGAAATCATGGCGGAGAGCGTCTGAGATGCCAGTCCTCACCTCTGAGATTTCCCCCGCCTCCGACACCTTCCGCGCCAATGCCGAGCGCATGCGGGCGCTGGTCGCCGACATTGCGGAAAAAGCGGCCAGCGTCGAGCGCGGCGGCTCGGACGAGGCGCGTGAGCGGCACGTTTCGCGCGGCAAGCTTCTGCCGCGCGAGCGCCTCGCGCAACTGCTCGACACCGGTTCGCCCTTCCTCGAGATCGGCCAATTCGCGGCATGGTCGATGTATGGCGAAGAGATCTCGGCGGCGGGCATCATTGCCGGCGTCGGCCGCGTCGAAGGCACCGAGGTGATGGTCGTGGTCAACGACGCCACGGTGAAGGGCGGCACCTATTATCCGCTGACGGTGAAGAAGCATTTGCGGGCGCAGGAGATCGCACTGCAGAACAATCTGCCTTGCGTCTATCTCGTCGACAGTGGTGGCGCCAATCTGCCCAACCAGGACGAGGTGTTTCCCGACCGGGATCATTTCGGCCGCATCTTCTACAACCAGGCCAACATGTCAGCGGCGGGCATTCCGCAGATCGCCTGCGTCATGGGTTCGTGCACGGCGGGCGGCGCCTATGTGCCGGCAATGTCGGACGAGACGATCATGGTGCGCAACCAGGCGACCATTTTTCTCGGCGGTCCGCCGCTGGTGAAGGCCGCCACGGGCGAGGATGTCAGTGCCGAGGATTTGGGTGGCGCCGATGTGCACACAAGGCTGTCTGGTGTTGCCGACCACTATGCGCTGGACGACGAGCATGCGCTGGCGATCGCGCGCCGCATCGTCAAAAACCTCAACCGGCGCAAGTCCGTCAGCCTGGCCTTACAGCAACCGGCTCCGCCACTTCACGACGCGCGGGAACTCTACGGCATCGTGCCGACGGATCTGCGCCGGCCCTATGATGTGCGCGAGGTGATCGCGCGCGTCGTCGACGGCTCCGAGTTCGACGAGTTCAAGCAGAATTACGGCACCACTCTGGTCACCGGCTTTGCCCATTTGCAAGGCATGCCGGTCGGCATCATCGCCAACAATGGCGTGCTGTTTTCGGAGAGCGCTGTGAAGGGCGCGCATTTCATCGAGCTGTGCTGCCAGAGGAAAATCCCGCTGATCTTCCTGCAGAACATCACCGGCTTCATGGTCGGGCGAAAATACGAGGCCGGCGGCATTGCCAAGGACGGCGCCAAGCTGGTGATGGCGGTCGCCACGGCACGCGTGCCCAAGGTGACGATGATCATCGGCGGCTCGTTCGGCGCCGGCAATTACGGCATGTGCGGTCGCGCCTATTCGCCACGTTTCCTGTGGATGTGGCCGAACGCCCGCATTTCAGTGATGGGCGGCGAACAGGCGGCAACGGTGCTGGCAGTGGTCAAGCGCGAGGGCATCGAGCGCAAGGGTGGCGAGTGGTCGCCAGAAGAGGAAGCGAAGTTCAAGAAGCCGATCCTGATGAAGTACGAACACGAGGGCCATCCGCTCTATTCCTCGGCGCGGCTGTGGGATGACGGCATCATCGATCCGGCGCGGACGCGCGAGGTGCTGGCGCTCAGCCTTTCGGCCGCGCTCAATGCCGAGATCGAAGAGACACGCTTCGGCGTGTTCAGGATGTGAGATGAGCGAGATCGGCGACCGGATCCGCGTTCACACCGGCGACATCACCAAGCTTGCGGTCGATGCCATCGTCAATGCCGCCAATTCCTCGCTGCTGGGCGGCGGCGGCGTCGACGGCGCCATTCACCGGGCGGCCGGGCCAGAGCTCTTGGCTGAATGCCGAATGCTGAACGGCTGCAAGATCGGCGAGGCCAAGCTGACCAAGGGCTATCACCTGCTGGCACGCTACATTATCCACACGGTCGGACCGGTCTGGCAAGGCGGCGGCAAAGGCGAAGCAGAACTGCTCGCCTCCTGCTATATCAGGTCGCTTGAGATCGCCCGCGCTCATGATTGCCGGACCGTGGCGTTCCCAGCGATCTCGACCGGTGTCTACCGCTATCCAAAGGACCAGGCGACGCAGATCGCCGTAAGCACGGTGAGTGACTTCATCGGCAGCAATGCCCTTCCGGAAACCGTTGCTTTCTGTTGCTTCGACCAACAGACGGCAGAACTATACCGGCAGGCCGTTGCTGCCCTTGGCGGAGCCTAATCTGAATGGAGAAGATGGTTCATCCAGCTGTGCAGAAGCAATTTTCGGTGAGCAGGCTGGCGGCGCTGGAGAATAGGCGCTATTGCTCGTCCCGCATTGGGCAACGGGGATGGGGTAAAGATGAGGCTGAAATATTCGGGCAAGACGACTGCGTCGATACTTGCAGGCTTGCTTATATTCGTAGTACCCGGCGTCGGCGCCGCGGCATCGCTGGCGGGAAGCAAGGGCGACACTCATTTCTATCCGTATTTACCGAAAAACCCGAAAGACCAGTGCACCAGGGCTTACAACGCCTATGTGGCGGCAGGCGGCCATTCGGCCTACGCGACCACGCCCTATGCCCGGATCCGTTCGTTGTACATCATCTGCGGCTCGGGCTTGAATGCACCGTCACGGAAAGCTGCCGAAGAACGAGCGATGAAATCCTGCGAGGCCGCCCGCAGCCATTACAAGGTCATTACAGGGGCGGGCTGCGAAGTCGCCGCTTCCAAGTAGAGCAGGCCTTCCTTCCCGACGCTTTGACAACGGCCGGGCTGCATCGCAGGGTGCGGCGATGAGAAAGCTTGCACGGATAGGCCGGCTGGACAGCGCCCAATCTCTGCTCCGGGAGGCTCCATGTTCGGCAAGATCCTGATCGCCAATCGCGGCGAGATCGCCTGCCGGGTGATCCGCACGGCGCGCAAGATGGGCGTGCGCACCGTCGCCGTCTATTCCGACGCCGACGCCAAAGCGCTGCATGTCGCGATGGCCGATGAGGCGGTGCATATCGGCGCCTCTCCGGTCGGTGAAAGCTATCTGCGCGGCGACAAGATCGTCGCCGCAGCCTTGGCGACGGGTGCGCAAGCGATCCACCCCGGCTACGGCTTTCTCTCGGAAAATCCTGACTTCGTCGACCAGGTGGTGATGGCGGGGCTGATCTTCATCGGTCCATCGGCGGCATCGATCCGCGCCATGGGGCTGAAGGACGCGGCCAAGCGACTGATGGAGAAGGCCGGCGTGCCGGTGGTGCCGGGCTATCATGGCGAGGCGCAGGAGATCGTGCTGCTCGCCTCCAAGGCGCGCGAGATCGGCTATCCCGTCTTGATCAAGGCGCGCGCCGGCGGCGGCGGCAAGGGCATGCGGCGGGTCGACCATCCCGACGATTTTGCCGAAGCACTGTCGGGGGCGCGTCGCGAAGCGAAAGCCGCCTTCGGCGACGACCGCGTGCTGGTCGAGAAATATGTCGACAAGCCGCGCCACATCGAGGTGCAGGTGTTCGGCGACAATTTCGGCAACGCCGTGCATCTTTTCGAGCGCGACTGCTCGGCGCAGCGCCGCCACCAGAAGGTGATCGAGGAAGCGCCGGCGCCCGATATGACGCCGGCATTGCGCAAGGCGATGACGGACGCGGCGGTCAAGGCGGCCAAGGCGATCAACTATTCCGGCGCCGGCACCATCGAGTTCATCGTCGATGCCTCGCAAGGGCTGAAGGCGGATCGCTTCTGGTTCATGGAAATGAACACCCGCCTGCAGGTCGAGCACCCGGTCACCGAAATGGTCACCGGCACCGACCTGGTCGAGTGGCAGCTGCGCGTGGCCGCCGGCGAGAAGCTGCCGAAGACGCAGAGCGAGATCGCGCTTTCCGGCCATGCCTTCGAGGCGCGCGTCTATGCCGAGGATGCGGCAAAAGGTTTTTTGCCGGCGACGGGCACGCTGCATCATCTGAAGTTTCCCGACAGCGCACCCGAGGGCGCCACCATGCGCATCGAAACCGGCGTGCGGGCCGGCGATGCTATCTCGCCCTTCTACGATCCGATGATCGCCAAGCTGGTTGTCCACGCAAAGGACAGGCAGGCCGCTCTCGACGCGCTAGGCACAGCGTTGGCGCAGACCGAGATCGCCGGCTCGACCGTCAACACCGCGTTTCTGGCGGCGCTTGCTGCCGACGCGGATTTTTCCGCCGGCGATGTCGACACCGGCCTGATCGGCAGGCATCAGCAGGCGTTGACTGCCATTCCGCCACCAACGGCTGAGACCATTGCGGCCGCCGCGCTTGCCGCCTCCGGCGCGGGCGAGCAGGCGCCGTCCGACGATCCGTGGTCGTCGCTCGCCGGCTATGCGCATTTCCACACTGTGGCACGGCGTACGCGGCTGAAGTTCGGCGAGGACGATATTGTAGCGCGCGTTTCAGTGCGGCCAGACGGACGCTTCGAGGTAGCGCTGGATGCGCCCTATGAAAGCGTCAATTCGCATGAGCTCCGCGCCGCCCCTCGCCTTGCCCGCTGGCCCGGCCACGTCACCGTTTTCGAAGGCGCGGTCGGCTACAGTTTCACCGTGCCCGATCCGCTGGCGCGAACCGACGAGGCGGCTGCCAGTTCCGGCAGCCTGCGCGCACCGATGCCGGGCCTGGTCAAGCTGGTGCGTGTGGCAAAGGGCGATGCCGTGACCAAGGGACAACCGCTGCTGATCCTGGAAGCGATGAAGATGGAGCACACGATTGCCGCAAGCCATGACGGGATGATCGCCGAGATCGCCGCGGAGGGCGCGCAAGTCACAGACGGCACGGTGCTGGTGCGCTTCGCCGAAGAGCCGAACGCCTAGGGCCTGTTCCCTCCTAATGCGGGAGGGCTCGGTCTCAGTGTTTGAGCGCAATCTTTTTCGAAGACCGGCTTCCACTTTTCGCTGCGCGAACCCTTTGTTCGAGGGCCATGCCCTGGACAAGGGCGGGCTTTGGTGCGGCATTTGACGGCGCATTGGACGCCCCCAACAAAACAAGCAAGATCACGACAGCCAGCGGCTAGTTGCCCAATAAGATATAAAATACAAATCTAGAGATTAATATCGATATTATCGATATTACAGATGATTCCGCGATCTTTTCACAGCAGAAGTGCGTACATCTTAACAAAAGGCCTCCATCTTGTGCATTGCCCTGACGTTTGCTTTAGAATTGTTAATACATTATGCTCTATTTAGAGTTTGGTAACTGCAAACAAGGGCTTAGCGTTAACGGAATCAGGCGGATTTCCTTACGCGACCTTACGAGGGAACCCCATGAAGAGCTCAATCAAAGCGCTCGCTTTGACTGCCGTATTGCCGCTGCTGTGGTTCAGCCCGGCGCAGGGAGCGACGGCTAGCGGCAACATGACGGTCCGGATCACCATCCAGGCGGAATGCAAGGTTCAGACCGCGACCGATATGGATTTCGGCACGAAAGGTGTCATTGACGCCAATGTCGACCAGACCAGCATCATTTCAGTGCAATGCACCACCGGCACGCCCTACAATGTCGGCCTGGGCGCTGGAGCTGGCTCCGGGGCGACGATCGCCGTCCGCAAGATGACCAGCCCAGCTTCCGCGGTCATCAACTACTCGCTTTATCGCGACGCAGGGTATGCCCAGGTATGGGGCACGACCATCGGCACCGATACGGTATCCGGCACCGGCAATGGCGCCCTGCAACCGTTGACGGTCTATGGGCGGGTTCCGCCGCAATCAACGCCTGGCGCGGGTGTCTACACAGACACGGTTGCGATTACTGTCACCTACTAGCGTTCTGTCAGACTTGTGTGCTGTCAAACAAGGAGGACGCCATGCGTTCCGTGCTCAAAGGCATTGGCGCGATTGCGCTTTTGTTTCTCGCGCCTGGTCTGGCGCAAGCAGCGTCGCTTCGAGTGGCGCCGACCAACATCGAGATGATCGCGCCGGACAGCGCGGCGGCCCTGACCCTGCGCAATGAGGCCAAAAAGCCCATCAACGTTCAGATGAGAGTATTTCGCTGGACGCAACAGGATGGCATCGAACGACTTGAGCCGACCAGCGATGTCGTTGCCAGTCCCCCGGCTGCAAAGCTTGGCCCTGGGGCCAACTATCTGGTGCGGGTCGTGAGGGTATCCAAAGCACCCGTTGCCAGCGAGGAAAGCTACCGGGTGATCATCGACGAACTTCCCGATCCGTCAAGGAAGAAGGCCGGCACCGTCAGCCTGGTGTTGCGCTATTCGGTCCCAGTGTTCTTTCGCAATGCCGAGGCGGCTGCTCCAAATGTTTCCTGGAGCCTGTCGGGCAAGGGCCGCGGGCTGCTGCTGACAGCAAGAAACACAGGCCAAAGCCGCTTGAGATTGTCCGATTTGACGCTGACGCAAGGTGGTCGAAAGCTCGGCAGCCGCATCGGTCTTGTCGGCTACGTGCTCGGCGGTGCGACCATGCAATGGCCGATCGCGGGGAAGGCGCTTTCAGGCGGGGCGGTTTCGCTGTCAGCCCAGAGCGATTTTGGACCCTTCGATGCCAAAGTTGCGATCAAAGGCCAATAGGGTCGCTATCACCATTGTCGTGGCCGCATTTTCCACCATGCAGGTCAAAGCCCAAGATGTGTTGCCGGCGCCCGCGATAACGGACGTCGCAGCAGCTTCAGCCGAGAGCCGCGATCTTTATCTGGAAGTCTTCGTCAATGATGTCTCGACCGGGTTGATCGGCGCTTTCAAGCAGCTGCCGGATGGCGGCCTGGCTTCTACGCCGGAGGAATTGCGGGAGGTTGGACTGGAACCTGTCGAAAGTGCGATGGGGTCCGATCACCTGGTGCGGGTCGATCGGCTGCCAGACGTCTCCTATCGTATCGATGAAGCGACGCAACGTCTCTATGTGACGGCCACCGATGCGGCACGCTCTGCCCGCATCATCGACATTGGCCAGCAGGGAAAGCAGGACAGGCTCAAGCCGCAATCCGGCTTTGGCGGCGTGCTGAACTACTCCTTGTTCGCCAGCACCAACGATCTGAAGGATCATACCGCGCAGCTCTTTCGCGGCGTCTCAGGCGGTTTCGACGCGCGGCTTTTCAGCCCTTACGGAACGTTGAGCCAAGGCTTCATCACCAGCCTGTCCGATGGCGATCTTGCCGGCTTCACCCGGCTGAACACGACCTGGAGCTATTCCGATCCCGGGCGGCTGCTGACCTACAAAGCGGGTGACTTCGTCTCGGGCGGGCTGGCGTGGACAAGGCCCGTGTATCTCGGCGGCTTTCAGGTCCGGCGCAATTTTTCCTTGCGTTCCGACCTGATCACCTTGCCGCTTCCAAGCTTCTCGGGAACCGCTGCCGTCCCCTCCACGCTCGAGGTCTACACACAGAATGCGCGGACCTACACCAGCGACGTCCCGGCCGGGCCGTTTCAGGTGACGAACCTGCCCGTCTTCACCGGAGCGGGCCAGGCCCAGATCGTCCTGCGCGACAGCCTCGGCCGCGAAACCACCGTGACGTTGCCGTTCTATAATTCCAGCATGCTGCTGAGGCGGGGCCTGCTCGATTTCTCCGCCGAAGTCGGCACTCCGCGGCGCAATTTCGGTGTCGAATCCGGTGACTATGACGGTGGCATCTATGGTTCGGCAAGCGCGCGCTACGGGTTGACCAACTGGCTGACGCTGGAAGGCCACGTCGAGGGCGGCGAAGATCTTGCGAATGGCGGCGCTGGCGTGGCGTTCCCGCTCAGCTATTTCGGCGCAGCCTCCATTGCCGCGGCAGGCAGCCGCCACGGCGGCCAGACGGGCGGGCTCGTCAACGCCTCGCTTGAGATGAGCTACAATGGATGGTCGGTCTACGGCCGCATCCAGCGCGCGTTCGGCGACTACGCGGACATCGCGTCGGTTACCGCCGACATCGACCCTATACCCGGCCCGGACGAGTTCTTCAGCGCCGGCGTTCCTCGCGCGCTTGACCAGGTGACACTGAGCGTGCCGATGCCGCTTGATTTTTCAAACCTCAACCTCTCCTACGCGCACATTAAGAGCGCCGAGGGAGACAGCAGCCAGATCGTCGGCGTTTCCTACAGCCAGACGGTGTTCAAGGACAGCAGCTTCTATGCCACTGCTTTCACCGACCTTGACGACAAAAACAGCTTTGGCGTGTTCGCGGGCATCTCCGTTCCGCTCGGCGGCGATGTCACAGCCTCGACCGGGGTCGCCGACGGTCCCGATGGCGTGTCGGTGGTCGCCGACATCGCTAAGTCCGAACGGCTGGAGAACGGCAGCATCGGCTGGCGTGCGAGGACGTCAGAGGGCGGCACGCCAAACCGCTCGGCTGCCGTCAGCTACCGTTCGCCATGGGCGCGCATGGAGGCCGGCGTCCAGCAATTCGACAAGAGCCTTCGTGGAACCCTGGGGGTCGACGGGGCAATCGCCGTCGCCGGCGGCGGCATTTTTGCGACCAACCACATCAACGACGCGTTCGCCGTTGTCGATGTCGGTGTTGCCGGCGTGGAAGTCCAGCACCAGAACAGGCCGGTCGGCGTCAGCAACCGGCAGGGGAAGATCCTGGTTCCCGATCTGAACTCCTACGAGGACAACACCATTTCCATCGATCCAAGGAACCTGCCGGTCGATGCGGATGTGCCGGAGACGCGCAAGATCGTCATGCCGGCCGATCGCAGCGGTGTCGTCCTTGATTTCGGCGTTTCAAAGGCGGCCGATGCAGCACTTGTCTCCCTGGTCGACAGCAAAGGCCTGCCGATCGCCGTCGGCGCCAAGGGCCGGGTCGAGGGCGCCGACGAGGAATTTGTGATCGGCTATGATGGCGAGGCCTATATCCGCACCCTTCACCATCAAAACGCTGTGGCCATTGAATTGCCGGATGGCGGCTCATGTCGAGCCGAATTCGCCTATCGAGCGGAACCCGGCCAACAGGTGGTCATCAAGGACGTCATCTGTTTTTGAGGCAAGGACGAACAATGCGCCGTTTCGCTATGCTGCTGGCCATCTTGCTCTTGCCCACCGTTGCCTGGGCTCAAACCTGCAACTTTGCTGTATCGGCGATGAATTTCGGCTCGGTTGACACGCTTTCCGGTTCGCCAAACAATTCAACGGCCACACTCAACGTGTCCTGCAGTGGATTGTTGTTGACGCGCATCCTCATCTGTCCAAATCTGGGGACGGGCAGCGGCGGCGCGACGGGTGCGACCCGTCATATGCTGAGCGGCGCCAATACTCTCGGCTACCAGCTTTATTCGGATCCCCCGACCTCGTCAGTGGTGTGGGGCTCCTATGCGTGGCCGTCTGCGCCGACGGTGCCGGGCTTTGCGCTGGTGCTGGACGCGCTCGGCAGCGGTTCCGCCAGCCGGACCATCTATGGCACGGTATTGGGCGGACAGGCTACCGCGGTGCCGGGGACCTATCTCTCGACATTTTCGGGAATCCCCCATGTCGAGTTCCGCTATCGAGCCAGCGTCCTCAGCAACGATTGCAGCACCAGCGCAGGCTCCGTCGACAGCCCCACATTCACGATCAACGCGACCGTGGCGGCCAATTGTCTGCTGGCAATCCAGAACATCGATTTCGGATCGACCGGCATCCTGGGCGCCAATGTCGATGCGACCGGCGGGGTTACCATCACCTGCACCCCGGGGACGCCGTACACAGTGTCGCTCAACAACGGAGCGAACGGTTCGGCCCCGGCCGCGCGCAAGATGAAAAAGGGCGCGGAAACCGTAACCTACGGCCTCTACAAGGATAACGCACGCAGCCAGGTGTGGGGCGACGCAGCGACGCCGGGCAGCACGGTTGCGGGAACCGGCAGCGGTGCGGCGCAGAATCTGACCGTCTACGGCCGCGTGCCCGCGCAAACGACACCCTCGGCCGGCCTCTACACAGACACAGTCGTCGTGACCGTGACTTACTAAAGCGCGTCGACGCGCTTTAAGTCTTTGTTTTTATGCATCTCGTTGTCCCAAAGCCGCTGCACACTTTTGGGCGACATGCATTACCTCCGCACAGCAAAACGCCGCGCGCCCGAGAGGACGCGCGGCGTTTCAGGCAACGGCTTCTATCAGGGCTGGATCGGCGCGTATTTGCCGTCGTGCCACTGGTTGATGTCGTAGCTGGCGTTCTTCAAGTCGCCCTTCTCGTCGAAGGTGACCGAGCCTACGACGGTGCTGATCGGCGTGCCGTTCTTCAGCGCTTCGGCGACCTTTGCCGGGTCGTCGCTGCCGGCACGCTTGATGCCCTCGGCGAAAGCCTGGACCACGGCATAGGAGAACAGAGTGAAGCCCTCCGGCACGAAGCCGCCGGCCTTGATCTTGGCAATGGCTTCCTTGGCTTCAGGCTTGGCCTGCGGATCCGACGGGAAGACGAACATCGTGCCTTCACCGGCCGGGCCGGCAACCTGCCAGAATTCCGGCGAGGCGATCGAGTCCGGCATGATCAGCTGGAACTTGACGCTCTGTTCCGCCGACTGGCGCAGGATCAGGCCGGCCTCCGGATGGTAGCCGCCGAAATAGACGACATCGGCCTTGAGGTCCTTCAGCTTGGTGACGAGAGCCGAATAGTCCTTGTCGCCGGCATTGATGCCTTCGTAGAGAACCTCGTTGAGGCCACCGGCATTCATCGTCGCCTTGACGGCATCGGCCACGCCCTGCCCGTAGGCGCTCTTGTCATGCAGGATGACGACGTTCTTGCCGGCATATTTCTTGGCGATCCAGGGGCCGATGAAAGCGCCCTGCGCATCGTCGCGCGTATAGAGGCGCATGATGGTCGGCCAGCCGGCCTTCGCCGCTGCATCGGTCAGCACCGGGTTGGAAGAGGCCGGGCTCATCATCAGCGCGCCGGCTTCGGCATAGACGGCGGAAGCCGGAATGCTTGAGCCCGAGCAGGCGTGACCGTCGATGAACTTGGTGCCGTTGGCGACAATACGGTTGGCTACCGACACCGCCTGCTTGGGATCGCACTGGTCGTCCTGGACGTCGAGCTTGATCTGGCGACCTTCGACACCGCCGGCGGCGTTGATTGCGTCGACGGCCGCTTGTGCGCCTTGCTTGAACTGATCGCCAATGGTGGCCAGCTGACCAGTCATCGGCCCGACCACCGAAACGGTGATGTCGTCGGCGAAAGCGATCGGTGCGCTCATCATCAGGCCGACTATGGCCGCGTTCAAAATACTCAATTTTTTCATGGTGATCCTCCCACTCTCGCGCAGCCGTTCCAGCCGCGCTTCTTTCAGAAGGCGGGACAATTTCATCCTTCACCGGATATGTCTTGGCGCATCGGCGGCGCGCGATTGGGCCTGCAATGAGACGGCTAGACCGTGCTCAGCGATTTGCAAGGGCCTGGAAAGTAAAAAGCCGCGCCAGCCTTGTTTCGGCCGGTCGCGGCTTTTTGCCGATCGAGCTGTCCCCAAACGCCCCCGCGCCCGAAACCCGATCGCTTCCCTGTTTTTCGCGCGGCTTGGCCGTATGAGGCCTGCCTCGTTCTTGGTCTTGTTAGCGCAGCCGTCTTCACGCGGCCTTGTCCCTGGTGGGCGGCCGTCTTCTCGCGGCCTTGACCCAAAGTGTTCCCGCCCTTGATCCCAGTCCCCTTGCAGGGGACCCAGAAACTCAGTGCATGGTCATCCATTCGCGGGCTTCGCGCAGCGCCCTGGCGATCTCGACCTTCGACATGGCGGCCGACAGTTCCGAGCGCAGTTCCGCGGCGCGGGCCGAGCCCTTGATGGCGGCAATGTTGAACCATTTGTGGGCGGCGACGACGTCGGTCTCGCAATCGCGGCCGGTCGCATACATCATGCCCAGTTCGAAAAGAATGTCGGCCTGGGCAGTTGCCCCCATGGCGCCGAAGCCGGCTTCAAGCATTTCAAAACGTGCCATTTTAGTCCCCTGTTCTGGCTCCCGAGAGCTGCTTCCTTCTGCCCCTCGGTATCCCTTGGGCGGCTGCTCTTCCGATGCTTCCGAGAATGCAGCGGAGGCTTGAATCCGTCGTTAAATGGCGTGCTTAATTTGAGGAAAACAAAGCTAAAACAAGAGGTAAACGCGGAAATTCGTTAAGGATACAAAGCCAGCAATCGCGCCGCTTCGTGCCAAATTTGACGAAAATTTGTGAGGCGCGGGTCAAGACTCCGCTAACCACGGCAGACAAAGGCAGCAGGCGGAACGTTTCATTTCTGCTGCGACGAGAGCGGTTTGGGCGGCGTGAGAAATCCCGAAACCTTCCGTGGCGGCACCGCTTTTGTTTTGCCTGGAGGTGGATTAGCTTACGTTTGCGTAAGGGGCGGAGGAGCACCCCCGGACCCAACAGGGAGGACAGATATGTTTCGAAGAGTGAGCTTGGCCCTCGCGGCCACAGTGATGATGGCCGGGGCGGCATGGGCCGACCCGATCGAAGGCAACTGGAAGACGCAGGCCGGTTCGACGGCGGAGATCGCCGGCAGCAGTGCGTTTTCAATCACGCTCAAGTCCGGCAAACATGCCGGCAAGAACATCGGTTCGTTCAAGGCAGCAGGCGCCAACAAATACACTGGCACCATAACCGACCCGGACACCGACAAGACCTATTCCGGCAAGGCGACGCTTTCAGGCACCTCGCTCAAGATGAGTGGCTGCGTGCTCGGTGGCCTGATCTGCAAGAGCCAGACCTGGCACAAGCTCTGATTGTCAGCATTTCCACTGAATGAGGACGGGGCCTTCAGAGGCCCCGTTTTCGTTTCACCGACGACAGTCCCACACGGCTGGACCTGGCGTCGCTCGCGGCATCGAAACCGGGACCGGTTGCGCCGCCAAAACATCGTCAATCAATTTGAACCGCAGATGAACGCCGGCATCAGAGCCGGTTCAGTTGCATCAGGGCATTCTCATGCGTGTTGAAGGAGACACCACGCAATGCTCGCCCGCCGCTTCACCATCGTCTGCCTGCTGATGAGCCTGTTTGGAATGTTCTTCGCCATCCTCGTCGCCGAGGCCGGCCGTCCGGCTCGCTCCTGGGATGTAGCCAGTTCCAATTCCTGCCGGTTCGGTTGCCCGAGCCACCTGCGCAACTGAACCATTTTCGCCCCTGAAACGACAAAGACCTAGAGAGAGAAAAAAGCAAAAGCCATGAACCGGATCGCCGCCAACGCCATGAAGACCCTTCGGCTCCTGCCGCGGGCGGCGCTCATCCTGACGGTGCTTTCAGCCCCCGTTCTGGCCGTGCCGACGATGCGCTCCAATGCCGACACCACGATCGAAGCGCCGGCACAGAAGAACCACGGCGTTGGCTTCGTGCTGCTGGTCAGCCTGCAACGCGGATAAGTGTCCTTGTCATAGTGCATGTCGTTCTCCCAAACCCGCCGCGGACATGGGATCAGAAAAAGAAAAACGACGCTTTGGCCGGGTTCGGCCACCACACCCCTCCCAACTGCACATCCAAGTCTCTATATTGAGCCATGGAAAAGCGAATCTATCCCCAAGCCATCGAATCGGTCGTCATGCCGGAGCCTTTTGGGCGGCAAAGCTTCACTGACGCCAAAAAAGCTGTCGCGGCGCTGCAGGTCCTTTACGACCGCAACACCAAGTTCCTGCGCGACTCGTTTGCGGCGCTGGCCGAAAGCGGCGACAGTAGCAAGCGCTACCGCGCCTTCTATCCGGAGATCGGCGTCACCACGAACTCGTTCACACAGATCGACTCACGGCAGGCCTATGGCCATATGCCGACGCCGGGGCATTTCTCCACCACCATCACCCAGCCGGCTTTGTTCGAAAGCTATCTCACCGAACAGCTGCGCCTGATCATGCGCAACCACGGCGTTCCGGTCACGGTCTCGGAATCGACCACGCCGATCCCGTTGCATTTTGCCTTCCTCGAAGGCACCCATGTCGACGGCGCGGCTGCCGAGCGCATCAAGCGGCCGATCCGTGACCTGTTCGACGTGCCGGATCTCGACGGCACCGACGACCAGATCGCCAATGGCACGTTCGAAGTGGCTTTTGGCGAGCCAAGGCCGCTGGCGCCGTTCACGGCGCAACGCATCGACTATTCGCTGCACCGGCTGTCGCATTATACGGCGACGACGCCGCAGCATTTCCAGAACTTCGTGCTGTTCACCAACTACCAGTTCTATATCGACGAATTCGTCGCCCGCGCCCGCGAGCTGATGGCCAAGGGCGGCGACGGCTATGCCGAATTCGTCGAGCCGGGCAACGTCATCACCAAGGCCGGACAAAGCGCGCCCAGCGAAGGCGTGGCGGCGGCGCGCCTGCCGCAGATGCCGGCCTATCATCTGAAGAAGCCGAACCATGGCGGCATCACTATGGTCAATATCGGCGTCGGTCCTTCCAACGCCAAGACGATCACCGACCATATCGCCGTGCTGCGGCCGCATGCCTGGCTGATGCTCGGCCACTGCGCCGGCCTGCGCAACACCCAGGCGCTTGGCGACTATGTGCTGGCGCACGCCTATGTCCGGGAGGACCATGTTCTCGACGACGACCTGCCGGTCTGGGTGCCGATACCGCCGCTGGCCGAGATCCAGGTGGCGCTGCAGGAAGCGGTCGCCGAGGTCACCGGCCTGTCCGGCTACGATCTCAAGCGCATCATGCGCACCGGCACCGTCGCCACCATCGACAACCGCAACTGGGAACTGCGCGACCAGCGCGGGCCGGTGCAGCGGTTGTCGCAGTCGCGGGCGATCGCCCTCGACATGGAATCGGCGACCATCGCCGCCAATGGCTTCCGCTTCCGGGTGCCTTACGGCACGTTGCTTTGCGTCTCAGACAAGCCCTTGCATGGCGAACTGAAGCTGCCGGGCATGGCGACCGAATTCTACAAGCGGCAGGTGGCGCAGCATCTGACCATCGGCATCAGGGCGATGGAAAAGCTCGCCGAAATGCCGATGGAGCGGCTACACTCGCGCAAGCTCAGAAGTTTTTCGGAGACGGCGTTCCAGTAGGACAAGGGACATTTCGTCATCTTGATTGAGCCGTATTTCTGCCGATAACGACACAAGATGGCACGGACCCGGAACATGGCGATATCGCTGGCATTCATCGCAATGCTCGCCTGCTCGGTCGCGCTGGTGGCCGGGTTTTTCGGCTTCCTGCACCCGGCCTTCGATTCCTTCGCGCATTTCCGCGTCCATCTGGCCGTACTGATGGCGCTTTGCGCGCTGCCGTTGCTCGCCACCTCGTTTCGTCTGCAGGCGGCTGTRGCCCTGCTGTTTGCCGTGGCCGCCTTCGTCACCACGTCGAACACCTTGCCGCGGCTGTGGCAGGTCCAGGCGGCCTACGAAGCCACGCCTGGCGACCAGATGGTCTACCGGCTGCTGCAGATGAATTTGCGCTTCGACAATCCGACGCCGAAAAAGGTGCTGTCGCTGATCGGCCGGACCAATCCCGACGTGATCACCCTCGACGAGGTGTCGGGGATGTGGACGACCGAGCTTGGCTATATCACCAGCGCGTACCCATACCGGATCCTGTGCCCCTACCCCAACGGCGTGTTCGGCGTAGCCCTCTTGTCCAGGCGGCCGTTTGCCGCCGGCACCGAGCCGTTTTGCGAGCGGCGCGGTGCGATGGCCATCGCCAAGGTCGATTTCGGCGGCATCGGCGTCGATGTCGCGGCCATCCATCTCAGCTGGCCATGGCCGCGCGAGCAGGCCTGGCAGATCGGCGAATTGTCGGAGCCGCTGGCCTCGCTCGGCGAGACGGCGATCATGGCGGGTGACTGCAATGCGGCGCCATGGAGCGCGGCGGTGCGGCGCGTCGCATCGCTTGGCCAGCTGACCGTCATGCCGTCGGCAGGGCCGACCTGGATCTACATCAAGCTGCCGGATTTCCTGCGGCGCTTCGTCGGGCTGCCGATCGACCAGGTGTTCAGCAAGGGTGCGGTCATCATCCATTCTGCCGCGAGGCTGGAAGATACCGGCTCCGACCACCTGCCGGTATTGGTGGAATTCTCGCTACGCTCGGACGGGCAAAAGCCTGATGACGAGGACGAAACCGCGACCGTCTCCCTGACATTGCCTGGCCGGACGCGCGGCTGAAGGGCCCCCGCGCTTTGAGTCCTCGTTCCATGCATGTCGTTTTGCCAAAACCGCTGCGCACTTTCCGGCGAAATGCATTGCATTGACCTGCGGCAAATATTTAGGAAGTTGACAGGATCGGCAGCGGGGAATGCACCATGCGCATCAAGCAAAGAGCGAATTTGCTAGGCCTGTGTTCGGTGGCCATCTTTCTGCTCGCATCGATCGTGTCATCAAGCGCGGAATCCTATTCCAAACTGCAAAGCGACGGATACAAGACGAGCAAGCTGACGCACGGTGCATCGGGCTCGCTGGGCTGGATCGTCTCCAATGGCGAGAAGAAATTCTTCTGTCGGATCCGGGTCGCGCATGCCTATGTAGGCAAGACTGGCATGGTGGCCATTACCTCTTCAGGCCGGCAGATCGGTTTGAACCGGAAAGTGTATGAAAAATATGCCGGCGGATTCGATCAATCCGCCCCACAACTTTCCGACTTGAAGGCTGGCAGACCCAACGCGCGCGATGTCGGCAATTGCAGCCCGGCGAAATGAGCCGAGCGCCCGTTTACCAGCCCACCAAAGCATTGATGAGGTGCTCGACATGGCCGCCGTCGCGATGCTCGCGCACGTCGAAAGCCACCTGCTTCGCCTCATACTGAGCATAGACGGCGGCGATACGCCGCCGTGCCTCGTTGCGTGTCCTGTTGCAGAATGGATCGCCGGCAAATTTCAGGCCGCGAACCGATTTCTCGCTGGCCCGCATCATCTCCCTGGCGATGCGGCCATGGCTCTCTTCATGGGCGCGAACGCCAGCAAAAAACCGATCCCAGCGCCTCTGCAGCGCCGGCGTCGCGGTCGAGGCGACGTGAGGAAAAGTGTAGGTGAGATTGAGCGTTCCATTGGCCTGGCGCAGTTGGCAGGCGCCGTTGCTGTGGCTGACGTCGAAGTCCCAATCCACAGTGTAGGCGGTCTGCGCGATGGCGCGGGTCATGAAGCCGTGCTTCGGCCCCCTGCGGTCCATGGCCACGACCAGCCCGGCACCTGTGGTTCCGGTGATGTCGTAAGTCCGCGTTTTGACCAGCACCTTCGTGCCGGCGGAGGCTGCCGGCGCCAAGCCACATACGGCGCCGATCGCTAAAAGGCACGTCAGAACTGCCAGTCGCATGGTCGTCTCTCCGTGTCGGCAGAGAAAGAAACACATGCAGGCGGCAGTTTCAACAGTCCTGGTGTCTCACATGCCTTGGTAGACCGGGCCTTCGCCGCCCTGTGGCGGCACCCAGTTGATGTTCTGGTTCGGATCCTTGATGTCGCAGGTCTTGCAGTGGACGCAATTCTGCGCGTTGATGACGAAGCGCACATCCTTGGCCGCGGGGTCGGCGGCGGCGTTGCCGTCCTTGTCGACCCATTCATAGACGCCGGCCGGGCAATAGCGCGTCGAGGGCCCGGCGAAGACATCATGCTCGGAGCGCTGCTGCAGGGCCATATCGCCAACCAGCAGATGCACCGGCTCGTTTTCCTCATGGTTGGTGTTGGACAGGAACACCGACGACAGCCGGTCGAAAGTCAGCACGCCGTCTGGCTTGGGATACACGATCTTCTCGTGCTTGGCGGCCGGCTCCAGCGTCGCATAGTCGGCCTTGCCGTGCTTCAGCGTGCCGAAGGGCGAGAAGCCGAACAGCGTGTTCAGCCACATGTCGAGGCCGCCAATGCCGACGCCGATGATGGTGCCGAAGCGCGACCATAGCGGCTTGACGTTGCGCACCTTCTTCAGGTCCTTGCCGATGTCGGTGGCCCGCCACGCCGCTTCGTAAGAGGCCAGCTCATCATTGGCGCGCCCGGCGCCGATTGCCTGGGCGACATGCTCGGCCGCCAGCATTCCCGACAGTACGGCATTGTGCGAGCCCTTGATGCGCGGCACGTTGACGAAGCCCGCGGCGCAACCCATCAGCGCGCCGCCGGGGAAGGAGAGTTTCGGCACCGATTGCCAGCCGCCTTCGGTGATGGCGCGCGCGCCATAGCCCAGCCGCTTGGCGCCGGCGAAGGTGCCGGCGATTGCCGGATGGGTCTTGAAGCGCTGGAACTCCTCGAACGGCGACAGCCAGGGGTTTTTGTAGTTGAGGTGGAGGACGAAGCCGACCGCCACCTGATTGTCCTCGAGATGATAGAGGAACGAGCCGCCACCGGTCTTCATGTCGAGCGGCCAGCCGAAGGAATGCTGAACCAGGCCGGGCTTGTGGTTCTCCGGCTTGACCTGCCAGAGCTCCTTGAGGCCGATGCCGTATTTGCCTGGCTCGCGGCCGTCGGAAAGCTTGTATTTGGCAATCAGCTGCTTGGCCAGCGAGCCGCGCGCGCCCTCGCCGATCAGCACATATTTGCCCATCAGCGCCATGCCCGGCGCAAAGCCCGGACCGTGCGTGCCGTCCTTCTCGACGCCCATGTCGCCGGTGACGACACCGGTGACAGCGCCGGCCTCGTTGTAGAGCAGGCCGACTGCGGCAAAGCCCGGATAGATCTCGACGCCGAGCGCCTCGGCCTTGGTCGCCAGCCAGCGGCAGACATTGCCGAGCGAGACGATGTAGTTGCCGTGATTGTTCATCAACGGCGGCATCAGGAAATTGGGCAGACGGAATGAGCCGGCAGGCCCGAGCACCAGGAAATGGTCGTCGGTGACCGGCGTCTTGAAGGGATGTCCCTCGTCCTCGCGCCAGCCCGGCAACAGCCGGTCGATGCCGATCGGATCGACGACGGCGCCGGACAGGATGTGGGCGCCAACCTCGCCACCCTTTTCCAGCACGACGACGGAAAGCTCGGGGTTGACCTGCTTGAGACGGATCGCGGCGGCCAGCCCTGCCGGGCCGGCGCCGACGATGACCACGTCGAATTCCATGCTTTCGCGTTCGATATCGCTCATCAACCCCTCCGCGCTGGCTTACTGCACTGACGCATCTTGCTGGCTCATGCGCTGCATAGCGCATCAATCCGCGACAGGAAACCGGCGCGGACGTGACAATGCCGATTTCGCCAAAAAGTCGCGGATAACATCCGTTTCGTCCCCGCCTGCAAGCAATTCCCACATTTTAATTGTTCGACGGCTTGGATATCGGCCATACTTCGCGCCATGCGCATTCCTGAGCCATCCGGCTTTTCATCGACGCGCTTTTTTTCCACGCCCGGCCGGATGTGCCGCGTGCTGCTTTTGGCCCTTTCGACGCTGGCGCCCATAAGCGCCCATGCCGATCAGGTAAAAGTGTGGGCGACCGGAGCCTATTCCTTTTCCGATGAGCTTGGCGGCTTCCGTATCACCGGGGCTTCGGGCACCGGCACGAAGGAGGATCCGCTGGTCATCACCGAAGAGCTGAATTCGGCGACGCCGGTAACGCTGACCATCCGCACGACGAAGCCGATCCAGGCCTTCGGCGCTGCCGGCGATTTCGCCAACGGCGTCATGTACATGCGCATCGACGTGCTCAACAACAGCGGCCAGGCCTGGGTCGAGTTCCAGTTCGAGCTGCAGGAAATCCTCGACCGGCCGAGCGTGTTCGGCGACGGCCTGTCGTTCGACCAGCGCAACAAGACGCCCGACAACATCCGGTCGAGCAGTTTTGCCGATTTCGACCGCGACTTCGAACCCTATGACCGCTTGCTGTTCAAGAACGGCAAGATCGACCCGCTGAAGACCGGCAGCTTCGAATTCCTGATCACCGACTACACGCCGCGCTGGACGTTCTATCTGGTACAGGATCCGCGCATACCAACTGGCTGAACTTGCAAATTGCCGCTCGCCGGACGAATGTGCGCGGCATGACTGCCGCCTCCCCCAACAGCCCGACCGACATCGCCGACATCCTGGCCTTCTACGCCAGCGCCGGCGTCGATGAGGCGCTTGAGGAGCAGCCGGTGAACCGGTTTGCCGAGGCGGCGCCGAAGCCGCCTGAGCGGGCACCGGTGACAGCCGCGCCTGCCGGTGAGGCCGCCCCACAGCCACGCTCGACGAGCCTGTCGCGTGGCGAAGCCAGCAGCTTGCCGGATGCGCCGGCGCGCGCGCCGGCCACCACGGCTACGGTGCCCGACGAGGCGCAAGCGGCACTGGCGCGGCAGCTGGCGACAACGGCGGCAACCCTTGACGAGCTTCGCCAGCACATGGCGGCATTCGACGGTTGCAACCTCAAATTCACCGCCAAGAACCTGGTGTTCGCCGACGGCAATCCTGAAGCTTCGGTGATGCTGGTCGGCGAAGCGCCCGGCCGCGACGAGGATCTCGAGGGCCTGCCCTTCGTCGGCCGCTCGGGCCGGCTGCTCGACCGCATGCTGGCGGCGATCGGCCTCGACCGGACCTCGGTCTACATCGCCAATGTCATTCCCTGGCGCCCGCCAGGCAACCGCACGCCGACACCGCACGAGACCGAGATCTGCCGGCCGTTCATCGAGCGGCAGATCGAGCTGGTCAATCCGAAGGTGCTGGTCAATCTCGGCGGCCCTTCGGCAAAAACCTTGCTCAACACCAGCGAAGGCATCTTGCGGCTGCGCGGCAACTGGCGCGTCCACACCACGGCTTCGGGCATTGCCATTCCGGCCATGCCGACACTGCATCCGGCCTACTTGTTGCGGACGCCCGCGCACAAGAAGCTGGCTTGGCGGGATTTTCTTGAGGTGAAGGTGAAACTGCGGGGATTGGGTAACTAGTCAATCTCCCCCCTCGTGGGGGAGATGTCCGGCAGGACAGAGGGGAGCGAGAAGGAATGCCAGCCTCGCAACCCCTCTTTCGCCCAGCGAAACGGCTCCGATACGTGGCAGGTCGGCGGGACAGCGCCCCCCTCTGCCTTGCCAGGCATCTCCCCCACAAGGGGGGAGATCAGATGTCACCTCGGCCTTCGCCATAACCCCAGAGGTAATTGAAATACGCCCGCCCCCGGCCTAGTCATTTCCCATGACAACAGCCCAAACCTCCGCCGGCAGCCTTATCCGCGAGTGGCGCACGCGCCGGCGCATGAGCCAGCTCGACCTCGCCATGGAGGCCGAGATTTCGCAGCGGCATCTCTCCTTCGTCGAGAGTGGCCGCGCGGCGCCCTCGCGCGAGATGGTGCTGCATCTTGCCGAACAGCTGTCGATCCCACTGAGGCAACGCAACCAGCTGCTGCTGGCGGCGGGCTTTGCCCCGAGCTTCGGCGAACGGTCGCTCGGCGACGCAACGCTGGCGCCGGCTATGGCGGCCGTCGACATCGTGCTCAAGGGGCATGAGCCGTTCCCGGCGCTGGCCGTCGACCGCCACTGGAACCTGGTTTCGGCCAACGCCGCCATCGGTCCGTTCCTGGCCGACGTGGCTGAGCCTTCGCTGCTGGCGCCGCCGGTCAATGTGCTGCGGCTCAGCCTGCATCCCGGCGGCATCGCGCCGCGCATCGTCAACCTCGCGGAATGGCGCACCCATCTGCTCGAGCGGCTGAAACACCAGAACGATGCCTCCGGCGATCCGATCCTGGTCGAACTGGAGCAAGAGCTGCGAACCTACCCGTCCGGCTTGAAAGGCAGCCGGCCGGTTCCGGTCGAGCCGAACGCCATCGTGCACCCGTTGCGGCTAGCGCATGGCGATCAAGTGCTGTCCTTCATCAGCACCATCACCGTGTTCGGCACGCCTCTCGACGTGACGCTGTCGGAACTGGCGATCGAGTCTTTCTTTCCCGCTGACGAACAGACGCGAGCGGTGCTGGTGCGATTGGCGAAGGAGCGAGCCGAACGCTCCTGATCACTCCGGAGGCGGCGCCGCCTTTCGGGTGCGGGTGCGCTCCAGGCCAAGCTGGCGCTCGCGCCAGATGATGAAGATGCCGGCGGCGACGACGATCACGCCGCCGACGAGCGTGTTGATGGTGGCGACATCGCCGAAAGCGAAATAGCCGACGACAACACCGAGGATCATCGAGGTGTATTCGAACGGCGCCACGACCGAGGCTTCGGCATGGCGATAGGCTGCCGTCATCAAGATCTGCGCCAGCCCGCCGCAGAAGCCCGCGGTCACGAGCAGACCCGCCTGCGGCGGCGTCAGCGCCTGCCAGCCGAAGGGCAGCGATAGCAGCGCCATCACACTTGCCGTCGCCGAAAACCACAGCACGATGGTCGCCGTCCTTTCGGTCTGGACGAGGTTGCGGACCAGCAGGATGGCATTGGCGGAAATCGCCGCGGAGACAAGCGCGGCGATGACGCCGATCACTTCCTGGTCGCCGAGTGCCGCCCCTGAGCTCAGCAGCGTCAGTTCCGGCCAGGATATGATCAGCACGCCGACGAGGCCAACCGCGACCGCGCTCCAGCGATAGACGCGGATGGCTTCACCGAGAACGAGCGAACTGAACACCACCACCAGCAAAGGCTGCGCGTAATTCAGCGTGATCGCATCCGGCAGCGGCAGCCTGGTCAGCGCAAAGAAGCCAAGCCCCATGGCGCAGACGCCGACGACGCCGCGCGCAATGTGGTTGAGCGGACGTTTGGTCGCAAACGCCGTGCCCAGTTTTCCCCTGAAGGCCAGAAAAGCAATGATCGGGAAGATGGCGAAGAAGGAGCGGAAAAAGACGATCTGACCGGCAGGCAAAGTGCCGGCCGCCTTGATGCAGGTTTGCATGCCGACAAAGACCGCCACCGACATGACTTTGAGCGTAATCCCGGTCAGCACGCGACCGGGATGATCGGACAGTTTCTCGGCCGCGTGGCCCCCTGGCCTCGCTGTCACTGTCTTGTTGCTTCCTGGATCGTCGCCCAGATGCGCGCCGGCGTTGCCGGCATGTCGATGTGCCTGATGCCATAGGCGCGATGCAGTGCGTCGGTCACGGCGTTGAGCGCTGCCGGCGTCGAGCCGATCGTGCCGGCTTCGCCAGCGCCCTTGATACCTAGCGCATTGGTGGTCGAGGGCACGTTGCGGGTCTCGAAATGGAAGAACGGAAAATCGTCGGCGCGCGGCATGGCATAGTCCATGAAGCTCGCCGTCAAAAGCTGCCCGTCCTCGCCATAAATGGTCTCCTCGGTCAGCGCCTGGCCGATGCCCTGGACGACGCCGCCATGCACCTGGCCGGCCAGCAGGACTGGGTTCACCGTGACGCCGAAATCGTCGACGATGGTGTAGCGAACGATGTCGGTGGTGCCGGTGTCGGGATCGATCTCGACCTCGCAGATGTGGGTGCCGTTCGGATAGGTACATTCGTCCTGGACGAATTCACCAAATCCTTTGAGATCATCCGGGTTCTTGGCGGCTTTGGCGATGCTTGAAAAATCGATCGTGCGGTCAGTGCCGACAATGCGGGCAACGCCGTCTGACAGTTCGATGTCGCCGGCCGAGGCTTCCAGTTCGTCGGCGGCGATGCGCTTGATCTTGTTGGACAGATCCTCGCCAGCGCGGGAAGCCGATACACCGCCAAGCGGGATGGAGCGCGAGCCGCCGGTGCCGCCGCCGGCCTTCAATTCGTCGGTGTCGCCCTGACGGACATGGATCTTGTCGATATCGAGATTGAGCTTTTCCGAGAGAAACTGCGCATAGGCGGTGGCATGGCCCTGCCCGTTGGTCTGGGTGCCGATCTTCAGCGTCACTGTGCCGTCGCCGTTGAGTTCGACAAAGGCCGGTTCCGAACCCGGGAAGGCGCAGGCCTCGATGTAGGTGGCCATGCCGATGCCACGGATCTTTCCAGTCGCCTTCGACTGCGCCACCCGTTCGGGAAATGCTTTCCATTCAGCCTGCTCGATGGCGCGGTTCATGTGACCTTCGAATTCGCCGGTGTCGTAAAGACGGCCGGTCTGAGTGCGGTAGGGGAATTGCTCGGGCCGGATGAAATTGCGCCTACGGATCTCTTCGACCGGCAGGCCAAGATCGTGGGCACAGGCGTCGACCAGCTTTTCCAGCAGGAATGCCGCTTCCGGGCGGCCAGCGCCGCGATAGGCGTCGACCGGGCAGGTGTTGGTGTAGAGGCCGGTCACGGACACGTCTAGCGCCTGGATGTCGTAGACTCCGGTCGACATGGTGACGCCGATATAGGGGATAAACGGCCCGTATTGCGAGAGATAGGCGCCGATATTGGCGCGCAAATCGACCTTCATGCCGAGGAAGCGGCCATCCTTGTCCAGCGCCATTTCAGCGGTCACGACATTGTCGCGGCCTTGCGCGTCGGTGAGGAAATGCTCCGTGCGATCGCCGGCCCATTTCACAGGACGGCCAAGCCGCTTCGCCGCCTCGAGCACCAGCGGATGTTCACGATAGACAAAGGCTTTCGGCCCGAAGCCGCCGCCGACGTCCGGCGTTATCACGCGCAGCTGATCCTTCTTGATCTTGAACAGGTCGGCCAGGATGTACTGCATGGAATGCACGCCCTGAGACCCGGTGGTCAGCACGAAGCGGTTCTCGTCGGCCTTCCACTCGCCGATCGCCGAGCGCGGTTCCATATAGTTGCAGACCAGCCGGTTGTTGACAAATTCGATGCGGCTGACGGTGGCGGCCTTGGCGAAAGCCGCCTTGGTCTTCGCCTTGTCACCGATGTGATAGGTGAAGGCGCGGTTGGAGCCGAGTTCCGGCCAGACCAGCGGCGTGCCTTCGGCAAGCGCCGTTGCCGTGCCTGACGCGGCATCTTCGCCATCATAGTCGACGTCGATCAGCTCGGCCGCGTCCTGCGCCAGCGCGCGGCTGTCGGCGACGACGAAGGCGACGGCGTCCCCGACATAATTGACCCGGTCGCGGCACAGGATCGGGATGTCGCGGGTCGGCGCCCTGGTGCCGTCCGGCTGTTTCTGCATGACGCCGGATTTCAGCTTGCCGAGATGGGTGAGATCCGCATCGGTCAGCACCAGATGGACGCCGGGCGCCGCCTTGGCGGCCTCGAGCGAACCGATGCTGAAGCTTGCCTTGGCCACCGGCGAGCGCAGGACATAGCCGTGCAGCAGGCCTTCCGGCCGGATATCGTCGGTGTAACGGCCCTCACCCTTGATGAAGGCTTGGTCCTCGCGACGCAGCACAGAAGCGCCCATGCCGAATTTCGGTGTGACCACGGTCATGCATGCCTCACGATGATGATTGGAAAGCGAACGCCTGAAATAGGCATTGCCGCAGTTTTGTCGAGGGACCGTTTCGTGTAAAGAGCGCGGACTTCAACTTTTTTGGACCAGCGGACACACTTTTCGCCACGGAAATCGACAGGAAAACCTAGGGAATGCGTACCGATACCGGCCAGGTCTTCAAGCTCGAAGACTATCGCCCCAACGATTATCTCATTCCGGAAACCAGCCTCACTTTCCGCCTTTCGCCAGAGGCAACGCGCGTCATCGCCGTGCTGACGATCGAACGCCGCGACGGCGTGGCGGCCTTAGTGCCGCTGCTGCTGGACGGCGACGGGCTGACGCTCATTCGTGTCGCCATCGACGGCCACGAACTTGCGCCGGCCGATTTTCTGGCCACGCCGGATCAGTTGACCATCCTTCAGCCACCGGCAACGACCCGCTTCCAACTGCTCATCGAAACCGAACTGGCGCCGGCGCGCAACGAGGCGCTGATGGGCCTCTATCGTTCGAGCAACGTCTATTGCACGCAATGCGAGCCAGAAGGCTTTCGTCGCATCACCTACTTCCTCGATCGCCCCGATATCCTGTCCGTCTATACGGTGCGCATCGAGGCAAAGCGCGATGAGGCGCCGCTGCTCCTCTCCAACGGCAACCCGGCCGACAGCGGCGCGCTTGCCGACGGCTGGCACTATGCTGGATGGCACGACCCCTTCCCCAAGCCGTCCTATCTGTTCGCACTGGTGGCCGGCGCGCTTGGCAAACTCGCCGACAGTTTCGTCACCATGTCAGGCCGCACGGTCGAGCTCGGCATCTATGTCGAGCCGGGCAAGGAACGGCTCGCCGGCTACGCCATGGACGCGCTCAAGCGGTCGATGCAATGGGACGAAGAGGCATTCGGCCGCGAATACGACCTCGACGTCTTCAACATCGTCGCCGTGTCGGACTTCAACATGGGCGCCATGGAGAACAAGGGCCTCAACATCTTCAACGACAAATATGTGCTGGCCGACCAGGAGACGGCGACGGATGCCGATTTCGCCAATATCGAGGCGATCATCGCGCATGAGTATTTCCACAACTGGACCGGCAATCGGATCACCTGCCGCGACTGGTTCCAGCTTTGCCTGAAGGAAGGGCTGACGGTCTTTCGCGATCACGAATTCTCCGCCGACCAGCGCTCGCGGGCGGTCAAGCGCATTGCCGAAGTGCGTACGCTGCGCGCGCACCAGTTTCCCGAGGACCAAGGGCCGCTGGCGCATCCGGTGCGGCCGCGCCGCTACCGCGAGATCAACAATTTCTACACGGCGACGGTCTACGAAAAGGGCTCGGAAGTGGTGCGCATGATCCGCACCATCCTCGGCGCCGAAACGTTCCGCGCCGGCATGGACCTTTATTTCGAGCGCCATGACGGTGAGGCCGCGACGATCGAGGATTTCGTCAAGGTGTTCGAGGATGTCTCCGGCCGCGACCTGTCGCAGTTTTCGCTGTGGTACCACCAAGCGGGCACGCCCAATCTGACTGTCAGCTCGACGCACAATGCCTCGGCGCAGGAATTCACGCTCGAAATCGAACAGTCGGTGCCGCCGACACCGTCGGAAAGCCGCAAGCGGCTGATGCACATTCCGCTGGCCTTCGGCCTGGTCGGCGCCGGCGGCAAGCCGGTTGCCTGGCGCGGCGTCGAAGGCGCTGTCGTCGAGGATGGCGTCATCCATATCCGCAAGCGCCGGCACATGGTGCGCTTTTCCGGCGTTGCCGAGCGCCCGGCGGTGTCGCTCAACCGCGGCTTTTCGGCGCCGATAACGCTTTCGGTCGAGCAGAGGGCCGACGACCAGTTCTTCCTGGCCGCCCATGACACCGACGCCTTCTCGCGCTGGCAAGCGTTCAACACGCTGCTGACCGATGCGCTGATCGCCGCCTTCCGCCAGACCCTTGGCGGCAAGCGACCCGAATTCACCGCCCGACTGACCGGGCTTGCCGGCAAGATCGCCGGCGACGAGACACTGGAGCCGGCCTATCGGGCGCTGGCGCTATCGCTTCCCGGCGAGTCCGACATTGCCCGCGACATCGGCAAGAGCATCGATCCCGACGCCATCTTCTCGGGTCGCGAGGCGCTGGCGCTGGCGATTGCCAAGGCGAACCGGGACACCTTCGCCAGTCTCTACGATCGCCTTGCCGACGACCGCCCGTTCAGCCCGGACGCGGCCAGCGCCGGGCGACGGGCGCTGCGCAACACCTTGCTGGATTATCTCGCGCTGCTTCCGGGCTGTGCAACACTTGCCGCCGAGCATTTCCGGGCCGCGACCAACATGACGGACCGCGCCGCCGCGCTCACCGTGCTTGCGCACCGTCATCATGGTGCGCCCGAGGCGGTCAAGGCGCTGGCGGATTTCGAGGCGAAATATGGGTCCGATGCGCTGGTCATGGACAAATGGTTCCAGATCCAGGCCAGCGTGCCGGGTCCGCAAACCGTCGACGCGGTGCGCGCGCTGACCAGTCACCCCACCTTCTCGATGGCCAACCCGAACCGGGTCCGCTCACTCATCGGCACGTTTTCCAGCGCCAACCAGACCGGCTTCCACCGCGCCGACGGCGAAGGCTACCGGTTCTTTTCGCAAACCGTTCTGGAGGTCGAAAAACGCAACCCGCAGGTGGCGGCGAGGCTGGCGACGGCTCTCAGGTCATGGCGCGCGCTTGAGCCCGGCCGCCAGGCCAAGGCAAGGGAAGCGCTGCTGTCGATCGCCAATGGCGAGAACCTGTCGGCCGATTTGCGGGATATTGTGGAGCGGACGTTGGCGTAGGCGCAATCTCTCGCCAGCCTAAGCGGCTCGCGCGATCGATGGCACGCCTATTTCGAGTGTGTCCTTCAAACCAGGCCCGGCTGATGAGGCTGTGCCTTTGCGGTCAACTCGATCCCAAGGGCCTTCATCACTGCTATCGTTGTTTTCAGGGTCGGGTTGCCGTTCTCGCTGAACGAGCGATAAAGCTGTTCGCGCGAAAGTCCCGTTTGGCTCGCTATTTGCGCCATGCCTTTGGCGCGGGCCACCACACCCAGCGCATGCGCGATATAGCCTGAATCTTCCGAAGCAAATGCCTCCACCATAAATGCCGCAATCGCCTCATCGGAGGTCAGGCCTTCAGCCGGATCGAAGGTCGTCAGTTTTTCAGCCATGTCATTCACTCCATTCTTTCGCTAGCCGCTTGGCTGTTTTGATGTCCTTCTTCTGGGTGCCTTTGTCGCCGCCGCAAAGGAGGACGATTATTGTGCTCCCTCGCTTCTGAAAATAGACGCGGTAGCCGGGGCCGTAGTGGATACGCAACTCGCTTATCCCTTCCCCCACAGGCTCGACATCTCCCGGATGGCCATAGGCAAGACGGTCGAGCCGGGCAAAGATCGCACCTCGGGCGCGTTCATCCTTTAGCCGTGTCCACCACTTTCGGAACGTTTCGGTCTGCTTTAGATCGATCATGGGCAAATGTAGTTTATAAACTACATTCTGTCAACGAAGTCCTTGGGGAAGCTTGCTAGTCGACAGTCGCGTGCCCCACAGAGGGAGATTGGCAGCTTCGGCATTATTTCAATCAATTTTTAATCTTTTTTCCCCGCGCCTATGGACAAGGCGAATCACCTTTGATTCTTTACAGACGATTCGGAAGTGCGGTGTTGCCGGATCGTCAAGCGTACGGAAATTCGGGGAGTGCCATTTATGGCCAAGGCGGACGCGTGGGGCGCGCCCGAAGGGACGGCTTTTGAACGGCGCGAGGCGCGAGGCGACGGTCTCGCCGGCAACACGCGGCTCATCGCCGAACCTGCCTACCGGCGGCTGCTGGCAGCCGAGCCGCTGCTGCGCCGATCGATACCGGCTCTCATCATCACCTTTCTGATCGTCATAGCGGCGCTGCGGGTCCTGTCGCTGATGAACGAGCGCGACGATGTCGAGCGCGACGCCAAGGCGATCCTGTCGCTGGCCGCCAGCCAAATCGCCAGCGCGATCGCCGCCGATCCGAATGCCGCCTCCGGCGCCGTCCAGGACCTTCTGGAGAACACCAGCCGCCAGGGCGCAATGGGCCGCAGCCATGTGCTTGCCATTACCGACGGCGCCTTCAAGATCGTAGCGGTGTCGCCACTGACGACAGGCTGGCAGGGACGATCGCTCGACGGCCTCGTCCAGGGCGGCCAGCCGCTGTTCATGTTCGGCGACCGTGCCGGGGTTATGAATGTCAGCATCGGCGGGCAGGACTGGTTTGCCGCGGTCAGCCTGACCAAGGACAGGAAGAATGCCGCGGCGGTGCTGGTGCCGCAGGAAGCGATCTTCGATACCTGGCGCAAGACGGTCTCGCTCAACGTCACCCTGTTCGTGCTGACGGCCGGTGTGCTGATCATCATCCTCTACGCCTATTTCGGCCAGGCATCGCGCGCCCAGACAGCCGACCGTATCTACCTCGAAGCGCACCAGCGCATCGACATGGCGCTGGTTCGCGGCCGCTGCGGCCTTTGGGACTGGGACATGGTGCGCGGCAAGATGTACTGGTCGCGCTCGATGTACGACATGCTGGGCTACGAGCCCTGCGACACCATGCTGTCGTTCGGCGAGGTCGACGAGATCATCCATCCCGAGGACGGCGACCTCTTCCAGCTTGCCAACCGGATCGTCGAACGCGAGATCGACCATATCGACCAGGTGTTTCGCATGCGCCATGCCGACGGCCAATGGGTGTGGATGCGCGCAAGAGCGCAAGTGATCGACCCGGAAGCGCCGGAGATCCAGCTGATCGGCATCGCCGTCGACGTCACCGAGCAACGGCACCTGGCGCTGCGCTCCGAGGCGGCGGACCTGCGGTTGCGCACCGCCATCGAGAACATCAACGAATCCTTCGTGCTGTGGGATGCCACCCAGCGGCTGATCATGTGCAATTCCAAATACCAGCAGGACAACGGCCTGTCGGACCGCGACGTGATGCCGGGCGCCTCGCGCGCCGTACTGGAAGAACGCATGCTGGCCTTCGCCTCGGAACGGCGGCTTGCCAACAGCAATGGCCCACAAGGCGGCGCCACTTTCGAGCGGCAGCTGGCAGATGGCCGCTGGCTGCAGGTGAATGAATTGCGCACCCGCGACGGCGGCACCGTCTCGGTCGGCTCCGACATCACCCAGATCAAGCTGCACCAGGAGAAGTTGGTCGACAGCGAGCGCCGGCTGATGGCGACCATCCACGATCTCAGCCTTGCCCGGCGCGCGGAGGAAGAGCGGTCGCGCGAACTTGTCGAGCTCAATCGCAAATACATGAAGGAAACCGAGCGCGCCGAGGCGGCGAACCGAGCCAAATCCGAGTTCCTGGCCAACATGTCCCACGAATTGCGCACGCCGCTGAATGCCATCATCGGCTTTTCGGAACTGATGGAACAAGGCCTGTTCGGGCCGCTCGGCTCATCGCGCTACGAGGAATATGCCACCGACATCAACGGCAGCGGCAAATACCTGCTGGGCGTCATCAACGACATCCTCGACATGTCGAAGATCGAGGCCGGCCAGTTCTCGATGGACCGCGAGGAAATCGATCTCTGTCCGCTGATCAAGGAGACGGTGCGCGTCGTCTCGCTGCAAGCGGCGGAAAAATCGATCACGGTGGAAACCCGCATCGCCGATGCGATGACGCTGTTCGCCGATCGCCGGGCGATCAAGCAGATCGCCATCAACCTGCTATCGAATGCGGTGAAGTTCACCGGCCAGGGCGGCCACATTTCGGTGCGCGCGCGCAACACATCCGGCGCGCTGGTGCTGACCATCGAGGACAATGGCTGCGGCATTCCGAAGGAGGCGCTGGGCAAGCTCGGCCGGCCGTTCGAACAGGTGCAGAACCAGTTCTCCAAGAGCCATGCCGGCTCTGGCCTTGGCCTCGCCATCTCGCGCTCGCTGGCCGAGCTGCAGGGCGGTGCGCTCAAAATCCGCTCGACCGAAGGCGTCGGCACGATCGTGTCGGTGCGCATCCCGATCAAGAAGTCGTCGCAACCGGTGAAGGCCGCCGCCTGAAAGACTTAGCAGCCATCCCCGCAGCCGCTCAGGCCCGAAGAAGACGCGGGTAAATTTTGACAAAGTTATCTACTTTATCTATTATAGATAAAAAGAGAGGTTTTGTCATGCGAGTGACCTCGACTGAATTCCAGCAGAATGTGGGACGCTTTCAGGACGCCGCCCAGCGTACGCCGGTCGCAATCACGAAGAACGGCCGGACCCACACGGTACTCTTGTCGGCGGCAATGTTTGAGGTTCTGATCAAGGGACGGGTCGCGCGTCCCGTCGAGGAGCTGGACGACGAGACGCTGAACGCCATCGCCGAAAGTGCCGTCCCCAGCCAATATGCCGGGCTTGACGCAATACTCAAAGACTGGACGCCGTGAGCCTGCCCAAGCCTGTCCCCGGGCTGGTGATTTCCTATTCGTACCTCTGGGCGAGACAACACGAAAAGGGTGCAGAAGAAGGCAGCAAGAGCCGACCCTGCGCAATTGTCGCCGCCCGTCAGATCGTAGAGGGCCGTGAGGTCGTAACGGTGGTTCCGATCACGCACTCGGCTCCGGCTGATCCTGCCAACGCAATAGAAATACCCGCGCTGCTAAAGGCCCATCTCGGACTCGATGGTATGCCATCGTGGATCATCGTGACCGAAGCCAATAATTTCCTCTGGCCGGGTCCCGATCTCAGACCCATTGCGGGGAGCAGGCCATCCCGGTTCGACTATGGCATGCTGCCGCCGCGCTTTTACGCCTATCTGCGCGACCGGATTTTAGCGGCCCATAAGAGCCGAACGCTCAGCCGGATTCAGCGAACCGAGTAACCAAGGGCGTTTCGCTGCCGCCCGCATTTGTAGGCGTGAAGCATACGGCTCCGGCGGCTCGCACCGCCGGAGCTTTGTCACCGATTTACTGCATGCTGTCGTCGCCGCCGCCGCCGCCCCATTGGCGGCGATGGCCCATACGGCCGCCTTTCGGCAGTTCGCTCTTTTCGATCTTGCCGTCATTGTTCTTGTCGAGCATGGCAAAGACCTTCTTCTCACGGCTGGTGATGTCGTCGGTCGTCAGCGTGCCGTCGCCCTTGGAGTCGTAGCGAGCGATGATGCGCTTGGCCATCTGCTCGAAGCGCGCCTTCTCCAGCGCGTCAGCGAGCTGCGCCACGGTCAGCTTGCCGCCATTGTCGGCGACGATCTTCTTCAGCCGATCGTTCATGGCGTCGGAGAACTGGTCGAAGGTGATGGTGCCGTTTGAATCCTTCATTGCCTTGTCGAGGCGCATCATCATGCCGTGACGCGGCCCGCCGCCGCCGTAGTGTTCGTCGGCATAGGCCACCGAGCCGGCGGCGCCGGCCAGGGCGACGAAAGCGATTGCAAGTCTGGTTGTCGTTCTCATGGTCTTCTCCTGTTGCATCGTCACCCCCGATGCTCGAAACAGAACGTGCGGCCGTTGCCGTCACGGTCGTTTCGTACGAAGCAGAAGGTCAAATTCCTTTCTGACCCTTTGCGACGTCTCTTTGAGGTGTGCTTCCAGCACACCGAAATCCGGCAGGTCGGTGACCGCCAGAAGCAGATCCGAGAGCCCAGGCGGAACATCGTCGCGCTCGAACACGCCGGTGAGGCAGAGCCGCGTCATCTGGGTCAGCGCCAGATAGAGCGCGTAGGCTTCACCAAGCTCCTGCCGGACCTGGACTTCAGCAAAATCCGGCGCCAGGCGGGACAGGATTTCGGTTGTCCCGGTCGCACGGCGGCCGGCTTCGACCTTTCCCGTGATCACCGCCACCTGCGCGATGAATTCGAGATCGATGAGACCACCGGGGATCAGCTTGATGTCCCAGAGATCGCGTGGCGGTTTCTCCTTCTCGATCATCGCACGCATCTCGCTTGCCTCGGCCATCACCTTGGTCCCATCGCGCGGTAGAGCGAGCACCGCCGCCACCTCGGCCTCGACCTCGGCGCAAAGTGCTGCGTCGCCGCCAATGGCACGGGCTCGCACCAGCGCCATGTGCTCCCAGGTCCAGGCCTCCTGGCGCTGGTACTTCTTGAAGGCATCGATATGGGTGGCGACCGGTCCCTTGTTGCCGGATGGCCGCAGGCGAAGATCGAGTTCGTAGAGAACGCCCTCGGCCGTCGGCGCGGAGACGGCAGCGATCAGCCGCTGCGTCATGCGGGTGTAGTAATGCGATGGCGCGAGCGGCTTGTCGCCGTCGGACTCGTCGGCGTCGGCGTCGTGATCGTAGAGCAGGATCAGATCGACATCGGAGCCCGCCGTCAGTTCGCGGCTGCCGAGCTTGCCCATGCCAAGCAGCGAAACCGTGCCGCCGGCGATGCGGCCGTGGCGCCGCGCGAATTCGGCGGTGACCGCCAGCATGGCTGCTTCGATGGTGAGATCGGCGAGATCGGAAAAGGCGCGGCCGGCACGGGCCGGATCGATCGATCCGGCAAGCAGCCTGACGCCAATCAGGAATTTTTGCTCCGAGGCGAAGATGCGCAAGCGGTCGAGCACGTCCTCATAGGCTCTGTCGCCTTCGAGGAAGGCGGAAAGCCGCGCCGACAAATAGGCGCGGTTGGGCAATTCGGTGAGCAACGCCGGATCGAGCAGGCCGTCGAAGACATGCGGGCGTCGGGTGATGATCGCGGCCAGCCTGGGGGCCGCGCCCATGATCGTCGCCATCAGCTTGAGCAGCGCCGGATTGGACTGCAGCAGCGAAAACAACTGGATGCCGGCGGGCAGGCCGGCGAGGAACTCGTCGAAGCGCATCACCGCTTCGTCTGCCCTGCGGGTCTGGCCAAAGGACTGCAGCAGCGCTGGCGCCAGCTCAGTCAGCCGCTCGCGTGCTTCCGCCGACCGGGTGACCCGGTAGCGGCCGAAGTGCCAGCCACGGATGACGCGGCAAATGTCGCTTGGCCGCTGAAAGCCGAGGCCGCTCAAGGTCTTCAACGTGTCGGGGTCGTCGACATCGCCAGTGAAGACCAGATTGCCGATGCCGGCCGAGAGTTCGGGTGCGGTTTCGAACAGGGCCGCATAGTGGCGCTCGACCTGATGCAGCGCGGCTCGGAATGCCTCGGCAAAGGCCGCCGCGTCGGCAAAACCGAGCATGCGGGCGATGCGCTCCAGCCCCTCGTCGCTATCAGGCAGGATATGCGTCTGCTCGTCGGCGACCATCTGGATGGCGTGCTCCACGCGCCGCAGGAACCAGTATTGTTTGGTGAGCGCGTCGCGGGCATCGGCGGTGATCCAGCCGCGCACGGCCAGCTGGCCGAGCATCGGCACGGTCTCGCGGCCGCGCAGTTCGGGGAAGCGGCCGCCGGCGATCAACTGCTGCGTCTGGACGAAGAACTCGATCTCGCGAATGCCGCCGCGGCCGAGCTTGACGTTGTGGCCCTTCACCGCGATCTCGCCGTGGCCCTTATGGGCGTGGATCTGGCGCTTGATCGAATGGACATCGGCAATCGCCGCGTAGTCCATGTATTTGCGCCAGATATAGGGCTGCAACTCCCTCAGGAAGGCATCACCGGCGGCGAGATCGCCGGCCACGGGCCGCGCCTTGATCATGGCGGCGCGCTCCCAGTTCTGGCCACGCGCCTCATAGTAGCGCAGCGCCGCCTCGACCGGAATCGCCAGCGGCGTCGAGCCGGGATCGGGCCGCAGCCTGAGATCGGTGCGGAAGACATAACCGTGTTCGGTGCGGTCCTGCAGGATGCGGACCAGCCGCCGGGTCAGGCGCGCAAACAGTTCCGTCGCATCGAGCGGATCGACGATTGCCGGTGCATCCGGATCGAAGAAAACGACAAGATCGATATCCGAGGAATAGTTCAGTTCATGCGCGCCAAGCTTGCCCATGCCGAGCAGGATCCAGCCCGACTGCCGCGCCGGCTGCTGAGGGTCGGGCAGTCTGAGCTTGCCTTGCTGATGCGCGTCGCGCAGCAGGAAATCGACGGCGGCGCGCGTGCAGGCATCGGCGAGATCGCTCAATCGCCGAACCGTCAGCGCCGTCTCGGCCTCGCCGGCGAGATCAGCCAGCGCGATGAGGACATGCGCTTCCGCCTTCGATTGGCGCAGTTCCATCATCAGGCTCGATTCCGAGACGGTCTCGGTGCGCGACGCCTTGTCGATCCCGGCCAGGATCGCCGTCAGCCGGGTCTCGACCGTCTCGTCGAACAGCGCGTCGAGGATTTGCGGCCGGCGACGCACCGTGTCGCGCAGGAATGGCGACAGGTCGAACACAGCGGCGAGAAAATGCTGAGCGGCGCCCTCGCCGGCCAGGAACTTCGCCAGCCGCGGCAAGTCCTCGTCGTGGGCGGCGGAGGCGATCTCCGACAGTTCCCGCCGGGCACGGCTTTCGTCCAGCGGCTCGAGCCTTGCCGCCGGCTTCAACAGCCAGTCCGTTTCGATCCGTTGCACGACCGCCCTCACCGCCATCAGATGTTCTCCCGTTCGGGAAAACTCATGACAACGGACAATCCGGGATTTACAGGCAGAAGATCAAGCCGTCCGTTGTGGAATGTCATGATCGCCTTGGCGAGGCTCAAGCCGAGGCCGGAGCCCGGCTGCGAACGGCTTTTCTCCAACCGCACGAAACGCTCGGTCGCCCTGGCGCGGTCGGCATCGTCGGGAATGCCCTGGCCATTGTCGGTCACCGAGAGCCTGATCTCTCCGCCGACGCGCTCCAATGCCACCCGAACCGTGGGCTTGTCGGTCGCGTCGGTGGAATATTTGATGGCGTTGTCGACGATGTTCGACAGCGCCTGGCCGATCAGCTCGCGATTGCCGTTGACGGCGAAGTCACCTTCCACGGCGGTCTCGATCACCACACAAGCTTCCTCCGCCACCGGCTCGTAGAGCTCGACGACATCGCGCACCGCGGCCGCCAGATCGACCCGGCTGGTGCTCTCGGAGGAATAGCCTGCCTCCAGCCGCGAGATCATCAGGATAGCGTTGAAGGTCTTTATCAGCTGATCGGACTCGGTAATCGTGCCTTCCAGCGCCTGCCTGTAGTCTGATGTCTTGTGCTTGCCGGAAAGCGTCGCTTCGGCGCGGTTGCGCAGCCTGGTCAGCGGCGTCTTCAGGTCATGGGCAATGTTGTCGGAAACCTGCTTCAGCCCCTCGTTGAGCGTCGCGATCCTGGCCAGCATGGAATTGAGGTTTTCCGACAGCCGGTCGAACTCGTCACCCGCGCCGGTGACCGGCAGCCGGCCTGTCAGGTCACCGCCCATGATGCGGCGGCTGGCCTCCGACACGCTGTCGATGCGCTTCAGCGCGGCGCGGCCGACGAAGAACCAGATCAGCAGCCCGCCAAGCCCCATCATGCCCAGCGCCAGCATCAAGGCACGGCGAATGACGGCACGGAAGCGCTCCGGCTCGCCGAGATCGCGGCCGACCAGCATGATCATCTGGTTGGGCAGGCGCAGCACCAGCGCAATGGCGTTGTGGCCCTTCTCGCCTTCGACCTGGACGTCGTTCGGGTCGGCTGGCGTTGCGTTCTGGTCAGCCGCCGGATTGCGTTGCCGCTCCAGCTCGCCTTCGCCAAAGCGGCGGTAGGAGAACGGCTCGGTTGTCCAGCCGTCGATCTCGAGAACGCCCGGCTCCAGGCTCTGCACGTTGCCGGTCAGGATCTGGCCATTGGCATCGGCGATCAGATAGAGGTTGGCGCCGGGCTGGCGGGAGCGCTGCTCGACCACGCGCACCAGCACCGGCAGGCCGCCGCGCTGATAGGCATGGGCGAGACCGAGCACTTCGTCGTTGATGGTTTCCTGAGTCTGCGCGGTCAGCATGCGCGCCGACAGCGAGGTCATGTAGAAGACCAGCAGCACCGCGCAAAGCGCGAACAGCAGCAGATAAAGCGCCGATAACCGGGCAGCCGTTGTCCTCATGATGGCGGGCATGGACAACGCCATGGGGCTTTAGCCGCCCTTCAGCATATAGCCGGCGCCGCGAATCGTATGCAGGATCGGCTTGTCGAAGCCCTTTTCGATCTTGCCGCGCAGCCGCGAGATGTGAACATCGATGACATTGGTCTGCGGATCGAAATGATAATCCCAGACATTTTCGAGCAGCATGGTGCGCGTCACCACCTGGCCGGCGTGACGCATCAGATATTCGAGCAGCCGGAACTCGCGCGGTTGCAGCGTGATCTCGGATGCCGCGCGGCGAACCGAATGCGACAGGCGGTCGAGTTCGAGATCGCCGACCCGGTACATGGTTTCGGCTTCCTTGGCGCTGGCGCGACGGTTCAGCACCTCGACGCGGGCGAGCAGTTCGGAGAAGGCATAGGGTTTGGTCAGATAATCGTCGCCGCCGGCACGCAGACCGGTTACGCGGTCGTCGACCTCGCCGAGTGCCGACAGGATCAGCACCGGCGTCGTGTTGCCCCTGGAGCGCAGGCCGGCGATGACCGACAGGCCGTCGCGGCGCGGCATCATCCGGTCGATGACCATCACGTCATAGTCGCCGGCGTCGGCGAGCGCGAAGCCGGTTTCGCCGTCGCCGGCGACATGCGCCGTGTGCCCGGCCTCGCCAAAGGCTTTCTGCAGGTAGTCGGCCGCCTCGCGATCGTCTTCTATGACGAGAATCTTCATGGAGACGTTATACGCGATTTCGCTGGAAGATTGAGTGGCCGGCATATGCATTGTGGCCTTCACTGAATGTTGCCCCAAGACGCTACACACTTTGGGCGACATGCTTCTTTGTCGTGGGCAAAAACCGCTTCGCACTTTTGAGCGACATCATGAGGTAATGCGGCAGCGGGCGATGGGAGGCCCGCTGCCGCCGGAGCGGAACACGATGACTGACTAACGCATTCGGGCTCCATGCTTTCCCATGCGGCGGCTCGGGGGTGTTTGAAACCGCCGCACGGGAAAAGTCGAAACGGCCGGTCAGCCCTTGGCGACAGGCAGCGCGACGAAGCGATTGCTGTCGTCGTGGGTGATCTGCATCAGCACCGCCTTGCGGCCGGACTTGACCGCATCGGCCATCGCCTTGGTGACGTCCTCGGTGCCGTTTACCTCCATCGAATTGACCGAGGTGATGACGTCGCCGGGCTGGATGCCACGATCGGCGGCATCGCTGTCGGGATCGACATCGGTCACCACCAGCCCCTTGCCGTTTTCCGACTTGGTGACGGTGAGTCCGAGATCGGCCAAAGTGTCGGCCTTCGCCGGAGCCGCCGGCTGGTCGGCCGATGCCTGCTTGTCGCTCGACGGCAGCTTGCCGAGATCGATTTTGATCGACTGGCTCTTGCCGTCACGCCACACCGTGACGTCGACCGGCTTGCCGGGCGAATAGGCGCCGATCAAGCGAGCGAGTTCCTTCGGCGAATCGACGTCCTTGCCGTCCACCTGGGTGATGACGTCGCCAGCGGTGATGCCGGCCTTCTTGCCGGGGCCGCCGTCCTGGGCGCTGGAAACCAGCGCACCCTTGTCGGACTTCAGACCGAGCGATTCGGCGATGTCGGAAGTGACCGGCTGAATCTCGACGCCGAGCCAGCCGCGTTCGACGCTGCCGCTCTTCATCAAATCCTGCACGACCGTCTTGGCGGTCGAGGCGGGAATGTCGAAGGCGATGCCGACGCTGCCGCCCGAGGGCGAGAAGATCGCGGTGTTGATGCCGACGACCTGGCCGTTAAGGTTGAAGGTCGGGCCACCCGAATTGCCGCGGTTGACCGAGGCGTCGATCTGCAGGAAGTCGTCATAAGGGCCGGCGCCGATATCGCGGCCACGGGCCGAGACGATGCCGGCGGTGACGGTGCCGCCAAGGCCGAACGGATTGCCGACGGCCACCACCCAGTCGCCGACGCGAACCTTGGAATCATCGGCGAAGTCGACATAGGTGAACTTGCCGTCGCCATCGACCTTGAGCACGGCCAGATCGGTGCGCGGGTCGGTGCCGATCAGCTTGGCATCAAGCTCCTTGCCGTCATTCATCACCACGGTGAAGGACGAACCTTCCTCGACGACGTGGTTGTTGGTGACGAGGTAGCCGTCATCGGAGATGAAGAAGCCCGAGCCCTGTGCGACCGGCCGCGGCTGATCGTTGTTGCGGTCGCGGTGGCCGAAGCGGCGGATGCCGTCCTGGCCCTGGCCATTCTGGTCGCCGAAACCGCGGAATTGCCTGAAGAATTGGCGCAGTTGCGGATTGTCGGGAAGATTGTTCATGCCGTCCTGACCGTCGGACTGGTCGGAGCCGTCATCGGCGGCCGGCTCGATCTTGGCCTTGACTTTGACGCTGACGACAGCCGGCGAAACGCGCTCGACGACATCGGCGAAGCCCGGCACCTGCGGCGCCTCGACCCGCACGGCGTCGGCCAGAACGGGAGCGGTTCCGGTGGTGACGGCGCCAAAGCCGATGGCGCCGGCAATGGCCAGCGACGCGGCAGCAGCCATCAAGCGCTTGCGGGTGCGGGAATATGAATTGGGGGCAATATTCATGGGTCTCGTATCCTCTTTCAAGGGATGCTCTTCGATGGGCATCCTCGGGTGAAGAGAAATAGAGTGGCGTACATTACGGCGCCATTTCCGGTGCATGAAACTTTTGTAATGTTGGCAGGCGCCGGCCGCTGTCAGTCGCGGCGCAGAATACTATCCAGCGCCGCCTGTTCCTCGATGCTCAACGCCTTGGTTGCCAGCGATCGGCGCGAGCGCGCGGTCAGCACGATGAAGATCCCGCCGACCAACAGCAGGACGACAGGCGTACCCCACAGCAAGGCATTGCGCATGCTGAAGCGCGGCTTCAGCAGCACGAACTCGCCATAGCGCGAGACGACATAGTCCATCACCTGCTGGTCGGTGTCGCCAGCGACGAGGCGCTGGCGCACCAGGATGCGCAGGTCACGCGCCAGGTCGGCATCGGATTCGTCGATCGACTGGTTCTGGCAGACCATGCAGCGCAGGCCTTCGGACAGCAAGCGCGCCCTCGCCTCCAGAGCCGGATCTGCGAGAACCTCATCCGGCTTGACCGCCTGGGCGACGCCGGCAAACAGCAGCGCCAACAACAGGACAAGCGAGGCCAGCGAAAGTCGGGCTGTCATGGCAGGCTCGCCGATGCCGCAAGCTTGCGGCGGCGCGAGGGCGCGCCGACACGCAGCCGGCGGTCGAGCAGCGACATCGCCGCGCCTGCCATCATCAACAGGCCGCCGCCCCAGATCAGCGTCACCAGCGGTTTCCACCACAGGCGCACGACGACGGAGCCGTCGGTGCCCTCGTCGCCAAGCGACAGATAGAGCTGGCTGAACCAGATCGTCTTGATGCCGGACTCGGTCGTCGTCATCTGACGCACCGGGTAGAAGCGCTTGGCCGAGGTGATTTCGGCCGCGCTGACGCCGTCGGCGCCGAGCAGCACGAAGCGGCCGCGATCCTCGCTGTAATTGGGTCCTTGCGCCGGATAGAGCCCTTCGAAGCGCAGCGTGTGGCCCGACAATTCGACGGTTTCGCCGGCATGCATCGACAGGATCTTCTCGGTGCCGAAGCACAGCGTGCCGACGATGCCGAGCGTCGTCAGCCCGAGCCCGAGATGGGCGAGCGTGGTGCCGAAGACCGAGCGCGGCAGGCCGGCGAAGCGCCGCAGCATGATGCCGGGCGCGACACTGCCAAAGCCGGATTTGACGGCGAGATCGGTGAGCGCGCCGCAGATCAGCCAGAAGGCAAGGCCGGCGCCAAGGGCGGCGAACACCGACGCACCATCGATGAACAGCCCCGTCACCAGCACGGCCAGAAAGGCCGCGGCGAAAGCCGCCATCAGGCGCTGGGCGACGGCGAGAATATCACCGCGCTTCCAGGCGAGCAGCGGCCCGAAGGGAACCATGACCAGCAGCGGCACCATCAGCGGACCGAAGGTCAGATTGAAGAACGGAGCGCCGACCGAGATCTTGTCGGCCGAAAGGGCTTCGACGGCCAGCGGATAGAGCGTGCCGATCAGCACGGTCGCCGCGGCCGTGGTCAGGAACAGATTGTTGAGGACCAGTGCACCTTCACGCGAGATCGGGTGGAACAGGCCGCCGGCCGTCAGCCGCGAGGCGCGCAAGGCAAACAGCGCCAGCGAGCCACCGATGAACAGCGTCAGGATGCAAAGGATGAAGACGCCGCGCGTCGGATCGGTGGCGAAGGCATGCACCGAGGTCAGCACGCCGGAGCGCACCAGGAAGGTGCCGAGCAGCGACAGCGAGAAGGTTAGTATCGCCAGCAGCAGTGTCCAGATCTTCAGCGCGGAGCGCTTTTCCATGACGATCGCCGAATGCAGCAGTGCGGTGCCCGCCAGCCACGGCATGAAGGAGGCGTTCTCGACCGGATCCCAGAACCAGAAGCCGCCCCAGCCGAGCTCGTAATAGGCCCAGTAGGAGCCCATGGCGATGCCGCCGGTGAGGAACATCCAGGCGACCAATGTCCATGGCCGCACCCAGCGCGCCCATGACGCATCGATGCGGCCCTCAATGAGAGCGGCGACCGAGAAGGAGAAGCAGATCGAGAAGCCGACATAGCCGAGATAGAGCAGCGGCGGATGGATGGCGAGGCCGAGATCCTGCAGGATCGGGTTGAGATCGCGGCCCTCGATGGGCGCCGGATTGAGCCTGATGAACGGATTGGACGTGGTCAGGATGAACAGGAAGAAGGTGGCGCCGATCGCGCCTTGCACGGCCAGCACGTTGGCCCGCAGCGATGCCGGAAGATTGGAACCGAATACGGCGACCAGCGCGCCGAAGAAGGTCAGGATCAGCACCCAGAGCAGCATCGAGCCTTCATGGTTGCCCCAGGTGCCGGTGATCTTGTAGATCAGCGGCTGCAGCGAATGCGAATTTTCCCACACACTCGCCACCGAAAAATCGGAGCTTGCATAGGCTGTCGCCAGTGCGGCGAAGGACAGCGCGGTCAGGGCAAAGCCGGTCACCGCCGCCGGACCGCCGACAGCCATCATCTTCTGGTTGTCGGTGCGGGCGCCAAACAGCGGCACCAGCGTCTGCACCAGCGACAGCGCGAACGCGAGAACCAGCGCGAAATGCCCGGTTTCAACCATGATGGTTTTCGCTATTCACTTTTGCTCTCCTGCCACACGCCCTTGGCCTTGAGGCCGTCGGCCACTTCCTTGGGCATGTAGTTTTCGTCATGCTTGGCAAGCACGCTGTCGGCGACAAAGGTGCCGTCCGGGCCGAAGGCGCCTTCGGTGATGACGCCCTGCTCTTCCCGGAACAGGTCGGGCAGGATGCCGGTATAGGTGACCTTGACCGACTTCTGCTTGTCGGTGACGGAAAAGGCGACGGTCGCACCCTGGCCACGCTCGATCGTGCCCTTTTCGACGAGGCCGCCTAGCCTGATGCGCTGTCCCGGCTGCAGGCTGGCAGTGGTAAGGTCGGCGGGCATGTAGAAATAGGAGGCCTTCTGGCCGAGCGCATAGAAGGTGAGACCGGTGGCGGCACCGAGAAACGCCAGCCCACCGGCGATCACCGACAGTCGTTTCTGTTTGCGCGTCATGATCTACTCCGTCGCCGTCACGCCGAGTGAAGCGGCAAAGGCGGTGAATTTCTTCGCTTCGTCACTGTCCGCGCCAAAGACGGCGATACCGCGATTGAGCGCGTCGCGTGCCTGGTCGGCCTTGCCCAGCACGACATAGGAACGAACGAGCTTCATCCATCCTTCCGCGTCGCGCGGATTTTGCTTCAGTTTCTCGTCGAGGCCGGCAACCATGGTGTTGATCATCGCCTCCCTGTCCTGCGGCGACATCGACGAAGCGGCATCGACATCCGCGGCGTCAGGGCCCTTCGCCGGCTGTCCGGACGCCACGGCACGATTGCCGGATTCCACCAGGGCCTGCTGCACCGCGCCGCGCCATGGCGAGTCCGGCGGCAGCGTGGCGAGCATGGTTTGCCAGGCCGCAATGGCCTTGTCGGTCTGGCCTTCCTGCGCCAGCGCCATCGCCAGATAGAAGGACGCCTTCGGATTTGCCGGATCGAGCTTCAGCGCCGCCTCGAAAGCGGTTTGTGCCTCCGCCGAGACGATGCCGCCGGCGGCGTTGGCGATCGCCTCGCCGAGACCGGCCTGACGGGCGGCGCTGTCGCCATCGAGGCGAATGGCATTGCGATAGGCCGTCACTGCGTCGGCAAACCGCTGCATGCGCAGATAGACCGGGGCCAGCACGTCCCAGCCGCGGCCATCCGCAGGGTTGGCGGCAAGGTGCGCCTCGGCGCGCGCCACCAGTTCGTCCACCGAACTGTCGGCGGGGTTTTTGGCCAGCCGCTCACTGAGCGGTTGCGACGGCAGATCGGGCGAGCCGAGCTGGCTGTAGAGTCCCCAGCTGACCAGGGGAACCACCAATACTGCAGCGGTTGCGACCAGACGTGTTGCCCTTGACGGCTGCCGCGTCACCGCCTTGTCGGCCGGGCCGGCACTGTCCAGGCGAAGGATGCGGCGGGCGATTTCGGCGCGCGCCTCTTCGGCTTCCGCCGGCTGGATCAGGCCGCGCGCCGCGTCGCGGTCAAGCTCGTCCAATTGGTCGCGATAGACTTCCAGATCGTGATCGCTGCCGGTCGAAGCACCCTTGGCGCCGCCGGCCAGCGGCAGCAGCACCGCCAGGCTTGCGCCCAGCGTGAGGATTGCGGCTATGACCCAGAACAGCATGTCTCATCCAATAGCGGCAGCGCCCTGCCCTGCCAACACAGGCGTCCTGCGACGCTTTGACGACAGGCGCGCCGCATGTCCTTGATCGATATCAACCGGACCGGGTCAGTATCCGGCCCGATCTTTGTTTTATGCATGTCGTTGTCCCAAAACCGCTGCGCGCCTTTGGGCGACATGCATTGATCAAGTCAGCGGCGTCCAGCTGCCATCGGCGTTGCGGCAGGCGGTTCCGCGCGCGGTGGCGCCGGCGGTGCCGGTAAAGACGGTATGCGTATACTGCCGGCAGTCCTGCGAACCAACGCGATAGGGCTGGGCGGCGACGACTTCGCCGTAATGGGCGGTCCGGTCGCTCTTCCACGTCACCTTCTGGCCGCTCGCCGTATATTCAAGCGCCTTATATTCCGCCTCCAGCGCACTGCGCTTTTCGGCGTCGCTGAGGCCAGAGCCGATCGATCCGCCGACCAGGCCGCCGGCCATGGCCGAGATGATCGTCGCCGTGACCTTGGCGCCGGACGGAGGGTTCGTCGCCGGCGGCTCGGTGACCGTGATGTCCGGGCCACCGCCCTTGCCCAGCGTCCCGCAGCCGGAAACGGCGAGCAGTGCGGAAAGGAGCGCGACGCGAATCTTCATGCCAACAACCGGTTTTCTTGAGTTAGAGCCTGCTGTGGATGAGCCGGGGGCCGCGTCATCGGAAAGCTGATGTGGCCATAGTATTGATATTTGTCGGAAATTTGGCTGCACGCAGCCGCTTGGAAAAGTATCACTGAAGGCTCCGCAATCGAACCACCGCCTTCAACCCGCCCATGACGGACCGTTCCAGCGCCAGAACGCCTCCATACTCGTTGACGAGGTCGGCGACAATGGCAAGTCCCAACCCCGTCCCCGGCTTTGTCTCGTCGAGGCGCCGGCCACGCTTCAGCGCCTCGCGCGCTTTGTCTTCGGGAATGCCCGGACCGTCATCGTCGATATCGATCTCGAACAGGTTTGCCGCGCCGTCCTTGCCGGCGACCGGCCTGACGGTGATAGCGACGGCGCTTTTTGCCCATTTCATTGCGTTTTCGAGCAGATTGCCGAGCAATTCCTCCAGATCCTCGCGCTCGCCGGCAAAGACGATGTCGGAGGCCGGCAAGGACAGCGAGAGGCTGGTCTGTGGATTGAGCTTTTGCAGGACGCGCACCATGCGCTGGACCAGGGGCGCCACCGGCGTGCGGTAGACGACGCTGTCGCGCTGCGCGGCGACACGGGCCCGCTGCAGATAGTGGTCGACCTGTTTTTGCATAGAGGCCGCCTGTTCGGCGATGAGCTGGCCCTTGGCGCCGCCGAGTGCCCGGCCCTCATTGATGAGCACCGCCAGCGGCGTCTTCAGCGAATGGGCAAGATTGCCGACCTGTGTGCGCGAGCGCTCGACGATGCGCTTGTTGTTCTCGATCAACGCGTTGGTTTCGTTGGCGAGCGGTTCGATCTCGGCCGGGAAGCGGCCGTCGAGCCTTTGCGCCGTACCTTCGCGCACCATGGCGAGCGCGTTGCGGACCCGGCGCAATGGCTGCAGGCCAAGCAGGATGGCGATGGCGTTGATGGCGATCATGCCGACGCCGAATAGGGAGAGATAGGTCAACAGACGGCGCTGGAAGCTGCCGATCTCCTGTTCAAGCTCGCTCTGGTTGCCCATGACGCGGAAGCGCGCCGCACGGTTTTTCGAATCGAGGACGAATTCGCTCTCAAACACTTCCACCGCCTCGCCCTTGATGCCTTCGCTCGCATAGCTGCGCTGGAAGCTGGCATTGAAGGGGACTTCGGCGATGCTTGGCGATGGGATGGTCTTGGTCATCGAGGACGAATGCAGGTCGCCATGCACGCCCTCCGAGGCCGGTTCCACCGACCAGTACCAGCCTGAATTCGGTTCCGAGAAACGGAGATCGCCAAGGTCGGGGGCGCCGGTCAGCTGCCCGCCTTCGGAGACACCGACGGAGCCGATCAGGTTGAACAGATGCGCCGAAAGCAGGCTGTCGAAACCACGCTCGCTGGCCTGGCGATAGAGCGTGGTGATGAGGGTGAAGATGACGACAAGCGTCAGGATCGCCCAGACCGTGGAAAAGGCGATGACGCGAAACGCCAGCGAACGCGGCCAGAACCGCACTGAAAGCGCTTTTGAGGCGGCCAGCTTTGTAGGAAGAGGTTCCGCCTTACGCCTCCGGTTCGCGCATGCGATAGCCCATGCCACGCACGGTTTCGATCATGTCGATGCCCATTTTCTTGCGAAGCCGGCCCACGAAAACCTCGATAGTGTTGGAATCGCGGTCGAAATCCTGGTCGTAGAGATGCTCGACCAGCTCGGTGCGCGAGACCACCTCGCCCATGTGATGCATCAGATAGGCAAGCAGGCGGAACTCGTGCGAGGTCAGCTTCAGCGGCACGCCGTTGACGTCGGCCTTGGAAGCCTTGGTGTCGAGGCGCAGCGGCCCGCAGGTCAATTCAGATGAGGCATGGCCGGCGGCGCGCCGGATCAGCGCCCTGACCCTGGCCAACACCTCTTCGATATGGAACGGCTTGGTGACGTAGTCGTCGGCGCCGGCGTCGATGCCGGAGACCTTGTCGCTCCAGCGATCGCGCGCCGTCAGGATCAGTACCGGCATCTTGCGGCCGCCGCGACGCCAGCGCTCGACGACGCTGATGCCGTCCATCTGCGGCAGGCCGATGTCGAGCACGACGGCGTCATAGGGTTCGGTGTCGCCAAGAAAATGCCCTTCCTCGCCGTCAAAGGCGCGGTCGACGACATAACCGGCGTCGACCAGCGCATCCGATATCTGCCGGTTGAGATCCTTGTCATCTTCGACCACGAGTACGCGCATGCGGGGATCGATACCTGTTGAAGAGTTGGCCTGTTGAAGCGTCGGGCTCAGATATAGGCCGATTCCAGCAGCCTGGGAAACGGAGGCCAGTAGGATGGAAGATCGGGTCAGTTCTGCGGAACGATGATTTCGGAACGGCGCGGGCGCTGTCCGTCCTTGCCCGGGACAAGCACGACGATGACGCAGACCGGCTGGCCGCCGCGCGTCGACTGCGACGCCTTGGCCAGCGTGCCACCGCTCTGCTCGGCAACCTGCTGGCCGATCGCGTAGCAGTCGGACGCGGCCAATACGATCGGCTGGACCTGCGCGGGCATGGCGACCTGCATCGCGGTCGCCTGCGACGCAAACAGTCCGGCCGCGCAAAGCGCCAGTGTCGCGGTTCGGAGATGGGAGCGAAGCGTTGTCATGGTCAACGTTGTAACGCATCGGTGCTGAACGTGAAATGAACGGTGAAGGCTACTGAAAACATGCCCGCCACACCCCTTGCAACTCGAGACATTCAACCTGAGATTTCACCGCCCAACCCGGTGAAACCGGCGTAAGTCCAGTCTAGACTCCGTTTCACCGATATTGAAAGCGCTCAGGCGTCTTCCCGCGTGATGGCGCGAAAGCGCAGCAGCCCATGATGGACGGCCAGATCCTCGTCATAACGGGCCTCGGCGAACTCCAGCGACAGCCGTGTCTGGCCACGCGGGCCGATGACCAGCGCCGCGTCGGCGAGGCGCGCCTTGATGCGGTCCATGATGGCAAGCGTCTCGGCTTCGCCATGGGCCTTTGACCAAACATGCAGTGTCACCAGCTGATCGGCGTTGTTATCGGCGCCAGTGTCCCAATCAAAAGCGCTGGTCAGGCCGCAGGTCACGTAGGGAAAGGCGACGTTGTCGGTTGCCTGCTCAAGCAGGCCGGCGCCAGCCAACAGCGCCGACAGCGGCGCATCGCTTTTCAATCTCTGGAACAAGGCCTGCTGCAAATCGCCGGGCGCCGTCATTCGTCATTCCCCTCGCCCTTCGCAGTTGAACAGGCTGCGCACCCGTCAACGCTTTCTCGTTCCAGCCTAACCGCGCTGATGTTCCGGCGCTAGATCACGCCGGTCGTCATGTGCGGCCCTTGGCGGCAGCGGCGCCCCTTACGGCCAAGCTGGTTTTTATTTGGTATGCAAGGTGTTTGAAAAACGGTGCTATGACGGCGCTTGGTCTTCTCCAAAACAGTCGAGGTCATTTTCGTGCGCGAGCCATCGGTGCTGCCTGTCTTCGGAAGACTCGGGGTCAAGGCGCCGGTCGTGATTGCCGCGCCGACCGCGTCGAAGGGACTGGAGAAGACGATGACCAGCCTGCGGGCGGCCCTGTCTGCACATGGTGGCCTGGTTTTGAAGCTGTCCGTGGTGGTCTGGACAGTCGTTGTGCTGGCGGCGGTGTTCTTCATCACCAAGGCCTGACACCAGCGCGTCGGTCGCTCGAACGTGGCAATCAAAGGACGTCAGCATGGCAAACCGCTACGCACTGCGCATGGAGCAGCCTGGCAGCTGGACCATTTTCGATATTTTCACCGGCCAGCCCGTCGAGCTCAAGCACCAGGTGATGGTCGGCATGAACATGCGTGACGCCGAGGCGACGGTCGACCGGCTGAATAGCCGAGACGTCAAGCGGCGGGCGAAAGCAGACCGCGGGACCTGATCGTAACCCGGGCGGATTACCGCGGAAGGGTGCGCATCGGCTGAATGTTCTACAGACAGGGGGTTGCCGTGAGACCGAGCCTGAAACAGAAGGTCCTGGACGTCTGCGACCGCAAGATCGCGGAGAAAGGCGCCGGCGTCAGCCTGTCGTTCTATGCGTTCTTTGCAAACAGGAATGACGACCCCGAACTTCTCATGGAAGCTGCGGAATGGTGGATCAGAACCCACCGGCTCGACCATTTTGAAAGGGCCGTGAAGATACGGGCCATGGTCGAGGAGATGGACGCCGGCTGATCCTAGATTTCATACACGTCGTTATCCCAAAAACGCTGCGCAGTTTTGGGCGACGTGCATTAGCCGAAATCAGCCGCGGTCAGCACATACATGCTCCTGCGGGTGCGGGCATAGGCGTTCCTGGCAATGTCGTGGATGGAGCTGGACGCCGTGTCGAAGGCCGCCAGATAGGTGGCCTCGGAGGTCGCCGTCCCCGATGGCGCCTTCGAGATGGCATCGGCGGTGACAGAGAAGGAAATCTGAAACATGCCGTCATGGCCGACAAAGCGGATACGCTTGCCCGCCTCGTCATAGCTGCGGCTTCGGTTGGGGAATGTAAGGCTCATGATTTTACTCCCTTTGGCGCGGCGACGGCTTTCTTGACTGCCGCCCGCTTCTTCTTCGGCGTCGGGTTCAAGGCTTCCGCCACCCGGTCGGCCTCTTCCTTGGCCAGCCGCAATTCGCGCAGCCTGGCCGTCTTGATGACGCGGAGCCTCGCCTCGGACATATATTCGGCAGTCGCCTTGCTGCGCTCGGCGGTTTTCTTCTGCTTGTCGACGAAGCGTGCCTCAGCTTTTTCCATGATCGTTTGAGCGACTTCAGCCATGGACGAAATCTCCTTTTTGACGCGAGAATGTGAAAATGCGTTTCCCCGCTAAAATAGGCACTCGAAAGCGAAATTTCAATTTTCGGATTATTTTGCGATCTTCGAATTCCCGGAATTGAACGGGTCGAATAATACTACCCAATATTTCTGCCGTCCCGCGATTAATTTTTGGCACTCCTATCTATCGAGTGCCAACGGGCCTATATGGAGGCAGCGGCCGCCTATGCCGGCCCCAGAAAGAAGTTCCCATGAAATTTCGGCCACTCCACGACCGCGTCGTCATCAGGCGCGCGGAAAGCGACACCAAATCCAAGGGCGGCATCATCATCCCCGACAATGCCAAGGAAAAGCCGCAGGAAGGCGAAGCGATCGCCGTTGGGCCGGGCGCACGCGACGAAAGCGGTGCGCTGATTGCGCTCGACGTCAAGGCCGGCGACTTCATCCTGTTCGGCAAATGGTCCGGAACCGAGGTCAAGATCGATGGCGAGGACCTTCTGATCATGAAGGAAGCCGACATTATGGGCATCATCGACAAGAGCGAGACCATCGACAAGACCGTGGCGACCAAGAAAGCCGCCTGACGACGCTGTCCATGCCTTACTGCTCTCCAAACGAACTGGATGAAAAATCATGTCTGCCAAGGAAATCAAATTCTCCACCGATGCCCGTGACCGCATGCTGCGCGGCGTCGAAATCCTCAACAATGCCGTCAAGGTGACGCTCGGTCCCAAGGGCCGCAACGTCATCATCGACAAGGCCTATGGGGCGCCGCGAATCACCAAGGACGGCGTCACCGTCGCCAAGGAAATCGAACTTGCCGACAAGTTCGAGAACATGGGCGCGCAGATGGTGCGCGAAGTGGCCTCGAAGACCAACGACCTCGCCGGTGACGGCACCACCACCGCCACGGTGCTGGCCGCTTCGATCCTGCGCGAAGGCGCCAAGTTCGTTGCCGCCGGCATGAACCCGATGGACCTCAAGCGCGGCATCGACCTTGCCGTGACCGCCGTGGTCAAGGAAATCCAGGCGCGTGCCAAGAAGGTCAAGTCGTCGGCAGAGATCGCGCAGGTCGGCACGATCGCCGCCAATGGCGACGCCACCGTCGGCGCCATGATCGCCAAGGCGATGGACAAGGTCGGCAATGACGGTGTCATCACCGTCGAGGAAGCCAAGACCGCCGACACCGAGCTCGACGTCGTCGAGGGCATGCAGTTCGACCGCGGTTATCTCTCGCCCTATTTCGTCACCAATGCCGAGAAGATGCGCGTCGAGCTGGAGGATCCCTACGTCCTCATCCATGAAAAGAAGCTCGGCAATCTGCAGGCGCTGCTGCCGATCCTCGAAGCGGTCGTGCAAAGCGGAAAGCCGCTGCTGATCATCTCCGAGGACGTCGAAGGCGAAGCGCTGGCGACTTTGGTCGTCAACAAGCTGCGCGGCGGCCTCAAGGTCGCGGCCGTCAAGGCGCCAGGCTTCGGCGATCGCCGCAAAGCGATGCTGGAAGACATCGCCGTGCTCACCGCCGGCCAGATGATTTCCGAGGATCTCGGCATCAAGCTGGAAAACATCACCATCGACATGCTCGGCCGCGCCAAGCGCGTGCTGATCGAGAAGGACACGACGACGATCATCGACGGCGCCGGCCCGAAGGCGACCATCCAGGCGCGCGTCTCGCAGATCAAGGGGCAGATCGAGGAAACCACCTCGGACTACGACAAGGAAAAGCTGCAGGAGCGTCTGGCCAAGCTGTCGGGCGGCGTTGCCGTCATCCGTGTCGGCGGCGTCACCGAGTCGGAAGTCAAGGAAAAGAAGGACCGCATCGACGATGCACTGAACGCCACGCGCGCGGCGGTTGAAGAAGGCATCGTTCCCGGCGGCGGTGTCGCACTGCTGCGCGCCAGGTCGGTGCTCAACGGGATGACCGGCGCCAATGCCGATGTCAATGCAGGCATCTCGATCGTGCTTCGGGCACTCGAAGCGCCGATCCGCCAGATCGCCGAGAATTCCGGCGTCGAAGGCTCGATCGTCGTCGGCAAGCTCTCCGACAGCAAGGATCACAATCAGGGCTTTGATGCCCAGAACGAGATCTATGTCGACATGATCAAGGCCGGCATCGTCGATCCGGCAAAGGTGGTGCGCACCGCATTGCAGGACGCCGGCTCGATCGCTGCCCTGTTGATCACCGCCGAAGCCATGATCACCGACATCCCGGCCAAGGACGCCGCGGCTTCGGCCGGTGGCGGCATGGGCGGCTACTGACCATCGCCTGAAGTGCCCGCCCGGCAAGCCGAACGGGCCAAACCAGAACAACGGCCGCCGGGAGCACTTCCCCGGCGCGCCAAGGATTTCCGCCAGTCAGGAAGACTTCCATCAGTCAGCAACGACAGGGAGATCGACAGATGATTACCTTCGTCCCGAAGCCAAATGGCGTTCCTGCGACCAAGCCGGCCGAGGAAAGCCGCTTCGACCGCATCCGCAGGATTGCCGCCGACAAGCACAGACAGACCGACACCGGCACGATACGCCGCGATCCGCAAAAGGCCGGCGACAAGCGCCCGATGTGAGGCGGCGGCGCGTCCCTCAGGGGGCGCTGCGGGCTGATCAGTTCCAGGGAAGCGGATGATGAAACTGCTGATCTTTGGCGCCTCGGGTGCGACTGGACGCGTCCTCGTCTCGGCGGCGCTGGCAAAAGGCCATGCCGTGACCGCCTTCGTTCGCACCCCGAGCAAGCTTGCCGTCAGCCATGAAAACCTGACGGTGATTGTCGGAGATGTCGCCGATCAACAGGCGGTGAAGCGCGCCATTGCCGGTCATGAGGCAGTTTTGAGCTGTCTCGGGGTCGGCGTGCCCCTGAAACATGACCCGGTCGTGGTTGCCGGCATCGGCTTCATCGTCGATGCCATGCAGCGGACCGGCCCTGCCCGGCTCATCTATCTTTCCTTCCTTGGCGTCCGCGACAGCCGGCGGCAATTGGGGCCGCTGCTCGGCGGTGTCATCGTGCCGCTTGTGCTGCGTCATGAAGTGGCCGATCACGAGGCCAAGGAAAACCTTATCGTCCGATCCAATCTCGACTGGACCATCGTGCGGCCACCCAAGCTCATAAACGCTGCGGCAACTGGCAAATTCCGCCACGGCAATGGTATCCGGGCAGCGTCCCTGCTGCCGACATTGGCACGTGCCGATGTGGCAGCCTTCATGCTCGGCCAGCTCGACGATACCACCTACTCGCGCAAGGCGGTCGCCATCCTGCGCTGACCTCCCGGGGGCAGGTCCTTGAAGGCCATTTGAAGCGTAATTATATCAATGACTAAGCGTGCGGTGCACGCGAAACGCAGTGCTTTGGTCAAGCTTCTCTATGGAGGTTGTCATGGCCAATAAACTCATGGAAGGAAAACGTGGCCAGGATCTGATCAATCTGATCCTTGCCGTTTGCCTGTTCGTCTCACCCTGGATAATCGGTTTCGCCGCTGAAACCACTGCCGCTTACAACGCCTGGATTGTTGGCGTTGTGCTCGGTGCGCTGGCTTTCGCGACGCTCTCCGTATTCGCCGAGTGGGAAGAGTGGGTGAACCTTGTTCTCGGACTTTGGCTGATCGTTTCACCCTGGCTGCTGGGGTTCGTGCCCAACGCTGACGCGATGGCGACGCATGTCATCCTGGGCGTGCTGGTGGTTGCCGCATCGGCCTGGGCAGTCTGGGACGTCCATCACCCGCACGCGCATGCGTGATCGGTGACGACAAAGGAGGGGCCCGGCGCGTGAGCGGCGGGCTCCGCTGATCGCAAAGAGCGATGCGCCGGCCGGCACCACCTCACGAGACCGGCGCCGCGCCGCCTTGTTCAGTGCGCCGGGCGATGAACTCATCGAGAATGCCGGCGGTGGCGACGGCGGACACCGGCGGCGTGAAATCGGCAAGCGTCCGTTTCCAGATGCCGGTGGCGCGCTCGGTCGCTGTCTTCGACCCTGAAAGCGTCCAGTTGCCGAAATTCGACCAATCGGCCACCAGCGGCTCGTAGAAAGCGGTGCGGTAGCGCGCCATTGTGTGTCCGGCCGAGAAGAAATGCCCGCCTGGCTGCACCTCGGCGATGGCCTCGAAACCGATCGCATCATCGTCGCCGGGTGTGGCGGCGCAGAGTTCCGCGACCGTTTGCAACGCCTCGATATCGGTGATCAGTTTCTCGAAGGAGACGCTGAGGCCACCTTCGAGCCAGCCCGCGGCATGGATGCACACCGTGGCACCGGCCAGCACCGAACCCCACAGCGCGAACTGCGTTTCATGCGCAGCCTGCACATCCGAGATGTTGGCGGCGCTGCCGCCGCCGGAGCGCCAGGGCAGGCCGGTGAAGCGCGCCAACTGGCCGGCGCCCAGCGTCGCCTTGACATGCTCGGGCGTGCCAAAGGCCGGCGCTCCCGACTTCATGTCGACATTGGACGAGAAGGAACCATAGACCACCGGCGCGCCTGGCCGCACGATCTGCGCCAGCGCCAGCCCGGCCAGCGCCTCGGCATGCTGCAGCGTCAGCGCGCCGGCGACGGTGATCGGCGCCATGGCGCCAGCCAGGCAAAACGGCGTGATGATCGACACCTGCCCTGCCCGGGCAAAGTCGATGATGCCTTGCGCCATCGGGATGTCGAGCTGGCGCGGCGAATTGGTGTTGATGACCGTATAGCAGTGGGCACCCAAACGAAACGCGTCCTCGGACAGACCACGCGCCAGCCGCAGCATCTCAAAACTGTCCTCGACCTGCGGCGTGCCGCGGGCGAAGACGAACGGGAATTTGTCGGACAGTGTCAGCTGCGCACGATTGACGGCATAGTGACGGAAGCGATTGTCGACGTCCTGCGGCTCGATGCAGGGTCCAAGCATGTGCAGCACGTCGAAATGCTGCACCAGCCGCATGAGGTCCTCGAAATCAGTCAGCGTTCCCGGCCGCCGGCCACGTTCGAGATCGGTGACGTTGGGCGCGCCGGCTCCGGCCAGGAACGTCATCGAACCCAGTTCGAGCATCAGGTCGCGGGAACGGTCGCCGGCCAGCGCCCGGATCGATTTGGGCGCCGAGGCCAGTGCCGCCGTGACGATATCGCGACCGATGCGAACCATCTGGCTGTCCTCGTCGACCAAGGCGCCGGCGCGGGTAAGGAGGGTGCGCGCTTCGGGCAACAGAACCTTGACGCCAAGCTCCTCGAGCACCCGCAGAGCCGTGTCGTGGATGGCGGCGACCTGGTCGTTCGTAAAGATCGGTTGCGGCAGGAACGGATTCTTCAGCGAACGGTAGTCCGGCCGACGGCTGGACTCGCTGCCAGCTTCGCCGGTTCGTCCGCGCCGGCGCTCGCGCCTGACGTCACGTGCGGCGTCATCGACCATGGCCATACCTCCTCATTGCCGCATCGCCTTCCCCTCGGGATCGTAGGGAGAGGCCGGGATGATGCGCGCCGGCCGCTCTACGCCGACAATATGCACCGACAGCGCCGTGCCTTCGCCAGCGAACTCGCGATCGACAAGCGCCAGCGCCAGGCTCTTGCCGACCGTATAGCCATAGCCACCCGAGGTGACGAAGCCTACGCGCCGGCCGTTGTGCCAGACCGGTTCGAAGCCGCTGGCGTCGGCGTCGACGGCGTCGATTTCCAGCGTCACCAGGCGTTGTTGGGCGCTGCCATCGTCCCGTTGCCGCAACGCCGCCTCGCGACCGATGAAGTCACCCTTGCCGAAGGCGATGAAACGGTCGAGGCCGGTTTGGGCTGGCGTATAGGCCTGGGTGAATTCGCGCGACCAGATGCCAAAGCTCTTTTCCAGCCTGAGCGCATTCAGCGCATAGAAGCCGATCTCGGCAAGGCCGAGATCCTCGCCGGCGGCGAGCAGTGTTTCGCGCAAAGTGGCATGCATGCTGGCCGGACAGTTGATCTCGAAGCCGACTTCGCCGGCGATGGAAAGGCGGGCAACCCGCGCGCGCACCATGCCGATGTCGAACTCGCCGCAGGCCATGAACGGCAAGGCACTCGACGAGGCATCCTGATGCGTCGTGCGCGCCACGATGGCCCGCGCATTCGGTCCGGTGACGAGAAAACCGGTCATGATGTCGGAGAGGTCGGTGACGGTCACGCCGTCGGCCGCATGCGCCTCGAACCAGCGCATGTGGAACTCCCGGAGATAGTAGGAGCCCATGATCCAGTACGTTCCGCCGCCCCAGTTGAAGACGGTGAGATCGCCCTTCAGCCGGCCGTCATGGCCGAGCATCGGCGCGAGTTTTGCCTGCCCCGGCTTCGGCACTTTCGAGGCAAGCAGCCGGTCGAGCCAGGCTTCGGCGCCCGGACCTGACACCGCGTAGCGCGAAAAGGCTGAGGTATCGACGAGGCCGGCGGCGCGGCGCACCTGCAGCGCCTCGTCGCGGACGATGTCGAAGGCGTTGGAGCGCTTCAGGGTGGTGTTTTCGCGAAAGCCCATCGGTGCGAAATAGGCCGGGATTTCCAGGCCCCATGACGACGTCCATTCGCAGCCCGCCGCGGTCATGCCGTCATAGGCGCCGGGCCGTTTCAGCGGCCGGCCGGCGGGCAGGCGCTCGTTGGGAAAGGTCATGACGAAGCGGCGCGAATAGAACTGGCGCGTCGTCTGTTTCAAATACTCGCGGTTGGCGGCAAAGGCGCCATAGCGGGCGATGTCCATGCCAAAGATGTCGGCTTGCGGCTCGCCGTGGATCATCCACTCGGCCAGTGACTTGCCGACGCCGCCGCCCTGGCTGAAGCCGGCCATGACGCCGCACGCGACCCAGTAGTTTTTGAGGCCGCGCACCGGACCGACGAGCGGGTTGCCGTCCGGCGTGAAGGTGAAGGCGCCGTTGACCCATTTGCGGATGCCGGCCGTCGCCAGGCAAGGAAAGCGCAGATAGGCCTTGGAGAGTTCCGGGCTGATGCGGTCGATGTCTTCCGGGATCAGTTCGATGCCGTAGTCCCACGGCGCGCCGTCGATGTTCCAGTGTTTCGGGTTCTGCTCGTAGACGCCGAGCAGGACGCCTTTGCGCTCCTGTCTCAGATAGGCAAAGCCGTCGAGATCGACGGCGAGGCCGAGTTCCTTGTCGAGTGCGGCGACCTCCGGAATTTCCTCGGTGATGAAGTAATGGTGCTCCATCGGCGTCACCGGCAGGTCGACGCCGACCATGCGGCCGACCTGCTTGGCCCACAGACCACCAGCATTGACGACATGCTCGGCAACGATCGTGCCTTGCTCGGTCAGCACATCCCAGCTGCCGTCGGCGCGCGGCTTGAGGTCGAGGACACGGTTGCGCAGGATGACATCGGCGCCGCGCTTTTTCGCGGCTCCGGCATAGGCATGCGTGGTGCCGTAGGGGTCGAGATGGCCCTCGTTGGAATCGTAAAGGCCACCCAGCACGTCGCTGACATCGACGATCGGGCAGATTTCCTTGATTTCTTCGGGGGTCACCAGCCTGGCGGTTTCGATGCCGACCGACTGGAACACCGCCCAGGCCGATTTCAGCCATTCCCAGCGGGCGGGATCGCTAGCCATGTTGACGCCGCCGGTCATGTGCAGGCCGGCATTCTGGCCGGATTCGGCCTCGATCTCGCGGTAGAGCTTGATCGTGTAGTCCTGCAGGGCGGCGACGTTGGGATCGGCGTTGAGCGCATGGAACCCTGCCGCCGCGTGCCAGGTCGAACCGGCGGTCAGTTCGGCGCGCTCGATGAGCGCGACATCACTCCAGCCGAAGCGCGCCAGATGGTAGAGCACCGAGGCTCCGACCACCCCACCCCCGATGACGACTGCACGATAGTGCGACTTCACGAGCCTCTCCCTCTCGTTGGAAGCCTCATCATACAAACTCTGTACACATGTGTCTAGACACTTGTGTACAGTTGGCTTGCGCACCGCTTCGCACCATGCCACTTGTGTGTCCATGATCATGATCGCTCCGCAAGACGAGCCGGCGCCCGGCAACATCAAGGTGACGCGCTGGGACTGGATCAATCTTGCCCTGCAGACACTGATTTCGGATGGCATCGAAAGCGTGCGCATCCTGCCGCTCGGCCAGAAGCTCGGCGTGTCGCGCTCCAGCTTCTACTGGTATTTCCAGAGCCGCCAGGATCTGCTCGACCAACTGCTCGCCCACTGGCACGACACCAACACCAAGGCGATCGTCGAACGTGCGCAGCGGCAGGCGCAATCGATCATCATGGGCGTCATGAACGTGTTCGAATGCTGGGCCGACGAGCGGCTGTTCGACCCCAGGCTCGACTTCGCCATCCGCGAATGGGCGCGCCGCTCCGACGATGTGCGCCGGGCGATCGACAAGGCCGACAATGACCGGCTGGGCGCCATTCGCGACATGTATCGCCGCCACGGCTATGACGAGGAGGACGCCTTCATCCGGGCGCGTGTGCTCTACTACATGCAGATCGGCTATTACGTGCTTGACCTCAAGGAGCCGGTCGAGGCGCGGGTCAGCCATCTGGCCGCCTATCTGCGCAGCTTTACCGGCCTGGAGCCCAGCGAGGCTGATGTCGCGCATTTCATGCGCTTCATCGCGGCACGGTGAGCTCCGCCTGACGATACCAGAATCAAAGCCATCTCTACCCGGTCAACAAACCGTGCCGTGTGGCTTCGCCGCCCTTGTGAGCGGTGCTAAAATGGACGAATAGTCTTGCCTGGTGCGCCGCCCTGAAATTGCCCGCAAGCGGGTCTCAGGTAACGGCGTGGGGCGGAATTCTGGAATGACCAGTCCTTTGGAACCGCGCAAGAGAAGAGGTCCGATCGCCGCAACACTGCTGGCGGTGGATGCGTGGCTCGATTCCTCGCTCTACGAGATCGGCTTCAAGGCCAGTCAGTTCTGGGAAACGGCCACCATCTTTTTCCGGCGCTTCCGCGTGACCGGCTGGCGCCGCGGCATCATCGAAGTGTTGAGCGAAGGTTTTACGATGGGCGCCGGCGGCATCGTCGTCCTTTTGGCGCTGGCCTTGCCGGCCTTCCAGATTACCACCGGCGACTGGCGCACGCAGGGTGACTTCGCCGTCACCTTCCTCGATCGATACGGCAACGAGATCGGCCAGCGCGGTATCATCCAGCGCGATTCGGTGCCGGTCGACGAGATGCCCGACCATGTCATCAAGGCGGTGCTGGCTACCGAGGACCGGCGCTTCTTCGAGCATTACGGCATCGACGTGCTCGGCCTGTCGCGCGCTATCTTCGAGAATGTGCGGGCAAATTCCGTCGTGCAGGGCGGCTCGAGTATCACCCAGCAGCTGGCCAAGAACCTGTTCCTGTCGAATGAGCGGACCTTGCAGCGCAAGATCAAGGAAGCCTTCCTGTCGCTGTGGCTGGAAGCCAATCTGTCGAAAAAGGAAATCCTGCAGCTCTATCTCGACCGCGCCTATATGGGCGGCGGCACTTTCGGCATCGAGGCGGCGGCCGATTTCTACTTCGGCAAGAGCGTCAAGGATTTGAACCTCGCCGAGGCGGCGATGCTGGCCGGCCTGTTCAAGGCGCCGACCAAATACGCGCCGCACATCAACCTGCCGGCGGCACGCGCCCGGGCCAATGTGGTGCTGTCGAACCTGGTCGATTCCGGCTTCATGACCGAAGGCCAGGTGCTGCAGGCGCGGCTGCATCCGGCCGAAATCGTCGACCGCGGCGAGCAGAAGAGCCCGGACTATTACCTCGACTGGGCCTTCGACGAGGTCAAGAAAATCGCCGCCAAGACCGGCCAGCATTCGCTGGTCGCCCACACCACCTTCGACGCCAACATCCAGAAGGCGGCGGAGGAATCGATGGAATTCCATCTGCGCCAGTTCGGCAAGGAGTACAACGTTACCGAGGGCGCGGTGGTCGTCATCGAGACCAATGGCGCGGTCAGGGCCATCGTCGGCGGCCGCGACTACGGCGCCAGCCAGTTCAACCGCGCCACCAAGGCGCTGCGCCAGACCGGCTCCTCGTTCAAACCCTATGTCTATGCCACGGCGATGGAACACGGCTTCACGCCGGACTCCGTCGTCTCAGGCGGGCCGATCACCTGGGGCGGCTGGTCGCCCAAAAACTACAGCGGCGGATCGGCCGGCAATGTCACGTTGATCACGGCGATCGCCAAATCGATCAACACCGTGCCGGTGCGGCTGGCCAAGGACCATCTCGGCATCGCGCCGATCAAGGCGATGGCCGAATCATTCGGCGTCGAATCGCCGCTCGAATCGCACAAGACGATGGTGCTCGGCACGTCGGGCATGACGGTGATGGACCAGGCGACAGGCTACAGCGTGTTCGCGCAGGACGGCTTCGTCGGTTCGCGCCACGGCATCACGCAGCTGGTCACCCGAACCGGCGAGGTGGTCTACGACTTCGCCAAGGATGCGCCGCCGCCGCATCGGGTGCTGTCGGAACAGGCGCTCATCTACATGAACACCATGCTGGCAGCGGTGCCGGTGATCGGCACGGCCCGGCGGGCCCAGCTTCCCAACATCGTCGTCGCCGGCAAGACCGGCACCACGCAGTCCTACCGCGATGCCTGGTTTGTCGGCTTCACCGGCAACTACACGGCCGCCGTCTGGCTCGGCAATGACGACTTCACTCCGACCAACAAGATGACCGGCGGCTCGCTGCCGGCGATGGTGTGGCAGCGGCTGATGGTCTACGCCCACCAGAACATCGACCTCAAGCCGATCCCCGGCCTCGAACACCCCTTCATCGACGCGGAAATCGCGGCCAAGGCCGAGGAAGCGGAGAAGAAGGATGCCGATCAGGCAGCCGCCGACGCAGCTGCCGAGCGCCCGGCGGTGCTGTCCAGCCGGACCACGCAGACGCTACGCGACATGACCAGGCTGTTCCAGACCGCGCCGGTGCTCGAGAGCCCTGCGACGCCGGAGACCCTGTCGGCGCTGTGACCAGGCAATTGCGCGACGCCCGCTTGCCACATGCCCCTGCGCCGCGATATCCCCGAGCGGCAATCCTGCTTGTCCCCGGCCTTTCATGCTCAAGAACGCCTTCCTGACGCTCCTCGCGCTTGCCATAGCCATCGGTGGTGGCGGCGGCAGCGTCTGGTATGCGCTCAAGGTGCAGGACGGCGTCGGCGCCATCAGGATCGGCCAATGGACCGCATTCCCCGATATCGGCACGCAAGGCGCGGACCCCTATTCGAAGGCGCGCGTGGCGCGCGAGGGCGTGCTGGCGCTCGGACAGGCCGAAGGGCTGTCCTTCATCGCCGAGCGCGATGCCGGCGGCGACCAGCTGAAGCGGGAATGCGCCTACAGGATCGAAGGCGGATTTCCCACCGCCCGCTTCTGGACCCTCTATGCCGCCGATCAGTCGCTTGGCGTGGTCGAGACCGGCAAGCCGAGGTTGGCGGCGTTGCAATCCTACCAGGTGCTGCGCCAGCCCGACAATTCGGTGATCATTTCCGTCGGCAACCGCCCCACCCCCGGCAACTGGCTTTTGACCGACGGCTTTGGCCGGATGTATTTCGTGCTCACCTTCTACGACACGCCGATCGCCTCAAGCACCGGGCTTTCGGATGTGACGCTGCCGAAGATCGAGAAGGTCGACTGCAATGCGTAGGTTGCTGCACGCCGTCCTGCTTGGCCTGGTCGGCGCCGGCATCGTGCACATCGTGGTGCTGCTCTTGGTGCCGGAGTTTTCCGAACGCGACGCCTGGTCGCGACTGGCCATGGCCTCGGACCTCTACAAGATGACCAGGCTCGATGCCGAGGCCGGCGGCGCGCCGGTGGTCAAGTCCGTCGATCCGCTATTCTATGCGGCGGCCTGCCGCTTCGATCTCGCCGAGGGGATGGTGCGGGTCAAGGCGCCGGGCAATGTGCCGTTCTGGTCGGTGTCCGTCTATGACCGCAACGGTCACAATTTCTATTCTTTCAACGACCACACCGCGACCGGCGGCGTGCTCGACACCGTCGTGCTGACGCCGGCGCAGATGATCGAGGTGCGCAAGGAACTGCCCGAGGATCTGCAGGGCGCGATCTTCGTCGAAGCCCCGATCGACGAAGGCATATTCGTCATCCGCTCGTTCGTGCCCGACGACAGCTGGAAGCCTGTCGTATCGCGGTTTCTCGAGCAGAGTTCCTGCGAACTGCAGGACTACTAAGCCTACCCCGAAGTCGACTCAGTGATGCGGTACCGGCATCGATCCCGGCGAGCCCGGTGACCCCGGCTTGTCCGGACCGGCGCCGCCTGGCCGTGCCTCGCCCGCCAGCGACCGCTGTTCGTAGCGGACGCCGGGGAAAATGATGACTGCCGCCGGTGTGCCGGTGGTTTGACTTGCTCTGCTGGTTGCCGCCGTTCGCGGCACGAAAGACAGGACCATGCCCATGGTTCGCGTATTCCTCTCGGTTGCCCCGGAGCACAACGCAACGCCTCCAAATGTGATTAAGGCAGGCAGAGGGTTAACGGAGCGCTAACGGATCAGCGCTAACTTGATCTTTGTTCTAGACGTACGCGAAACCGACACAGTCCCGGTCGAGCGTGGTCCAGATTGTGTCGAGTGTCGGGCGTATCCTTCGTGTCAGCTTCGGATTTCAGGCAAATCGCTATACGGGCTGAATCGGGAAAGGCCGAAAGGCTGTTCCGCGCGGTGGTCTCGGCGTTCTGTTGCCTGACCCGTCCTTCGCGCCGCGAGATCGCCCAGCTCGAGGATCTGACGCTGCCGCTGTTCGACAATGTGTCGGTCGAATCGCGCCGCTACGTCGCCGCCGCCCTTTCCGAATGCGAATATGCGCCGGCCGCGTTGGTGCGGCGGCTTTGCGAGGAACCAGTCGACATTGCCGCCCCTTTGCTCATCCGCTCGCGCGCGCTCAGTGACATCGACCTTATCGCGCTGATCGGACGTCACGGCCTGCCGCATGCGCGCGCCATAGCGCGCCGCAAGGACCTCAACCCGACCATTGCCCAGCTGATCAAGGTGCTTGAAAAGCCGACACTGGTGCGGGTGCGGCCGCCGGAAGCGGTCGTGAAACCGGCGACCGAAAGCGCCGAAGCCACGACCGTTGCGTCCGACCGGCAGGAGACCTCAGGCGTTGCCGCCGAAAACGCCCGGCAGCGGCTGCGCTCGATGATGCGCACTGATGCCGTGAGTGAAGGGGTTGCCGCAAATGCGTTCGTCGGCTCCAGCACCTATGCCAGGCTGCGCGAGACGGCGCTGACCGGTAACGCGGCCTTCTTCCAGACCGCGCTTGCCGACGCGCTCGAAATCGATTTTTCGACGGCGCGATCGCTGACGGAAAGCTCTACCTATGCCTCGCTGCTTGCCGCCTTACGAGCGCTCGACCTCAGCGAAGACAGGGCATTCCTGATCACGGTTGCCGTCTATCCCAATGCGTTTCCGCACCCGCAGGCCATTCGGACCTTCCTTGATCGCTACCATCTGCTGCATCGCGAGGCGGCAGTGGACAAGGTCCGCAACTGGAAAGCAGAGACGCTGTCGAGGGCGGTTCGCGCCACCGCCAACACCGCCGTGAATGCCGATGCACGCAAGGCATCGAACAGCGACGACGCTGCCGGCAGCCTCAAGGCGTCTTGACGGAGAGAAGCTCCTCGACCGGAACCGCGCCGGCCTCGATCTCGACCACCCAGATGTCGGGATCGAATTTTTTTTCCCGCTCCAACCTGGCATCGAACAGGGCGGCGTCATCGCCAGTGCCGAGCAGGCTGAAAAACCGGTCGTCGGGCTTGGCCGAATCGTAGCTCGTCTGCGGCGCCGGGCCGAACAGGGTAATTTCACCCAGCCTGCCGCGCGCCAGCACAAAGACGGCACCCGCCTCGGTGGCGCCGCGCTTGACGACAGCGGCAAAACCGCCGGCGCCGAAAACCCGGCGCAGCAAAGCCGACACCCATAGGTCGGTGGTCACGCGCATGACAGGGCTCCGGACGACATGCGACGGGTCTTAGCCGGATTTTCGCCGATCGGCGAGCCTCGTTTCGACCGTCAGTTGGTCAGACCGATCTCGCGCATCTTGACGTAGACGACCTCGTCGGGCTCGCCGGTCTGCGGCAGGCCGAACAGCGACTGGAATTCCTTGATCGCGGCCTTGGTGCGGGCGCCGACGACGCCATCGAGCTGCATGTCGTCATTGCCGAAGGCCTTCAGCCCGGCCTGGATCTTGACGATGCGGGCGTCAGGCGCCTGAGCGGATGCGGGCGCCGAGACCGGGATGGCAACCGGTGCAGTCGCTGGCGCGGCGGCAGGAGCAGCGGCCATATCCACCGGGCGCGGGACCGGATGCGGGATGCCCGCTGTCGTCTGCTTGGCGCCGAGCTGGTCGAGCAGAACGGCGTCGATCTCACCGGTTTCAGGCAGCCCGACCTTCTGCTGATAGGCCTGGATGGCCTTGCGCGTGTTGGGGCCGGAAAGGCCGTCGACAGTGCCGGAATAGAAATCGAGGTCCTTCAATATGCCCTGGACCTGTTCGACGACCGGGTCGCTTTTGACTGGGCCTGGCCGCACAATGTTGATGGTGGTCTCGGGTTCGTCGCTGCCCGCCCGCGAAAAGCTCTCCATGCTCCTGGTGGCGAAGAATGCGCCGGCATGCGGAAAGGGCTGGTACCACAAGGCGTTGGCCGAGACGTAGAATAGCGTCACCAGGAATGCGGTGGAGCCGCCGACCAGGACCGGATTGCGCGAGATTATGCTGCCGACAGCCAGCGCCCCGTCCTCGAAGGCGTTGCTGCGGTGCTTGACCGCCTTAAGCTGTTTTGCGGAGCGAGCCATTCCTGTCCCCTTTCGCTTCCCCCTTCGTCCAGGCTTTGGGCATCGGCAACACGCCGGTCTTGTCGGTCGAGCGATCTTTCGGTCCGTTCACCGGAAAGCTGATCGCAACCGTGGTGCCCTCGCCCGGCATGCTCTCGATCGACATCGTGCCCTCGTGCAGCGCCACCAGCCCCTTGACCAGCGACAGGCCAAGCCCGGTTCCCTCGAAGCGGCGCGTATAGTCGTTCTGGATCTGCATGAACGGCTTGCCGAGATTGGCAAAGTCCTCTTCGGCGATGCCGATGCCGGTATCCTTGACCCAGAAATGCAGCCGCGAGCCGATGCGCTTGGCGCCGACGACGACAGCGCCGCCATCGGGCGTGAACTTGATCGCATTGGAGACGAGGTTGATGAGGATCTGCTGCACGGCGCGGCGGTCGGCGTTAATCTCGCCGGCGTCCGGTGCAATCTGCGCCTGCAGATCGATGTTCTTTGCCTCGGCCTGCAGCTGCATCATCGACTGGCACATTTCCACGGCGTCGATGAAGCGGAACGGCTCCGGCTGGGTCGCGTAGGCGCCGGCCTCGATCCTGGACACGTCGAGGATCGAGGTGACGACGTCAAGCAGATGCTGGCCTGAATCCCGGACCAGGCCGACATATTCCTTTTGGCGCGGATCCTTGAAGCCGCCGAACATCTCATGCAGCAGCATGTCGGAAAAACCGATGATGGCGTTGAGCGGCGTGCGCAGCTCATGGCTGACGATCGCCAGGAACCGTCCCTTCGCCACCTCAGCCGACGCGGCCGCTTCATTGGCAACGGCGAGATCCTCGCGCAGCCGGGCAATTTCGCCGTCCTCGCGCAGCACCAGCGTGAAGATGTCCTGCTGCAGTTCGCCCCGCACCAGTTCGAGAAAAAAAGGCCGGTAATTGTCGGCCGTCGGGCCGTCGCCGTTCTGCGGCAGCCGGACGCGAAGATCGAGCCGGCGCGCCGGCGCGCCATCACGCATATCCGCGAGCGCGCTGAGATAGGCGACGCGATCGGACAGATGGATACGATCGAACAGGCCGGTGCCGAACAGCAGCTCCGGCGGCAGCTTCAGGATCGTGCGTGCCTTTGCCGACGCGTCGACAACCTCGCCTTGCCGGGTGATACGCAGGACGACGGCGTCGATTGTGTCCTCGAGCCGGTCGCTTGCGGCCAGCGCGGGCTGTGCCTGCGCGGCATCGCCGAAGGCGGCAAGCCGGGGGACCAGCGTCAGCCCCCAGGCTAGCGGCAGCAGCCAGTGCCACGCGGCAATTTCCATGGCACCGAAGGGCAGGACGGAGCCGGCAAAGGGCTGCAGCAGCACGGCGAGCAGAGCGGAGACGCCGCCCCACAACACTGCGCGCCGCGAGGCGCCGATCCACCAGGCTTCGAATGGCAGCGCCACGGCAAGCAGGGCGACCGGCGAGGCGAGGCCGCCCGCCGCGGCAATGACAGCGGCAAGCGCAAGACCGCCCACGCCAAGGGCGACCTGGCTGGCGAGCGCCATCTTGCCCGAGGCCGCCACCAGCAAGGCGGCGAACCAGCAAAAGCCGAAAGCGGCGAAGATCGTTGCGACCGTGACGGCCGCGCCCATGCCCGAAGTGACCAATGTGACCGCGGCACCGGCGGTGAAGAACGGGGCAGCCAGCATGACGCCGATGAAGCGGCGCTGGCGCAGGCGGTCATCCCGCCCGATGATATCAGGGTGAACCATACGTTCACAGCTGGCAGCCAGCGCGCCAGGCAATCCAACGTATCTGGCCGAAATCGAACTCAATGCAACGCACTCGCACCCGGTCGTGAACTGCCCTGCTTCGCAGGTGGCTTTTGTTGATTTGAAACTCGCATCCAGCGTTTAAGGAATGGATAAGGCTGAACGGACCAACGCCCGCCCTGCGGCAAATATTGTGGTGCGGTGCCATGAAATCCCAGGCAATTGCCGCCATAGTAAACGGAGCGTTATCCGCGCGGAGCGCCCTGATGCCGACGACAGTCAGCGCCGACGTTTCGCCATTTTCAGAAATACATAGAGAAAACAGTTAGATAGATGGTTACTGAGTACTGAAGAAAACCAGCGGCATTTGCGGCAAATCTATTGCAAAACGCATGGTTTCGAATTTGCCTAAAATTTGCGGAAAATTCTCACTGTCCCTGCAAGCCGTCCTTTGCGCGTCTGTGACAGTGTCGTGTCCATAAAAGAGGTCATGCCGCATGGACGCATGATCCGGCTACGGACGAGAGGGCATTGAGATGGGCTTTCTGATAAGAATGGCTTTCTGGTTTTCGCTGGTGCTTCTGGCGCTGCCGCTGACCGTCGGTCCCGACGAGGCAGGCCGCGAGAGTGTCGGCCCGCTCCAGGCCCTGTTTGCGGCGCGTGAAGCTGTCGGCGACATCGCCGGCATCTGCGAACGCAAGCCCGATGTCTGCGAGACCGGCAAGTCGGCGATGCACACGATCACCGCCCGGGCCAAGGAGACCGCCAAGATCGCGGCCGCCATGCTGGACGACAAGACAGCCACCGAACCCGACACATCCGTTTCCACCGGCAGCGTGGCCGAGCAGATCGTCCTGCCGGCAACAGTCAACATTCCGGCGAAAAACTGAGACAGCTTCCAGCCGTGTCTATGGCTACACCGCAGGCCCGCAGACCTCTCGGCGCCTGCGGTGCTTTCTTCTTTTTCCGTGACGCGGCGGCGCTGGATCACTATATCCGGCGTGATGACGACAACGATCCAGACGATCCGTGACGACTTTTCCCTGCTCGACGAGTGGGAAGACCGCTATCGCTATGTGATCGAGCTGGGCGAGGCCCTGCCGCCGTTTCCCGACGCGGAACGCAACCCGGCCAATAAGGTGCCGGGCTGCGTCAGCCAGGTCTGGCTGACCACCGAACATGGAGCAGGTGCCGACCCGGTCATCACCTTCACCGGCGATTCGGATGCCCATATCGTTCGGGGGTTGGTCGCCATCATGCTGGCGCTGTTTTCGGAACAACCGGCCAGTGAGATTCTGAAAACCGATGCGGAAGCCACGTTGAAAGGGCTCGGCCTTGACGAACATCTTTCGCCGCAGCGCGCCAATGGCCTGCGCTCGATGGTCAAGCGCATCAAGCGCGACGCCGAAGTGGCGCTGAAACAGACCGCCTGATCAGATCTGAGGCGAAGGATGATCGGGCGCGCGATTGCGCGTCGGCATGGAGAGCCGGGCATCAGCTGGACGCATCCGCCAAAAAGCAAAAACGGCGCCCACAGGCGCCGTCGATGGTCGAAATTTAGGAAACGAAGCCGGTATCAGCGCCCCTTGCGCTTGCGGCCAAGACCCATCTTCTTGGCAAGCTGCGAACGGGCAGCAGCATAGTTGGGCGCAACCATGGGATAGCTTGCGTCCAGGTTCCATTTTTCACGGTATTCGTCGGGCGTCAGACCATAGTGGGTCATCAAGTGACGCTTGAGCGACTTGAACTTCTTGCCGTCTTCAAGACAGACGATGTAGTCGTCATGAACAGAGCGTTTCGGGTTCACCGCAGGCTTCTGCTTGTCGGCAGGAGGCGCTTCGGCGACCCCGCCCACACGCCCGAGAGCGGCATGCACATCGGCAATAAGGTTCGGCAGTTCGCCGACAGGCACGGGATTGTTGCTGACATAGGCGGCCACCACATCGGCGGTCAGTTCGATCAGCGCATCGCTATTTCGGGAAGGCGTTTCGGCGATATCCATAGTGTTCAAGACCCCAACGAGGTTGTTTCTGTCTGCGCCCTTTTTCAGGAAACGGGCATCGCGCGAATTTCAGGCAGGAAGAACCTCCACGATTCGCGTCGGGGCATCTTAATGAGCCAGTCAACCAAGTAAGTCAATTCGCTTGTTGCGCTATATTCAACGATATTAGTCAAACATTCCGAATTCAGCTTCAATCTTCGGTGCACTGTGTAACTTTGCGATATTTTTCTGGTCAGGCCAGCAACGGCTGACGCTGCGTCACGTCCACCATTACATCGGCGGCGTGAGGTAAAATGGTTCGAATGCTTCGGCTATGCTTGGTCGCGCCATGGGCCAGCCGGTTATCAGGCTCTAATGAAATCACAGGTTGAAAACCATTACTGAATGTTCATGATCGGATATGCCGGCGCCGCCAAGGCGAGCCTCATCAGTAAGGGGTGATGTATTTTCCATACACCCAGCCGGTGGTGAAATTGCCGTTCTGCGCCGGATCGTGCCAGATTTCGCACCAGCGATAGCGGATTGTCTGTTCCTGCTTCCAGTGCGGTTGATTGGCGATATCGAGCAGGTTTGTCCCGCCTGTGCACTTGCCGGTCATCTGCAGAACCGTCCCGTTGGGATAGGCGGCCTGCTTCTGGGATGCGCCCGACGGGTATTTGCGCACGTTGAGCGTGTCGCCAAACGGCACGCCGGTCACTTGCCAAGCTGCGAACGCAGTTGCATGAGACTGGCCAGCGAAGGCCAAAACTGTCGAAGCGACGGCCAAAGCCGCAGCTGTGCGAATATAGAACTTCATCATTCTCTCCTCCCGGCCCCTCTGCCTGGAGCCCGACGACGCCAATAGAGCCTGGCTCTTGAACCCGCGCTGATCGGCGTGTTCATTCGCCATTCAAGATTTCTGCCACAGCGAGACATAATGACCAAATCTCCAGCATTCCCGACCGCCAGCCCACCACAGCCGGAGAAACGGCCGGTCTTCGACACACATCATGGGATCACGCGGAGCGACGACTACGCCTGGCTGAGGGCCGACAACTGGCAAGAGATGTTCCGGGATCCTTCCCTGCTCGATGGCCAGATCCGTGCCCAGCTCGAAGCCGAGAACGCCTACCAGGCGACGCTGATGGCCGACACCGTGCCGTTGCAGAAGCAGCTTTTCACCGAGATGAAGGGACGCATCAAAGAGGATGACTCCACAGTGCCGATGAAGGATGGACCCTATGCTTATGGTTCCTCCTTCAAGCTTGGCGGCGAGCAGCCACGCTACTTCCGCATGCCACGCGACGGCGGCGACGAGCAGATCCTGCTCGACGGTGACGCCGAGGCCGAGGGCAAACCCTATTTCCGCCTCGGCGAGGTCGACCATTCGACCGATCACGGCAGACTGTTGTGGGCGTTCGACGACAAGGGCTCCGAATTCTTCACGCTCAGAGTGCGCGACCTCGCCAGTGGCGAAGAGCTGGCCGACATCATCACCGACACTGGCGGCGGCGGCGTCTGGAATGACGGCAATGACGGTTTTTTCTACACACGCCTCGATCCCAATCATCGTCCGTCCAAGGTGCTGTTCCATGGCCTTGGCGACCAGCCTGGAAACGATCGGCTGATCTATGAGGAAACCGATCCCGGCTTCTTCATGAGTGTCGGCGGCACGCGTTCGAACGAATGGATCATGATCGGCATCAACGATCACGAGACTTCCGAATATCGGCTGATGCGCGCCAGCGAGCCGTTCGCCGAACCCAGGCTGGTCGCAGCGCGCGAGACCGGCCTGCAATACGACCTTGAAGAAGGCGGCGACATCTTCTTCATCCTCACCAATGCCGACGGCGCCAAGGACTTCAAGATCATGACGGCGCCGGCCAGCGACCCGGTGCGCGCCAACTGGCAGGAACTGGTGCCGCACGAAGCTGGCCGGCTGATCCTTTCGGTGATCGGCTTCAAGGGTCACATGGTCAGGCTCGAGCGCAAGGAAGGCCTGCCGCGCATAGTCGTGCACGACCGCAAGAGCGGCGAGGAGCACCTCATCTCGCTCGACGAGGAAGCCTTTTCGCTTGGCCTGTCGGGGTCCTACGAATACGACACCGAGATCATGCGCTTTTCCTATTCGTCGATGACGACGCCGGCGCAGGTCTTCGACTACAACATGCGCAGCCGCGAACGCGTGCTGCTCAAGACCCAGGAAGTCCCGTCCGGCCACGATGCGAACCACTATGTCACGCGCAGGCTGATGGCGCCCGCCACTGACGGCGAACTGGTGCCGATCTCGCTGATCCATCACCGGCAGACGCCGCTCGACGGATCGGCGCCTTGCCTGCTCTACGGCTATGGCTCCTACGGCATCACCGTGCCGGCGGCGTTCAACACCAACTGCCTGTCGCTGGTCGACCGTGGCTTCGTCTATGCGATTGCCCATGTGCGTGGCGGCAAGGACAAGGGCTATGGCTGGTACGACGACGGCAAACGGGCGCACAAGATGAACACGTTCACCGATTTCATCGCGGTTGCCCGTCATCTCGTCGCCGAGCGCTACACCACCCATGACCGCATCGTCGCGCAAGGCGGCTCGGCCGGTGGCATGCTGATGGGCGCGGTCGCCAACATGGCGCCGGAGTGTTTTGGCGGCATCGTTGCCGAGGTTCCCTTCGTCGACGTGCTGACCACCATGCTCGACGCCACCTTGCCGCTGACACCGCCTGAATGGCCCGAATGGGGCAATCCGATCGCTTCGGAGGAGGACTACCGGACGATTTCAGCCTACTCGCCCTATGACAATGTCGCGGCACTCGATTACCCGCCGATCCTGGCGCAGGCCGGCCTCACTGATCCGCGCGTCACCTACTGGGAGCCAGCCAAATGGGTGGCGCGGCTGCGCGAGCGCAAAAGCGGCGACAATCCGGTGCTGTTCAAGATCAACATGGACTCAGGACACGCCGGCGCATCGGGCCGGTTTTCGCGGCTCGAGGAGATCGCCTTCACCTATACCTTCGCGCTCAAGGTTACGGGCAAGCCTGAACCCGAGGTGACGGGGAAGGCCGATCTTGTCGCACACGAAGTTTTGAGCTGATTTTCCACTCGCAATTGCTACCGCCGCGCGCTACCCAGTGCGCGGCTTTTTTACAGCCACGTCATCAAATCTCGCAAGGTTTCGCCATGTTGCTCGTTGACGTCTATCTCGACAAATCGTCCATCCAGGGCATCGGTGTGTTTGCCAGGGCCCACATTCCGCGCGGCACGCTGATCTGGAAGCTGGACCCGCGTTTCGATCGGATCATCGACGTGGAAACTTACGAGAGCGAAAGCGGATCGGTGAAAAGCTATCTCGACCGCTATTCCTACCCCGACCGGCGCGACCCGAACTACATCGTCTTCGAAGCCGACGATGCGCGCTTCATGAACCATGCCGATGAGCCGAATTGCGACGTCTCCTCGCCTGAGGAAACATACGCCTTGCGCGATATCGCGCCCGGCGAGGAACTGACCTGCGACTACAATCATTTCTTCGAGACGGGCTTCGACTTTCTCGGCGACCGCCATTTGTCGCCGGAAAACTAGACACGAGTATCAAGGCAACATTCGTACCGTAGGGTTCGGGTATACTTGGCGTACTCCAGTCTAGAAGCCAGTCAACCCGAGACAGAAAGCCGAAGTGGCTGTCTTTGCCACAATGTCCGCGGCTGCTCGCGATCATGCCCTGACACACCACCGCAGAGCTTCAATAGGTCACCACATTATCGACGCAGCCCTGCACTCCCTGAGCCAGGCGCCGGCCGGCCGATAGAACGCTGATCTCAAACACATTCAGTGCGGCCAAGACTTTCAGTGACCTGATTCGGATGGGTTGATTCGATTATGTCGCACGCCCGGGCAAGACCGGAGAAAAGGTTTTGGTCAGCGTACTCGACCCCACGTCGGCAATAATCAGCCGCCTCGATCCCACAGAGCCGAGCCAACGCCCGGACAAACTCGTCGAGATCAAAAGGCTCTTGGAGAACGACCCCTGCGCCGCTCTTGGAGATGTGGTCTGAAAATCCGCAGACGCTGGTGGCAACGACCGGCAAGCCGTTGACTATGGCTTCGAGGATTACCCCACCCGTGACATCTGCGCGCGCCGGGTGAGCAAGCACATCGGATGCGCTCAAAACAGCCTTGAGACGGGCATCGGACGCATATCCAACGAAATGGACCCTGTGTTCCAAACCGAGCCTGGTGACCGTAGCCCTGTAGGGCCTAAGCTTGGGACTGGAGACTTCGAGACCCGCGACCACCAAATGCGCGTCGTGGGACTTGGCCAGTGCCTCGATCACGCGGTCCAGACCTTTTGTATGCGGCTGTAGGGCCAGCCAGAGCCACACCTTTGCGTCGGGCGGCAGCCGAAGCTCGCTGCGCGATGCCGCGCGCAGATGGGAAGCGCGGGCATCTGGATAAACCCGGTCCCGCGAAACCGTTGGTGGCAGAACAAGAATTCGATCTTTCACTGCAGGGTATGCGCTCTTTGCGGCATCCAGTTGCCGCGAAGACAGGCACAGAACCACAGTCTTTGATCGAGGTCCGAATGCGTTGGCTTCAATACGAAGCAAAGTCTGATAACGCGGAGTAAGCCGTTTCCAGAGTGGCAGATTGGGCCTGTTGAGTATCGGGTCCGCCAGGAACAAAACATCAACTGCAGCCATCATCTGGAACGCTACCGTTTTGTCGAACCCACGCTTGGAGGCCTCCACGAAGTTCTGACCAAACCGCCTCATTCTCTCATGATTCGTGAAAGCGTTGTCATTCATCGAAAGGCAAACGGTTGGAAAAGGTATCGGATTTTTTGCTCGCGCGACGAAGAAGACGGGTTCATGACCTCGTCGAGACAATTCACCCGCAAGGCGCAGTGCCGAATCCTCGAGCCCACCGCGCGGATCAAGCGAAAAAATTCCCAGCGCAATCTTCACGGGCGGCACCAAACCGTTTATTTGCCAAAGCCATATGGTTTTGCAGCGTCGATGTCGGCGCCTGAGAAAGCGCTGTGTGTGGTCGCGCGATGCCCAGAAAACTCTCTGACTATGGTCTGAACGATTTCTTGCATCTTAGGCCTCTCACCCAACGGTATAAGACGCTCCGCTACCGTCTTGTCGATGACAAGTATGTGAAGATGCCTGTCCAGTCGACTGAATTCGCCGATATCGTAAGGTGTATCCGCGGCAAGAACGTCATAGCGACGGTCGCCTTTGAGGATCCTGACTGCCTGGCGCTTCACTTGGCTCTTCTCAGGAAATACGTCGTTCTGGATCAGGTGATCGTGTTCGACAATTCCAGGCTTGAAAAGACGCGCGTCGTTAACGCCGAGGTCGCGAACGCTTACCATGCGAACTATGTTTGCTTGCCTCCCAATCCCTGGACAGGCCGTAACGGCAGCCGGTCCCATGGCACAGCCCTCAACTGGATCTGGCACAACGTCCTGAAGCCGGGAGAGCCGAACGCCTTCGGCTTTGTTGATGACGACCTCTACGCCATCGCCCCTACCAATCCGTTTGCTCCCCTGGACAAGTATCCGTACTACGGCGATATCCGCGTGGCAGCAGACCGTTGGTTTCTTTGGGCCGGATTTTGTTTCTACCGTTTCGCCAGCGTGAGCGATCAACCGCTGGACTTTGGGCTCGATTGGTTCGTCGGGCTCGACACTGGGGGCGCAAACTGGGATGTTCTGTATAAGCACTTGCCACGCGACACGTTGCCAGCACGTCCCGTGGAATGGATGTCCATCCTGGCCGGGGTCGACGATCACCAAGCAGGGATCGAACGGCGAGGTGATTGGATCCATGAAGTCGGATGGACCTGGTCGATAGATCCGGTGCTAAATTATCGCAAACGAAAAGCGGTGCTGGAGTTGCTGGCGCCGCATCTGCCGGCTAATTTTCACCTTCCGTGCGAAAGAATGAGCGACCCGCGTTGGGAGCCCGTAAAGTGATGATGTGGTGAGCAGGTTCAGCGCCGAAGTCGCCGTCGTCTTACCCGTCCGCAATGGCGGCATTTTCCTGGACGCTGCGATTGGCAGCATCCGCGATCAGACATTCAGCGATCTTGAGATAATCGTCGTCGATGACGGTTCGACTGACAATACCGCAGAGATAGTGGCCGTCCATGCCGCTCAAGATGAGCGCGTCACGCTCCTGAAAACATCAGGGCAAGGGATCGTCGACACACTCAATACGGGGCTGGCACACACGATCGCGCCACTTGTCGCCAGGATGGATGCCGATGACGTCGCCGAGGCCAGTCGCATCGATTTGCAGCGCAAAGCGATGATGCGAAAACAGGATCTGGTTGTTCTCGGAAGCTCGGCATGGACGATAGACAGCGATGGCAAGTTGGGCGCGCCCATCGACATGCAGATCGATCCTGACCGCATAAGACACCAGCTTCGCACGCAAAATCCAATTCTGCACCCAACCGCAATGATAAGAAATGCGGCCTTAAGGAAAGTGGGCGGATATCGGGGCGGCTTTCCCTATGCTGAGGACTACGATCTATGGCTGCGGCTTTCCCGTGAAGGTCCGATCGGTTCCCTGCCTGATCGATTAATGCGTTTGCGCAGGCATCGCAACCAGACGTCCAGGCTCCACCGGTTGGACCAGAGGGCGGGGGCGGCATTGGCGAGACTTCGATTCTTCAGTCCCCTTGCCGTTGGGCCGGAGACTGGAGTTGCTGCCACCAATGATCCCTTCACCAGCTATCTGACCGCGCGAGTCAACTCAGGCGTCGCATTCGGCGAAAGTRATTGGAAGGAGATAGCCTTGATTCTTCGCGCGTGTCAGGGACGACGAATGTTGGGCAAGAAGCTCAGGAGAGAGATTATCGCGATGCTCTCGGGCCAACTGTCGGTGGCTTCGCTCCTTGCCTTGCGCGTGAAACTGTTGGCCCGCCAGTGAGCCGTCTTGTCATCGATCTGTCGACCCTGCTGCAATGGCACGGACCCGCGGTCGGCATCACGCGCTGCCAGCAGCAATATGCTCTGTATGCGTATCAAAACATCCCAGGAACGGTATTTACCGTCTTTGACCCATCGCAGCTCTGCTTGCGCCCAATCTCGCATCACCTTGTCGAATCCGTGATTGAGGGGCGCACGAAGCTCTACCTCGGGATGTCGAAAATCCCTGGGGAAACGAAAGTTCGTTTCGTCGACACGATTCCACAGTCCTTGCGGATGCCTTTCTTTTGGTTGACGAAATTCAGGCGAACGCTCGCGCTCGCGCTTGAAGAGCGCCGCATTGCTGCGGTCTCGCCAATCGCCGCAAGCAGATGGGCGCGACTGCAAGAGCGGATTCTCAGCCCAAAATTGCGTCGAGTCTTTTTCGACGACCGGGGTCAGAGGGTCAACCTCCCCAGTCTCGACCAGTTGGCCGGCCAAGCCCTGCAATTCGGCAAGAACGACGTCACTGTGGCTATCCAGAACGACTGGACGCATACGGCGATTGGGCCGATTCTGGATCAAAGAGATCGAACGGGCTCGCGACATGTTGTCCTGTGTCATGACATCATTCCGATCCGATTTCCGGAATGGTTCGCTCCACATGATGTCGTGGCTTTCCGCCGCTATTTCGACCTGGCGTTCGCTCGTGCCGATCGCTGTGTTTTCACATCCCGAAACACCATGAAAGATGTGGAGCAGCATTGTCTGGCAAACGGTCTCGAAATGCCTGATTGCCGGATCGTCCCGTTGGGGTCAAACCCTTTCATACCGATCACGCAGCCTTCGCCACTCCCAGCAATGCTGCATCCCAACAGGTTCGCGTTGTTCGTGTCCACGCTGGAACCGCGCAAGAACCATCGCCTCTTGATCCGAGTCTGGCGCCAGCTGATCGAGGACGGAACTATTGGGCGCTCCGGGTTCAAGCTGGTTTTTGTCGGCCGCAAGGGCTGGATGATGGACGAGTTGTTCGCCGAACTCGAAGGCGACGCCATGCTGTCGTCGACTGTCATCCATCTGGAGGGCGTCGATGACGCGACACTGAACTCTCTTTATGAAGCCGCTGCTTTTTGCCTCTATCCACCGCTCTACGAGGGCTTTGGACTGCCACCTGTCGAGGCGCTTCAGCATGGCAAGGCACTGATCGCGTCGAATACAGGTCCCATACCGGAAATTGTCGGCGACTTTGCCATCTGCCTTGATCCAAACGATGAGCAGGCCTGGACCCGGCGGCTGCGCGCCTGGCTCACCGGCGACGCCGAACCTCGAAGACTCGCCGCACACACCAAAGCAGTCTTTCAGTCCGTGACCTGGTCGCAGTCGGCTCGGTTATTCTTTGAGGCAGCTTTGTCTTCGACCTCACGACCGCACTGACACACGGCTGCAAATGCTAAGCGCGCCTTTGTCACCGATTAGGACGGATGCTATCTCGCCAAACTCCCTGCTCGATAAGGGTTATGACCCAGAGCCAGGAATTTAAGCCGGACCACATGAAAAAATCCGGGCCATGGAGAGGAAGGAGCCAGTGCTCTTGGATAGCGGAGATAAGTCCAGGACGAAATCGTAGAAAACGCGTGCTCGGCTCAAATCTTCCTTTGCCTTCGCATCAAAACATCGACATAGCGCACGTCAAAAGCCTCCATAATACAACTCGCAAGGGAAAAGGCCGTGGCAAAAAGGACCGCATTGATAACGGGCATCACCGGTCAGGACGGAGCGTATTTAGCCAGGCTACTGCTTGACAAGGGATACCGTGTAGTCGGCTCCATGCGTCGCACGTCGGGGATTGGAACGTGGCGCTTGCAGGAATTGCAGGTTCTTGGTGACATCGAATTCGAGTCGATGGAACTGACCGAGGAATCTAACGTCCGAACGATTCTGGAGAAGGTCAAACCGGATGAAATATACAACCTCGCGGCTCAAAGCTTTGTGGGGGATTCGTTCACGCAGCCCATTTACACAGCCCAGGTTACCGGAATTGGCGCTTTGAGACTGCTGGAAAGCGTCAGGACCGTCCTTCCCACGGCGAAATTTTATCAAGCTTCAAGTTCCGAAATGTTCGGCAAATCGCAACAGGTTCCGCAGACCGAAAAGACCCCCTTTTATCCGCGCAGCCCTTATGGGATCGCCAAGCTTTTCGCGCATTGGGCCGTCGTAAACTACAGAGAGGCGTTTGGACTACATTGCTGCAGCGGCATCCTGTTCAACCATGAATCGCCCTTAAGGGGGAAAGAATTCCTGCCTCGAAAAGTGAGTCTGGGCATGGCAAAATATGCCGTGAGAGGGGAAGGTCCTTTGAGGGTTGGCAACCTTGAGGCAAAGCGGGATTGGGGTCACGCCAAAGACTATGTCGACGCTATGTGGAGAATGCTGCAGTCGACGCCTGCAATGGATTTTGTTGTCGCGACGGGCAGAACGCACACCGTTCGTGAGTTCATCGAAATGGCCGCTGACGCCAGCGGAATCGCCTTGGATTGGAAAGGAACCGGGCACGACGAGTTGGCAATCGACAGAGCAAGCGGAAACATCATTGTGGCTATCGATCCGACTTTTTATAGACCATCGGAAGTTGACCTGCTTGTCGGGGATCCCTCTCTGGCGAAAGACGTGCTTGACTGGAGGCCATCTGTTCGATTGGAGGATCTGGTCGCCGAGATGGTAGAGGCCGATCTCCGGCGTGTATCTTCAAACGAGATTTCAGGTATCTAGCTCGCCGGCTTTTTGCGCGGCGGATAGCCGTTGGGGTGCGGTGGTATCGCCTTCAGATAGGCTGATATCGCCGCACGATCTTCCGGCGTCAGCTCGGCCATATTCTTCTGCACATCGACCATGGCGCCACCGACGGAATCGAAATCAGGCTTGAAGCCGGTTTCGAGGTAGTTGGCGATGTCGGCCTCCGACCAGTCGCCAATACCGCCCTCGCCCGATGTGATGTTCGGCACGATGCCGCTGCCCTCGGCGGCCGCGGCGCCCGCCAGCCACTGGCTTTTCTTGCTGCCGCCGGTGAAGGCGCGCGGCGTATGGCATTCGCCGCAATGGCCAGGCCCCTCGACTAGATAGCGGCCGGCCTTCACCGGATCCGGCGTGCCGTCGGGCAAGGGAACGACCGGCTGGTCACTCAGATAGAGGCGTTTCCAAAGCCCGAGACCGCGACGGATGTTGAAGGGAAAGCTCAAGGCGTGGTCCGGCGCCTTGCCAGCGACCGCCGGAAGCGTCTTCAGGAAGGCATAGAGATCGGCAATGTCTGATGGTTTCATGCGCGCATAGGAGGCGTAGGGAAAGGCCGGGTAAAAATGCTCGCCGGTCGGCGACACGCCCTTCAGCATGGCGTTGGCCAGATCTTCGACCGACCATGCACCGATGCCGTCCTTGGTATCCTGCGAGATGTTGGGCGGCACGAAGGTGCCGAACGGCGTCTTCAGTTCGAGGCCGCCAACCAGTTGAAGGCGGGCGTCACCCTTCGAGCCCGGCTTCGAATGGCAGGATGTGCAGCCGCCGGCGTTGAAAATGCGCTTGCCCCTGGCGGCATCGCCGGGGCCGAGCTTTGCCACGGTCTCGGCGTCCAGCCTGACCGGCGCCGACAGCACCCAGCCGGCAACCGCGCCGACGCCACCCAGAACAAGGGCGGCGCCGATGAATTTTTTCAGCCAGGGCATCGGCTGCGATCAGCCTTTTTTGACCCTGTAGGTTTGATGGCAGGTGCCGCAATCGCTACCGAGGGTGCCGATCTGCGCCTTGAGCGCGTCGACATCCGCAGGCGCCGCAGCGACCGCCGCTTTGACGTCGGCGATGAATTTGTCGTTGGTTGCCTTGAAGCCGGTCATATCTTCCCAGATCTTCGGCGATGCCGTGGTGTCGCCAGCGTCGCTGCCGGCGGGGAAGAGCGCGTCGACATCGACCTTCTCGGCATTGGCCTGCAGCGCCTGCAATGCGGTGAGCACGGCAGCGGCGTCGAACGGATCCTCACCTTTGACCACTTTCGACAGGCCGCCGACGATCTTTCCACGTTCCTTCATCAGAGCCTGCCGGTCGAGGACCGGATCGGCAAAGGCCGCCGAACCGGCGAGAGCGAACATAGAGATGGCGAGGACAAGCTTTCTCATTCATTTGGCTCCATGATGGACAGAGTTTGGGACAGAACGGTAACGGCGACGATGGGTTGAATATTCCCGGATTTGACCTCGAGGCTGCGTGATTTCTGAAATTATCGGTTTTCTGGAATGTCAGCCCTGGACCCGAAAAAAGAAAAGCCCCGGTTGCGCCGGGGCTTTTCAGCAAATCGATCAGGCCTTGGCCTTCTCGTAAAGCTCGAGGACATGGTCCCAGTTGATGAGACTGTCGACGAAGGCTTCGAGATATTTCGGCCGGGCGTTGCGGTAGTCGATGTAATAGGAGTGTTCCCAGACATCGACGCCGAGGATGGGCGACGCGCCATGGACGAGCGGGTTCTCGCCGTTCGGCGTCTTCGAGATGGCCAGCTTGCCGTCCTTGACGGAAACCCAGGCCCAGCCCGAGCCGAACTGGGTGGTGCCGGCGGCGATGAAGTCGGCCTTGAACTTGTCGTAGCCGCCAAGGTCGCTGTCGACGGCCTTTTGCAGGGCGCCCGGCAGTTTGGTGCCGCCGCCGCCCTTCTTCATCCACTTCCAGAAATGGATGTGGTTGTAGTGCTGGGCGGCATTGTTGAAGAGGCCGGCATTCTTGCCAAACGACTGTTTCACCACGTCCTCGACCGAGAGATCGCCGAGGCCCGCTTCGGCGGCCAGCTTGTTGCCGTTGTCGACATAGGCCTTGTGGTGCTTGTCGTGGTGATACTCCAGCGTCTCCTTCGACATGTAAGGCTGCAGGGCCTCGTAGTCGTAAGGCAAGGCGGGCAATTCAAAAGCCATCGGTCATACTCCTCGTGGAAAAAATCCGGTGTCGATACCGGATAAACATAGGTCTGGATTGGTCTGGAACAACTCCGGGATGAAGCGCCGGTTCCCTTTTTAGCGGCTCAGCCGGCGGAAGTCGAATGCGCCCAATCCCAATAAAGTTCGCGCGCCTTCTTGGCCACCGGCCCGGATTGCAGGTTGCGATCTTCGATGCGCGTGATCGGCACGACTTTCGAATGGTTTCCGGTCGAGAAGATTTCATCCGCTTCGAGGAAATCGCGCACCGACAGCGTCCTTTCGGTGGTCTTGAAGCCGTATTCGCCAAGCAGCGTCATCGTCCTGGAGCGGGTGATGCCGGACAGAAAGGTGCCGTTCGGCGCTGGCGTCAGCACGTGGCTGTCCTTGACCAGGAAAATGTTGGAGCTTCCGGTCTCGGCGACATTGCCCAGCATGTCGAGCACCAGCGCATTGTCGAAGCCGCGCATCTTGGCTTCGAGGATGGCCCTGCCATTGTTGGGATAAAGGCAGCCGGCCTTGGCATTGGTCGGCATGGTTTCGATGGTCGGCCGCCGGAACGGCGACACCGTGACCGAAAAGCCGGTCGGCGAGATCATCGGCGATTCGTAGAGGCACAGGCAGAAACGGGTCGAGACCGGGTCGGCCGGCACGCCCATATAGCCGCCATGCTCGGCCCAATACATCGGCCTGATATAGACCGCCGTCTTGCCGTCGAATTTCTTCAGCCCGTCCCAGGTCAGCCCGACGATCTTGTCGGGGCTCATCGTCGGCTTGAGGCCAAGGGCGATGGCCGAGGAATTCACCCGCGCGGCGTGGAGCTCGAGGTCGGGAGCCACCCCTTCGAACCAGCGGGCGCCGTCGAAGACGCTGGTGCCGAGCCACATGGCATGGCTGCGCGGTCCTAGAATGGCGACGTTGCCTTCATGCCAGTCGCCATCGACGAAGGTCCATGTCACGGATTGCGCCGCTGCCGCCAGTGTCATTGCTTGGTTCCGTTCCGATCCTATCGCGTTCGGTCATTGGAAGATGCTTTGGCCGGCGCCGTCAACCGGCATGAGCCAGATTTTGTTGAGGCCAGCAGAGCTTAGCTACAATCAGCGCTTGCACCTTGCCTTGCCGCGCCTCAAGACTGTTGCCATGCACCATGCAGCCTATGTTTTCGACGCCTACGGCACTCTGTTCGACGTGCACGCCGCCGTGCGCCGTCACGCCGACCAGATCGGACCGGACGGCCAGCTGCTGTCAGAGATCTGGCGCGCCAAGCAGCTGGAGTATTCCTGGGTGCGGACGCTGATGGGCGCCTATGCCGATTTCTGGCAGCTCACCGAACAGGCGCTCGACTTCGCCTTGCGCAAGGTTCCCTCGGCGGACAAGGGGCTGCGGGCCAAGCTGCTCGAGGCCTATTGGCGGCTCGACTGCTACCCGGAAGTACCGGCCGTGCTCAAGGCGCTCAAGGCTTCGGGCGCCAGGCTGGCGATCCTGTCCAACGGCTCGCCTGAAATGCTGGAAGCGGCGGTCAAATCCGCGGCACTCGACCAGGTTCTGGACGACATCTACTCGGTCGACGCGGTCAGGCGCTTCAAGACCGACCCTGCTGTCTACGAGATGGTGACGACGGGCTGGCGCCTCTATCCGAGTGCGGTGTCGTTCCAGTCGTCCAACCGCTGGGACATTGCCGGCGCCACCAAATTCGGCTTCCGGACGGTCTGGATCAACCGCTCAAACCAGCCCGAGGAATACCGCGATTTTCCGCCGGCCCTGATCCTGCCGTCGCTCGAAGGGCTCTTGACCGGCGGCTGAACACCTGTTGCCGCCCAGCAACAGTGGCAGAGCCGCCACAGCTTTGCCTTTGTTTGCCCACCCTCAGGCCAGAATCGGAACCGCCTATCGCGCCGGGCATTGGTAGGGTTAGCGCCGTACCGGCTAGCGTATTGACGCTTTGTTTCTACTTGAGACTTCATAAAGGCAACCATGTTCACAACCGAAATCGAATCCTATCGTGTGAGCCGTCGCGGCTTTCTCAATGCCGCAGCGCTTGGCGCCGCCTCGATTGCGGTTTCCGCTTGCGCCACGGTGGCGCCGCCGGTCGAACCGCCGCCGCCGGCCTATGAAGAGCCCCCCCTCGGTGACTATGCGACAATGTACGGCCCGATTTCAGACAGCGGCTTCGACCTGCCGGCCATCCCGATCAACAAGATGGACCCGCAGTTCTTGCGCCAGATCGTTCCCGACCCGACCGGCCAGAGGCCCGGCACCATCATCGTCGATACGACGAACCATTTCCTCTATCTGGTGCGCGAAGGTGGCCAGGCCATCCGCTATGGCGTCGGCCTCGGCCGCGCCGGCTTCGAATGGTCAGGAGACGCCGTTGTCCAATGGAAGCAGAAATGGCCGAAATGGACGCCGCCGGACGAGATGGTTGCCCGGCAGCCTGAACTGGAGCAGTACAGCGCCAAGAATGGTGGCATGCCCGGCGGGCTAAAGAACCCGCTCGGCGCACGTGCGCTCTATTTGTTCCAGGGCGATGTCGACACACTCTACCGCCTGCACGGCTCGCCCGAATGGAACTCAATCGGCAAATCCGTCTCGTCGGGCTGCGTGCGCCTGATGAATCAGGACATCATCGATCTGTTCGACCGCGTGCCCTCGAAGTCGCCGGTGATCGTCACCGCCAATGTCGGTCAGGACATGGTTGCGACGGCAAACCGCAGAGCCATTCCGATCGATGCCGGCGTGCCGGAAGGATCCATCCTGCTCGGCCCGGTCAAGGCGATCACCAACTCGATCTTCTGATCTGCCGAAGCGAAGGAGCGGCGGGCTTTCGCCGCTCCGGCTTTCTCAGCGTCCTCTGGACAGGCTCCCCAATATGCCGCGCACGATGGCGCGGCCGACAGACGAGCCGACCGAACGCACCACCGATTTGATCGCGGCTTCGGCCACCGTCTGGCGATTGGACGGCCGCGGCGCCGGCGCCCGCCGGCCGGTGGGCTGCGGCGCCGGATCGTCATTGCCAAAGCCGGGGATGGTCCAGCGCGAGCGGCCGCTGTCTGCCTGCTGCGCCTGTTCTTCGGCGTCCTGGGCATCCTTGGCTTTCTTCTGCAGCATCTCGAAGGCCGATTCGCGATCGATGGTCTCTTCGTATTGTCCCGCGACCGGGCTCTCGGCGATCAGCTTGCGGCGCTCGTCTGAAGTGATCGGGCCAAGCCGCGATGATGGCGGGCGGATTAGCGTTCGCTGCACCATGGACGGCACACCCTTGGTTTCCAGCGTCGAGACCAGCGCCTCGCCGGTGCCGAGCAGAGTGATGGCGGTGGCGCAGTCGAAGTCGGGATTGGGCCGGAAGGTGTCGGCGGCGGTCTTCACCGCCTGCTGCTCACGCGGCGTATAGGCGCGCAGCGCGTGCTGGACGCGATTGCCGAGCTGGGCCAAAACCTTTTCGGGAATATCCAGGGGGTTCTGGGTGACGAAATAGACGCCGACCCCCTTCGAGCGGACCAAGCGAACCACCTGCTCGACGCGGTCGATCAGCACCTTCGGCGCTTCGTCGAAAAGCAGATGCGCCTCGTCGAAAAAGAACACCAGCTTCGGCTTGTCGGGGTCGCCGACCTCGGGCAATTCCTCAAACAGCTCCGACATCAGCCAGAGCAGGAAGGTTGCGTAGAGCCTGGGGTTCATCATCAGTCTGTCGGCGGCAAGCACGCTGATGGCGCCGCGGCCGTCACGCGTGGTGCGCATGATGTCGGCGATCCGCAGGGCCGGCTCGCCAAAGAAGTGCGTGGCGCCCTGCTGTTCCAGCACAAGCAGCGTGCGCTGGATGGCGCCGACCGACGGCTTGGTGACATTGCCGTAACGGGAGCTTATCTCCTCGGCGCGGTCGGCGATGTTGGCGAGCAGCGCCTGCAGGTCCTTCATGTCGAGCAGCAGCAGCCCGTCCTCATCGGCGATGCGGAAGGCGATGTTCATGATGCCTTCCTGCGCCTCGGACAGGTTCATCAGCCGCGATAAAAGCAGCGGCCCCATCTCCGAAACGGTGGCGCGGATCGGATGGCCCTGCTCGCCGAACAGGTCCCAGAAGATGACCGGGAATTCCTGGAAATCATAGGGATCGAGCTCGACCTGCGCGGCGCGCTTGACCAGGAAATCCTGGGCTGTGCCCATCATGGCGATGCCGGACAGGTCGCCCTTGATGTCGGCGCAGAACACCGGCACGCCGGCATTGGAGAAGCCCTCCGCCAGAATCTGCAGGGATACGGTCTTGCCGGTGCCGGTGGCGCCGGTGATCAGGCCATGACGATTGCCATATTGCAGCAAAAGCTGTTCGGCGCGCTGATAGCTGTCATCGGGCTTGCGGCTGGCGCCAAGGAAAATGCTGGTGTCGTCAGCCATATGTCGGTCTCCGCAAAGCTGATGGCATCGATGCCCGATCCTTTGAAGGCCCGATCTTTTGAGGGCAAAGCGGCCTCGCCGCAGGTATAGTCAGGCCATTGCGCAGCGACAATGGCCATCGTCGAAATGGCTTTTTGCCGCTTGCGGATTTTGCGCATGTTTGGCAATCGGTTGCTGGTTCGCGGTCAGCATGTTGCATTGTGATATCGAACCGGGGACCGTAGACTGACGTTTCAGGCTGATGCGGCCGACAAAATGAGGAATGTGGATGGGCGCCGGTGCCTTGACCAGGGATGACGACCTTCCGAACGCTGACCGGCAGCGATGGCTGGCATTGGCGGAGAAGGCGCTCGCCGGCGGTTCCTTCGAGGAAAAGCTGGTCTCCCATACCGACGATGGCATCCGCATCGAGCCGCTCTATGATCGTTCGCTGACGGCTGAACCGCTGGTCCGCGTCAATCCGAGATCGCCGTGGATCGTCAGCCAGCGCATCGACGATCCGGATGTCGGGCGTGCCAAAGCCCAGGCGATGGACGACGTCGCACAGGGCACCACGGGATTGTCGCTGGTCTTCGAAGGGGCGCCGAATGCGTTCGGCTATGGCCTGCCGCGGACGGCGAAGGCGCTGGAAACGGTTCTGGACGGCGTGCCGCTCAACCGCATCCAGGTGCGCATCGACGCGCATCCGTGGAGCCGCGCCGTGGCCGACTGGCTGGTGGCGTTCCTCGGTAAACGCCGCTCCGACCCAGCCAAGCTCAACCTCTCCTTCGGCATCGATCCGGCGGCGATCTTTGCTGGCACCGGCCGGCTGCGCATGTCGATCGAGGCCTTGCAGGCATCGATGCCGCAATCGCTGGCGCATTTCTTCTCGATGGGTGTGCCCGGTGTCCTTCTGGAGGCGGACGGGCGGGTGTTCCACAATGCCGGCGCCACCGAGGCGCAGGAGCTCGGCACCATGCTGGCCTCGGCGGTCTCCTATCTCAGAATGTTCGAGCAGGCGCGCCAGCCGCTTGTCTATGCGGCTCCGCATATCGGCTTTGCGCTGAGCGTCGACCAGGATCAGTTCCTGTCGATGGCCAAGGTCCGGGCGCTGCGCCGGCTGTGGGCGCGGATCCAGGAGACTTGCTCGATCCCCGCCTCGACCGCCAATGTCCACGCCGAAACGTCGTTCCGCATGATGACGATGGCGGACCCGGAGACGAACATCCTGCGCACCGCGATCGCCGCTTTTGCAGCTGCCGCCGGCGGGGCGGATTCGATCTCCATCCTGCCGCACACCATCGCGCATGGCTTGCCGGCCGGCTTTGCCCGCCGCGTCGCGCGCAACGCGCAACTGATCATGGCCAATGAAAGCCATATCGACCATGTCGCCGACCCCGCCTATGGCTCGGGCGCCGTCGAAGCGCTGACTTTGGGCCTCTGTGAAGCCGCCTGGGACGAGTTCCAGAAGATCGAGGCCGAAGGCGGTGTGCTGTCCAGCCTGAGCCAAGGCCATATCCAGGAACGGGTCAAGGCGGCTGCCGCCCGCCGCAACGCCGCCTATCTGGCCGGCGAAAGGGCGATTATCGGCACGACGCTTTATCCCCAGACAAGCGAACGTCCGGTCGAGACACTGGCAGCGGAGCGGCGGCCAGCCTTCACCGAAGGTGTGGCGGTGTGCGAGCCGCTGTTTCCGATGCGCATCGACCAGTCGATCGGAGCAGCATCTTGATCCCGGATTTCAGCCAGATAGGCTGGGTGCCGCCACGCCGCGCGCCGGTCGAAATCAAGGGCCAGCGGCTGACGCCGGAAGGCCTGATCGCCAAGCATCTGTACAACCAGAGCGACCTCAAGGGGTTGCCGAACCTGGGCACCTATCCTGGTATGCCGCCCTTCGTGCGTGGCCCCTATCCGACCATGTATGTCCAGCAACCCTGGACGATCCGGCAATATGCCGGCTTCTCGACAGCCGAAGAATCCAACGCCTTCTACCGGCGCAATCTTGCCGCCGGTCAGAAAGGCCTGTCGGTCGCCTTCGATCTCGCCACCCATCGCGGCTACGATAGCGACCATCCGCGCGTGGCCGGCGATGTCGGCATGGCGGGCGTGGCCATCGATTCCATTCTCGACATGCGCCAGCTGTTCGACGGCATCCCGCTCGACGAGATGACGGTGTCGATGACCATGAACGGCGCGGTGCTGCCGATCATGGCGCTCTACATCGTGGCGGCGGAAGAACAAGGCGTTGCGCAGAAGGATCTGGCCGGAACCATTCAGAACGACATTCTGAAAGAGTTCATGGTACGCAACACCTACATCTATCCGCCAAAGCCTTCGATGCGGATCGTCTCCGACATCTTCTCCTACACGTCGAAGCACATGCCGAAGTTCAATTCGATTTCGATCTCCGGCTATCACATGCAGGAAGCGGGCGCGACAGCCGACCTCGAGCTCGCCTACACGATTGCCGACGGCATCGAATATGCTCGCGCCGGCGTCGCCGCCGGCCTCGACATCGATCGTTTCGCCCCGCGGCTTTCCTTCTTCTGGGCGATCGGCATGAACTTCTTCATGGAAGTCGCCAAGCTGAGGGCAGCGCGCCTTTTGTGGTCGAGCCTGATGAAGAAGAATTTCGCGCCGAAGGACGAGCGCTCGCTGTCGCTGCGCACCCATTGTCAGACTTCGGGCTGGTCGCTGACGGCGCAGGACCCGTACAACAACATCATCCGCACCATGATCGAGGCGATGGCCGCGACGCAAGGCCATACGCAGTCGCTGCATACCAATTCCTTCGACGAGGCGATGGCGCTGCCGACCGACCATTCGGCCCGCATCGCCCGCAACACACAGCTCATCCTGCAAAAGGAGTCCGGCACCACGCGCATTGTCGACCCGTGGGGCGGTTCAGCCTATCTCGAACGGCTGACGCATGATCTGGCGGCGCGCGCGCTTGCCCATATCGAGGAGGTCGAGAGCCTCGGCGGCATGGCCGCTGCGATCGAAAAAGGCATACCCAAGCTGCGCATCGAAGAGGCGGCGGCGCGCACGCAGGCGCGCATCGATTCCGGCGAGCAGATGCTGGTCGGCGTCAACGCGCATCGCCCCGAGAACGACATCGACGTCGATGTGCTGAAGATCGACAATGCCGAAGTCAGGGCGCGGCAATTGTCGAAGCTGCAACGGCTGAAGGGCACACGCGATGTCGCCGCTGCCGAGAGCGCGCTCGATGCCCTGACCCGTGCCGCCGAGAGCGGTGAAAATCTCCTGGAATTCGCCATCCGTGCCGCGCGCGCCAATGCCACGGTCGGCGAGATTTCATTGGCGTTGGAAAAGGTCTTCGGCCGCCATGTCGCTTCGGTGCAGACGATCTCCGGCGTCTATCGCAACGCGCTCGGCGACAACCCGGTGGTCGACCGGCTGCAGGAAAAGATCGAGGCCTTCGAGAAGAAAAACGGCGGCAAGCCGCGCATCCTCGTCGCCAAGATGGGACAGGATGGCCATGATCGCGGCCAGAAGGTCATCGCCACCGCCTTTGCCGATCTCGGCTTCGACGTCACCGTCGGCGCGATGTTCCAGACGCCGGAAGAGATCGCAAAGCTCGCGGTCCAACATGACGTGCATATCATCGGGGCTTCATCGCTGGCAGCGGGGCACCTGACGCTCATTCCCGAACTGCGCGACGCGCTGAAGAAGCTCGGCCGCGAAGACATGCTGATCGTCGCCGGCGGCGTCATCCCGCCACAGGATTACGACGCGGTGCTGCAGGCGGGTGCGGCGGAAATCTTCCCGCCGGGCACGGTCATCCCGGAAGCGGCGGACCGGCTGATGGACCGGCTGCTGGCTGGCGGTTAGAGGCGCCAATCGGCGCACCAGAGGTGAAAGCTCTAGCTATCCGAGAGCTTCACGATTTCCCATTCCTTGCCGTTGACGCTCGCCACGTCGCCGACCTTCTTGCCGTACAAGGCCAAGGCCATGGGCGAGACATGGGAAATGCTGCCCTTGGCAGGGTCTGCCTCGTCCTCGCCGACGATCCTCCAATGCACCTTCCTGTCGTCATCGCCTTGCAGCGTGACACCCATGCCAAAGCGCACCAGATCGCTGCCGGGCTCCGGCACGGACAGCTCGGCGCTCTCACGCCGTGCGGTCCAGTAGCGCAGGTCGCGCGACACCAGCGCGATGCGCTCGCGCTCGGCTTTCTTCTCCGCCTTGGCCAGTTCATCGCGCAGACTAGCCAGTTCCTGCTCGATCTGCGCCAGGCCGTGTTCCGTCACCAGATTGCGGTGCTGGCTGACCGGCCGCTCGCCGATACCGGCAATGGCGTTTTCGCTGTCTTCCTCGCGGGTGAAAGCTCTGCTCATGCATCGAATTTAGGCGCGTCGCTGCGACTGCACAAGCCATTGCCGGCAAGCCGATCTCAGGGCCCGCGGCGCCTGGCACGAATCCTGCGATATCACGACCGGACGCCAGGATTCTGTGCCGATGTTGAACAGACGAACGCTGCTGACGCAGACTGCCGGCTTTGCCGTGATCGGCCTCTCGCTCGGCAAGGCAGCCGCTGCCAGCCTGCCCGGCATCGAGAAGGCCTCGATGCGCGGTTCCATCAACGCGACCGATCTCGGCCTGCAGCCCGGCACGCTTGACGACCAGAGCAAGGCCTTCGCCAAGCTGTTGCGGGATGCCAGCGAGCGCGACATGCCGGTGTTCCTGCCGCCGGGCGCCTATGTCGTGTCCAACCTCACCTTGCCCGCCCGCGTCAGGCTCTCCGGCGTGCCCGGCGCCTCGCGCATCGTCTATGGCGGCGACGGCCATTTGCTGATGACCGAACAGGCTGAACACATCGAACTCACCGGGCTGGTGTTCGATGGCGCCAACCGCTGGATGGCCGATTACGCGCAAGGCCTGCTCGATTTGCGCCGCGTCGCCCACCTCGTCGTCGACAATTGCCGGATCACCGGCAGCGGCAAGCACGGACTGGCGCTCGAGCACGCGTCGGGCCGCATCGAGCGCTCCGAAATATCGGGGGCGGCGGACGCCGGCATCTACTCCGTCGAGGCCGGCGGTCTGGAAATATCAGGCAACACCGTGTCCGACTGCGGCAATGGCGGCATCCTCGTGCATCGCTGGCAAGTGGCGGAAGACGGCACCATCGTCAGCGGCAACCGCGTCCAACGCATTGGCGCCCGCAGCGGCGGAACCGGCCAGAACGGCAATGGCATCAATGCCTTCCGCGCCGGCAAAGTCTCGATCTCGGGCAACATCGTCTCCGACTGCGCGTTCTCGGCGATCCGCGCCAACAGTTCCAGCAATTTGCAGGTCTCCGGCAATACCTGTTCGCGGTCAGGCGAAACGGCGCTCTATTCCGAATTTGCCTTCGAAGGGGCGATCCTCAGCAACAACATCGTCGACGGCGCCGCCAACGGCATTTCGATCGTCAATTTCAACGAAGGCGGACGCATGGGCGTGTGCTCCGGCAACATCGTGCGCAACCTCTCGACGTCAGGCCCCTACCCTGCCGATGCGCCCGGCTTCGGCGTCGGCATCAGCGTCGAGGCCGACACCACGGTTTCCGGTAACGTCATCGAGAATGCGCCGCTCTACGGCATGCAGATCGGCTGGGGCGCGTATATGCGCAATGTGGTGGCGACCGGGAACATCATCCGCAAGGTGGGAATCGGCATCGCCGTCACCGTGGTCGAAGGCGCAGGAACGGCGGTCATCTCCGATAATGTCATCGACGGCGCGAAAAACGGCGCCATCATTGGCCAGCGCTGGGCCGAGCCGGTGACCGGCGATCTCGCCTCGCTAGGCAATGCGGGATACGCGCATCTCACTGTCGAGCGCAACCACGTCAGCTAGAATTCGGGTGAGGCCGGCCTGCAAATGGTGGCTCCCTCCGCTCCGGTACTCACGTACCAAAGTACGCTCCGTTCCGGTTCTCGGAACCCACCATTTTCGGCTCGGCCTGACCCGAATTTTCACCGAGAGGCGTGTATTCGTCAGCTAAGCGCAGCCGTCGGCCGTAGCGCGCCGACCTTGGCGCCGATCCGGCTTGCGATGGCTGGATTTGCCTGTTCGGTCAATGTCGCGGCGAGAGCCGCGTCGGTCCGTAGCAGCTTGGCCAGCACGGTGGCGATCATCGCCTCGGCGGCGCGGCCGGCGCCATCATCGCATTTCAGCGCAATGCCAAGACCAAGTTCGGGAACGGCAGCGCAATAGACGCCTTCGGCGCCAGTCTTGACGAAGATGCGGCCGGGCGCGGCCTGCATCAGCGCGACATCCGCCTTGCCGGTGCCGGCGACGAGGAACGGCTCGGCCATGCAGGCCGACAGCAGCCGCTTCGCCGCTTTGGCGCGCTCGGGCGCGAAGCCCCTGCCCGTCGCCATGCGGGCAAAGCCGAGAGCAAAACTGCGCAGCGGCACAGCGTAGGTCGGGATCGAACAGCCGTCGGTCGCCCAATCCTCGGCACCGTGGCTCGCGCCGGTCACCGCTTGCATGGCATCGCGCACCATCTCCTGCTGCGCATGGCCGGCCTTGACGTAGCCGTGGTGGTCGATGCCGGTGTGGACGCAGGTGCAGAGGAAACCCGAATGCTTGCCGGAGCAGTTGTTGTGCAGCGGGTTCGGCACGCGGCCGGTGCGGGCCAACGCAATCTCCGCGTCGTGGCTCGATGGCCAGTGCGCGCCACACTCCAGGGCGGTCTCATCGAGGCCGGCCTTGGTCAGCATCGCACGCGCCAGTTCGACATGCGCCGGCTCGCCGGAATGCGAGGCGCAGGCCAGCGCCAGCTCGCGGTCGCCGAAGCCATAGGCATCGGCGGTGCCACTTTCGACCAACGGCAGCGCCTGGATCGCCTTGACCGCCGAGCGCGGGAACACCGGGCGCGTCGTGTCGCCGATCTCCAGGAACGGCTTGCCGTCGGCATCGAAGACCGCGACGGCGCCGCGATGGCCGCTCTCGACGATCGCGCCGCGCAAGACCTCGACCAGAACCGGATTTGTCATGTCACCTCCCGTAAATGCGGGCGGTTTATCTGATCCGGTCGAGAATGGAAACGTAGTTGGCGACCGCGGCACCGCCCATGTTGAAGATGCCGCCGAGTTTTGCGCCCGGCACCTGGATGCCGCCGGCCTCGCCGACAAGCTGCATGGCGGTCAGCACATGCATGGAGACACCGGTGGCGCCGATCGGGTGGCCCTTGGCCTTCAGCCCGCCGGAGGGATTGACCGGCAGCCGGCCGTCCTTCGCGGTCTCGCCGCTCAAGGCGAGCTTCGCCCCCTCGCCCGGTTTGGCCAGACCCATCGCCTCATATTCGATCAGCTCGGCGATGGTGAAACAATCATGCGTCTCGACGAAGGACAAATCGTCGAGCGTGACGCCGGCCTGCTTCAGCGCCTGGTTCCACGCCTGCTCGCAGCCTTCGAAGGTCAGGATGTCGCGCTTCGACATTGGCAGGAAATCCTGCACATGCTGGTTGGCGCGGAAGGCAACGGCACGGCGCATCTTCAGCGCGGTTGCGGTGTCGGCAAGGATCAAGGCCGCGGCGCCGTCCGAGACCAGCGAGCAGTCGGTGCGCTTCAAGGGACCGGCAACGAAGGGGTTTTTTTCGCTTTCCTGGCGGCAGAACTCATAGCCGAAATCCTTGCGCATCTGCGCATAGGGATTGTCGACGCCGTTCTTGTGGTTCTTGGCGGCGATCATGGCAAGCGCATCCGACTGGTCGCCGTAGCGCTGGAAATAGGCTTGCGCGATCTTGCCGAAGACGCCGGCAAAGCCAGCCGGCGTGTCGCCGTCCTCGGGCAGATAGGAGGCCTTGAGCAGGTTCTTGCCGATCTCGGGGCCGGGCGTCGTCGTCATCTGCTCGGCGCCGACCACCAGCACGATGCGAGCGGCATTGGCATCGATGGCGCGGATGCCTTGCCTGACCGCCGCCGAGCCGGTGGCACAGGCGTTCTCCACCCGCGTCGCCGGCTTGAAGCGCAGCCGGTCGTCGGCCTGGAGAACCAGGCTTGCGGTGAAATCCTGGGCGGAAAAGCCGGCGTTGAAGTGGCCGAGCACGATCTCGTCGACCTCGTCCGGGCCGATGCCGGCATGGTCGAGCGCGTCCGTTGCCACCTTGACGATCAGGCTCTCCAGCGTCTCGCCTTCGAGCTTGCCGAAGCGCGAATGCGCCCAGCCGACGATGCATGCTGTCATCTCAACCTCCATCCTCGACGCCAGCCTAGCACGTCCTGCGGCGCCTGCGCTTCGAATATTGTTCAATCATGAACCGTTTTCCTCGCCGCGTGAAGAGCCAGAAACGCCTGTCGTTGGGCCACCTGATCTTCGCATCGAAATCGCACTGGATTTTTGTTGATTGATCCGTCAATAAAAAATAATCATGGCGGCAAGAGCCGGGAACAACAATGCCGAAAGTCGGAATGGAGCCATTGCGCCGGCGGGCGCTTATCGACGCGACGATCTCGGCGATCGGCGAGCGCGGCTCGCTTGACGTGACCATGTCGGAAATCGCCGGGCGTGCCGGCGTGTCGTCGGCGCTGGCCCATCACTATTTCGGCGCCAAGGACGAACTCCTGCTGGCGACGATGCGCTACATCCTGGCCGAGCTGACCGCCGACACGTTGCGCGCCCTGGGTTCGGCCACCACGCCGCGTGAGCGCGTCTCGGCGGTGGTCGCCGTCAACTTCTCCGACGTCCAGTTCCATCCGCAAACGATTGCCGCCTGGCTCGCCTTCTATGTCGAGGCGCAGAAATCAGTGGCATTGCGCCGGCTGCTCAAGGTCTATGCGCGGCGCCTGCACTCCAATTTGCTGAGCGGGCTGACCGGCATCCTGCCGCGCAGCGAGGCCGACCGCGTTGCCGAAGCGACAGCGGCAATGATCGACGGGCTCTACATCAGGCGTGCGCTGAAGGACGGCGTACCCGATGCCGCGACCGCGATCGCCTTGATCGAGGACTATTTGGAAATCAAACTCAGCGGGCGGCAGCAGCAGTGACAGCCAGGCGACCCAACTTCCTGATCGTCATGGTCGATCAGCTCAACGGCACGCTGTTCCCCGACGGGCCGGCGGACTTCCTGCATGCGCCGCATCTGAAGGCGCTGGCCGCGCGTTCGGCGCGCTTCAAGAACAACTACACGGCGTCGCCGCTCTGTGCGCCGGGCCGCGCTTCGTTCATGAGCGGGCAGTTGCCATCGCGCACCGGGGTCTACGACAACGCAGCCGAATTCGTCTCGTCGATCCCCACCTTCGCCCATCATCTGCGCGCCGCCGGCTACTACACCTGCCTGTCGGGCAAGATGCATTTCGTCGGGCCGGACCAGTTGCACGGTTTTGAGGAACGGCTGACCACCGACATCTATCCCGCCGATTTCGGCTGGACGCCGGACTATCGCAAGCCCGACGAGCGGATCGACTGGTGGTATCACAATCTCGGCTCGGTGACCGGCGCCGGTGTCGCCGAGACCACCAACCAGATGGAATATGACGACGAGGTCGTGTTCCTGGCCACGCAGAAACTCTATCAGCTTTCGCGCGAACAGGACGATGCGAAGCATCGGCCCTGGTGCCTCACCGTTTCCCTGTCGCATCCGCACGATCCCTACGTGGCGCGCAAGCAATATTGGGATCTCTATGAGCATTGCCAGGCGCTGGACCCGGAAACGGGATTCATCGCCTATGACGATCAGGACACGCATTCGCAGCGGCTGTACCGCGCCAGCGACTATTCGTCCTTCGAGATTACCCCTGAGCAGGTGCGTCGTTCGCGGCGCGGCTATTTCGCCAACATTTCCTATGTCGACGACAAGCTCGGCGAGCTTCTGGACGTTCTCGGCCGCACGCGCATGCTCGATGACACCATCATCCTGTTCTGCTCGGACCATGGCGACATGCTCGGCGAGCGCGGCCTGTGGTTCAAGATGAGTTTTTTCGAGGGCTCGGCGCGAGTGCCGCTGATGATCGCCGGCAAGGGTGTCGCGTCGGGCCTGATCGAGGCGCCGGTCTCCAATCTCGACGTGACGCCGACGCTTTGCGACCTCGCCGGCATCGACATCGGCGCGATCGCACCGTGGACCGACGGCCAGTCGCTTCTGCCGCTTGCCAAGGGCGGACAGCGCATGGCGCCGGTGTTGATCGAGTATGCCGCGGAAGGCTCCTCAGCGCCGCTGGTGGCGATCCGCGACGGTAAATACAAATTCGTTCATTGCGAGCTCGACCCGCCGCAGTTGTTCGACCTCGAAGCCGATCCGCTCGAGCGCGACAACCTCGCCGGCGATCCGGCAAACGCAGCTCTGGTGGCGGCGTTCATGGACAAGGTCCGGGCGCGCTGGGACATGGCGGCTTTCGACGCTGCCGTGCGCGAAAGCCAGGCGCGCCGCTGGGTCGTGTATCCGGCGCTGCGCAACGGCGCCTATTACCCTTGGGATTTCCAGCCGCTGCAAAAGGCCTCGGAGCGCTACATGCGCAATCACATGAACCTCGACAATCTCGAAGAGAGCAAACGGTATCCGCGAGGCGAATGATGACAAATCTTGTCCCCACCCTCGACCACCTTAGGCAGGCCTATGCCGTCACCTCCAGGGCGACGCAGATCACGCCGCTGCTGGAATCGGCAGCCCTTGCCCACGAGACCGGTGCGGCGCGCGTCTTCATCAAGCCGGAATCGCTGCAATGGGCCGGCTCGTTCAAGGTGCGCGGCGCCTATTGGCGGCTGAAGAAGCTGTCGGTTGACGAGGCCAAAAAGGGTGTCGTCGCCTACTCCTCCGGCAATTTCGCGCAAGGGCTGGCCGCCGCCGGCCAGGCGCTCGGCATTCCCGTCACCATCGTCATGCCGATCGATGCGCCGGCCGCCAAGCGCGACGCCACGGCCGGCTATGGCGCGCGCGTCGTGCTGACCGATCATGGCGATCGGGCGCGTGAGGAAGTTGCCGCCGCCAAGGCACGCGAGATCGCCGAGACCGAGGGCCTCATACTGCTCCATCCGTTTGACGATCCGGAGATCGTCGCCGGCCAGGCGGGCGCTGGGCTGGAGGCGCTCGACCAGCTAGCCGCCAAGGACGCCAAGGCCGATCTGCTGTTCTGCTCGGTCGGCGGTGGCGGACTGATCGGCGGCGTCTCGCTCGCCTTCCATTATCTGTCGCCGAAGACCGAGATCATCGGCGTCGAGCCGGAGGGTTTCAACGGCATGGGCGCATCGCTGGAGCATGGCGCCATCGAGACCATGCCGATCGCCCCGAAGTCGATCTGCGACGGGCTGATGTCGCGACGGCCCGGCGACGCGCCGTTCGCGGCGGTGAAGGCTGCCGGCGTTCGTGGCATCACTGTCGACGACCAATCGGTGCGCAGCGCGATGCGGATCGCCTTCGAGCGGATGAAGCTGGTGCTCGAACCTTCGGGCGCCGCGTCGCTGGCAGCACTGCTCGGCGGCAAGGTGGATGTGGCGGGTAAAACCGTCCTGGTTGTGGCTACCGGCGGCAATGTCTCGCTCGCCGACTTTATGGCGCATATGAACCATGCTTGAAGCAGATTTCGTCATCATCGGCTCCGGCTCGGCCGGCTCGGCCATGGCTTACCGGCTGTCGGAAGACGGCAAGCATTCGGTCATCGTCATCGAGTTTGGCGGTACCGATATCGGGCCGCTGATCCAGATGCCGTCGGCGCTGTCGATCCCGCTCAATATGAGCCTTTACGACTGGGGCTTTGCCAGCGAGCCGGAGCCGCATCTCGGCGGCCGCGTGCTGGCAACGCCGCGCGGCAAGGTGATCGGCGGCTCGTCCTCGATCAACGGCATGGTCTATGTGCGGGGACATGCGCGCGACTTCGACCACTGGGCCGAACAAGGGGCGACCGGCTGGGGCTTCGCGGACGTGCTTCCCTATTTCAAGCGCATGGAAGACTCGGACGGCGGCGAGGATGGCTGGCGCGGCCATGGCGGCCCCCTGCATGTCCAGCGCGGCCCCAGAAGAAATGCGCTCTATGGCGCCTTCGTCGAGGCAGGCCGCCAGGCCGGTTTCGAACTGACCGACGACTACAACGGATCGAAGCAGGAAGGCTTCGGGCCGATGGAGCAGACCATCCGCGGCGGCCGCCGCTGGTCGGCGGCGAGCGCCTATCTGAAGCCGGCTTTGAAACGCAAGAATGTCAGTGTGGTCAAAGGCTTCGCGCGGCGGGTGATCATCGAGAATCAACGCGCCATCGGCGTCGAGATCGAAGCTCACAAACAGATTCAGGTCGTTAAGGCACGACGTGAAGTGATCGTTGCCGCATCGTCGATCAATTCGCCAAAGATCCTGATGCTGTCCGGCATCGGCCCGGCCGAGCATTTGCGCGAAAACGGCATTGCCGTGGTGGCCGACCGGCCCGGCGTCGGTCGCAATCTGCAGGATCATATGGAGCTCTACATCCAGCAGGAATCGACACAGCCGATCACCCTGAATTCGGTGCTCAACCCATTCTCGAAAGCATTGATCGGCGCGCAATGGCTGTTCTTCAAAACCGGGCTCGGCGCCACCAACCATTTCGAGGCGGCCGCCTTCGTGCGCTCGCAGGCCGGCGTCGACTATCCCGACATTCAGTATCATTTCATCCCGGCGGCGGTGCGCTATGACGGCAAGGCGGCGGCGCAGTCGCACGGTTTCCAGGCGCATGTCGGGCCGATGCGGTCGAAGTCGCGCGGCTCGGTGACGCTGCGCTCGCCCGACCCGAAATCGAAGCCGGTGATCCGCTTCAACTACATGTCGCATCCGGACGACTGGACCGAGTTCCGCCATTGCATAAGGCTGACCCGCGAGATCTTCGGGCAGAAGGCATTCGACGCCTATCGCGGCAAGGAAATCTCGCCGGGCTCGCACGTCCAGTCGGACGACGATCTCGATGTCTTCATCAGGGATCACGCCGAGAGCGCCTACCATCCTTGCGGCACCTGCAAGATGGGTCGTGCCGACGATATGATGAGCGTGGTCGATCCGGAATGCCGGGTCATCGGCATCGATGGGCTGCGGGTCGCCGACTCCTCGATCTTCCCGCGCGTCACCAATGGCAACCTCAACGCGCCGTCGATCATGACCGGCGAGAAGGCCGCCGACCACATTCTGGGCCGCACGCCACTGGCGCCGTCCAACCAGGAACCCTGGATCAATCCGCGCTGGCAGGTGGCGGATCGATAGGGCATTGTCGGGCGGAGTGCTCCGCAATAGCGAATACAGTTTGGAGAAAATCATGCGCGCCCAGCCCACGGCATCGCACTATGTCAATGGACGCTACATCGAGGACGAAGGCGGCGCACCACTGCCGGTCATCTATCCGGCTACCGGCGAGACCATCGCCATGTTGCGTTCGGCGACGCCGAACGTGCTGGAACTCGCCATCGAAGCGGCGCGCGCAGCACAGCCGGCCTGGGCGCGGTTGAAGCCGGTCGAACGCGGACGCATCCTGCGCCGCGCCGCCGACATTTTGCGCGCCCGCAATGCCGACCTCGCCCGCATCGAGACGCTCGACACCGGCAAGGCGATCCAGGAAACGCTGGTCGCGGATGCGCCGTCAGCGGCAGACTGCCTCGAATATTTCGGCGGCGCAGTCGCTGCCTATAATGGCGAAGCGATCGATCTCGGCGGACCCTTCGCCTACACTAGGCGCGAGGCGCTCGGCGTCTGCGTCGGCATCGGCGCCTGGAACTACCCGATCCAGATCGCCGGCTGGAAATCGGCGCCGGCGCTGGCCATGGGCAACGCCATGGTTTTCAAGCCGTCGGAGAACACGCCGCTATCGGCTTTGGCTCTGGCCGAAATCTACACCGAAGCCGGCCTGCCCGACGGGCTGTTCAACGTCGTGCAAGGTTTTGGCGATGTCGGCGCCGGGCTGGTCGGCCATGATGTCGTGGCCAAGGTCTCGGTCACCGGTTCGGTGCCGACGGGCCGCAAGGTACTGGCGCTCGCCGGCTCAAAAATGAAGCACGCCACGATGGAACTCGGCGGCAAGTCGCCGCTGATCGTCTTTGACGACGCCGATCTCGAAAACGCCATCGGCGGCGCCATGCTTGGCAATTTCTATTCGAGTGGCCAGATCTGCTCCAACGGCACACGGGTCTTCGTGCAGAGCGGCATCCACGACCGCTTCGTCGAACGGCTGGTCGAGCGCACCAAAAAAATCCGCATCGGCGATCCGCTCGATCCCGAGACGCAGATGGGGCCGCTGGTCTCGAAGGCGCAGCATGAGAAGGTCGTCTCCTATATCGAGATCGGCAAGCAGGACGGCGCGTCGCTCGCCTGCGGTGGCAATTTGCCGTCGCTGCAGGGTTTTGGTGGCGGCTTCTTCGTTGAGCCTACGGTGTTCACCGGCGTCACCGACAGCATGCGCATTGCCCGCGAGGAGATTTTCGGACCGGTGATGAGCGTGCTGAAATTCGACGGCGAGGACGAGGTGATCGATCGCGCCAACGACACCGAATTCGGCCTCGCCGCCGGCGTGTTCACGCGCGACCTGCCGCGCGCCCACCGCGTCATCGCCGAGCTGCAGGCCGGCACCTGCTGGATCAACGCTTACAATCTGACGCCGGTCGAAATCCCGTTCGGCGGCTTCAAGCAGTCGGGCATCGGGCGGGAAAATTCACTGGCAGCACTGGCGCTCTATTCGCAGCTGAAATCGATCTACGTCGAGACTGGGGATGTGGCCAGTCCGTATTGATTAGCGAAATCGCCTTCGGCGTAATCTCCCCCCTTGAGGGTGAGATGTCGCCGAAGGCGACAGAGGGGGTCGCCGCGCGTGAAGTGCCACCCCTCATCGGCCGCAAGAAGGTCGCGTCCAGTCGAACCGACCCCCTCTGGCCTGCCGGCCATCTCCCCCGCAAGGGGGGAGTTGGCAGCTTATGCGTCTCACCCCTTCTCAGCCGTCCCATCCAGATACTGCGTCAGCGCGCAGACCAGATGATAAAAAATGCTGGCCGGCACGTCCGACGCCAGCGAGCGGCCGCGTTCGTCGATGCGGTCGATCCACAGGCCGAGCGGCGCCGGGTCGATGTGCCAGCGGAACAGCCGACCGACGCGGGCCTCGATCTCGGGCTTGAGGTCCGGTCCGCCCGAACCGTCCAGCGCAATCGCCGCCTTCACCGCTTCGGCCTGCGGCCAGCTGCGCGATATCAGGTCGAGCGGCAGGCCTTGCCGCGAGACGGCGCCATAGGAAAGGCCGGTGGCGCGGTTGAGGCCGTTGGCGATGGCCGAGGCGTAGAGTTTTCGGGCAAAGCCGGTCAGCTCGCTCTGGCCGCTGCGCGCGGCGAAATCGACCAGCAGCGAGGCCCATTCGAAATGGTGGCCGGGCTCCGTCCATGAGCCTTTTTCGCCGGCCGCCGGTTTCCATTCGGCGTCGAAATATTCGCCGAGCGTCCAGCTTTCCGTGTCGAAGAAATGGCTGCGGAACAGGTCGATGATGCGGGCGGCGCGACGCAGATAGGTGCGCTCACCAGTCGCCTGATGCCAGGCCAGGAAGGCCTCGAGCAGGTGCATGTGCGGGTTTGAACGCCGTTCGCCCTCGCGGTTCGATGTCTCGAGGAAACCGGTCATGCGGCTGTCCTCGAGGTGGGCGTCGAGGAAGGCGAAGGTTTCCTCACCAAGCCGCAGCGCATCCGGATTGCCCGAGATATGGGCGTGCGCCAGCGCCAGCAGCACGCAGGAATGATCGTAGGCATCCTCCGTGGCGTCGGCGACGCTGCCATCGACATGGAGCGTGCGCACCCAGCCGCCCCTGCCGGTGCGGCCCTTGCTGGCGATGAAGTCGATGCCGTGGCCGATCAGCCGGTCGGCGGGACCGTCCCAGTCGCGTTCCTTGGCGACGGCGAAGGCATAGATCTGGCGGGCCTGGGTCCGCATGCGCTTGGGCTTCATCAGCGGCGTGGCGTCAAAACCTAGTGCCTCGTGGAAACCGCCATGGCGCTCGTCGACGCCGACCGTCGACCAGAGTGGCAAGGTCTCCTGAAACAGCCAGTGATGGACGCGGCGGCGCCAGGCGCCGCTTTCGATGACGCGGTCATGCGCCGGCGTAAATCGGGTCTCCAGCCGGCCGGATTTTTCCAGTTGCTCGACGATCTTCTTGACGTGCTGGCTGTGGCTGACCGGGGCGACGAAGGTGGCGTCTGCGGTCGAGACGATGGCGACGTCTTTCATGCCGATGGCCGACAACAGCCGGCCGTCGCTGCGGATGTAGGAGTTTTCGCAATCGATGGCGACGACGTCGCCGACGATGACATTGCCCGCGCTGTCGGAGGGACCGACATCGAGCAGCGACTGCCAGGAGCCAAGATCGTTCCAGCGGAAGCCGGCCGGCACCATCGCGATGCCCTTGGCGTGCTCCATGATCGCATAGTCGATCGAGTTCGACGGGATGGCGGCGTAGAGCTCCAGCGGCATGTAGAGGCCGGACAGGTCCGATGTCGCAGCCTTGTAGGCCGCCTCGGTCGTGTTCCAGATATCCGGCTGAAAGGCGGCGAAAGCGTCGCGCATGGCGCTGGCGCGAAAAAGGAAGATGCCGGTGTTCCAGTAGAAATTTCCAGCCTTGAGATAATCCTGCGCCGTTGCAAGATCGGGCTTTTCGACGAAACGCGACACGTCGAAGACGCCATCCTTCTCGCTAGCGACCTCGATATAGCCGTAACCGGTTTCCGGCTGGGTCGGCTTGATGCCGAACACCACCAGCCGGCCCGCGCGCGCCGCCGCGCTTCCGGCTTCGACGCTCTGCCAAAACTGCCGCGCCGTTGATATCTCATGGTCGGACGGCACCACCAGCACCAGGCTGTCGCCGAAGTCGGACAATGTGCGCAGCGTCGCCAGCGCCACCGCTGCGGCAGTGTTGCGACCGGTCGGCTCGAACAGCGGGCCGCCTCCGGACAGGTCGATACCGGCGAGGTCGGCATGAACGCGCTCGGCATGCCGCTCCGAGGCGATCAGGAAGATCGGCGTTTCGCCGCTGGGCCTGTCCGTCAGCCGGCGCAACGTCTTGACCAGCATCGAGCCGTCACCCGACAGGTCATGGAATTGCTTCGGGTTGTCTTCGCGCGACAGTGGCCAGAGCCGCGAGCCGACGCCGCCACTCATGACAAAACTGACGATACGCTCGGTCATGAAGTGCCCATTCAAAAGGTCTGGTTGTAGGCGCCGACTTCCGGGCTGCGGCGCAGCACGGCATTGACGGCTTCGAACATCTGCCAGCGGCGCTCGGACGATACCGGGCTCTCCACCACCACGACAAGCGACGGCTCGTTCGATGAGGCTCGCACCAGCCCCCAGGTGCCGTCCTCGGCCACGACACGCACGCCATTGACGGTGATGAGGTCGGCGATCTTCTGGCCGGCGAAGACGGCGCCGTCCTTCTTCATGGCCTGAAAGTCGGAGACTACCCGCTCGACCACGCCATATTTCAGTTCGTCCGGGCAGTGCGGCGACATGGTCGGCGTGCCGAAGGTCAGTGGCAGGTCGTGGTAGAGATCGGCCATCGATCTGCCGGGGCTGCGATCCAGCATCTGGCAGATGGCGATCGCCGTGACGATGCCATCGTCATAGCCGCGCCCGACCGGTGGATTGAAGAAGAAGTGGCCGGATTTCTCGAAGCCGGCGATGGCACCGAGTTCGGCCACACGGCGCTTGATGTAGGAGTGGCCGGTCTTCCAGTAGTCGGTGACGGCGCCATTTTCCCGCAGCACGCTGTCGGTGTTGAACAATCCGGTCGACTTGACGTCGACGACGAAGGTCGAGCCCGGGTGGAGCCGCGAAATATCCCGCGCCAGCATGACGCCGACCTTGTCGGCGAAGATCTCATCGCCTTCATTGTCGACGACACCGCAGCGGTCGCCGTCGCCGTCGAAGCCGAGCCCGACATCGGCCCCGGTCTCCAGCACCTTGTCACGGATGGCGTGCAGCATCCGCATATCTTCGGGATTGGGATTGTAGCGCGGGAAGGTGTGATCGAGTTCGACATCGAGTGGAATGACCTCGCAGCCGATCCGCGCCAGCGCTTCCGGCGCAAAAGCGCCGGCGGTGCCATTGCCACAGGCGACGACCACCTTCAGCGGTCTCGAGATGCGCTTGCCCGCAGTCAGGTCGTCGAGATAGGTCTCGCGGAACCCGGACACGAAATCATAGGAGCCGCCGCCGACAAGGTCGAAGTCGCCGGCAAGCACGATCTTTTTCAGCGCGCCCATCTCTTCCGGACCGAAGGTCAGCGGACGTGCCGCGCCCATCTTGACGCCGGTCCAGCCGTTCTCGTTGTGGGAGGCGGTGACCATGGCGACCGACTGGGCATCGAGCGCGAACTGGGCGAAATAGGCCATCGGCGACAGCGCCAGGCCAATATCCCTGACCCGCGCGCCGGCGGCCATCAGCCCGGACACCAGCGCCAGCTTGATACCAAGCGAATAGGAGCGGAAATCATGTCCGGTGACGATGTCGGGCCCGGCACCGAGGCGCCGAATCAGCGTGCCGAGCCCCATCCCGAGCGCCTGGACGCCGATCAGATTGAGCTGAGGCGGCAGTTCCGAACCCGGATGGCCGAACCACCAGCGGGCGTCATATTCGCGAAACCCGGACGCCTTGATCAGCGCCGAGGTTTCAAATTCGAAGGTGTTGTGCCGGGCGTCGCCAACGATTTTCAGGGGCAAGACTGCAGAGCTCCAGAGCGGCGGAAATACGATCTATCGAGGCAGCGGCTTAGCACACAAGGCTTTAAGCCGGGTTTATCCCGGGGAGGAAATCCGGCCTTTGCGGCAATGCCCGACGAAAGCGGACGAAATGCGACAGAAGCGCTGCCATTGGCGCTTGCAGGAACGAAGTACGGCGGCTATAAGCCCGCGGTCTGGTCACGGAGTGTAGCGCAGCCTGGTAGCGCACATCGTTCGGGACGATGGGGTCGCAGGTTCAAATCCTGCCACTCCGACCAGAAAAAACAGCGACTTAGCTGTTCTCCCGAAAAACCGCGATCTCCTGGAAAATGTTTTGGTTGATACTGGCAGGCCAAGGTCAGCCGCGCAGCATCTGCTGCTGCCGCACTCCAGCTCGCACTTGACAGCGCGGGTCGCTTTTGACGAAACGATAGCCTGCTCTACCTCGACACTATGATCAGCATCGAAATAGCGGTGCTGGAGTGAGGTTGCCGACATGCAGTTGATTCCGACGGCACGGTTGCCGCTCCCTCTTTTGCTCCTCCTGCTGGCTGTCGGCGGCTGCTCGTCTATAGGCGGAGCGGTCAATCCGGCGAAATACGACACGATGACCTGCGTCGAGCTCAACAACGAAGTGGGAAGCATCGCCCGCAACATCTCACAAACGGCCATCAGTCGCGGCAAGGTCGCGAACACCAGCGTGCCGCGCTGGCTCTGGGGCGGCACACGCGTCAAGACCGCCGTCGCCGATCGCGAAACGGCCAGGATCGAACGGCTGAAGCAGCAGCAAGAGGCCATTTCGGCCGTCAGAGCCCGCAAATGCCAGGCATCGTCGGAATGAGCTGACACAGCCAGAACGCCTGGCTGTCGCCGTTTGCCTCAGGCACTCAACCTGAACCGCGTGACATCGATCGCTGCCGCCATCAGCGTCTGCGTGTAGATATCCTGCGGATTGCTGAAGATCGCCTCGGTCGGCCCCTCCTCGACGATCTTGCCTTGCTTCATGACGATGATGTAGTCGGCCATGGCGCGCACGACTGCGAGGTCGTGGCTGATGAAGAGGTAGGACAGTTCGTGGTCGGCCTGCAGCTTGCGCAGCAGCTCGACGATCTGCTTCTGCACCGAGCGGTCGAGCGCCGAGGTCGGCTCGTCCAGCACCACCACCTTGGGCTTGAGGATCATGGCGCGCGCAATGGCGATGCGCTGGCGCTGGCCGCCAGAGAATTCATGCGGATAGCGGTTGCGCGAATTGGGATCGAGCCCGACCTCGAGCAGCGCCTCGACCGCGCGCAGATCGCGCTGCTTGCCGGACAGGCTCGGCTCGTGCACCAGAAGCCCTTCGGTGATGACCTGGCCGATGGTCATGCGTGGCGACAGCGAGCCGAACGGATCCTGGAAGACCAGCTGCAATTCGCGCCGCAGCGGCCGCATCGCCTGGCGGTCGGCGCCGGAAATATCGCGGTCGCCGAAACGGATGACGCCGTCACTAGGCAGAAGCCTGAGCAGAGCGCGACCGAGCGTCGATTTTCCCGAACCGGATTCGCCGACGATGCCGATGGTCTGGTTGCGTTGCAGCCGGATCGAAATACGGTCGACCGCCCGCAGCATCAGCGGCTCTCCGGCGAGAAAACCGCCGCCGATCCTGAAGGTGACCTCGACATTCCGGCCTTCGAGCAGGACAGGCGCGTTGGCCGGCGGCGGCGCCTTGGTGCCGGTCGGCTCGGCGGCAATCAGCATCTTGGTGTAGGCATGCTGCGGGTTGGCGAACAGTGCCTGCGCCTCGCCCTCCTCGACCACCTCGCCGTAGCGCATGACATAGACGCGGTCGGCAAAGCGGCGGACGATGCCGAGATCGTGGGTGATGAAGACGATTGCCATGCCGAGCTTGCGCTGCAGTTCGGCGAGCAGCATCAGAATCTGCGCCTGGATGGTGACGTCGAGCGCCGTCGTCGGTTCGTCGGCGATCAGGATATCGGGATCGTTGGCGAGCGCCATAGCGATCATGACGCGCTGGCGCTGGCCGCCCGACATTTCGTGCGGATAGGATTTCATCCGCCGCTCGGGATCGGGGATGTGCACCAGCCGCAACAGCTTGAGCGCCTCTTCCCTCGCCTCGGCGGCACCAAGACCGCGATGCCGGCGGATTGGTTCGATCAGCTGGTTGCCGATCGAATAGAGAGGATCGAGCGAGGTCATAGGCTCCTGGAAGATCATGCTGATCTTGCGGCCGCGCACCTGGTTGAGCTCGGATTTGCTCAGTGTCAGAAGGTTGCGGCCGCGATAGTCGACGCTGCCTGATGCCTCGCCATTCGAGGCCAGCAGGCTCATCGCCGCCATCATCGTCTGGCTCTTGCCGGAGCCGGATTCGCCAACCACGGCAACGGTTTCGCCGGCTTTGACGTGGATGTTGATGCCCTTGACCGCTTCGACCGCGCCATCAAGCGTGCGGAAGCGGACGCGCAGATCCTTGACGCTGAGGATCGTTTCGGGAGTTTTCATCTCTGCGATCCCCATCCTTATCGATCTCTCGGGTCGAGCGCATCGCGCAGGCCGTCGCCGACGAAGTTTAGCGCGAACAGCGTCGAGACGAGGAAGAAGGCCGGGAACAGCAGCAGCCAGTTGGCGGTGCCGATGTTCTTGGCGCCGACCGAGATAAGCACGCCCCAGCTGGTCATCGGTTCCTGGACGCCTAGGCCCAGGAAGGACAGGAAGCTTTCCAGGATAATCACCTGCGGCACCAGCAGCGTCATGTAGATCACCACCGGGCCGAGCAGATTGGGAATGACGTGGCGGATCAGGATGCCGCGCTGGCCGACGCCCATGGCCTCGGCCGCCTGGACATATTCCTGGCGGCGGATCGACAGCGCCTGTCCGCGCACGATGCGCGCCATATCGAGCCACAGCACGGCGCCGACCGCCAAAAACATCAGCACGAAGTTGCGGCCGAAAAACACCACCAGCATGATGACGAAGAAGATGAACGGTAAGGAATAGAGCACGTCGACGATGCGCATCATCACCTCGTCGATCTTGCCGCCGGAAAATCCGGCCGCGGCGCCATAGAGGACGCCGATGACCACGGCGACGACGCCGGCAAGCAGGCCGATGGCCAGCGAGATGCGCCCGGCCATCAGCGTGCGCGAAAGCATGTCCCGGCCGGTGTTGTCGGTGCCGAACAGGAAGTATTGCTGCTTGATCGCCGCGCTCATCGTCACTTCGAGACCGTCGGGCGACTTGGTTTCGATCTTGGTGTCGTCAAAGGCGTCGGAACGATCGAGATAGCGGATGTTGCGGTCGTCGAGCGGCTTGGACGAGGTGACGGTGACGAAGACGCGATTGCCCTCCTGCTTCCACTCCTTGATGTCGACACGCATGCGCTTGATCGCCTCATTGAGCGCGGTCTCGATCATGTCGGCTTTCGGATAGGCCGAGAAGCTCGGCGGCATGCGCACATAGTCGGCATAGATCGTCGTGTATTGGTGCGGCACGAACAGGGGGCCGAACACGCAGACGACCGCAATTACCGCAAGATAGTAGAGGCTGAACATGGCGGCGCGATTGGCCTTGAGGCGCGCCCAGGCGTCGCCCCACAAAGAGCGCCCGATAACGGCCGGAGCGGTGGCTGCGATCTCAGTCATAGCGCACCCTCGGATCCACGACGGCATACATGACGTCGACGATCAGGTTGAAGAGGATGGTGAACAGCGCAATGACCACCACCGTGCCCATCACCAGCGTGTAGTCGCGGTTGAGCGCGGCATCGACGAAATAGCGGCCGACCCCGGGAACGGAGAAAATCGTCTCGACGATGATCGAGCCGGTCAGCAATGCCGCCGCCGCCGGGCCGGTGAAGGAGACGATCGGCAGGACGGCGCCGCGCAGCGCATGTTTAACGACCACCGACCAGTCGGACAGGCCGAGAGCGCGCGCGGTGCGGATGTGGTTTGAGCGCAGCGATTCGATCATCGAGCCGCGCATCAGGCGGGCAACGATGGCGATCTGCGGCAGAGCGAGCGTCAGGATCGGGCCGATCTTGTTGAGGAAGGCGCCGTCGCCCCAGCCGCCGATCGGCAACAGCTTCCAGGTCAATCCGAACACGAGCTGGATCACCGGTGCGATGACGAAGGTCGGGATGGTGCTGCCGGCGGTCGCCAGCGCAATCACCGCATAATCACCCAACTTGTTCTGGTTGAGCGCGGCGATGGTGCCGAGCACGCTGCCCAGCAGCAGCGCCAGGATCAGCGCCGAGGCGCCAAGCTGGATCGATATCGGCAGGCCTTTGGCAAACAGTTCGCCGACGGTGAAGTCAGGCATGTTGTAGCTGGGGCCGAAATTGCCGCGCAGCAGATTGCCGAGATAGTGGACATATTGCAGCCAGAGCGGATCGCTGAGACCGAACTGCGCCTCAAGATTGGCCCTGATCTCGGGGCTCAGGCCCCGCTCCTGGTTGAAGGGGCCGCCCGGCGCGACGCGAATCAGGAAGAACGCCATGGTCACAATGACGAATAGCGTCGGAATGGCGGTCAGAAGCCGCCTGAATACATAACGCAGCATCGGTGCCCCGCTTGACGTGGAGCGACGCGTCCAGTTGGACGAGCAAGCTCCAGCGCTTCAAATCTTCGCTTCGTGCTTTCCGAAAGTCGATTCCGAAGTTCGGGCCGAAGCGACGGCAAACCGGAACCGCCGCCCGAAGGGGGCGGCGGCTCGGCCAAGGAACTCAGTCCTTGCTGACGAAGCGGGACGGATGCACGTCCATCACATTGTCGACGAAGCCATGCAGCTTCGAAGAAACGATATCGTGGTAGCTGTAGTAGAGAAGCGGGATCTGGCCGACATCGTCGATGAGGATGCGCTCGGCCTCAGAGAGTTCCTTCATGCGCTCTTCGGGCTTGCCGCCGGCGGCAGCTGCCTTGTCCATGGCCGCCTCGTATGCCGGGCTGTTGTAGTCCGAATAGTTGTTGCCGCTCGCCTTGCGCGAGATGCCGAGGAAGGTTTCCGGATCCTTGTAGTCGGCGATCCAGGCGGCACGCGCCACGTCATAGTCGCCCTTCTGCTCGAGGAAGGAGTAGTGGGTCTTGGTGTCGGTGTTGAGCAGCGTGACTTCGACGCCAAGCGGCTTCAACTGTTCCTGGATGGCGACGGCCGTGTTCTTGTGGTTCTCCGAAGTGTTGTAGCGGATCTCCATCTTCAACGGCTTCTCGGGCGTATAACCGAGTTTCTCGAGGATCTTCTTGGCAGCGTCCTCGCGGTCGATCTGCGACATGTCGGCGTATTTGGCCATGGCCGGCGTGTAGCCCTCGATGCCTGGAGGCACCATCGAATAGCCGGGCAGCATCGAGTTCTGCCAGACCTTCTCGGCGATGAAGTCGCGGTCTATGGCCATGGAAATGGCGGTGCGCAGTTCAGGATTGTCCCACGGCGCCTTGTCGGTCTTGATCGCATAATAGTATGTGCCGAGATACGGTCCGACGTGAATCTGATCGCCGAACTTGGTCTTCAAGTCGGCCAGCTGTTCGGTCGGCAAATCGTCATAGCTGTCGAGCTCGCCGGCCTCAAAACGCTTCATCGCCGACGAGCGGTCCTCTGTCGGGATGTAGTTGACGACGTCGAACTTGACTGTCGCCGCGTCCCAGAATTTCGGATTCTTGACCAGCTTCATGTGGTCGTTGGGGACCCACTCGGCCAGCGTATAGGCGCCGTTGGAGACCAGATTACCCGGCTTGATCCAGTCGGCGCCGAGCTTGTCCATCGAGGCCTTGTTGACCGGATAGGTCGCCTGGTGGGTCAGCATCTCGAGGAAATAAGGCGTCGGCGCCTTCAGCGTCACCTCAAGGGTGGTCGCGTCGATCGCCTTGACGCCCATATCCTCCGGCTTGCCCTTCTTGGTGTTGAAGTCCTCGGCTCCCTTCACGGGATAGAGCATCGAGGCGTATTCGGCGGCCGTGGCCGGGTCTTCCAGGCGATGGAAAGCGTAGACGAAGTCTTCTGCGGTCACCGGGCTGCCGTCCGACCAGGCGCCGTCCTTGCGCAGCTTGAAGGTGTAGACGGTGCCGTCATCGGAAACCGTCCAGCTTTCGGCGGCGCCCGGAATGAGGTTCGCCTTCTCGTCCTGCATGACCAGGCCCTGGAACAGGTCACGCAAGACGTTGGCTTCGTAAACTGTCGAGGTCTTGTGCGGGTCGACCGACTCCGATTCAGCGGCGGTGCCACGGTTGTAGACGGTCTCGGCGAAGGCCGGCGCATAGAACGTCCCGGCAGCCAAGGTCATGGTTGTGGCGAACACTGTCGCCTTCAGCATGTTTTTCAGCATGAAGTTTCTCCCTGTGGCACGGCCATCAGCCACGCCTTTCGAGTGTTGACGCCCCGAAACCGATATCTGGCCCCTTTGAGCGCGCCGCCGGTTCCCTTTCCGGCAGCTGGTGGCAGGAGACTAGACAGACGGAAATCTTATTTCAACCGCCCCCTGCTTGACGTTAAGTGAGTAGCTGCGCGCTAAAACAGCAAAGGCTAAAGTTAAACGCAATCTTTCAACTGGCTGCATCTTCCGGTTGATCCACTTGTTTTGGCGTTCGCCGCACCACGCCCACGAATGCCAAAAGCCCTGCTTCGAGTTGACGTTTGCAGGCCAACAGCCTCGGCGACACCGGCGATCGATTACCCTGCAGGTGCCGTCTTTCGATACCTCTTCTGCCCGGCATGGTTGCATTACGATACGGATCGAGGCAAGCAGCGACGTTCACCAAATCGCCGCGGAACTGGCTAGCTGGCCCGTCCGAGGAAGCAGCCCAGCGGCAGCAGCGCAAGCCCGCCTTCCTGCAACACCGCACCGGCACCGCCAAGATCAATGCTATCTATGGCGGCCAGATCAGATGGCAATGGCCAGTTGGCCGGCTCGTCGGCAAAATTGAAGACGCAGAGCAGTCGTTCGCCGCCGCCTTCGCGGATGAAGGCAAGGACATCGCCCTCTGCATCGAGAAAGCTGATCGAGCCGTCCACCAGTGCCGGATGTGCTTTGCGCAACCCAAGCGTCGCCCGATAGGCGGCGAGCACGGACGCCTCCTCGCCATTCTCCACATCGACAGCACGGGCGCGATGGGCTTCCGGCACTGGGAGCCACGGCTTGCCCGAGGAGAAGCCGGCATTTTCGGCGCCCGCCTCCCAGACCATCGGCGTGCGGCAACCGTCCCTGCCCTTGATTCCCGGCCAGAAGCGAATGCCGAACGGATCACGCAAATCCTCGAAGGCGAGTTCCGCTTCCTCCAGCCCTAGTTCCTCGCCCTGATAGAGGCAGATCGATCCGCGCAGGCAGGACAAAAGCGCAATGGAGAACTTCGCTACGGTGTCCGGGTCGCCACCAGGCCGCGTCCAGCGGCTGACATGGCGAACGACATCATGATTGGAAAACGCCCAGCAGACCCAGCCATCGGCAACAGCCGCCTCGAATGCCTCGACGCATCCGCGCACATGAGCCGCCGAGAATTGCTGACCGAGCAGGTCGAATGTGTAGCACATTTGCAGCGTGTCGCCGCCGGAGGTGTAGGCGGCCAGCGTCTGCAGCGAACGGCCTTCGTCGCCGATTTCGCCGACGGCGGCACGGCCCTCATACTCGTCGAGCAGCGCCCGGAAGCGCCTGAGGAAGCCGAGGTTTTCCGGCTGCGTCTTGTCGAACAGATGTTCCTGATAGAGGTAGGTGTTGGTTTCGGTGTTGGTGCCGGCAACGCTCGCCGCCAGCGGCGGATTGCTGCGCAGCCAGCGGTCATGGACGTAATAGTTGACCGTATCCAGCCGAAAGCCGTCGACACCCCGCTCCAGCCAGAACCGCACCGTTTCCAGAAGCGCGTCCTGAACCTCGGGATTGTGGAAATTGAGGTCCGGCTGCGAGGCGAGGAAATTGTGCATGTAAAACTGCCGGCGCGTCGAATCCCACTCCCAGGCCGGGCCGCCGAACACCGACAGCCAGTTGTTGGGGGCGTTGCCGTCAGGCCTAGTGTCGGCCCAGACATACCAGTCCGCTTTGGGGTTATCGCGGCTGGCGCGGCTTTCGACGAACCATTCGTGCTTGTCCGAGGAATGCGACAGCACCTGGTCGATGATGATTTTCAGGCCGAGCCGATGCGCCTCGGCGACCAGCGCATCGAAATCGTCAATCGTGCCGAACATCGGATCGACATCACAATAATCGGAGACGTCATAGCCCATGTCGGCCATCGGCGACTTGAAGAAGGGCGACAGCCAGATCGCGTCGACGCCAAGCGAGGCGACATGAGCCAGCCTCGAGGTGATGCCGCTGAGATCGCCGCTGCCGTCGCCCGTCGTGTCCTGATAGGAGCGCGGGTAGATCTGGTAGATGACGCAGCCGCGCCACCACTGCGCATTGTTGTCGGCCACTAAAGTCTCTCCTTCGCGCTAGCCTGCCCGGCCTTGCGTTCGATCCTGAACATCACCGTTCGCCCCGGCACCGGCCGTGCGATGTCGGCAGCGTCGGTTGGCGCCGCAGTCCACAAAAATCCGTCGCGCGGCGGCAGGGTGAAAACACAGGCCCGGCGATCACCGTTGAAGATGAGGGCAAGGCGGCCATCGCCGTCGCTGGCGCCGCCAAGCACCATGACAAGACGATGCCGCTCCGGGTCGTGCCAGCCTGCCTCATCGAGCGGCGCACCGGTTTCAATCAGCCAGGCAACGTCCGGAATGTCCGTCCCCGTAGCCGGCCGGCCGCTGAGAAAGCGCGTGTCCGAGAGCGCCGGGGCGGCACGACGCATCGCGGCAAGCGCAAAGGCATGGCGTTCCAGCGCCTGATCGCGGCCAGCCCAGTCGAGCCAGGTGATCTCGTTGTCCTGCGCGTAGGCGTTGTTGTTGCCCTTCTGCGTGCGGCCGAATTCGTCGCCTGCGGTCAGCATGATCGTGCCGCGCGAGGCGAACAGCGTGGCCAGCAGGGCGCGCTGGTCATCGAACCGGGCTGTTGCGACAGCCGCGTCGCCGCTCTCACCCTCGACGCCGTTGTTCCACGACAAATTGTCGTTGTGGCCGTCGCGGTTCTGCTCGCCATTGGCCTGGTTGTGCTTGCGCTCATAGGCGACGATGTCGGCCAGCGTCATGCCGTCATGGGCGGCGATGAAATTGACCGAGCGGCTGGTCTGCTGGCCATCCCTGGAGAACTCGTCCGACGAGCCAGCCAGCCTTGTCGCGAGTGCGCCGACCATGCCGCGATCGCCGCGCCAGAAGCGGCGGATGTCGTCGCGGTATTTGTCGTTCCATTCGAGGAAAGGCGGACGAAAATTGCCGAGCTGATAGCCGTCCGGCCCGATGTCCCAGGGCTCCGCGATCAGGATGCGATCACCCAGAACGGGATCGCTTTTCATGGCCTGCAGCAGCGGCGCGTCGGCGTCGAACGTCCCCTCGGCACGGCCCAAAATGGGCGCGAGATCGAAGCGGAACCCATCGACGCCGGCATGACTGACAAAGTGACGAAGCGTGTCGAGGACCATTTCCCGGGCGACCGGATGATCGCAAGCAACCGTGTTGCCGGTGCCGGTGTCGTTGACCAGCCTGTTGCCGGCCTCGTGCCGATAGTAGGCGCGGTTGTCGAGCCCGCGCAGCGACAGCGTCGGGCCAAGCCTGTCGCTTTCGCCGGTGTGGTTGAAGACGAGATCGAGGATGGTGCCGATGCCGGCCTTGCGCAATGCGGCGACCGTCTCGTGCAATTCGGCCAAGCCGCCGGGCGCAAGCCGCGGATCGAGCGCCATGAAGGTGACGGGATTGTAACCCCAGGCGTTGCTCAAGCCGAGCGGCGGCAGGTGCCGCTCGTCGATCGATGCCGTCACCGGCATCAGTTCTACCGCACTGACGCCGAGCCTTTTCAGATGCTCGATGATGGCAGGGTGGGCAAGCGCTGCAATAGTGCCGCGCAGCTTCTGAGGGATATCAGGATGCAGCATGGTGAAGGCGCGTACCGGCACTTCGTAGACGAGGCCGCCCGGCTGGAACAGCGGCGGCAAGGCTTGCAGCGGCATCGGCAACGCGCCGGCGATGGCCTTCGGCAGCAGCGGGGCGGTGTCGGCCCCCTCGCCGCGGCGCTGGGTCAGGCGCCAGTCATAGGCGTAGGGCCTGTCGATGTCGACGGCATAGGGGTCGACCAGCAGCTTGTCGGGATCGAACCACAGCCCGCGACCCGGCGCGTAGTCGCCATCGGCGCGGAACCCGTATCTGGTGCCCGCGGCAAGGCCGGCAACGAAAAGCGCATGAACGCCCTCGCCTTGCGGTTGGAGTTCAAGCCGGTCGATCTCGCGGTTTCCCGCGTGGTCGAAGATCGACACCCAGAGGCGCCGCGCCGACGACGACCAGGCCGCAAAGCGAATGCCTTCGCGGGTGACGGTGGCGCCGAGTTGGGTCACAGGCGCGAGCCTTGTCGCATGTTGAAAACGTTGGAGACTAGCCGAGCCTTCCCCGACTTCGTCATCCTAGGGCGAAGCAGGAGCGAAGCTCCGTCGCGGAGACCCTGGGATCCATGCCGTGACCTTAAACGAAGAGCGCGGCGGAGCAGAATTCTGCTCTGCGGCAACGCCTTGATGTCACGGCATGGATCCTCGGGTCTGCGCCGCGTCGCTGCGCTCCTTGCTTCGCCCGTGGATGACGAAGCGATGGGCGTTTCGGACAAACTCCAAGGTATGCGATCCGTCCAACACCCCTCATCCGTCTCGGCGCTACGCGCCGATCCACCTTCTCCCACAGGGGGAGAAGGAAAGGCGGGTACCGCCAAGCTCAAGTAATCACGCTCGGCTTGTTGCGGCCGGTGTGGCTCTTGATGCCGGCGATATCGTCTGCGGCGGCAATCAGATCGGCGAGCGCCTCTTGCGTATCCAGATCGTGCCTCGATGTGTCCGGCTCGTAGCGCTCGATATAGACGCGCAGCGTAGCACCCGAGGTGCCCGTGCCTGACAGGCGGAAGACGACGCGCGAGCCGCCTTCGAACAGCACCCTGATGCCCTGGTTCTTGCTGATCGAGCCGTCGACCGGATCGTGATAGGCAAAATCGTCGGCACTGGCGATCTTCATGCCGCGCACGCTGGTGCCCGGCAGCGCAGCAAGTTTGGCGCGCAGTTCGTCGACCAGTGCGTTGGCGCGGTCGCTCTCGACTTCCTCATAGTCATGCCGCGAATAGTAGTTACGGCCATAGCTCGCCCAGTGCTCGGTGACGATCTGCTTGGCGCTTTCGCCGCGCACCGCCAGGATGTTCAGCCACAACAGCACGGCCCACAGGCCATCCTTTTCGCGAACATGGTTGGAGCCGGTGCCGGCGCTTTCCTCGCCGCAGATCGTCGCCATATCGGCATCGAGAAGATTGCCGAAGAATTTCCAGCCGGTCGGCGTTTCGTAGATGCCAATGCCGAGCTTTTCGGCGACGCGGTCGGCGGCACCACTGGTCGGCATCGAGCGGGCGATGCCCTTCAAGCCGGCCTTGTAGCCGGGCGCCAGATGGGCGTTGGCGGCAAGCATGGCCACCGAATCCGACGGGGTGACGAAAATGCCCTTGCCGATGATCAGATTGCGGTCGCCGTCGCCGTCGGAGGCGGCACCGAAATCCGGCGCGTCCGGCCCCATCATCTCGTCATAGAGGTGCTTGGCGTGGACCAAGTTCGGGTCGGGGTGGTGGCCGCCGAAATCCTCCAATGGCTTGAAGTTGCGGCAGGTGCCGTTGGGCGCGCCAAGCCGCCGTTCGAGGATCTCCTTGGCATAGGGCCCGGTGACCGCATGCATGGCGTCGAAGCGCATGCGGAAACCGTATTTGAAATTGGCGCGGATGGCGTCGAAGTCGAACAGGCTTTCCATCAGCTCGGCATAGTCGGTGACCGGATCGATCACCTCGACGGTCATGCCGCCCGCCTTGACCGTGCCGATCTTGTCGAGGTCGATCGTCTCGATGTCGGCGGTCTTGAAGCTGGAAATCGTCTTGGTCTTTTCGAAGATTGCGTCGGTCAGCTTTTCCGGCGCCGGGCCGCCATTGCCGGCATTGTACTTGATGCCGAAATCCTCGTGCGGGCCGCCCGGATTGTGGCTGGCCGACAGGATGATGCCGCCGAAGGTCTTGTATTTGCGGATGACGTGCGAGGCCGCCGGCGTCGACAAGATGCCGCCCTGCCCGACCATCACCTTGCCGAAGCCGTTGGCCGCCGCCATGGCGATGGCCTTCTGGATGACTTCGCGGTTGTAGAAGCGGCCGTCGCCGCCGATCACAAGGGTCTTGCCCTCAAAGCCTTCCAGCGCATCGAAGATCGACTGGATGAAATTCTCGGCATAGTGCTCCTGCTGGAACACCGGCACCTTCTTGCGCAGCCCGGAGGTGCCGGGCTTCTGGTCGAGATAAGGTTTGGTGGCGACGGTTCTTATCATGCCTCAGGCAGCCCTTTTCGAAAGCAGCAAGCGATAGAGTTCAACGTATTTTTCAGCGCTTCGATCCCACGACACATCGGCCTTCATGCCTTGCCGCTGGATCGACGTCCAGACCGCCGGGTTGGCGTGCGCCTCCACCAGCCGGCGGATGGCGTGCAGGAAGGCGCCGGCATTGGCGGGGGCAAACTGGAAACCGGTTGCAACGCCGGCGGAGACAGCGGCTTCATTGGCGTCGATGACCGTGTCGGCAAGACCGCCGGTGCGGGCGACGACCGGCACGCAGCCGTAGCGCAGGCCGTAAAGCTGGGTCAGCCCACAAGGCTCGAAACGCGACGGGATGATAATGGCATCGCAGCCGCCCTGCATGGTGTGGGACAGAACCTCGTCATAGCCGACGACGACGCCGATGCGGCCGCGATGACGGGCGGCGGCAGCAAGCAGCGCGCCTTCGAGGCCGGCGTCGCCGGAGCCCAGGATCGCCAGCCGCGCGCCGCGGGCGACGATGCCGTCGACGACGGCGGCCAGTATGTCCATGCCCTTTTGCCAGGTCAGCCGGCTGATGACGCAGACGATCGGGCTGTCGTCGCGGTCGAGGCTGAAGCGATCCTCGACAGCGGCCCTGTTGGGCAATCGCGCCTTGAGTGTCTTGGCCGTGTAGGTGGACACAAGCTGCTTGTCGGTCTCCGGGTTCCAGATGTCGGTGTCGATGCCGTTGACGATGCCGTAGAGATCGGTGGAGCGCATGTTGATCAGGCCATCGAGACCCATGCCGAATTCCGGCGCGCGGATCTCCTGCGCATAGGTCGGGCTGACGGTGGTGATCGCCCAGGCGGCTTGCAGGCCGGCTTTGAGGAAACCGACGCCGCCATAATATTCGACGCCGTCGAGCGCCATCGCGACTGCCGGCAAGCCAAGCTCGCCAAAGATGCCGGCGCCGAACTGGCCCTGGAAGGCGAGGTTGTGGACGGTGATCATCGACGGGATGCCGACCGCCTTGCCGTAGCGCATATAGGCGAGCGTCATCGCCGACTGCCAGTCATGGGCGTGCACGAGATCCGGCTGATAGCCCGAGATGGCGCCGCCGGCGATGTCGCCGCCGACCTGGCTCAAGGCCGCAAAACGCCGCCAATTGTCGGGCCAGTCAGCGCCGGCCGCATTGCCATAGGGACCGCCAGGGCGATCGAACAGATGCGGCGCGTCGAGCACGAACAGGTCGAGCCCGGCAACCTGGACGGCATGCACCGAAGCCTTGCCGCCCTGCAGCAGCGGATACTGGTGCACTGCCTTCTTTTTCTTGAAGGCATCCATCACCACGGGAAAGCCGGGAATGAGCGTGCGCATCGTCACGCCCTTGGCCGCCAGCGCGATGGGCAAGGCGCCAGTTACGTCGGCCAGCCCGCCGGTCTTGATCAGCGGAAAAATCTCGGGCGTGACCGACAGAACCTGCATGCGCTAGAGCCCCAATTTGTCGATCATGTCCTGCGTGACAAGGCAGATGCCTTTTTCGGAAACGCGGAAGCGCTTGGCGTCGAGGACGGGGTCTTCGCCAACCACCAGCCCTTCCGGTATCCTTACGCCATGATCGATGACTACGCGCTTCAACTTTGCGTTCCGGCCGACATGAACGTCGGGCAGCATGACGACTTCCTCGAGCGTCGAATAGGAGTTGATGCGCGCGCCGGTGAAGATCAGGCTACGCTTCAGCGAAGCGCCCGAGACGATGCAATCGCCCGACACCAGCGAGGACACAGCCGAACCACGGCGGCCATCCTCATCATGCACGAACTTTGCCGGTGGCTTCAGTTCGGCGTAGGTCCAGATCGGCCAGTCGCGGTCGTATAGATCGAGTTCCGGCGTGATGTCGGTCAAGTCGATATTGGCTTCCCAATAGGCGTCGACCGTACCGACGTCGCGCCAGTAGGCCTCGTTTTCCATCGTCGAGCGGACGCAGGATTTGGCGAAGCGGTGCGCGATCGCCTTACCGTGCTGGACGATGTAGGGGATGATGTCCTTGCCGAAGTCGCGGCTTGAGCCCGGCTCGGCCGCATCGCGGCGCAACTGCTCCATCAGGAATTTGGTTTTGAAGACGTAGATGCCCATCGAGGCCAGGGCGAATTCCGGCTTGTCGGGAATGCCCGGCGGATCGGCCGGCTTTTCGACGAAGGCGATGATGTTGTCCTTCTTGTCGACATGCATGACGCCGAAGCCGGTGGCTTCCATGCGCGGCACTTCGAGACAGCCGACGGTGACGTCGGCGCCGGCGTCGACATGCTGGCGAAGCATCAGTTCGTAGTCCATCTTGTAGATGTGGTCGCCGGCGAGGATGACCATGTATTCGGGTCCGTAGGCCTCGATGATGTCGATGTTCTGGTAGACGGCGTCGGCCGTGCCTTCATACCATTGCGTCTCCGAAACGCGCTGGCTGGCCGGCAGGATGTCAAAACTTTCGTTTCGTTCGGGCCGCAAGAAATTCCAGCCGCGCTGCAGGTGGCGGATCAGCGAATGCGCCTTGTACTGGGTGGCGACGCCGAGGCGGCGAATGCCCGAATTGAGCGCGTTGGAGAGCGCGAAATCGATGATGCGCGTCTTGCCGCCGAAATAGACCGCGGGCTTGGCGCGCCGGTCGGTCAATTCCTTGAGGCGACTGCCGCGGCCGCCGGCCAGCACATAGGCCATGGCATCGCGGGCCAGCGGCTGGGTTCGTTTCGTTTCTGCCATTTTTACCCTCCCAAATCACTCAGTCTGGAACATCGCTCAGTCCGGAACAAATTCGAGCATGATCGTCGACAGCGGCGGCAAAAGCAGCGTCACCGAAATGCCTCCTCCTTGCGCCCTGGCTTCGACCACGCCGCCATTGCCCTTGCCCGAACCGCCATAGTCGGAAGCATCGGTGTTGATGATCTCGCGCCATTTGCCGGCCTGCGGCAACGGCACGCGGTAATTGTCGCGCGGCACTGGCGTAAAGTTGGAAATCACGGCGACCGGATTGCCGCCCGGTGCGCTGCGCAGCCAGGCAAAGACCGAGTTGGCGCTGTCGTCGACGATCAGCCAGGAGAAGCCCTCCGGCTCGCAGTCGCGTGCATGCAGCGCCGGACGTGAACGATAGAGATAATTGAGGTCGCGCACCGTCTGCCAGACGCCGCGGTGCAGGCGGAACTCGAGCAGGTTCCAGTCGAGCGCGCGCGCCTCGCTCCATTCACGGCGCTGGGCGAATTCCTGGCCCATGAACAAGAGCTTCTTGCCGGGGTAGCCCCACATGAAGGCGTAAAAGGCGCGCAGCGTCGCGAATTTCTGCCAGTCGTCGCCAGCCATCTTGCCGAGCAGCGTGCCCTTGCCGTGCACGACCTCGTCATGGGAGAGCGGCAGCACGAAATTCTCGGAAAAGGCGTAGGTCAGGCCGAAGGTGAGTTCGTTGTGGTGGTGCTTGCGGAAGATCGGCTCCTTGGCGAAATACTCCAGCGTGTCGTGCATGAAGCCCATGTTCCACTTGAAGCCGAACCCCAGCCCGCCTTCATGCACCGGTGCCGAAACCTTCGGCCATGAGGTCGATTCCTCGGCGATCGTCATGACGCCGGGATGATGGCCGTAGACCTCCTTGTTCATCTTCTGCAGGAAGCTGACCGCCTCGAGATTTTCGCGGCCGCCCTTTTCGTTGGGGATCCATTCGCCGGCCTTGCGCGAATAATCGAGGTAGAGCATCGACGCCACCGCATCGACGCGCAAACCATCGACATGGTATTTCTCGGCCCAGAACAGCGCGTTGTTGACGAGGAACGAGACCACCTCGCGGCGGCCGAAATTGTAGATCGCGGTGTTCCAGTCGGGATGGAAGCCCTTGCGCGGATCGGCATGCTCATAGAGCGCGGTGCCGTCGAAATTGGCCAGGCCGTGCGCGTCGACCGGGAAATGCGCCGGCACCCAGTCGAGGATGACGCCGAGGCCGGCGCGGTGGGCGCCGTCGACGAAACGGGCAAAACCGTCGGGATCGCCGAAGCGGGCCGACGGCGCGTAAAGGCCGGTTGTCTGATAACCCCATGACGGGTCATAGGGATGTTCGGAGATCGGCATGAATTCGATATGGGTGAACCCGGTGTCGACCACATAGGGGATCAGCTGGTCGGCGAGTTCGTCCCATGACAGGAAGCTGCCGTCGTCGCGCAGCTGCCACGAACCGGCATGAACCTCGTAGATCGACACCGCTTCGCGCCTGTGGTCGGCGTTGCGCCAGAAATTGCGGTGCGCCTCATCGCCCCATTCATGCGCCGGCGGCACCGCCGTCACCGAAGCGGTGGCTGGGCGTAGTTCGGACTTGAAGGCGAAGGGATCGGCCTTCAGCGGCAGCCGGACGCCATCGGGTCCGATGATCTCGTATTTGTAGGGCCGGCCGGCACCGATGTCGGGAATGAACAACTCCCAGATGCCGGTGTCGCGGCGGTCGCGCATCGTGTGACGGCGACCGTCCCACTCGTTGAAGTCGCCGACCACCGACACCCGCTTGGCATTGGGCGCCCAGACGGCGAAATGCACGCCGGACGCACCCTCATGATCGATGAGATGGGCGCCGAGCTTGTCGAACAGCCTCAGATGCGAGCCTTGCGCGATGTAGTAGTCGTCGAGCGGTCCGAGCACCGGGCCGAAGGAATAGGGATCGGTCAGCCACCAGTCGGCAGTGGCATTCCTGGCGTGATAGCGCAGCGGCTGGCGTTTGCGCAGCGAGAGCTTGCCCTCGAAGAAACCGTGATCGTCACGCCTCGACAGCTCGCCGGCATTCTTGCCGGTCAGCGTATAGGCCGTGACGAACTCGGCATGCGGGACGAAACAGCGGGCGACGAAGCCCTTGCCCACCTCGTGCACACCGAGCACTGCAAACGGATCGCCATGCGTGCCGGCAACAATCGCCGCGACATCGCTGGCTGGTGCCAGTCCGTCCGACCCGCTTGTCGTCGCGGTCGCGCGCGGCTTCCTCATCAGCCAGTGACCCTCCCTGGGTACCTAGTCTTGTTGTTGTGCATGTCGTTGCCCCGACATGCACCGGACCACATTGTTCGTGGCCTCATGCAAGCATATCAGACGGGCACGTTCCAGATTTCTTTCGCATATTGGCGGATCGTGCGATCGGAAGAGAACCAGCCGACGCGGGCGACATTGCGGATTGCTCTCGCGTACCAGTCGGGACTGTTGCGCCAGACTTCGTCGACCTCGCGCTGGGCTGTGGCGTAGGCGTCGAAATCGGCGGCGACCATGAACCAGTCGCTCTGATAGAGACCGTTGATCAGCTCGCGATAGCGATCGGGATCGTCTGGCGAGAAGACGCCCGACGAAACGGCCGACACCGCCTGCGCCAGTTCCGACGATGCCTCGATCACGGCGCGCGGATTGTAGCCGTTGCCGCGCCGCTCGGCGACCTCGGCGGTGGTCAGGCCGAAGATGAAGATGTTGTCGTCGCCGACACACTCCTTGATCTCGACATTGGCGCCGTCGAGCGTGCCGATGGTCAGCGCGCCGTTCAGCGCGAACTTCATGTTGCCGGTGCCCGACGCTTCCATTCCGGCGGTCGAAATCTGCTCCGACAGATCGGCCGCCGGCATCATGATTTCGGCCAGGCTGACATTGTAGTTCGGCACGAACACCACTTTCAGCAGGCCGCGAACCGACGGGTCGCTGTTGATGACCTTGGCGACGTCGTTGGCGAGTTTGATGATCAGCTTGGCGTTGTGGTAGCTGGGCGCCGCCTTGCCGCCGAAGAATTTTACGCGGGGCATCCAGTCGCGCTCCGGATGCGAGCGGATCTGGTCATACAGCGCGATCGCTTCGAGGATGTTCAAAAGCTGGCGCTTGTATTCATGGATGCGCTTGATCTGGATGTCGAACAGCGCCGAAGGGTCGACCTTGATGCCAAGCCGATCGGCGACGAGATTGGCCAGCCGCGCCTTGTTGGCCCGCTTGACGGCGGCGAACTTGTCGCGGAAGGCGGCGTCGCCGGCAAAGGCTTCGAGGCCCTTGATGGCGTCGATGTCATCCAGAAAGCGGTCGCCGATCGTCTCGCGGGTCAGCGCCGTCAGGCCGGGATTGCACTGGATCAGCCATCGCCGCGGCGTGATGCCATTGGTCTTGTTGTTGATGCGATCGGGATAGAGCTTATGAAGGTCGGCAAACACCGTCTCCTTCATCAATTCGGTGTGCAGCGCGGAAACGCCGTTGATCGAGTGCGAGCCGACGAAGGCCAGATTGCCCATGCGCACGCGTCGGTCGCCGTTTTCCTGGATCAGCGAGATGCGGCTGATCTGCTCGTCCGAGAACTGATTGGACGCACGCGCTTCGAGCAACACCTCGGCGTTGATGGCGTAGACGATCTGCATGTGGCGCGGCAACAGCCGCTCGAACAGCGGCACCGGCCAGCTTTCCAGCGCTTCGGGCAGCAGCGTGTGGTTGGTGTAGCCGAAGGTGCGCTTGGTGACACTCCAGGCCTGGTCGAAATCCATGCCGTGGACATCCATCAAGAGCCGCATCAGCTCGGGCACGGCGATGGCCGGATGGGTGTCGTTGAGATGGATCGCCGCCTTGTCGGGCAGCGACTGCAAATCGCCATACTGGCTGAGATGGCGCTGGACGATGTCCTGCAGCGAGGCGGTGGAGAAGAAATACTCCTGCCGCAGCCGCAATTCCTGCCCGGCCTTGTGGGAATCGGCTGGGTAAAGCACGCGCGACAAGGCATCGGCCTTGTTGCTTTCGGCAAGCGCGCCGATGTGGTCGCCGGCGTTGAATTTGTCGAGCAGGATCGGGTCGATCGGCATGCCGGACCAAAGCCGCAGCGTGTTGACGCGGTTGGCCCGCCAGCCGGCCACCGGCGTGTCATAGGCGACGGCCAGAACATGCTCGGTCGGCTTCCAGACGTGACGCTCGAGCCGGCCGGTCTTCGAGGTGATCGATTCGACCGAGCCGCCAAAGCCGACCTCGAAGGAGCGTTCGCGGCGCTCGAACTCCCAAGGGTTGCCGTGGTCGAGCCAGGTCTCGGGCAGTTCCACCTGCCAGCCATCATGGATTTCCTGGCGGAACATGCCGTTGGCATAGCGAATGCCGTAGCCGTGTGCAGGAATGTCGACCGTCGCCATGCTTTCCATGAAGCAGGCGGCGAGACGGCCGAGACCGCCATTGCCAAGGGCGGCATCGGGTTCGAGCGCGGCGATGAGGTCGAGGTCGACGCCGAGCGACGACAGCGCTTCGCGCATATTGTCCATCAGCCCGAGATTGGAGAAGGCGTCGCGCATCAGGCGACCGATGAGAAATTCCAGCGACAGATAGTAGACGCGCTTTTCCTGCTGGTCGTAGGCCTCTTTCGTCGCCTGCATCCAATGATCGACGACGCGGTCGCGCACGACCTTGATCGAGGCGGTGAGCCAGTCGTACTGGGTGGCGACGGTGGTGTCCTTGCCGACCCGGTATTTAAGGGCCTTCAAGACTTCGTCAGCGAGCGTCTTGGGATCTGGGTTTTCAAGAATGGGCTTGGGGGCTTGGGATGTCATCGCGCGCGTCATGCTGCCTCTCGTGCGGTTGCCATGATCATACCGGCTTTCACCATTCCTCCCAGCCCATGCTACTGCATCTTATTATATATTCAATCGATTTAGCCGGCCACCGCTCCAACCGGCCCTGCGGCAATTTGGCAATCCGGGCCGCCAGTGCCCAGGCCGCCAGTTGCTCAGGCCGCCAGCGCCGCCTCCGGCGGAACCTTCGCCCCGGTCATGAAGGCGACGGCGTCGGACATGGTGTATTGCTTGGGATCGATGACGCACAGGCGACGGCCCAGACGGTGAATGTGGATGCGGTCCGCCACTTCGAAGACATGCGGCATGTTGTGCGAGATCAGCACGATCGGCAGGCCGCGCTTCTTGACGTCGAGGATCAGTTCGAGCACGCGGCGGCTTTCCTTGACGCCGAGGGCGGCTGTCGGCTCATCCATGATCACCACTTTTGAGCCGAAGGCGGCAGCGCGCGCCACCGCCACGCCCTGGCGTTGGCCGCCCGAGAGCGTTTCCACTGCCTGGCTGATGTTCTGGATGGTCATCAGCCCCAGTTCGGTGAGCTTGTCGCGGGCGCGCTTTTCCATCGCAGGCCGGTCGAGCATGCGCAGCCAGTCGCCGAGGAAACCGGGTTTGCGGATCTCGCGGCCGAGGAACATGTTGTCGGCGATCGACAAAGCCGGCGACAGCGCCAGGTTCTGGTAGACGGTCTCGATGCCGGCTTCGCGAGCCTCCATCGGCGATTTGAAGGCGACTGTCTTGCCTTCGAGGCGGATCTCGCCTTCGTCGGGCACGGCCGCACCGGAAATCGCCTTGATGAGCGACGACTTGCCGGCGCCATTGTCGCCGATGACAGCAAGGATTTCGCCCGGATAGAGGTCGAAATCGGCACTGTCGAGAGCTGTGACGCGGCCATAGCGCTTGATCAGACCGCGCGCGGTGAGGATGGGTTCCTGGGTCATGGTTATGCCGAAACCTTTCTGATCCATTGGTCGATGGCAACGGCGCCGATGATCAGCATACCGGTGAGCAGCACTTTCCATTGCGGATCGGCGCCCAGCATGTTGAGGCCCATCGAGACGACGCCGACGATCATGGCGCCGAACAGCGTGCCCAGGATCGAGCCGCGCCCGCCGAACAGGGAGATGCCGCCGATCACCGTCGCGGTGATCGCCTGCAGATTGTAGTCGGTGACGGCGGCTGACGGCGAGATCGAGCCGTTGCGGCCGATGGAGACCCAGGCGGCGAAAGCGGCGATCAACCCGGCAAGGGTGTAGACCGTCATCAACACCTTTTTGGTCTGGATGCCCGACAGCTTTGCCGCCTCCTGATCATCGCCAACGGCGTAGACATGGCGGCCCCATGCGGTGTGATTGAGCACGTACCAGAGGATCATGACGAGCACGACCGTGGCAATGACGCCGAGCGTCAGTACCGCAGAGCCAATCTTGAAGCTCATGGCAAAAAGATGCAGCAGCGGCGCCTGAGCATCGACGTCGGTGTCGCGGATCGTCTCATTGGCCGAATAAATGAAGTTCGTGGCCATGACGATATTCCAGGTGCCAAGGGTCACGATGAAGGGCGGCAGCTTCATGTAGGCGACCAGCACCCCGTTGAGCAGCCCACAGGCCGCGCCAGCGGCAAGCCCGATTGGCACGGCGAGAATGGCCGGCATACCGTAGCTGACAGCGCAATTGCCCATGATCACGGCCGAAATCACCATGATCACGCCAATCGACAGATCGATGCCGGCGGTCAGGATGACCAGCGTCTGCGCGGCGCCGAGAATGCCGACAATGGCGATCTGCTGCAGGATAAGCGTCAGCGTGTAGGACGAAAAGAACCGCCCGCCGATGGTGATGCCGAAGACAATGATCGCCAGAACCAGCACGATCAGCGGCACCGCGGCCGGCGTCGAATGCAGGAAATGCTGGATGCGTTTGACGGCCGATTTGTGCTCGTCAAAAGCGGCAACGCTTGTGTCGCTGCTCGAGAGAACTTTCTCGAATTCCTGAGCTTGAGCCATGTTTCCTCCCCGTGGGGCCTCAGCCGCGCGCTGAGACCCGTCCACGCCTTTCCGGTCTGCCGCCGGGATTATTCGCGTCTACAGTGACACATCGTCCACCCGAAACGGCCGGGGATCAAGCCCCCCGGCCGATCGGTTCTTTTTTGCCGGTCAGACCAGCATCAGCCCCAGCACTTGGCGAGGCCTTCCTTGGTGTCGATGGACTTCACGCCGGCGGCGGGTTTGTCGGTCACGAGGTTGACGCCGGTGTCGAAGAAGTTCTTGCCTTCGGTCGGCTTCGGCTTGGTGCCGTCCTTGGCGAAAGCGGCGATCGCCTCGATGCCGAGTGCCGCCATCTGCAGTGGGTATTGCTGCGAGGTCGCACCGATCACGCCTTCGGTAACCGATTTCACGCCGGGGCAGCCGCCGTCAACCGATACGATCAACACCTGCTTTTCAAGACCGACGGCCTTGAGCGCCTGATAGGCGCCGACAGCGGCCGGCTCGTTGATGGTGTGGATAACGGTGATTCCGGAGTCCTTCTGGAGAAGGTTCTCCATAGCCTTGCGGCCGCCTTCCTCGTTGCCGTTGGTGACGTCATGGCCGACGATGCGCGCATCGTCCTCGTCGCCGATCTTGTTGGGGTCCTTCACGTCGATGCCGTAGCCCATCATGAAGCCCTGGTCGCGCAGCACGTCGACTGTCGGTTGCGAGGGAGTCAGGTCGAGGAAGCCGATCTTGGCATCCTTGGCCTTGTCGCCGAGCGTCGCCGCAGCCCAGGCGCCGATCAGCTTGCCGGCTTCGAGATTGTCCGTCGCGAAGGTTGCGTCGGCAGCGTCGATCGGGTCAAGCGGCGTGTCGAGCGCGATCACCAGCAGGCCGGCGTCGCGCGCCTTCTTCACCGTTGGGACGATGCCCTTGGTGTCGGACGCGGTGATCAGGATGCCCTTGGCGCCGTCGGCGATGCAGCTCTCGATTGCCGCCACCTGGCTCTCGCTGTCGCCGTCGACCTTGCCGGCGTAGGATTTCAGGTCGACGCCGAGTTCCTTGGCTTTCGCGGTCGCGCCTTCCTTCATCTTGACGAAGAAGGGGTTGGTGTCGGTCTTGGTGATCAGGCAGGCGCCGACGCCGGCCGCCGATGCGGACGACGCAAATGCCATCAGACCCAACCCGGCAGCGGCAAAAACGGTGGACTTCAACAATTTTGACTTGGTCACGATTTTCCTCCCAGTGGAACCATTCCGGATGCCGGCCAACCGGCATCCTGCAGCACATCCAACGAAGTTCTCCCAGCGTGGACGCTGTCTCCAACAGACACCAGTCCGAAACCTCTGTCAATAATTAAATCACTCTTATTTATTATTGACAGCATTGCTCCGTTCACTCATTCTGGCCCAAAAGCATTGAGGGGAAACGACGGGAGGAAACAAGGGTGGAGACCGGCATTGCGAGGCACGGTTCGCCCGAGGCGGCCGAAAGCCATCTGCATCGCGGCACCAACCAGAGCGGCATGCGCGACCACAATGAGCGGTTGGTGCTGTCGCTGGTGCGTCAGCACGGCAGTCTGGCCAAATCCGACATTGCGCGCATGACCGGGCTTTCGGCCCAGACGGTTTCGGTGATCATGCGCGAGCTCGAGGAGGACAGCCTGCTTGTCCGGCAGGCGCCTTTGCGCGGCAAGATCGGCCAACCCTCCATCCCGATGGCGCTCAATCCTGACGGCGCCTATTTCATCGGCCTCAAGATCGGCCGCCGCAGCGCCGAGCTGGTGCTGATCGATTTCCTCGGGCATGTGCGCTCGATGCTGCAGCATTCCTACCGCTACCCCGCGCCGCGCGAGACGGTGGAATTCGTCACCTCCGGCATGAAGAAGATGCGCGGCGAACTCACCCCGGCGCAGGACAAGCGCATTGCCGGACTTGGCATCGCCATGCCGTTCGAACTTTGGAACTGGGCCGATACAGCAGGCGCGCCGCGCGACATCATGGACGAATGGCGCCATCGCGACATCCGTGCCGACATCCAGTCGCAATGCGAATTCCCGGTCTATCTGCAGAACGACGCCACCTCGGCCTGCGGCGCCGAGCTGGTGTTCGGCCAGGCGAGCGCGCGTGACTTCGTCTATTTCTATATCGGCGCCTTTGCCGGCGGCGGCATCGTGCTGAACGGCCGGCTTTTCGGCGGCCCGACCGGCAATGCCGGCGCGCTGGGCTCGATGCCGGTGCCTGGACCCGACGGCAAGCCGGCGCAACTGATCGACGTGGCGTCAATCGCCATGCTGGAGAAGGCGCTCAACGCCCGCGGCGTCGAAGCTTCGCATCTTTGGACCTCGCCGGAGGACTGGGGCGAGATCGGCGTCGAGCTCGACGACTGGATCATTGCTGCCGCGCAGGCGCTGGCCTATGCGATCGTTTCGGCATCATCGGTCATCGATTTCGAGGCCGCGGTGATCGATGGATGGATGCCGCTCACCGTCCGCCGCCGGCTTGTCGATGCCGTCATCGAGGCCATCGCCACGATCGACGGCGAAGGCCTGAAATTGCCAACCGTTCGCGAAGGCACCGTCGGCATTCATGCACGCGCACTGGGCGGTGCCAGCCTGCCGCTCTCCGAACGTTTCCTCATCGGCTCGACGACCATTTCCAGGAGCACCTGAATGCTGATCGGAATCCCGGCGCTGCTCGGTCCGGAGCTTCTGGCGACGTTGCGCGCCATGGGCCATGGCGACGAGATCGCCCTTGTCGACGGCAATTACCCGGCCGAAGAACAGGCAAACCGGCTCATCCGGGCCGATGGTCATCAGCTTATTCCGGTGCTTGATGCGATATTGAGCGTCTTGCCCGTCGACGACGCCGTGCCGGAAGCGCTGTTTCGCGCCTCGGTCAAAGGCAACCCCTCGCTCGCCGATCCCGTCCACCACGAGATAGAGGCGATCTGCGCCAAGCATGCGCCGGGCCGCAAGGTGGTTGCGCTGGCCGGCGCCGACTTCTATGCACGGGTCAGGTCGGCGCATGCGATCGTCGCCACCAGCGAGCCGCGGCTCTATGCCAACATCATCATCCGCAAGGGCGTGATCTATCCGCCGGAGGACAAGAAGCCATGATCCTTTGCTGCGGCGAAGCCCTGATCGACATGCTGCCGCGTACCACGACGAAGGGCGAGCCGGCCTTTGCCCCCTATGTCGGCGGCGCGGTGTTCAACACCGCCATCGCGCTTGGCCGGCTGGGCGCGCCCGCGGGGTTCTTTTCCGGCCTGTCGTCGGACCTGTTCGGCGGCCAGTTCCGGGATGCACTGGGGGCGAGCAAGGTCAGCTCCACCTACGCACACACCTCGCCGCGGCCAACCACGCTTGCCTTCGTGCGGCTGAACAACGGCCAGGCGACCTACACCTTCTATGACGAGAACACCGCCGGCCGCATGCTGACCATCGACGACCTGCCGGAGCTTGGCTCAGAGATTGAAGCCATGCTGTTCGGCGCCATCAGCCTGATCTCGGAGCCGGCCGGAGGGGCCTATGAAGAGTTCATGAAACGCGAGCATGAGCGCCGCGTGATGATGCTCGMCCCCAACATCCGGCCGAACTTCATCCCCGACAAGGCCAAGCATCTGAGGCGCATCCGCTCGATGATGGCGATTGCCGACATCGTCAAACTGTCGGACGAGGACCTGAACTGGTTCGGCGAAGCCGGGTCGCACGAAGACGTCATCCGCAACTGGCTGGATCGCGGCCCGAAGCTGATCGTCGTCACCCATGGCAGCGAAGGCGCCGTCGGCTACACCAGAGATCACGCCGTCACGGTGATGCCGGAAAAGGTCAAGGTGGTCGATACGGTGGGCGCCGGCGACACGTTCAACGCCGGCATCCTCGCCTCCTTGCATGAGCAAGGCCTGTTGTCGAAGACGGCGATTGCCGGCCTGTCGAAAGACGCCATCCACAAGGCGCTGGCGCTCGGCGCCAAGGCTGCGGCGGTGACGGTATCGCGGGCCGGCGCCAATCCGCCCTGGCGGCATGAAATCGCCTGATCCGATGACCATTTGGTCAAGAATGTGCGCTGCCGGCTGATCACTTTATGTTTCGCCGGGCCGGACAAATGCGATAAAAAGGCCGGATGATGCCCGCCGAAGCCCTGATTTCCGGCATCCGGCGAGGACAGGCCGGAAATTTGGGGTAACAGACTGCGACACATAGGCAATTCGCGGTTTTGCTCCTGCGGCTTTCTCGGCCGCGCCAACTCTGGTACCAGCGGCCAATTATCTGGCTAAACCATTGAGGCCGACATGCAGTTCATCGATCTTGGCGCGCAGCGCGAACGAATCCGCGACCGGCTGAAGGCGGCGATCGACCGCGTCGTCGATGAGGGCCGCTATATTCTCGGTCCTCAGGTCACCGAATTCGAAAACAAGCTCGCCGCCTATGTCGGCACCAAGCATGTCGTGGCCTGCGCCAACGGCACCGACGCGCTGCTGCTGCCGCTGTTTGCCGCCGGCATCGGCCCGGGCGACGCGGTGTTCGTGCCGAGCTTCACCTTTGCCGCCACGGCCGAAGTCGTGGCGTTGGCCAAGGCCGAGCCGGTTTTCGTCGATGTCGACCCGGCGACCTACAACATTGATATCGCCAGCCTCGAAGCGGCGATCGCCATGATCAAGAAGGAAGGCCGGCTGAAGCCGAAGGCGATCATCCCCGTCGACCTGTTCGGCCTTTCCGCCGATTACGAGGCGATCATGACCATCGCCAATCGTGAAAATCTGATGGTGATCGAGGACGCCGCCCAGTCGATGGGCGGTTCGGCCGATGGCAAGATGTGCGGCGCGTTCGGCCATGTCGGCTCGACCAGCTTCTATCCGGCCAAGCCGCTCGGCTGCTATGGTGACGGCGGCGCGATGTTCACCAATGACGACGCGCTGGCCGAACAGCTTCGTTCGTTTGCCTTCCACGGCAAGGGCGAGACGCAGTACGACAATGTCCGCGTCGGCATCAATTCGCGGCTCGACACGATCCAGGCGGCGATCCTGATCGAGAAACTGGCCATTCTCGAAGACGAGATGGTTGCCCGCCAGGTGGTGGCCAATCGCTATGCCGAAGGCCTCGGCGACATCGTCATCGCAGCCCGCAATCTGGACGGTAGCCGCTCGGCCTGGGCGCAATATGCGATCGAGACGCCGAAGCGCGACGGGCTGAAGGCGCATCTCGGCGAAAAGGGCATTCCGTCGGTGATCTACTATGTGAAGCCGCTGCACAGCCAAATCGCTTATCGCGACTATCCGCGCACGCCCACCGGCCTTGCCGTTTCGGAGGAACTGCCGAAGCGGATCCTGTGCCTGCCGATGCACCCCTATCTCAGCGAAGCCGACCAGGACCGCATCATCGAGACGATCCGCAACTATATCGGCTCGAATTCGGCGCACGTCGCGGCGGCGTAGAAGCGCCTAATCTCCCCCCTTGAGGAGGAGATGGCCGGCAGGCCAGAGGGCGCGTGGAGCGCTGACCTTCATCCGTCGCAGGAAGTCGCGCCCGGTCGCACCGACCCCCTCTGTCGCCTTCGGCGACATCTCCTCCTCAAGGGGGGAGATTACGCGTTTGCCGTCTTCCCGCTGGCAATAAAATGCGGATTGGCGAAGTCCTCGTCGTCGCTCTGCTTGCGCTTGCCATAGACGAGCGGCTGGCCGTCGAGCGTGCGCGTCATGCCGCCGGCGGCGCGCAGCACGGCGTCGCCTGCCGCGGTGTCCCATTCCATGGTGCGGCCGAAGCGCGGATAGACGTCGGCCTCAGCGGCGGCGACAAGACAAAATTTCAGCGATGAGCCAACCGAGACAAGCTCGGCAACGCCAAGGTCACGAATGTAAGCGTCGGTCTCAGGCGTGTTGTGCGAGCGGCTGGCGACAATGGTCAGCGGCGTTACACCGGTCCTTACGGAGACCGGCCGGCGACCGACGATCTGGTAGTCGTCACTGATTTCGAGGGCTTCCGCCCTTCCCGGCCGACCAGAAAAGAAACGTCCGGTGCAAGGCGCAAAGACGACGCCGATTTCCGGCACGCCATGGCGGATCAGCGCGATGTTGACGGTGAAATCGGTCCTGCGGTTGACGAATTCCTTGGTGCCGTCGAGCGGATCGATCAGGAAGAAGGCGCCATCGAGATCGGGCGGCACGATCCCGGCCGACGCTTCCTCCTCCGCCACGCAAGGAATGTCGGGGTATGCCGCGCGCAAGCCGGCGAGAATGATCTTCTCGCTTTCGCGGTCGGCTTCGGTGACCGGCGAACTGTCCGACTTGCGGTCGACCGCACAGCCGTCGCGATAGACGCGCATGACTTCGCGTCCGGCCGCGAGCGCCAGGCGCTCGAACACGGCGAGCATCAGTTCGTCGTCAGATGCCGCCGCCGTTGTCATATTGGTCTTCAACAATGTCGCGCTCGATCAGCCAGAGTTCCAGGGCCTCTACCATCTCCTCGGCCGATCTGCCGAGTGTCTTGAGATGGATTTCGGGTTTTTCCGGAGCTTCATAGGGTGAATCGACGCCGGTGAAATTCTTGATCTCGCCATTCAGCGCCCGCGCATACAGGCCCTTCGGATCGCGCCTGGCGCATTCCTCGAACGGCGTATCGACAAACACCTCGACGAACTCGCCGTCGGCCATCAACTCGCGCGCCATGCGCCGCTCGGCGCTGAACGGCGAAATGAAGGAAACAATGACGATCAGCCCGGCATCCGCCATCAGGCGCGCCACCTCGGCGACACGGCGAATATTCTCGACGCGATCGGCGTCGGTGAAGCCGAGATCGCGGTTGAGGCCGTGACGGACATTGTCGCCATCCAGAATGTAGGTATGGCGGCCGGTGGCGTAGAGCTTCTTTTCGAACAGATTGGCGATGGTCGACTTGCCAGAGCCGGAGAGCCCGGTGAACCAGAACACGGCGGGCCGCTGGTGCTTCATGTCGGCGCGGACGCGCTTGTCGACATCGAGCGACTGCCAGTGGATGTTTTCGGCCCGGCGCAGCGAATGCAGGATCATGCCGGCGCCGACCGTGGCGTTGGTGATGCGGTCGATCAGGATGAAGGCGCCGGTGGTGCGGTTCTCGGCGAAGGTGTCGAAGGCGATCGGCGCCCGCGTCGAGATGTTGCAGATGCCGACTTCGTTCATTTCCAGCGACTTGGCCGCCTCATGGGCAAAGTCGTTGACGTTGACCCGGTATTTCAGATCGGTGACGGTGGCGCTGGTCTGGTCGGTCTCGGTGCGCAGGATGTAGGAGCGGCCGGGCAGCAGCGCATGTTCGTCGAACCAGACGATGTTGGCGGCGAACTGGTCGGCGACCTGCGGCCGTGCTGCCGGCGACACCAGCATGTTGCCTCTGGAAACCTCGACCTCATCATCGAGGACAAGCGTGATGGCCTGGCCGGCGACTGCCTTCTGCAGGTCACCGCCATGCGCGACGATGCGCCTGACATGCGAGGATTTGCCGGATTTGGCGACAACGACCTCGTCGCCCGGCGAAACCGAGCCCGACGCAATGGTGCCCGCGAAACCGCGAAAGTCGAGATTGGGACGGTTCACATATTGCACCGGAAAGCGGAACGGCAATTCGACCGCGGCTTCGTCGACCGAGACGGTTTCGAGATGTTCGATCAACGTCGGGCCGGAATACCATTCCGTCTTGTCCGAACGGCTGGTGACGTTGTCGCCGTAACGGGCCGACATCGGGATCGGCACGATGGTCTGGAAGCCGAGTTCTTTCGAGAACTGCCCGTAATCTTCGATGATCCGTTCGAAGACCGCCTTGTCGAAGCCGACGAGGTCGAACTTGTTGATGGCCAGAACGACGTGGCGGATGCCAAGCAGCGAGGCGATGATCGAATGGCGCCGTGTCTGGCGCAGCACGCCCTGGCGGGCATCGATCAGGACGATGGCGAGATCGGCGGTCGAGGCACCCGTCGCCATGTTGCGCGTGTACTGTTCGTGGCCGGGCGTGTCGGCAACGATGAACTTGCGTTTCGGCGTGGCAAAGAAGCGGTAGGCGACATCGATGGTGATGCCTTGCTCGCGCTCAGCCTCGAGGCCGTCGACCAATAATGCGAAATCGATGTCGTCGCCGGTCGTGCCGTGCTTGCGCGAATCGCGCTCGAGCGCGGCGAGCTGGTCCTCGAAAATCTGCTTGGTGTCCGAAAGCAGGCGACCGATCAGCGTCGACTTGCCGTCGTCGACCGAACCGCAGGTCAGGAAGCGCAGCAGCGACTTCTTCTCCTGCGCCGCCAGATAGTCGCGGACACCGTCGGTGGGGGCGAGGCTCTTGGCCATGATGTGGCGCATGCTCAGAAGTACCCCTCGCGCTTCTTCTTTTCCATCGAGCCGGCTTCATCGCGGTCGATCAGGCGGCCCTGCCGCTCGGAGGTGCGTGCGGTGAGCATTTCGCCAACGATGGCCTCGAGCGTATCGGCGTCGGATTCGATGGCGCCGGTCAGCGGATAGCAGCCAAGCGTGCGGAAGCGCACCAGCCGGTTCTCCACCATCTCGCCGGGGCGCAACACCATGCGGTCGTCGTCTTTCAGGATAAGCATGCCGTCGCGTTCGACCACCGGCCGCTCCTTGGCGAAATAGAGCGGCACGATCGGGATGTTTTCCTGGAGAATGTACTGCCAGATGTCGAGCTCGGTCCAGTTCGACAGCGGAAAGACACGGATCGATTCACCCGACGCGATACGGGTATTGAAGATCTTCCACATCTCCGGCCGCTGGTTCTTCGGGTCCCAGACATGCTGGGCGTTGCGGAAGGAAAAGATGCGCTCCTTGGCGCGCGACTTTTCCTCGTCGCGCCGCGCCCCGCCAAAAGCTGCGTCAAAACCGTATTTGTCGAGTGCCTGGCGCAGTGCCACGGTCTTCATGACATGGGTGTGGGTGTTCGAGCCGTGATCGAAGGGATTGATGTTGTCGCGCACGCCATCTGCGTTGACATGGACCAGCAGATCGAAGCCGAGCTTTTGCGCCATCTGATCGCGAAAGGCGATCATCTCGCGGAACTTCCAGGTGGTGTCGACATGCAGGAACGGAAAAGGCGGCTTGGCCGGGTAGAACGCCTTCATCGCCAGATGCATCAGCACCGACGAATCCTTGCCGACCGAATAGAGCATGACCGGCTTGGCGAAGGCGGCTGCGACTTCGCGAAAAATATGGATGGATTCGGCTTCAAGCCGCTGCAGGTGCGTAAGCGCGATATTCATGGACTGTGAGCGTTCTCTCGTGCCATCCAGACCTTGTCTCGATGCATCAGGCGCAGTTTTTTCAGGCACCCGGTTCAAGCTTCACTTCTGGACAATATTTTTCGTGCCGGCGTTCTAGCAGATCGTCCTTGTTCATAACAACGCAAGACAGGCCTGCCACGGGGTGGATCGGGAATGAATTTTCCACGCAAGGACCAGAACTCGGAAATTTCTGCTCAACGGGCGGATGCGCCGGCAATGGCTGGGAAAATATTGCCTGGACCGGGAACGATCCCTCATCTGCCGGTGGCAAACTCGCACCGTCACGGCCGCATCAGCCGCGCTGTCGATTTTTGATGTTGGCGCGGCCCTGCCCGCACTATCGAAAACCGTACCCAGCGGCTATACCCGATCCGGAAATCCGGCGCACCAGGCTTGTCGCGATCCCAAGCGAATTTCGAAGTCAACGCGTGTGTTTCCACCAAATAGATCCGTCGTCCCGAAGACCAGAAAATTGTGAATTAGAGCATTGAACCGTCTGTCGTCCCTAAACAAACATTTCACGCCTTCGCGGATCAATGTCTACTTTTCCGTGGTCTGCTTTTTTTCTCCACCTGTCCTGGGCTCGGTGGTCAGTTTCGTGTTCAATGGCGGCGGCGTGTGGTCGGTGTTTCTGCTTGTCCTGAAGCGGCGGCGCTTCAATTTCGACCGACCGATGCTTGCGATGACGGTCGCGATCTATGCCTATTGCGCGGCCTATGTCCTGGCGTCGATCGCCAACAACGCGCTCAAGGTGGATGCGCCGCATCTTGCGGCGCTGATCACCTTCCTGTTCTTCCCGATCTCCTATTCGACATGGAGCATCACTGCGAAGGCTACTCTCGCCCGCATCGTCGTGGTCGCCAGCGCGGCGGCATGTTTTGGCGCGCTCGTGCTGGCCGTCGTGCAATATTACTGGCTTGGCATGCGGGCCGAAGGCGGCGCCGGGAATGCGATCCCGTTCGCGACTGTTGCCTGCCTTAGCGTCCTGATCTGCCTGGCCGGCGCGCTGTCGGGCATCGAAAAGGCCAGGGTTCTGCTCATTTCGGCGGCGCTGGCCGGAACAATCGCCATCCTTCTTTCGGGCACGCGCATCATTTGGCTAGCCATGCTGATTGCCGCCATCGCGGTTCTTCTGGTCAACCGGCGCAGGCTCGCCGGCCTGAATTCGATTCGCCTGCTGCCGGTCGCCGGCGCCCTCTTGATAGCGATCGTCACCGTCGGATACCCCATCATATCGGAACGCGCCGATTTCCTCTTCAGCGACTGGAACGCGCTCGCCACCAAGGGCGACCACTCGACGGCGCTTGGGCTGCGCGTGGCACTGTGGCAGATCGGACTCGGCGCCTTCCGGGACGCTCCGATCTTTGGCCATGGGATCGCCGCCAGCCAGGCGCTCATGCATCAGGGATTCCAGGACCAGTTCGGCTTGGACCGCGGTTTTAGCCATTTCCACAACGGTTTCCTGACCGCGCTGGTACAGGCCGGCCTGTTGGGCGCAATCACGCTCGCGGCGATCTTCGTGGTTGCCGGGCGGAACGCGGCGAGGGTCCTGCGTGTCAGCGACGATCCGGTCGAGCGGCTCGGCGCCACGATGATTGTGGTCACCGTGATCACTTACCTGACAGGCGGATTGACCGGCATCCTGGTTGGCCACGACATTCTCGATTCGACGCTGATGGTCTTTCTGGTGGCCGGGACATATCTTGCTTCGGGCCGGCAACAGATGTTGCCGGAACGACCAGCACCGGCCATGACGCCGCCGGCAAGCTCGCCATGAAAGTGCTGGTGACAGGCGCGACGGGTTTCGTCGGGCGCCAGGTCGTCAACCAGCTTCGCGCGGCCGGGTTCGAGGTGCGCATGGCATCGCGTCACCCGGAACGGCTCGATCCCGCGAGCGATGCCGTCCTGTTGCCGGACTTCGACGCCCCGGCCAAGACGTTCGAGGCGATGATGCGAGATGTCACCCATGTCGTCCACTGCGCGGCTCTCAACAATGACCGGGACGCAAGCGAAGCCGACTTGCTGGCCGCCAACGGGACACTGACCGCACAACTGGCGCGCGCGGCCGCCTGGCGGACAAGCGGGCGCTTCATCTATTTGTCTTCGATCCGGGCAGTGGCCGGTCCCGGCTTCAGCGGGACGATCACCGAGACGACGCCCCCTGCTCCGCAATGCGCCTATGGGCGCTCGAAACGCGAAGGCGAGATCAGGACGCTGGAAGCCTATGCGTCCAGGCCCTCCGATGCGACGGCACTGCGCCTGCCGCCGATTTATGGCGAAGGCATGAAGGGAAACCTGGCGTACCTGATGCGCATGGCCGGCATGCCAGTGAATTTGCCACTGCCGGCGGCGGTATTTAGCGGAATACGATCGCTGATGTCATGCGAGGCGGCGGCGCGGACCGTGCTGTATCTGTTGAGCCGTCCGCAGCCGCTTCGCCCCGTCTACGTCGCCTGCGACCTCCCCCCTCTCCCGGTCTCGGCAATCATCGGGGCTTTTCGGGACGGTTTTGGGTACTCGTTGCGGCTGTCTGCCGTGCCTGCCGGCCTGATGCGGGCGGTGGCGACTTTGCTGGGCAGGCGCAAGGCATGGCAGGCGATGACAGCCACCCAAATTTGCGATCCATCGCTGCTGGTGTCCGAAGGCTGGGCGCCACGGACCGATACGCTCGAACAGCTGGTGGAACTCGCGCGCCGCACCAAATCAGGCGCCGCTCAGCCGCGGTAGAAAATCGTGCCGATGAGAATGCGGATATCGAGGCCAATCGAGGCCGTCTTGAGATATTCGGCATCGGTTTCGGCGCAGAGTTTTGGGTCTGACATGTCGATGGCCCGCATCTGCGCCAGGCCGGTGATGCCGGGAAGCGCCGCAAGAACACCCAATTTCCTGCGGCGTTCGATCAACTCGGTTTGCGTGGGCAGGCAGGGGCGCGGTCCGACCAGGCTCATCTCGCCCCTCAGCACGTTCCAGAGCTGCGGCAGCTCGTCGATCTTGAACTTCCGCAACACTTGGCCGGCGGCAGTGACGGAATTTGCCGGCGCCTGGTGCGAGGGCAGTGACGGCGTTCCCACAAGCATCGTCCTCAGCTTATGGCAGCGAAACGGCACCCCATGCTGTCCGACCCGGGTTTGAGAAAACAGTGCGGGTCCCGGCGACGACAGCCTGATTGCCAGCATGGCAAGCAGGATGAAAGGCGACGCCAGCGGCAGCAGCAGCGCCGCCACGACCAGGTCGAAGGCTCGCTTTGGTCCTGTCATGGCCATCTCTGCATGCTCTAGATCCGCCGCCAGATGAAGGCCAGATAGAGCCCAAGAGTACCAGCCAGCGTCTGCCGGTAGACGCCACTTTTTCTGAGAAGACGCAGGCGACGCCGGACACCGCCCTTGCGCGACCTGATGAACAGGCCAAGGCAGGCGGCTGCATCCTTGGTGAGGATGTCGCGATTGACCGCCAGACCGCTGAGATTGTGATCAGTCCAGTCGGCGAACTCGCCCCTGAACAGGCGCCCGAGCCGCGACAGCCTCGCCTTCCACGACACGTTGGCGCCGACCAGATTTGCCTCGTGCTGGCGGTATCGCACCAGCGGCCGCGGATCATAGCGGACCATGCCGCCGGCGGCGGTGACGATGAGATAGGTCCACCAGTCATGGCTGACGAACTCGGTCCTTGCCGATGCCTTTGCCAGCAGCTCGCGGGCCGCGCGGTTGATCATCATCGTGTTGCCGCCGGCAATGCTTTGCACGAGCGCATTGCGAAACGACGGCGGCTTTTGGAAAAGCGGCGAATGCCCCAGCGCTGCTCCGGTTTCGGACATGGTTGCGGTCCGCGAACAAAACAGCAGCGGAATTGCGGCATCGTGCGCCTGCATCCAGGCAATCGCGGTCTCCAGCCTGTCCGGCTCCCAGATGTCGTCCTGGTCACAGAAGGCGTAGTAGTCGGCGTCGATGCGCGGATCGACAATCATCGAGCGGAAGTTGGCGGCAAACCCCTGGCGAGGTCCGTTCACCAGGGTCAATCGGCCCTTGTGCCAGCGGGTTTGCCAGGAGCCGATGACGGCATCCGTGCCGTCGGTGGAGCCATCGTCGGAAACCCACAAATCGACAAGGGGATGCGACTGCTCAAGCAGGGAGTCCAACTGCTCGCCGATGAAGGATGCGCCATCTTTCGTGGCCAGCAATATGGCCACGCGCTGATCTTGTTTGTTCACCGGCTTCGAATCACCTGCAATACGCGCGAGCGGCTATCGGATTGCCTTGAATACCCAATCCCAGCCGCCCGCAACAGGCTCTAGAGCCTGTTCCATCCCGACGGAATCGGGATGGGACTCTATCTTCTTGTTCGAGCATGATCTTTTCCGAAAACCGGTTCACACTTTTTGCTGCGCTGACCTTCGGTTCGGGATCATGCTCTAGCTTGCTTGTCCGACTGTTTTCGCGCGTGTTTCCCGATGCGCGTCGCTGGCAGGTGCTTCTACCTGATGGAGCCCTGCCAGGACTGCGAGTGCCGATGCCTTGTCCTGATCGCACATTGCCGCCTGCAGCGCCGTCAGCGCGGCCTGGACCCTGGACCAATCCACGACATCCGTGCTCAGTCCAAAAATCTTCGAGATGTCGAGCGCAACGACCTCTTCGTTCTCGCCATGAAGCACCTCATGCAGCTTCTCTCCCGGCCTTATGCCGGTGAAACGGATCGGAATGTCGGTGTAAGGGCTCTTGCCAGCCATGCGGATCATGGTTTCAGCGACTTCAAGGATCGGTACCGGCTTGCCCATGTCGAGCATATAGATGGCATAATCGTCCTTGCCCTGGCGGGTCTCGGCGTCGGCTGCCGCCATGATGACGAGGTCAACGGCTTCCGCCACCGTCATGAAATAGCGGGTCATACGCCGATCGGTGATGGTGACGGGGCCGCCGGCCTCGATCTGCGCCTGGAATATGGTTGCCACCGACCCATTGGAGCCAAACACATTGCCGAACCGCACGGCGATGAACTTGGTGCCGGAACGATGCCCGTTCGGCTCCGTTTCGTGCGTTTCGTGCAGCGAACTGACGATCTGCTCGGCCGCCCGTTTGGTCATGCCAAGCACGGAGGTCGGGTCGACCGCCTTGTCGCTCGAAATGAGCAGGAACTGCGGAACTCCGCATTTGGCGGCGACTTCGGCACAGACCAGCGTGCCAAAAATGTTTGTCTGGATCGCCGACTCCCAGTTTTCCTCGAGCAGCGGGACGTGCTTGAGCGCGGCGGCATGGAAGATGATATCAGGCTTGAACTCGCTGACGACGCGGGTCATCTGCCGCCGGTCGGTGACATCGATGATGCGGCTCTTGAGACGATCGTGGTCCTTTTCGTCGATATACTGGTCGAGCTGAAAGATCCCGAACTCCGAAATATCGGCAACCAGAACCGCCTCGGCACCGAGTTCCAGCGAGCGTTTGACCAGAATACGTCCGATGGAGCCGGCGCCCCCAGTCACCAGGACGCGCTTGCCGCTGACAAAAGCGCCGATACGCTCGATGTCGGAAGGAACCGTCGAGCGGCGCAGGATGGTTTCCATCTCGACGGCGTCGAGAACCAGCTTTCCCCCCTGCCCGAGCTCGGAAAAGCCGGAGAACTGCACAACGGCTATGCCGCTATGGCGGGCGACGCGAACCAGTTCGGAATATTCCTCGATCTCACGTTCGGCCCCGTTGCCGAAAATCAGCATGTCGAGGCTTTGCGTGCCTTTGGCATACTCCTCCAGCACTTCCACCAGGCGCGGCCGGATGGCCACCACCGGAACCCCGTGAATGCGCGTACCCAACGGCGCTCCGTTCTCGATCGCCATGATCCCGGCGATGGCGTACTCAGCCGGCTCCGCAGTGCGCGTGAAGCGGATGATCACATCGGCCTCGCCCAGCCTGCCGACGAACAGCGCCTGCTTGACCAGTTCATTATCTGCGCCGCGGCTCAGGATTCGCCAGCTCGCGCCGTCGCGTAGGAACCGGTAGTAGAGCCGGGGCGCCGAGATGATGGTGAACGAGACCAGGAAGAAGACGATGAACTGGCGCTCATTGAGGCCGATCACAGGCTGGAAGGCACGAAACGTCAGCGAGGCGGCATAGAGCAGGACAGTCAAAGTCGCACAACTCTTCAGGATGTTGAAGAAGTCGGGCGTGGAGGCGAACCGCCACACTGTGTTGTAGAGGCCGCAATATCTGAATAAAAGATGGCTGAGAACGACGATGCTCGCCCAGCATACCAGACCCGTGGGAGAGAGCACCCCGAACGACAGATCCGACCTCGACAGCACCAGGCTGAGCGCCACCGAGACCAGGACCATGACGATGTCCTGGATCATGATAATGGCGCGCCGCAGCTTCGGCCGAAGTCCGGACACGACTTCTACGTAGGATGTCATCGGGTAGTACTGAACTCCAGGCGCAAGGACATGGACACTAACGTGGCGCGAGCGCGAATATCATTCGTCACCGACTACCTGTTTAGAGTGCCAATCCTCAGCCCCGCCGCCTTTGTATCGCATAGCGTGGACTTAAGGTCATCGCCAGATATTTTTTTGGAAGCCTGCCTGGTTAAGATATTGGGCGCTCGGTCGGGCGATATTTTCGTGAGGTTTGGCAAAAAGTCGAGCCACAGGGCCGACTTTCGTGCGTTCGACCTGCAGCGGCGGCGCTGGAGAAGCGAGTGCGGCCGGATTCGAAGATGCGCCGCCTGTTGGTGATCGAAAGTCCGCGAACTTGGTGATTCGCGCCATTTTATGGTCGATGCCGATTGCGGAGTGGTTCGGAACGCCGGACGCACCGGAGCAAGATCTTCCGACAGATGGGCTGTCAATCAGCCACGGCCAAAAACGTGCTTTGCAATGCGATCGCTCTCAAAAGCCGGCATTGTCGAGCCGATATCGCGCGGATTGCGATCCAGGGTTGCGGGATTCGACTTTGTCGCAAGAAATTCCTGTCCCATCGCGACTTCATTGCGACGCAATGCGTTGCTAAATGCGCGCCGCAATGGCTATGAAGAGCAACCTTTGGTGGCCTTCGGGCTTTGGGATATGCAAGCACAACAAAAGATTGCGACCCACGAGCAATGATTGCGGCACTGAACGGCGCTGTCGACGATATCAGCAAGGCTATCCGGCTGCATCGGGTGTGGGTGGCGCTTGCCCACGAGGATATCGGCGACCAGCACAGACGCACGACGCTTGGCCCACTTTGGCTGCTGGTCAACTATGTTGCGTTCGTGGGCACATTCGTTTTCGTGTTCCAGCCCGCCGGCAACGATGCTGCGGGCTATGCCGCCTATGTCGCCATCGGCCTTCTGGTATGGTTCTACCTGATGGAGATCATTTCCCTCAGCGTCTCGCTCTTTCAACGCGAAGAGAGCTTCATAGAAGGTACGACGCTGCCGTTGTTTGTGTATGTGATGCGCTTGGCGCTGCAGTCTATTATTCGCGCGGGCTATGCGATCGCGGGTTGCGTAGTCATTCTGGTCCTGAGCGGTTCAGCACTTAACGCTGCATGGCTTTGGTCGCTCGCGGGGCTACTCGTGATCCTGCTGGCCACACCGGCCGTCATTACAGTCTTCGCTTTTGTCGGCGCTTTCTTCCCGGACAGCGAATTCATCGTCGGCAACATGATGCGGGTCGGTATGTTTTTCACGCCCGTCTTCTGGGTATACAACGGACAAGACGGCATTCAAAAATACGCCTACCACTGGAATCCGTTCACCTATTTTCTGGAGATCGTGCGTGTTCCGATCATCAGCGGCGAATTGCCTATGCACGCTTTCGCCGTAACCGGCATCATATCACTGGCAGTATGGGCGATTGCATTGCTGTTGCTTGGCCGATATCGCAAGCAAGTCGTCTTCTTGATTTGAGTTTTCGATGGTTTCCATCAAGCTGCAGAATATTAGCCTGGTCTACAAACTGCACGAGAAGCTGACGCTTTCCGCGCCCGATCGGCGCGCGGGCGGACCAGGCGGCCGAATCGAGAGCTCAGGCAGAAAGCAATTTGTGCAGGCTCTCGACGGCATCAGTTTCGAACTCAAGGCAGGCGACCGATTGGGGCTGGTCGGCCCGAACGGCGCCGGCAAGACAACACTTCTCAAGGTGCTCTATGGGATCTACGAGCCATCGGGGGGAAGCATCACCATCGAAGGCAAGGTCGACGCGCTGTTCAACATCAACATAGGCTTTCGTCGCGAGGCCACGGGGCGCAGGAACATCGTTCTGCGTGGATTGATCAACGGATGGACGGAAGCTGAGATCGAAGAAAAAATGGAGAGTATCATCGCCTTCAGCGAGCTCGGCGACTTCATCGACCTGCCGTTCAAGTCCTACAGCCAGGGCATGGCCGCGCGGTTGGCATTTTCACTGGCGACATCGCTCGAACCGGAGATCCTGCTGATGGATGAATGGATCGGAGCGGGTGACGCCTCTTTTCAGGACAAGGCCAAAAGGCGCATGGACGAACTTGCGGAAAAGGCAGGCATCATCGTTCTGGCGAGCCACAATGAGAGCCTTGTCGAAAGCGTATGCACAAAGCGACTGACGCTCAAAAGTGGTCGAGTGGATTCCCTCACAACGGTGCTCACTTGAGCTCAACTGAAATTCCGCGCAATTGCGTCAAGTCAACCGGGAGTCCTCCGATGAGTCGAGATTGGGAGAATTGGGACATTAGCGGCGTTGCCAACGAGATCCAGGCGATTTGGCAGGAGTCCGCCGAGGAAGCTGCTCATCGCGAACAGTTGGTCGACATCGTCTCTCGCTATGTTACTGGTGCGCAAACGTCCATTTTGGAAGTCGGCTCCGGAACCGGCCTTATTTACGAAAAGCTCGTAACCAATCTACCTGTGACCGCAAGATATACAGGGGTCGATTCGTCAGTGAAGATGCTTGAGATTGCGAGGGAAAACTTCCCTCAGGGACAATTTCTTTATGGCGACGGATATGAACTTGTTTTTAGAGACCAGGAGTTCGATGTCGTGCTGTGCTTCGAGGTGCTTGGTCATATTCCAGAGATCAAATCGTTCGTGAGTGAACTGCTTCGCGTCGCACAGACGGCATGCATCTTCACGACCTGGCTGAGCGACGGTCGTGATGTTGTTGAATTTTACGAAAACATCGATGGAGTTCGGTTTTTACATCGTAATTATTCAGACGCATACATTCAGAAAATCATCCGCACTGTCGGTCGAAAAAATCTGGATAGTGTCGAGTTGGCGAATCTTGGCTCCGGGGGCCAAGCCTATATCGTCACGTTCCAATCCTGACAGGACCTTGAGCTGGTTGCCTTGCCGGCGCGAGGATCGCGACGAGTTTTGGCAATCTTTCAAAAGAACTTATGCCTTCTTTATCGTCGCATTTTTCTCAAAATGCGCAAAACCACCAAAGGAACGCCGCCCTCTTCAAAAATTATACCGAGATGAAGCTTTATTCGCTCAAGCCGCCGCCAGAATCTCTTGGCATTCAAACTGCTTTGGTAGAGAGGTTTGGCATCTGCTGAAAGTTGCTCGGCAAGCTGCTTGAAAAAGCGCGCCCACTGGTGGGAAACATGTGACACGTCATAGCGCGACTTGACGTCCTCAAAGGCGGCATTTGCCAAAGCCGCTCGCTTGTCGGGCTGGTCAAGAAGGGTCGCAAGCGCTTCGAACCAGGATGATTGGATCCCCTCGACCAGCCACCCAGTGACTGAGTGCTTCACCACATCGCTATAGGGTGGAATGTCGGAGTAAATGCCGGCGATACGGCACGCGGCATATTCGCGGTATTTATTGTCGGTTTTGCCACGATTGGCTTCGTGATCCACTAGCGGCGCCAGCCCGATCGCCCAATTTCTCTGAGCCTGAAACTTGATGTACGCATTGTAATCGCCGGTGTGCGGAAAAAAGCGGACGCGCTCTCCAGTCGCAACGCCCTTTGGAAGAACGCCAGCGAACTCAAATATCGCCTTTGGGAATCTGACCAGAGTCGGTTCGATAAGCGGCGATATCAAATCCAGATCGTCAATGCGTGAGGGACTTCCCGCAAAGCCGATCCGGATTTCGTCGGTGGGAGATGGCTTCACTCCCTCAATGAGAGAGAAATCGAAAAACGACGGGAGAACTGTCACATGGTTGCTGAAACTGGAAAGAAACCGGCTCAACTCAACAGAATTGGTAACCACCGCTTGTGCGTGAGAGACAGCAAACTTTAGGGAAGCTCTCACCAGCGGATGCCGGTAATACGCGGCCAGCGGAGTATGACCAATGATACGCCAAAAATTATCATCGATATAGTACGCATAGGGTCGATTTGCGTCGAACAAGGCTTGCGTCCACGACAAGACCAAGGGATCGGCGCATCTTACGAACATCGGGATGGTATCTGGCGTAATATCAGAGGCTCGTAGCCGGTCGAGAAACTGCGTTCGATGGTGAACACCGTGCGAGGCGCACGCCGTCATAATCTGCTCGATCAAATGTGTAGTGGCGATCTCCGCCTCGATTATGACCAGTATGTTGGCGACGCTTGACATGGCTACCATGGATCGTTCACGGCTTGCAGCCTATGATCGCTGTTGGACCGGTGTCGTCGAGACACCTCCGATTGCTCTCCCGTTGGCAACATTCTTCACAACTTGCGCCTTGTCGGCGTATTCGACCTTAGCAAACGGAGCAACCGCTTGGCGGGTCCAACCGAAACGGGAATAGGTCGCGAACTCCAGCGCGTAGACTGGCCACTTGGAGCGAGCAAATAAGCGAAGCTGCCATGTACCACCTTGTGGGACCACGGTTTCTTTCAGATCAAAGGTGATCGGAAACTGAAGGTTTACTGACTCAAGAGGAAGTCCCGATTGAGTTACAATTTTCCCATCAGGATCAACCAATTCTACCCCGACAAATCCCTCGTGAAAGCCCTCTGATGAAAACGCGCAGGAAATGCTCCGAAGCGTCCCGCTCTTAAGCAGAATCGGATACTCGACAAAATCTTTGTCCTGGATAGCATCCGACAATTCGAGATAGCTGTTCGCGGTTCGTATCCTGTTCGCCAGGATGTATTGACGAATGTCCTCGAAGGCAGGCGAGATACGAGGCCACAAATCCTCATGAGACAATCGCGGCTTGAACCGGCGATAACGCCGAATTCTTGATCTCAAAGAAGAGAGCTCAAGCAGGCTCATTCTAAGTGGCTCGGCATCCGGCGAGCTCGTACTGGCGGATGCCTTGGAAAAATACATCTCCTTCAACCGAGACTCCACAAGCGTCGGGTTGACGACCGGTGCATTTTCGAGAATCTCATTCAGAACAATCAAGTTCTGTTCGCCGGAAAAATGTGTCCGGCAGAAGGTTGCGTTCGCCTGCTTATAGCGGTCCCAAGTTTCACGGGTCGAGATGATCTCCTTCAATGCGAGGAACCATGCTCTCGGTTCTTGAGACGGTTCCACTCTTATTGCAGAGGCATCAAACTCGGGCGTGTCGTAGGGCTCATCATTCGGAACGACGAGCAGTGCGTTGAGAAGATATGCGCATAGCGCGACATTCAACGTTTTATATTTGTTGTTGGCCGTTTGGCTCGGAGAATGAACAACAATGTCTGGGTTGTACTCAGAAATCTGCAATACGGCACGATTCCAATCAACGTCAAACGGAAGCAGTGTAATTTCAAAGTTTTCGTCCTGAATACCTATTTCCTTGAAATTATCGTAGTCCTCAGGAAAGCATCCCCCAACTACGATATGTATCTTACATGTTTTGTCTGCTATTTGTCTAAGCGCCGGCAATACATAATCTTTAAGGCCACGATGCCGATGTTTGCCACCAACGGACGCAATTGTCAGTCCAGCTCCAGTCTTTCTTTTGGCGACTGGAAGCTTTGGTGGGGAGGCTGCATAGCTAATTGGGAAGATGCATACATTCTTATGCAGAAGATTCGCCTCAAAATACTCGGCAAGTCGAGAGGTACTGACAAGAACCCCGGAAAAATTTCTGAGTTTTAGGCGAATGGCATTCAAAGAGAAATCTTCGATATCCTTATATGACTCCTTCAAAACAAGTTCCATAATATTATCGTCGATAAAGTAATACATAGGTATTCCGAGCTTTACTGCGGCATCAATCCAGTCGCCATGCACGTCAAAATGCCTGACGACGATGATGCATGAGGCGTGTGCTAGTTCAGAGAGCGGAAATCCGCCCTGAGAACGTATGATGCGCATGCTTCCGCGCACCGCTCGTGGGAGATAATCGAAACAAAGCGTCGTGGAAGCGTCATGACGCTGGGTCAAAACAAATATCGATTTGTCTTGCGCCGCTCCTCGGAGTGATGATTCTTCACTCAACCAAGGGCGATTAGTAATGTGATTTGCTGCAAGGTCCTCAATTGTGCCGGTTGTTCGGCTGGAGATACCCAGCCTCGACGAAAATACGTCAACTTCGAGAATATCATTGGGAGCAAGGCTTCTCTGTCCCGAGCGCATCCACTCTTCGCTGGCGCCGGGAACCAGCGCGTATGTTTTACCAAGTGAATCATCCGTTGCCGGGCCGGTGACTTCGCCAACGTCAACATTTACATGTTGCAGCAAATAGCGCTCGCCTACTCTGCGCCAAAGGTCCCAATCACAGATTCGCGACATGACAATATGAGGATCGTAGAACCCTATGTCTTCGATAACAAACCGCGGAAGCAAGACAGCGCAGTTTGGAATCGAGTTCCAGCTCCGTAGATTAAAGTAGTTTAGCGGCTGTCCTAGCCTTCCCAAATGGACGACTGAAGATCCGCGCTCCATCGCGCGTGTTACGACCTGTCCGTAGCAAACACGGCCAGGGTTCTCGAGGCTATGTTCGAGCAGTTTCTCTAGCGCGTCCGCATAGAAGAAATCGTCATCGAAGGCGAACGCAATGAAGTCGGCCCGGGCCTTGGTGAAAGCCTCGAATTCGGAGACGGCAGGCAACCCGATGTTGCGCGGATGTCTTAGGCAGCTCACGCGCCCGTCTTTGCGCATAAACTCTGCGATCTGGTCGGCGGTGCCATCAGTGCTTGCATCGTCGATGATGATGAGCTCGATATCTTCCAGCGTTTGTTCGAGAACGGATTCAACCGCCTTGCGGAATAGCCCGCTTGCGCCCCGCCGGTAAGTCGGCAGCAAGACGGAAATAGCCGGCTTATGATCGTCCGAATACCCGAAGCCAGGCGTCCAGAGGGTGTCCTTAATAATGTCTCTGACTTTCATCGGAATTCAGCCAATCATGTGTTTGGTAAATTAGCGCGCGAGTAGCAATCAAGAACCTCAGACGTTTCTCCATCCATGCGAACACCACCTGCTTCAAGCCAGATGGTCCGCTTGCAAAAAGATTCCAGGAGAGGCGCCGCATGGCTTGCGAAGACAAGTATCTTGCCTTGCTCCATGAATTCGTACATCCGGCGCTTGGCCTTGTCCGCGAACCTGATGTCGCCAGCGCCCATCACCTCGTCGATCAACAAAATCTCGGGGTTGATGCTGGTCGACACGGCGAAGGCGAGACGGACAAACATTCCGGCCGAATAGGTGCGAACGGGATAATCCAGAAACTCTCCGAGTTCAGTGAACGCCCCGATCTCAGGCAATTTTTCCTCGATCTCTGCGGGCGACATGCCAAGCAGCAGGCCGCGGATACGAATATTGTCCCAACCGGACTGGTTCATCTCGAAACCGGTCGCAAATTCGAACATCGGGCAAACATGGCCCCGCACAGTGACTCTTCCGGACGTAGGAGGGTAGATCTTCGCCATGACTTTCAGCAGCGTGCTTTTGCCGGCGCCATTGAGGCCGATCAGGCCTACCCGTTCGCCGCTTCCGATCCTGAGGTTCACCTGACGAAGCGCGTCTACGCTGTAGGTGAATGAGTTCGGGTTTCGACCAGTCAGGCGGGCAGCGAGCAAGTCCTTGAAGCCGCCGCTGTTGCGATCGCCCTCAAAGCGAATTCCTACCTCCTCGAGATTGATTGTGAGGTCGGTCAAAGCAGGAAAACCAAACGGTTGTCGAGGCGGCGGGCAACGGCTGCTGCAACAACCCAAACCACGAAAGCATATAATGTCGCAAAGGCGTAGTTCTCAAAAGGAGGAAATCCCCCTTCAAGAATGGGATGGCGAACAATATCTATCAGGTAGTAGAGTGGATTGTACTGATACACGAAATCGAGATGCTTGGCCTGAAGCACCTTGATCGGGAACATGATTGGGGTGACGAAAAAGATAACCTGAAGGATTCCCGCCAGCGCAAAAGGCAAATCTCTGAAACGGGTTCCGACATATGCTGAAATTACGATGTGGCCGAGGGCAGCAATCAATAACAGGCAAAGCCCAGGAACGGCGAATACCCAGCCCACGATGCTGAAGTTGTGAAATATGAGCTGCATCGGAATTATCGCCGAGAAGCCGATCAACAAGACGATGCTGTACGCAACAAGAGCCCGCAAAAGATAAATTTGTTTGGGGTAAGAGAATTGCTTGATGTAGCCCTCGGACCCAACGAAAGCCGCGCCGGCTTCGACGAATGATGAAAGCAGGAACCCCCAAATGACAAAGCCCGTGATCAAAAAGGGCAAAAAATCGGCCATTGGCTGGCCGAACATAACGCCATAGACAAAGCCAGCGCCGCCGACGAAGAACGCCAGATTCAACAGAATCCACAAAGGGCCAATAAATGAACGTCGGAAGCGCGCCTTGATGTCTTGAACGCCCAGGAAGGTCCAGACTCGCCAAAGCTTCAGCGACGCCAACGCGTCGTTGTAGAGCTGCTCGCTTGGTATCATTCGATCTCGCCTCTAGTGAGGCCCATGCGGACCAGGCCGTCGGAGCGGCTTTCCTCGACGAAGCCGCATCGAGCGTAGAGCCCGATAGCCCTTGTATTTTGCTCCATCACTTCAAGAAACACATAGGGCAATTTGAGGACATGAGTTCCGAAACGCACGAGTTCCGAGCACGAGCGCTTTATATAGCCATTCCCAGCCATTTCCGGAGCAACCAGAAATCGCCCGATCTCGGCGCTTCCGTCGTTGCGATCGATATCGTAGATCCCGCATTGGCCGACCGGCCGGCCGGCAGCTTCAACCAGAAAGAAAAAGTCATCCTCCTTTTGGAGGTAGCGCTTGTACCAGGCAAGGTGGCTGTCAAATGTGAGTTTATCGGACGTCTTGAACCACGTACGTGCGTCGTCACGATTGCGCCAATCGAGAAGCGTCTTGAGATCTCGCTCTTCCACAAGCCTCAAGACAATCGTGCCGTCTCCAAAGGGAGCAAGTTGCTGTTTCATTGAGCGTATTTGAGAACCAATTCTGAAACCAGATCCACATCCGCCTTGGTCATCCGAAGATGTAGCGGCAGCGAAATGATTTCCTTGCTTGCGGCCGCCGCATTCGGGCAGGTGCCCGCCGCGAAGGCGTACATCCGGTAGTCAGTGTTGTCGCGATAATGAACGCCGGGATAGACACCGTGCTCGTTGAGGGCAAGCATCAGATTGTCGCGGTTCTGAATCCGAATCTGGAGAAGGTGCTGGGCAGACTCACAACCCTCCACGGTCTGAACCACATTGACATGGTTGTGACCCTCAAGATGCTGACGATACCAGATTGCCAGTTGACGCCGGAAAGCGTTATCGACATCAAGATATTTCAGCTGAACGATGGCAATCGCAGCCATGATCGAGTTGCCGTGATATTTGTAGCCAACCTCCTCGACATCATACATCCATTTGTAGGCGCCCTGGGCAGCCGTGCGGGCATATGTGTCCTTGTTGATACCCAGCCAGGTTAGTTTGCGAACGCGCTCATCGTCCTCCGCTTCCTTGAAGCAGATCATTCCTGAATCGGCGGTAGGAAGGTTCTTGACGGCCTGAAAACTGAATATCGTCGCATCTGCATCACTGCCAATGTGCGTTCCGTTGACCCGCGTGCCTGACATATGGGCCGCATCGAGCACCAGCTTGATGTCATGCGCGCGACAAATCTCCAGTATCTTTTGATACCGGCCCGTATTGCCTCCCATGCCAACGAATATCAGCGCTTTTGTTTTGTCGGTGATTCGCTTGAGCACGCTTTCGGGGTCGAGGCAGAGGTATTCATCGACGTCTGCGAAGACCGGCTTGAGGCCTGCATAGAGAATTGCGTGATTGGTCGAAACGAAAGTCAACGGCGTCGTGATGACTTCATCATCGTCGCTCCATCCGTGCTTGGATTTGAAAAGCTCAAAAGCCAAGTGAAGTCCGACCGTGTTGGAGTTCAGGAAGTGGGCGTGCGGAAGTCCGGTATAGGTCTTCCACGCCGTCTCAAACTCGGCAGTCTTGAAGCCAAGGCCTGTCCATCCTTTTTCAAGACACTCACGGATTTCCGACAGGCATTCTTCAATGCGGAAATTCGGAACAAATAACTGAACTGCCATCAAAATTCTCCGGTGACGCCTGCTGGTTCATAAGGTCCGCGCCGGTCTCGTTCGTCAGCCAGGAGACGAGACACGACCTCTTCGGTGGAACGGTGCCAATCGGGCGCTGTCCATCCGAATGTGGCTGCGAATTTTGTCGTCGAGAGGCGTGAATTGGCGGGACGCCGCGCTTTGGTCGGGTAGTCCGCCGTAGTGATATCCCGCACTCGCGCGTAAGGACCACCATGCGCCTTGCTTGTGCCCAGGATATGACGGGCAAAGCCGCTCCAGTTGGTCTCGCCGGTGCCAGTAAGGTGGTAGATGCCGTAGCCCTCAAAGCCCTTGGCGCTATGCAGCATTGCCGCCGACAGCAGGATTGCGTCGGAGAGATCGAGCGCCGAAGTCGGGTTCCCCCACTGGTCGGCCACCACCGCTATCTCGTCGCGATCGGCGGCGAGCCACAGCACAGTTTTGACGAAATTCTTGCCGAACGGGCTATAGGCCCAAGCCGTGCGCAGGATCAGATGGCGCGGATTGGCCTTGGCCACTGCTTGTTCTCCGGCAAGCTTGGAGGCGCCGTAAACATTACGCGGAGCCGTCGCGTCGGTCTCGACATAGGCGCCGTCCTTCGTGCCGTCGAAGACATAGTCGGTCGAAAGATGGATGACGGGCACGCCGAGCTGGGCGGCAGCCTCGGCGACGTTGCCGGCACCGACGGCGTTCACCGCGAAGGCGAGATCAGGCTCGTCCTCGGCCTGGTCGACATTGGTGTAGGCGGCAGCCGACACCACTATGTCCGGTCGCGATGCCGCGAGTGCTTCGAACACTGTGTCGGGCCGCGCCAGATCGAGCGCTGGCCGGCCGATGGCGACGACCTCGACGCCATCGCGCCGTTGTCCGGCCTCCAGCAGGCTGGCGGCGACCTGACCGTCGCGTCCGGTGACAACCAGCCTCACGCCGCGCCCTTCCTGCCTTCGGCCTGGCCGTGGCCCAGCCGCTCGCCGGCATAGCGCTGTTCGCGGATCGGCGCCCACCACCATTTGTTGCCGAGGAACCAGTCGACCGTCCTTGCCAGGCCGCTGTCGAAACTTTCAGCCGGCGTCCAGCCGAGCTCACGGCCGATCTTGGAGGCGTCGATCGCATAGCGGCGGTCGTGGCCGGGGCGGTCGGTGACGAAATTGATCAGGTCGCGATGGCTTTTGCCGCCTTTTCGAGGCCGCCTGATGTCAAGCAGGTCGCAGATGGTCTCGACGACGCCCAGATTCGTCCGCTCCGAATTGCCGCCGACATTGTAGCTTTCGCCCGGCCTTCCCCTGGTCGCAACAAGCTCCAGCGCGCGCGCATGGTCCTCGACGAACAGCCAGTCGCGCACGTTGGCGCCGGCGCCATAGACCGGCAACGGCTTCTCGTCGAGCGCGTTCAGGATGACCAGCGGGATGAGTTTTTCAGGAAAATGGTAGGGCCCGTAATTGTTCGAGCAATTGGAGAGCACGACCGGCAGGCCATAGGTCTCGTGCCAGGCCCTTACCAGATGGTCCGAGGCCGCCTTCGAGGCGGAATATGGCGAGGATGGTGCGTAGGGCGTTTCTTCGACAAACATGCCGCTGTCGAAGGGAAGATCGCCAAACACCTCGTCCGTCGAAACATGATGGAAGCGAAAACGGCCTTGCCGCTCTTCGGGAAGGCCACGCCAATAGTCCAGGGCGGAATTCAGAATGCGATAGGTGCCGACGATGTTGGTCTCGATGAAGGCGCCGGGTCCGTCGATCGAGCGGTCGACATGGCTTTCGGCGGCGAGATTCATGACGACGTCGATCTCGTCGCGATGCAGGATCTCGAGAACCGCTCGCTCGTCGCAAATGTCGGCTCGCTCGAACTTATAGTTGTGCGCATTCTCGATCGGCCGCAGCGAGGCAAGGTTTCCCGCATAGGTCAGCTTGTCGAGGTTGGTCACCCGGTAGGCCGGATTGGCGCACAAATGCCGGCACACCGCCGAACCGATGAAGCCGGCACCGCCAGTCACCAGAAAATTCATGCCGCTCTCCTTATGCGAGCATCTCTCACGCAAACACCTCCGCCATGCCAAGCGTCGGCGCCTTGAGGTCCTTGTCCGAAAGCTGAAACCCGCCATGGATCGAAGGCCATTCAATGCCGATGGCAGGGTCGTCGAAACGGATCGATCGGTCATGCGCCGGTGAATAGGTGTCGGTTACCTTATACAGAACCTCGGTGTCCGGTACGAGCGTGACAAAGCCGTGCGCGAAGCCCTTTGGCACCAGAATCTGGTTGCCCTTGTCGGCCGATATCTCGAGGGCGACCCATTTTCCAAAGCTCTTCGAGCCGCGGCGGATATCGACCGCAACGTCGAGGATGCTGCCGCGGATAACACGCAGCAGCTTGTCCTGCGCGCGTGGTGAGAGCTGATAGTGCAGCCCCCTCAAAACACCGGCGGCAGCGGAATAAGAATGATTGTCCTGCACGAAACGCAAGTCGATGCCGGCCTCTGCAAAGCTCTCGGCATTCCAGGTTTCGATGAAGAAGCCGCGCGCGTCGCCGTGTCGCCTGGGGACGATCTCCAGCACTCCGTCGAGGCCGAGTGGCCTGATCTCCAGCACCCTAGTTCTCCGTCAACTCGGTGACGCGCCTGCGCAGATAGGCGGCATATTCGTTCTTCCCCAGCCGCGTGGCGCGCTGCAGAACCTTGTCCGCCGTCAGCCAGCCTTGCTCGAAAGCGATTTCTTCCGGACAGGCGACCTTGATGCCCTGGCGGTGCTCGATCGTGCGCACGAAGGAAGAGGCTTCATGCAGGCTGTCATGCGTGCCGGTGTCGAGCCAGGCATAGCCACGGCCGAGCTGATGAACATGCAGCAGCCCGCGTTCGAGGTAGACGTTGTTGACCGCCGTGATCTCGAGTTCGCCGCGCTCCGAGGGGCGGATTGTCGAAGCGATGTCGACGACCTCGTTGTCGTAGAAATAGAGGCCGGTGACGGCCCAATTGGATCGCGGCTTTTGCGGCTTTTCCTCGATCGTCAAGGCGGTGCCGCTGACCTTGTCGAACGAGACCACGCCGTAGCGCTGCGGATCGTCGACATGATAGGCGAACACCGATGCGCCGCCTTCGCGCGCCGCTGCGTCGCGGCAGAGCTGCGACAGGCCCTCGCCGAAATAGATATTGTCGCCAAGAATCATCGACACGCTGTCCTTACCGATGAAATCGCGGCCGATGATGAAGGCTTCGGCAAGGCCGTTGGGATGATGCTGCTCGGCATAGGACAGGTCGAGCCCGAATTCCGAACCGTCGCCGAGCAACTCCCGGAAAATCGGCAAGTCTCGCGGTGTCGAGATAATCAGAATCTCGCGAATTCCCGCGAGCATCAATACGCTCAGCGGGTAATAGATCATCGGCTTGTCATATATTGGAAGGATTTGCTTAGAGATCGCTAATGTTAGCGGATAAAGACGCGTTCCACTGCCTCCAGCAAGGATTATTCCTTTCAAAAAGCTCTCCTTGAATTGCCGAGGCCCCCGCCAGGAAATCAAGTTGCTCGTGCTTAGGGTTTCGCGCCATGGCTTGTCAATCTCGACCGGCCATCATCCGCCAGATGATGGCGATTGCAAGATGGGCGTCGGTATCCATCCTGAACCGGTGCTCACACGCTTAACGCCGACCTGCCCCCGTTTGATCGGCGGCCCGGCAGGCGGCGGCATGAAAAAAGCCGGCAGGCCTGGCGCCTGCCGGCTTTTTCATGGATCGGATGATTTCAGGAGCTTTTCGGCAGCAGCGACCAGGCGGCCGGCACAAGGCTCGCGGCGAGCGCAACTTTGATCAGGTCGCCGACGACAAAGGGCAGGACGCCGAACTGCCACGACTTTTCCGGGCCGATCAAAAACGCCAGCCAGGCAAAGCCCATCGCCATCATGACGATTTCGGCGACCAGCATCGCGTTGAAAAGCTTGACCGGATGGCGATCCCAGCCGCGATCGGCCGCCCAGCCGACGATCGCCGCCATGACCACGAAGCCGGCGAGATAGCCGCCGGTCGAGCCGAGCATATAGGCGATGCCGATGCCCTTTTCCGGCGTGCTCTGGAACACCGGGAAGCCCATGGCGCCTTCGGCCATGTAGAGAAGCAGCGTGCCGACGCCAAGGCGCAGGCCGAACGCCGCGGCGATCAGCAACACGGCGAGCGTCTGCATCGAGATGTCGACCGGTCCGAGCACAACTTTCGTCTTGGCCGACAAGGTCAACAGCAGAGTGCCGGCGATCGCCAGCAAAAGCTGCGTTGCCAGGCGGGCCGCGCCCTCTTGCGGCAGAGCGAGAGAAACAAGCGGACGCATCGTCGTTGCAATTGCCATGGTCTACCCCATTCCGGATTGCCGCTGATTGCGGCCTCGCGTTTTCCTATATTGGCTTCCGTGCTATGCGGCAATCGGTTTTGCCGCCACCGGAAACAGGGTTGAACAACGTCCTCATGGCCCTCAAATTCGATACGAGCTTCGATCCCCGCTACGGCCATGGCGTCACTGTCGCGCCCGACGTCCAGCGCGTCACTGCCAAAAACCCGAGCCCGTTTACCTTTCACGGCACCAACAGCTACGTCATCGGACGCGAGACGCTGGCGGTGATCGATCCGGGTCCGGATGACGACGCACATCTCAGGACACTGCTCGAGGTGATCGCAAACCGGCCGGTCAGCCATATTTTCGTCAGTCACACGCATCGCGACCATTCCCCACTGGCAGCCCGGCTGAAGCAGCGCACCGGCGCCATCGTGCTGGCCGAAGGCCCGCATCGCCCGGCAAGACCGTTGCGCATCGGCGAGCTCAATCCGCTCGACGCCAGCGCCGACACCGCTTTCGTTCCGGATATCGCACTCGCCGACGATACGGTGGTCGACGGCGACGGCTGGGCGCTGAGAACGGTGCTCACGCCAGGCCATACCGCCAATCACGCGGCTTTTGCGCTAGAAGGAACCGGAATCCTGTTCCCGGCCGATCATGTGATGGCGTGGGCGACCTCCATCGTCGCGCCGCCCGACGGCGCCATGGCCGACTACATGGCTTCTCTGGACCGCCTGATCGAGCGCGGTGACCGTCTGCTATTGCCCGGCCATGGTGGGCCGGTCGGCGCCCCGCGCAGCTTCATGCGTGGCCTGAAAACCCATCGCAAGATGCGCGAGCGGGCGATCCTGGAGCGGATCAGGGGCGGCGACCGGACGATCAAGGATATGGTCGAGGCGATCTACAGGGATACCGACCCGCGCCTCCATGGCGCCGCCGGCCTGTCGGTGCTTGCCCATCTGGAAGACTTGGTGGCGCGCGGCCTGGTCAGCACCGACGGCGACCCGGCCATCGACAGCATTTTTGTGCCGGTGGGTTAGACCTCGGCACGCGTTCGCGCCACACCGCTGACAAACTCAGAAACGGCTGGAGCGCTCTGCTGGTTGAGGCGATTTCAAACCATGGCAAGAGCATTCCGGATTGACCGGAAGTCGTGCCGCGGTGTCCAGCGCGACCCGCGATGCCGTCATGGAGAGGCTCGGCAACACGTCCTCCTGCAGCAATTTCTGGCGATTGCGGTCCATGTAGTCGTTGAAGCCGGCGGTGACGAATGCCAAGGGCACGAAACATGCACCGATCTCGCGCGACAAGGTCGCCTCTGGGGCGATCGAATGGTTGAGCACATCCGCCCCCATGCTGCGAAACGCCAAGGCTTCGGCGGGAGTTGTCAGTCGCGGCCCGTAGCAGTGGGCAGCGACCAATTGCTGTTCGATGCCATGAACGCGGCATTCGGCAGGCCAATGGCGCCGGGCGGTTTCGACCAACAATGCCGCACATCTTGGACATACGATCTGCTTGCCCGAGCAGTCGAAGCTCTGGCGGCCAGGCAGCAGTGAAAACGGGGTCTGCGACAGTTCGATGATATCGGCGTTCACCACCATGTCTCCGGGCTGGATCGCCTTGTTGACGGCGCCGATGGTCGAACAGGCCAGCACTTGCCTTACACCCGCCTGCATCAAGACCCAGAACGCGCGGCGATGGCAGGAATGGTCGATATGGTCGCGCGGATTGCCGTGCGAATACATGCACAAGGCATGTTTCGCTTGGCCTTCGGCTGTAATCGATGCATCGAACTCAAGAAGCTTCCAGTTGTCGGAACGACCGAAAGGCGTTTCAAAACTCATGTCGCGCCGCAAGGTGTGCACGCCCTCGAATTCGACATCTTCCGGGAAGGCAAGCCCCCAGTTTGCCGAGCCGGTGATGATCGCCAACCCGACCTGGGGTATGTCTGATGATTGGTCCGCCGGAGCACCGGCTGCGCGATGATTTGTGGGCATTTTTCCAGTCTCGGTCAGGATTTTTGGCGAAGGGTCACAATCAGGACGACGGCCACGACGATGACGGTCCATAATGTCGAGATCGCCGCAATGGTCGGATCGATCTGATCGCGCAGCGACAGGAACATGAGCTTCGGCAGCGTGCTGTTTTGACCGCTGGCGACGAAGATCGAAATCACGGACTCGTCAAGCGAGGTCAGGAAGGCCATCAGCGTGGCCGACAGCAGACTGATCTGAAGCTGCGGGACAATTATGCCGCCAATGGCTCTCGCCCAGTTTGCGCCGAGGCTGCGCGCCGCCTGAACCTGGTTCCAGTCAAAGCGGGCCAGAGCCGGCAGCAACACAATGCACGCGACCGGAATGGCCAGCACCACGTGTCCGACCAGCACACCGAACAGCGTTCCGACCAGGCGTTGCGCCGCCAGAACAAAGAACAGACCGATCGCCAGCAGGATGCCCGGCACGACGGACGGGGTGAGCAGAACGCCCTGAATGGCTACGGCGGCCTTTCCGCCGAGCCTGTTCATCGAGATGCAGGCCAGCAACCCCAGGGGCACTGCGATCATCGCCGTCAATGTCCCGAGGATCAGGCTCGTCCTGAGTGCGGCCATCCATGTCGCCGAACCGAAGAAAGTCTCGTACCAGCGCAACGAGTATGCGCGTGGTGGGAACTCGAGAAGATTGGACGACGAAAAGGAGAGCGGGACGACGACCAGCGTCGGCAGCATCAGGAACGCCATCACGAGCGCGCAAAAGCTCCACAGGAGGATGCGGGCCAGCCTGTTGTCTGGATAGGCTTCAAGCATGGGCTGTACCGATCTTGAGCCCGGCAATCAGCCGCCGTGCAGCCAGGAACATCACACCCACCAACGCCATCAAGATGAGGAGCAGAATACCCAGGACGCTCGCCGATCCCCAATCCTGAAAGGTCGACAGCGTGCGCTCTATCCGGATGGAGAGAGGATTTACCTTGCCGCCGCCAAGCACCGCCGGCGTGATGAAGAAACCTATGGTGTAGATGAAGACGATGATCGAACCCGAGAAGATGCCGCCGGCTGAAAGCGGCAGAATGACGGTGCGGATCGTTTGCCCGAGCGTGGCGCCCATGCTCGCCGACGCGCGGACGAGGTTTGCGTCGATATCGCGCATCGCGGCATAAACGGGCAGCAGGAAGAGCGGCAGCATGTAGTGAACCATGCCGATGAGTGTTCCCGTGAAGTTGTAGACCAGCGGCAATGGCTCGGCTGTCAGGCCTGAGCCGGTCAAAGCCGCGTTGATCAGGCCATCGCGCCGCAAGAGCACGAGCCAGCCATAGGTGCGCACCAGAATGGAGGTCCACAAGGGCAGCATGACGAAGGCCATCAGCAGATTGGCCACCCTCGGTCTGGCGCTGGCTAGGGCGAGTGCCAGGGGGGTACCGAGTAGAATGCAGATCGCCAGCGTGCCCAGGGATAGCTCAAGCGTTGTGACGAGCGCCGACCATGTCAGTCCGCTCGAAAGCACCTTCTCGTAATTGCCGACCGTGTATTCGCCCCCCGTGGTCAGGAAGGATTGCCGGATGATCCAGACGATGGGCAGGATCGCCGCCAGTCCAACGATGACAAGCGCGGGCAGTGAAAGCGAGAGGAAGAACCGCCGCTCGCGTCGAGCGTCTGCCGCCAGCGCGGGATCGGCGATGACGGTCACGCTCTCGCTCCCGGTATCGCGTGAACTTTCGCTGCTGGTGCATAGGCGGTCACCCGCTGACCGGCGGCAAGTTCGGCGCAGCCACTGGCCAGCGCCGCCGGAATGCAGACAAGAATCTCCTGCCCGCCGTCAAGCGCCAGCGTCAAAAGCCAGTTTTCGCCGCGAAACGCCTTGGCGCGTAGCGTTCCCTCAAGCGCCACCCCGTCTCGCCCAACCAGCTTTGCATCGAGGTGGAAGCTTTCCGCGCGGATCATCAGAGCTTCGCTTGACGCATCGGTGCCGTCTATTCTGCGCAGCGAGCCCGGGGCCACAATGTTGGCCTCGCCCATGAACTCCGCGACGAAGCGGGTCGATGGACGATCATAAATCCGCTGCGGCGTGTCGATCTGCTGAATGCGGCCGGAATTCATCACCGCAACCCGGTCGGACATGATCAGCGCTTCGCGCTGGTCATGCGTCACATAGATGGTGGTGATCCCCAGATCATCGTGCAGACGCCGGATCTCGTACTGCATTGTTTCGCGCAGATTCTTGTCGAGCGCCGACAACGGCTCATCCATCAGCATCACGCGTGGTTCGAAGACGATCGCCCGTGCCAGCGCCACTCGCTGGCGCTGTCCGCCGGACAATGCGGCAATGTTGCGCTCGGCCAAACCTTCGAGCTTCACGCGAGCCAAGGTGTCGAGTGCCCGCTGGCGGGCCTCGGCTTTCGGAGTCTTGCGCAGCACCAAGGGATACTCGACGTTTGCCAGAACGTTCATGTGGGGAAACAAGGCGTAGTTCTGGAACACTATGCCGATGTCGCGCTTGTTGGGGGCCAGACGGGTAATGTCGCGATCGTCCAACAGGAGCCTGCCGGAATCGGGCCGGACAAACCCGGCCAGAGCCATGAGCAGCGTGGTCTTGCCGGATCCGGATGGCCCGAGCAGCGTGAGGAATTCGCCAGCCTGAATGTCGAGCGAGACATCGTCCAGCGCGACGTACGACCCATAGGTCTTGCGCACGCTGTCGATGGTGATCGGGAGCGACTTCATCATGAGCTGCAGCCTTGGAGCTGATGAATTCGAGACTCAGCGGTTCATCATTTCATCGAAGGCCTTTTGGGCGGCCTCGCCGTTCTTGACCCACCAGTCTGCGTTCGAGAACACCGAAGTGCCGGCATTTTCAGGCGCGGTCGCCAGGGTCTTCAGACGGTCCTCGGGAATAAGGCCACCCTCATAGCCAGCAGGATTGACAGGACCATAGGCGATGAAGTCGGTCAGCTTCGCCACGCGCGCGGGCTGCGTCATCGCCGCGATGAGCTTCATGGCTGCTTCCTTGTTCGGCGCTCCCTTCGGCACCGCCAGACAGTCGGTGCCGATGACCGAACCCTTGAACGTGTAGTCAACCGTGCCGCCATCGGCTTTCACGGTCTGCGCCCGGCCGTTCCAGGTAACGACCAGATCCGCCTCGCCGTCTTTCAGCAACTGCGCGGACTGCGCTCCCGAAGTCCACCAGACCGAGACATTCGGTTTGATCGCCTCAAGCCGCTTGATGGCGCGCTCCAGACCCTCCGGCGTGCTGAGCACGGGATAGACGTCGGCGGGCGCCACGCCATCGGAGAGCAGCGCGATCTCGATCAAGTCCTGCGCATTGGCGCGCAGGGCGCGACGGCCCGGGAATTTGGCAACATCCCAGAACTCGGCCCAGGTCTTCGGCGAATTCTCGCCATAGGTCTTGGTGTTCCACGACATGACGGTGCCATAGGAGTCGAACGGATAGCAGTAGTCGGACTTCGCGCCGGCCGGCACGGAGTTGGCATCGATGATCTTGTAGTCGAGCGGCTCCAGCAGCGACTGTGCGGCCGCCTGCGCGCCTTCCGGCGAGCCGAGATGGATGATGTCGGTCGTAATAGCCCCCGAGGTGACCTGCATCTTCAGCGCGGCCAAGCCGTCGCTTTGCGTCTCCTCGCGGACATCATAGCCGAGCTCTTTTGCAGCGGGGGCCCACATGGCCTCCTTGATGGCGTTGCCGTAGTCGCCGCCCGCGGTGGTGATGGTGACTGTCTGGGCATAGACGGGCAAGGCTGCCGAGACCGCGATCGCTGCCAGGGAAATGCGTAGTAAACGGGACATGGTTTCTCCTCCTCCGGATTCATCAAAGTGCCGATAAGATCGGCTTTTTTGTTAATCGTAACGTTACGATTGCCGAAAACAGTCCGCGAGTCAAGCTGGTGCCAGGCAGGTCGGTTCAGGTTCGCCGAGCCTGGATTTGACCCTCGGATCGAATCCGGTAACGTTGCGATGCCCAGCAAGATCAGCCGGCGCTCTCGCAAATGAAGTCGGGCGATATGGCCAATCTAAAACAGATCGCGGCGGAACTTTCCCTTTCGGTGACCACGGTGTCCCGCGCTCTGAAGGATGGGCCGGAAGTGCTGCCCTCGACCATAGCCCGGGTCAAGGAGGCGGCGAAGCGGGTCGGCTATGTCCCAAATCATCATGGTCGCGCGCTGAAAACCGGACGAACCCTGACGCTTACGGCAGTGCTGCCGATGGAGACACGCGACTACCTTTCCGATCTGTTGAAGCTTCCCTTGATCGAAGGCATGACGCTGGCGGCGCGGCAAGCGGGTTATAGTCTGTCCATCTATTCGACCACGCCCGACGACGATCCCGTCGAGAGTGTGCAGCGGCAGCTTCAGGCGCGCAGCTCAGACGGACTGATCATCACCCGCATGGTGTCGGGTGATCCGCGCGTCAAGCTGCTGCTGGATGAACGCATGCCATTCGTCGCGTTTGGAAGAACCGACCTGGATACCGCGTATCCTTATGTCGATGTCGACAATGAACAGATTGCCTACGAGGCGACCCGTCGGCTCATGGACAAGGGCTGTCGACGCATTGCTCTGCAACTTCTCGTTCCGGAGGATCAGGCGAGCGCCATGCGTCTTTCCGGGTATAAAAGGGCGATGGCCGAGGCTGGACTTCCTATCGACCAATCGCTGATCGGTCATGGCATGTTCACCATGGAATCGAGCGCGGCCTGGTTCGATCGCCTGCTGGCGTCGTCAGATCCGCCGACGGGCCTGGCATGTGCCAACGAACTGGGCCTCCTGGGAGCGCTGCACGCTCTCGGCAAGCGGGGTCTTGAGCCTGGCCGTGACGTCCACATCGTCACTCGTGACAGCACGCGGCTTGCCCGCTTCCTGCCGGCGAAGATTGAAGTTCATTTCGTGGACATGGCGGGGGTCGGACGCAAACTTATCGAGATTCTGGAGCGCCGGATCATCAATCCGCTCGGGCCGGTGGAGACATTCTTGCTGCAAGGAAGATACGAGCCGGCCGAATAGTCTGGCCGCAGACTCAATCCGCATTTTTGGCAAGCGATTCCGATTGGTTGCCAGCTGCTCTGCATATCACTCAGCCGGCGCCGGCCCCACCTGGCCTGCAACCTCCTGGTCAAGTTCGGCCAGAAACTCGACGATACGCGCGGCGTTGTCGCCGAGGTCGTAGCGGCCGTAGCGCGAGGCCGAGCGCATGTCGACGATAACCGCATCGCCATCATCGGTCACCCGCACGGCAACGTCGGCGGGAAGACCGAGCACGAAGCCCTTGGCCACGGCGTCGATCGTCACCTCGCTTTGCCCATCCGTTGCCGGATATGGCCCGGCAAGCTCCCAGTCGCGCCGGTCGAGCACGGCTTCGACCGCGTCGACGACGGTTTCGAAAGGCAGATTGTAGCTGCGTCCGGTGACCAGCGGATAGGCCTCGGTCTGCAGGCGCTGCTCGCCTGGCGTGGGCGGCGAAAGCACGTTCATGTCCCTGGTCCGCTCAGTCGTGTCGAGCGCCGGTGGATTGTCGAAATCCGTCGAGATGTCGCGCAGCGGCGGGAATGTCGCCGCCCAGTAGGCGGCAACGCCGTAGGGCGCCAGCACCAGAAGTGCCAGCAAGGCGCCGACAGTCAAGTCGCGGCCGCCGCGATCGCCGAAATTCCACAGCCGGGAGAAGGCCAGCCCGGCCAGCAGCAGCGCAAAGGCGGCAAGCAATGCGACAATCGCCAGCACCCACAGGAAAGCCGGTGTTTCAACAAGGTCGAAGCGATGGCCGACAAGGACGGTCAGCAGCAGGACCACTGCAAAAGCAGCTATGCGCCGCGACCAGCCGGCCGACTTGGCCGTTTGCCGTTCAGGAATTTCCATGATGTTCCGTGCCACCCCAACCCGGATAGAGACTTAGAGCATGATCCCGAAAAGTGGAATCCGGTTTTTGCTTCGCTGACATTCGGTTCGGAAAAAGATCATGTTCAACACAGGAATAGAGCCCCATCCCGATCCAATCGGGATGGAACAGGCTCGATGACCTTTGCGGCCGGCTTGAAGGCGAAAAGGCGCGCCATCCCCGTCAATCCGTCGGCAGGCGGTAGTCCTTGAACTGCTGGCGCAAGGTGATCTTCTGGATCTTGCCGGTTGCCGTGTGAGGAATTTCGCCAACGAAGGCGATATCGTCGGGCATCCACCATTTGGCCACCTTGCCGTCCATGAAAGCCAGAATATCGGTTTTGCTCGGATCCTTGCCCGGCTTGCGCACGATGACAAGCAAGGGCCGCTCGCCCCATTTCGAATGGGCAACGCCAATGGCGGCAGCTTCGGCCACGTCGGGATGACCGACGGCGAGATTTTCGAGGTCGATGGTCGAGATCCACTCGCCACCCGACTTGATGACGTCCTTGGCGCGATCGGTGATCTGCATGTAGCCGCCGGCATCGATATGGGCGACATCGCCAGTATCGAACCAGCCGTCGGCGTCGAACTGCTCGGACCCCACGCCGCCATAATAGGCGCGGGCGATCGCCGGCCCGCGCACCTTCAACCGCCCGAAGGTCCTGCCGTCCCATGGCAGCGCCTTGTTGTCGTCATCCGTCACCTTCATTTCGACGCCGAAGGGCGGATAGCCCTGCTTCTGCTGCAGGTCGAGCCGGGTTTCGCCCTCGAGCCCGGTATATTCCGGCTTCAGCGTGCACAGCGTGCCGAGCGGCGACATCTCGGTCATGCCCCAGGCGTGGATGACCTCAACGTCGTAATTGTCCTGGAATTTCTTGGTGATGGCGCGCGGGCAGGACGAGCCGCCGATGACGACCTTGTTGAGATGGGGGAGTTTCTTGTCGTTCTCCTCCAGATACTGCAGCAGCATCATCCACACGGTCGGCACGGCGGCGCTGAAGGTCACCTTCTCGGTGTCGAGCAACTCGTAGATCGAGGCGCCGTCCATCTTGCAGCCGGGCATGACCAGTTTGGCGCCGATCATCGGCGCGCTCTGGCCGAGGCCCCAGGCATTGGCATGGAACATCGGCACCACAGGGAGGATCGTGTCCCGCGCGGATATGCCCATTGCGTCGGGCAAGGCGGCGATCATGGCGTGCAGCACGTTCGAGCGATGGCTGTAGAGGACGCCCTTGGGATCGCCCGTGGTGCCCGAGGTGTAGCACATGCCCGCAGCGGTGTTTTCGTCGAAGCTCTTCCAGGCGAAGTCGCCATCGGCTTCGTCAAGCCATTCCTCATAGGCGACGACGTTGGGCAGCGCCGTTTGCGGCATGTGCGCCCTGTCGGTCAGCACGATGATTTTTTTCAGCGATTTGACCGCGCCGGCGATCTTTTCAAGCAGCGGCATGAATGTCAGGTCGACGAAGATCGCCTTATCCTCAGCATTGTTCATGATCCAGACGATCTGCTCGGGAAACAGCCGCGGATTGAGCGTGTGGTAGATCGCGCCGATGCCCATGATGCCGTACCAGGCCTCGATGTGGCGCGCGCTGTTCCAGGCCAGCGTGGCGATGCGGTCGCCAAGCCCAAACCCGTCACGCTCGAGCCGCTGGGCGACTTTCAGGGCGCGACGATGAATTTCGGCGTAGGTGGTGCGGACGATCGGGCCTTCGATCGAGCGCGACACGATCTCGCGTTTGCCATGCTGCCTTTCTGCGTTGTCGATGAGCTTGTGGCAGAGCAGCGGCCATTCCTGCATCAGTCCGAGCATGTGTTCCTCCCCTACGCTTTTTGCGTCTGTTGTTTTCGTTCCATTGTGGGACGAACCGGCAGATTGTCCAGCCATACCCTCGTACATCAGGTGCATTCGTCGAAAACACCGGAGAAACCGCCACAATCCGGCCATCGTCGGCGTTAATCTTCCTTAACGGGCAGGGTGCGATTGGCGACTGAAAGAGGTTCGCATGGACGCGCAGCTCGACGACAAGATTCTCGAAGATTCGCTTGCCGAAAGCCTGGCCGATTTGACGCCGGATCCCAAAACCGTTTCCGAAGATGAATTCGTCGAGGTCGTGGGCGGCGCCCTTGAGGCGGTCGGCGGCACGCTGCTGTTCAAGATGTGCGTCCACAACGAAGGCGAAGGCCAGCATGTCGCCGCGGCATCCATCGGCAATGGCGGCAACCGCCAGTTCCTGCTGCTCACTCTGCCGACCGGCGGTGGCGCGCTGAAGGTCGAGACGACATCGAGAAGCAGCAATCCGGTCGCCGGTATCGCTGCTGCCTATGCCGGCCTCATGGACGTGTTCCAGACTGCCGCGTGACGGCTCACCGGCACGACCGTTTGACGAGAGACCAGGCCTAACCTGGCCTTTCAGGTGGTGCATTGCACAACGCCCTCGTCCGACACACCTAATGCCGGACAAGGAGAACCCGTCATGGATCAGATTGCAAACCCGGCACCAGGCTTTCAACGCAACCCGGGCAAGGTCATCACTGTCGAGCCCTATCACGGCACCGTTGTCGTTCGCGCCGGCAACACGATTGTCGCCTCGTCGACGAAGGCAAAACTCCTGTCAGAGACCCCCTACCCCCAGGTTTTCTACATTCCGTTCGAGGACATCGATTTCAGCCAGCTCGGCAAGACCGAACGGTCGACCCATTGTCCCTACAAGGGCGATGCGAGCTACTGGAGCGTGCTGCCCGCCGCCGAGGCAGGCAAGGATGCGATGTGGGCCTATGAGCGGCCATTCGACGAGATGACGGAAATCCGCGATCACGGCGCGTTCTATGCCAGCAAGGTGACGATCGAAGCCACGCCCGACTGAGGGGCGCATCGATATTCAGGTGAGACTGGCCTGCAAATGGCTGACACCTCCGCTTCCGGTGCTCACGTACTTAAGTACGCTCCGCTCCGGTTCTCGGTATCAACCATTTTCGACTCAGCCTGACCTGAATCTCAACGCACCCCAAGCGCCGTTCCCAGTCGATTAATCAGTCGTCCCGTCGTTGCCGACCCCATCGGCGTCGTCGAGCCGCACGAAGGTCAGGCCCTTGTCCCTGAGTGCCAGGAGACCTTGCACCACACCTTCGCCAGCCGCATGGGTCGGCTGGTTGATGTGAGCGATGATGACGTCGCCATCCTTGGCGGCGGCAATGCGCCGGGCGGTTTGCCTGGCGCCAAGCAATGAACCACCGTCGCCGTTTATCGAGAAGCCGGCGATCTTGAAGCCCAGCTTGCGGATCATGGCGATGGCCGACGGGCTGTATTCGGCAGTCGCGCCGCGAAACCATTTCGGCGCCGGCTCGCCGGTTCCGGCGAGAGCTGCGGCGCCCGATTCGACTTCGGCCAGCACGGCATCCGGACTGCCGGCGCTGCGGATGCCGTAGATCTTCTGCGGCGTGTCGACGGCCGGGATGTGACGGCCGCCATGGTTTTCCAGTTCGAACAGATCAGGATGCGCCCGCATGATCTCGACGGCGGCGGCGTTGCGCTTCAGCCAGATGCCGGTGACGAAAATGGTGGCCGGGATCTTGTTGTCGACCAGCGCCGAAAGAATGCGCGTGTCGGTCTGGCCGCCACAGGCATCGAGGGTCAGCGCGACACGGCCAACTCCGGTTGCACCCGGCTTGATGTGCAGCGTCGGCTCGACCAGCGGCACGGCATGGGCTGTGGACACCGCCCACATCGACATCGCGATGGCACAAAAATGTTTTTGGAGCAGGCGCATGTTTGGCTTCCGGATCGGCACTGTCTTAGTCGGTCATCCCAAGGCCCGCAACAAGGCGGAAATCGGGATGATGGCAAAGGCAGCCGCCGTGACAAATTGACCGCCATACCCTCCACCGGCGCGCGGTCAAACTGTGTATTCCCTGTCCATTTGTGTTCGCGCCAGGATTTCGCGCAACGCACCGACGACAGGTTCGACGTCCAGGCGCCAGACACAGCAAGCCTTGCTCGAGTCTCGCGATCGGCACAGCTCGCTCGCCACGCAGGCGCAAGGCATTGAAGGCTGCAGCGTGATGCTGGGCACGCCCACCGGCCCCCACTTCAACGGGTTGGTACGGCCGAAGAGGCCGACAACCGGCGTTCCCGCGGCGGCTGCCATATGCATCGGGCCGCTCTCGTTGCCGAGAAACAGCCGCGCCTGTTTCAGGACCGCCAGCAGCGTTTCGAGCGACAAGGCGCCGACGAGAGTGACGACCGGCGCCGCGGTCCCGACAACGATCTGTTCGGCCAGCTCGCGCTCATCGGAACCACCGACAAGCACGAAATCCAACCCGGTCTCGCGCGAAATGATGTCAATCGCGGCGGCAAAGCGTTCCGGCTGCCATCGGCGCCCCCTGAAGCTCGCTCCCGCATGCACCGCGATGAAGCCCTTTGGCCTGAGACGGTATTTGTCCAGCAACGCCAGGGCTCTCGCCGTCTCCAGTGGCAATGGCCGAATTGACGGCACGCGCACGCGCAGATCGACGCCAAGCGGCTCAAGCGGAGAAAGATAGCGGTAGAGAAAATGCCGCTCGCCAAAGCCGAACGGTTTGGCAAACACATTGACGGGCTGACGTTCCAGCCAGCGCAAAGGCCTTTCTGGCGGATTGTAGCCGACCCGGGTTTTGGCATTGATGAAGCCGACGATGATGCGCGACGTCTTGGAATCGGTCAGATCGATCGTCAGGTCGAAGCGAAAGGCGCGCAGCTTGCGTATCGTGGCATAGAGCTCGCGCCCCCGCTCCAGCAGGCTGCCGCGCATTTTGGCACGGCGGAAGGCCACTACCTCGGAGGCGATGCCGTGCGCGGTGACGAATTTGGCGAGATGGGCCTCGCAAAGAAAGACGATCCTGACGCCTGGATATTCGAGCTGCAGGTTCCTGGCGAGTGCGGAGGCGAGAACGATATCGCCGATGAACTTGGTCTGCAGGATCAGGATCGAGCGGAAGGGTTTGGGCGAGATCTGTAACATCTGTTCCGGGCACCGTGCGGGTTCGGGGCCGTAAAACTGGGCAGAAACGATGTCGAGATTGCGCGCTCTCGCGCGCAACTTCGCGTGAGGTTCATTACAAATCGGTAAGCCGAAATTCGCACGGCTGGATCGCTAGCCGCGCCCAGCCTTTGCAACCTGCACCGCCGCTTGCGCTGCGGCCAGCCTGGCGATCGGCACGCGATAAGGCGAGCACGAGACGTAGTCGAGGCCGACCTCTTCGCAGAAGCGGATCGACGCCGGATCGCCGCCATGTTCGCCGCAAATGCCGAGCTTGATGTCGGGCCGCGTCGCCCGGCCTTTTTGCGCCGCCATGCGCACCAGTTCGCCGACACCCTCGATGTCGAGCGACACGAACGGATCCTGTTCGATGATGCCTTTCTGGCGATAGGTTTCCAGGAACGAGGCCGCATCGTCGCGCGAGATGCCGAAGGTGGTCTGGGTCAGGTCGTTGGTGCCGAAGGAGAAGAATTCGGCAGACTCGGCAATGACATGGGCGCGGATGGCCGCGCGGGGGAGCTCAATCATCGTACCCGTGAGATACTCGATCTTGACCCCGGTCTCTTCCATGACGCTCTTGGCGACGGCATCGATGCGCGCCTTGACGTAGTCGAGCTCCTTCTTCAGTCCGACCAGCGGCACCATGATCTCGGGAACCACCAGCGCGCCAGCCTTGTGGCCCGCCTCGACGGCGGCCTCGAAAATGGCGCGCGCCTGCATCTCGGCGATCTCGGGATAGGAAACCGCAAGCCGGCAGCCGCGATGGCCAAGCATCGGGTTGAACTCGTGCAAGGCCTCGGTGCGCTGCCTGAGCTTCTCGGGCGACACCTTCATGGCAGCGGCGACTTCGGCCACCTCTTCCTCGGTCTTGGGCAGGAATTCGTGCAGCGGCGGATCGAGCAGACGGATCGTCACCGGCAGGCCGGCCATGATCTCGAACAGTTCGAGGAAATCCGAGCGCTGCATCGGCAACAGCTTGGCAAGGGCTGTGCGCCGCTCCTTCTCGGTGTCGGCCAGGATCATCTCGCGCATGGCGACGATGCGCTCGCCGTCGAAGAACATGTGCTCGGTGCGGCAAAGCCCGATGCCTTCGGCGCCGAAGGAACGCGCCATGCGCGCATCGAGCGGCGTTTCGGCATTGGTGCGCACCTTCATGCGGCGCACCGCGTCGGCCCATTCCATGATGGCGGCGAAATCGCCGGACAGTTCCGGCTGCAGCATCGACACGGCGCCCTTCAAAACCTGGCCATTGCTGCCGTCGATGGTGATGATGTCGCCCTTGCGGAAGGTCGAGCCCATCGCCATCAGCGTGCCGGCCTTGTAGTCGACGCGCAGCGAGCCGGCGCCGGACACGCAAGGCTTGCCCATGCCGCGGGCGACGACGGCCGCGTGGCTGGTCATGCCGCCGCGCGTCGTCAGGATGCCTTCCGACGCATGCATGCCGTGGATGTCTTCCGGGCTGGTTTCGATGCGCACCAGGATCGCCTTGCGACCTTGCGTCTTCAATTCCTCGGCATCGCCGGAGGAAAAGACGATCTCGCCGGTGGCGGCACCCGGAGAGGCCGGCAGGCCGATGCCGATGACATCGCGCGCCGCTTTCGGATCGATGGTCGGGTGCAGCAGCTGGTCGAGCGAGGCGGGATCGATGCGGGCAACCGCCTCCTCCTTCGTGATCAGTCCATCGCGCGCCATTTCGACGGCGATCTTGAGCGCCGCCTTGGCGGTGCGCTTGCCCGATCGCGTCTGCAGCATCCAGAGTTTGCCGCGCTCGATGGTGAATTCGAGATCCTGCATGTCGCGGTAGTGCTGCTCCAGCCGGTCGGAGATGGCGACGAAGGATTGGAACGCTTCCGGCATCAATTTCTGCAGCGACGGCTTGTCGGAACCAGCGGCAATGCGCGCAGCCTCGGTGATGTTTTGCGGCGTGCGGATGCCAGCGACGACATCCTCGCCCTGCGCGTTCACCAGGAACTCGCCATAGAGCATCTTTTCGCCGGTCGACGGATTGCGGGTGAAGGCAACGCCGGTGGCCGAGGTCTCGCCCATATTGCCGAACACCATGGCCTGGACATTGACCGCGGTGCCCCAGCTTTCGGGAATGTCATGCAGGCGCCGATAGGTGATGGCGCGGTTGTTCATCCAGCTCGAAAACACGGCGCCAATCGCGCCCCACAGTTGCTCGTGCGGATCCTGCGGGAACGGCTTGCCGAGTTCTTCCTCGACCTTGGCCTTGTAGAGCGCGATGACGCCCTGCCATTCGATGGCCGTCAGTTCGGTGTCGAGCTCATGGCCGAGCCCGCCCTTCTGGTCTTCGAGGATTTCCTCGAACACCTCGTGGTCGAGGCCCATGACGACATCGGAATACATCTGGATGAAGCGGCGGTAGCTGTCATAGGCAAAGCGGGCATCGCCGGAATCGGCGGCCAGCGCCTCGACCGTCTCGTCGTTGAGGCCAAGATTGAGCACGGTGTCCATCATGCCCGGCATCGAGGCGCGGGCGCCGGAACGCACCGACACAAGCAGCAACTTCGACGGATCGCCGAAGCGGCGTCCGGTCAGCCGGCCGATATGGTCGAGAGCGACAGCCACATCCGCTTCCAACGAGCCGGGATAGGTGCGGGCATTGGCGTAGTAGGCGTTGCAAACTTCTGAAGTGATGGTGAAACCAGGCGGCACGGGCAGGCCGAGGCTGCACATTTCAGCCAGGTTCGCACCTTTGCCCCCCAGCAGATTCTTGTCGCCGGCGCGACCTTCCGCCGCCCCATCGCCAAAGGTGTAAACCCACTTGGTCATGCCTGCTCTCCGGTTGCGGGAGACTCTAAGAATTGGCGAGGTCCGCCAGTGTCGAGACCGAGCGATATGATGCTGCACTGCGAAAGGCAAGGCGTCGGCAAAGCCCGCCGGCCTCTACAATCGATTAAGCAAAAGCTGCGTCAAAAAGACTTGCGGCATCGCAGGCAACGGAATAGAACATAACAAGAACATTATATGGAGTGACGTTATGAAACTGACCGGAAAGCTCGATTATCTCGAATTGCCGGCTACCGGCGGCACGCTGGACAGGCTGAAAGCTTTCTACAGTGCCGCTTTCTCCTGGTCGTTCACGGACTATGGGCCAACCTATTCGGCCTTTGCCGAGGGACTGGACGGCGGCTTTCAGGCCGATGCCGCGGAAGCGCCCGCCAGGCCGCTGCCGGTACTCTATTCGCAAGATCTGGAAGAAACGGTGAGCGGTGTCGAAAGCGCTGGCGGCACCATCGTCAAGCCGATCTTTTCATTCCCAGGCGGCAGGCGGTTCCATTTCGTCGATCCGGCCGGCAATGAAATGGCGGTCTGGGGCGAGTAGCACGCCCCTCGACGGGGCTGTGTCGAGCGCGAAATCAGGCGGCCAAAAACCGCGCTTCATTGCCATTGTGCTTTTCGGCTGCTCTGCTAATAACGCGCCGCGCAAGCGACTCTTATGGCTATTGGGGCGTCGCCAAGTGGTAAGGCATCGGTTTTTGGTACCGACATTCCCAGGTTCGAATCCTGGCGCCCCAGCCAATCCGTATGCCTTTCAATCCTGTAATGTGCTGACGCCATGAATGGCTGCCGTCAGCCGTTATCTCATTCTTTTCACTCTTTTTAGGGGCGCGCGACCCGACTCCATCCACAGAGCCGGGCCGTGCGATGAGGATCAGTAATCGCTGTCGTCCAGGATGACGACGGGATGATGACGATGATGACGACGATCGATCGAGCCGGTCACGACAACAGTGTCCGGACGGTGCCGGCGGCCGTGGTCGTAGAAGGCAACCGTGCCGTGTTTACGGTGATGAAGGCGCTGACCTTGGTCATTGATGATCTTGACGTTGGTGTGATGGTGCCGATGGTGGGTTTTGATGACTACGTCAGCTTCGGCCGCCGAAGCTATCGCCGGCATCGCCATGAACAGCGCCAAAGCGCTCACGATCATTGTTTTCATTGCAATATCTCCATCTGCTAATTTTCCCTTCGTGGGGATAACCGCTTCCCATCTCTTTGGTTCCGACTGGCGTCGTCAGTTCACGCGGCGCCATCAGTGGCGGCTACTCCTGCGCCACAGGGCATGTGTCGGGGCTGCGCAAGTCGACAACGAAGCGCCGCGCACGACCACGGTCTCCGGGTCTGTGCTGTGAAGCGTCTGCGGTGTGGGGAAGACCGTCGACACGCATCTTTTCAGGATTTCCGAGAGGACGACCAATCAGGCCGTCTCAGATCCCGTAAATGAGTGCAAAGTAGACTACCGGTGCCAAGATCAGCAAAATCGCCATACCAATAACCACTGCGATTGCCTGGCGCTCTGTTCGCCTGACAATTTCAGCGACCTTGTCGTCGTCAGTCGACGGTATGAGGTCAAGGATCGAAGAGACTTCGGGCGCACGACTATCGTTGTCGTTTGCGGGTCGGGTTGCGTCGTCATGCACTGATCTCTGGACAAAGGTCACTGTTAGCCTCGCTGTCGAAAACGCCATGCCGTTTGGCGGTGCCACCGAAACCGGGTGCCCGCCAGTCTCTGGAGAATTGCGGGCACCCGATTGACCGCCGATGAAGGGACTCATACTCGGCAGCCCGGCTCCAATGTGTCGGGAGGGCATAGGTTGCCTGCCCTCAGACCTATGGCTCTGACGCTAGGACTTCAGTCGTACCCTGTTCGGACCTTAGCCCGCCGGCCGACGAAAGGCATGGCGGGCCATTCTTTCGACAGCAGAAATGTGGGAACATTAGTAGGCTCTAACGAGTTCATTCCCAGCAACTGATTTTTGGGAGAGATATCGTGAACAGCATTATTTGGCTCGTCGGAGCAGTCGTCATAGTGGTTGCGATACTGAGCTTCCTTGGCCTCCGATAAAGGCGGCCTCGGCGGAATCGGCAACAAACACGCGGCCCCGTTTTTCGTATGGCGAGTTTGCGCTGGGGCGCCATGCGTCCCAGCAGCCGGTTGGCGAAAATCCGACCACTGACTGATTTCCGTGATCCATCATAGGTCGGGTCGCGCCGGCAGCTGCCATCACATGTTGCTTATCCCGCCGTCCATTCCGAGCGGTACCAGTCGACAAACTTCTTCAGCCCAGCCTCAATCGAGACGCTCGGCCTGAAGCCGAAATCGCGCTCCAGCGTGGTCATGTCGGCAAAGGTCTGCTCGACATCGCTGTCCTGCATCGGCTCATACTGGCGGATCGCCATTACGCCGAGCAGCCTTTCCAGCGTGTCGATGAAGTCGGCGAGCCGCACCGGGCTGTTGTTACCGACATTGTAGATCCGGCTTGGCGGAACCTCAGCCAAAGGCGGCTTGTCGAGCACGGCAACCACCGCCCGCACCACATCGTCGACATAGGTGAAATCGCGCCACATCTCGCCATTGTTGAACACCCGGATCGGCTTGCCCTCGAGCATCGCCTTGGTGAAGAGCCAATAGGCCATGTCGGGCCGACCCCAGGGACCGTAGACGGTGAAAAACCGCAGGCCGGTCTGCGGCACGCCGAACAGATGAGCGTAGGTGTGGCTCATCAACTCGTCGGCCTTCTTGGTGGCGGCGTAGAGCGAAACAGGGCGATCGACCTGATCTGTCTCCGAGAACGGCACCTTGGTGTTGCCGCCATAGACCGAACTCGACGAGGCATAGACCAGATGCTCGAAACCGACTGCCGCGCGACAGAATTCGAGAATTTCGAGATGGCCGACGACGTTGGAGCGGACATAGAGCCTGGGATTTTCGAGCGAATGACGCACCCCCGCCTGCGCGGCCAGATGGACGACTTTGGTGATGCCTTGCCCGGCCAAAGCCGCGCTCAGCGCCCCCTGTTCGGCGATGTCGAGCTGATGAAATGAAAAGCCCCTTTTGGGCTGAAGGCGGGCGAGCCGTCCCTGCTTCAGCGCCAGATCGTAATAGTCGTTCATATTGTCGACGCCGACGACCGCTTCTCCCCTGTCGAGCAGGTGATGGCAGACATGGCTTCCGATGAACCCCGCGGCTCCGGTGACGAGTACAGGCAACAGGGTTCTCCATAGGCACGATCAGGTCGGCCCCTGCGGAGCCGACGATTTTCAGTTGGTGCTATAGTCGAAAGCCGAAATTGAGGCCACTGGCCACGCGACGCGTCAGCTCGCCTCGCGCATTGCCTCGGCGGCCTGCAGGTCGACCGAGACCAGTTGGCTGACGCCTTGCTCTGCCATGGTCACCCCGAACAGCCGGTTCATGCGCGCCATGGTGATCGGATTGTGGGTGATGATGACGAAGCGCGTCTCGGTGGTGGCGGCCATCTCGTCCATCAGATTGCAGAAGCGCTCGACATTGTGATCGTCGAGCGGCGCATCGACTTCGTCCAGCACGCAGATCGGCGCCGGATTGGTCAGGAACACGGCAAAGATCAGCGACATCGCCGTCAGCGCCTGCTCGCCGCCGGACAGCAGCGTCATCGTCTGCGGCTTCTTGCCAGGCGGGCGGGCGAGGATTTCGAGACCGGCCTCCAGGGGATCGTCGGACTCGATTAGCTGCAGTTCAGCAGTACCGCCGCCGAACAGATGCGAGAATAGCCTCTGGAAATGGGCGTTGACGACGTCGAAGGCGGCCAGCAACCGCTCGCGGCCTTCGCGGTTCAGGCTCTGGATCGCCTGCCTGAGCTTGCGGATGGCCTCGATGATGTCCTCGCGCTCGGAAACGATGGTTTCCAGTCGGTCCGAAAGCTCCTTCTGCTCTTCCTCGGCGCGCAGATTGACCGCACCGAGACGCTCGCGCTCGATCTTCAGCCGGTCGAGCTGGCGCTCGATCTCAGCCATTTCGGGCATCGGGCTGTCCACTTCCAGCCCGGTGTGGCGGATGACCAGATGCGGCGGCGTGTTCAGCGTTTCCTGGATGCGTGCCTCGACTTCCAGCCGCCGCTCGTCGGCCGCGGTCAGCCGCTCTTCGGCGCGAACGCGGGTTTCGCGGGCCTCGGCCAGCGACTGGATGGCTGATGTAGCGGCCTTGTCCAGCTCGGACTGGCGGTTTTCCGCTTCCTGCAGTCGGTCGGCCGCCGTTTGGCGCAGGCTTTCAGCCTCGGCCAGCTGCGACAGCAACGCGCGCCGCCTGGCGTCGATCTCGTCAGGGGCGTCGGCCAGCCTTTCGCGCTCGGCTTCGGCCTCGGCCTTGCGTTCGCCAAGCGAGGCGATCTGCGTCGAGGCGTTTTCGGCGCGCTCCAGCCAGTTGCGGCGCTCGGCGTCGATGGCATCGAGGCGACGCACACGCGCCTCGGCTTCGCGCCTCAAGCCTTCATGAACGGCGCGGGCATCGGCAAGGCTGGCGCGGTCGCGGGCGACATTGGCCGATGACTGTTCGAGCTGCAATTGCAGGTCGCCGAGATCCGGTGCGCTTTGCAGCAGCATCTCGGCCTCGACGAAGGCCGTCGCGGTTTCCTCGTGGCTGTCGACAATGCGCGCCCGCGCCTCGTCCAGCGCGGCGCGCCGGCTCGCCAATTCACCGCCGGCCTTTTCGGCATCGGCCAGCACGTTGCGGGCGGCGTCCAGTCCGTGCTGGGCCTCGCGCCCGGCCTGGCGGGCGCGGCGTTCGGCTTCGCTGGCGCGGGCAAGCGCCTGTTCGGCCTGGGCAAGCGCCGCCTCGGCCTCGCGCAGGATGAGGGTGGCATGGACCGCTTCGGCGTCGAGCTCGGCCAGCCGGTTTTTCTGCGCCAGCCTTTGCGCGGCCGCAGTCGGCGCGTCGGCGCTGGCGGTAAAACCATCCCAGCGCCAGAGCGCGCCTTCGCGGCTGACCAGCCGCTGCCCGGGAGCCAGCAGCGTCTGCAGCCGTCGTCCGTCGCCGGCCTCGACAATGCCGATCTGCGCCAGGCGGCGGGCAAGCTGAGCCGGGGCGCGTACCAGGCTGGCAAGGCTCCTAAGGCCTTCAGGAAGAGCCGCATCGCCGGGCCGGACTTCGCTCTCGCCCCAATGCACCGGGGCGCTGCGGTCGAGCGGCACGTCGAGGTCTTCGCCCAAGGCAGCGCCAAGTGCTGTTTCGTAGCCACGCTCGACGCTGATCTGTTCAAGCACCGATGGAAACAGGTCGCCGCTGGCGGCGTTCAGGATCTTGGCCAGCGTGCGGGCTTCGGTTTCGATGCGCGCTAGTTCGGCCCTGGCGTCCTGGAGCGGCGGACGAGCGGCACTTTCCGCCGCGCGCGCCTCCACCACCGCCTGTTCGGCTGATATCGCGGCAGCCTCGGTTTCCTCCAGCAGCCCCAGCGCCTGTTCGACCAGCTGCTGCTTCTCGACGGGATCGGGCAGGCCGGCGACCTTCGAAATGATCTCGGAAAGTTCCCGGTCGACATCGGCGAGCTGGCGGGCAAAGCGATCACGACGCTCGGCTGTGTCGCGCAGTGTGCGCTCGATCTGGTTGCGCGAGGCGGCGGCCTCTGCGCGTTCGGCAGTCAGCGCCGCGAGCTTGGCTTCGCTCTGCGAAAGCGTTGATGCCGCCTGCTCGAAAGCCGCGCGGGTGGTGGCCTCGCGCTCGGCAGCACCGGCGTTTTCGGAATTGAGCGCGGCCTCTTCCGTGCGCAGGCGCTCAAGAATATCCGCATTGTCGCGGACCATGCGCTCTTCGCGGGCGATGTCGCCGTCGAGTTGCTGCAGCCGGCGGTCGAGCTCGGCCTGGCGGGCGCGGATGCGGCCGGCTTCCTCCTCGATCTGCGCCTTGGCGATCGACAGTCGCTGGAAGGCGGCGGCAGCGGCGGCTTCCGCGTCGCGCAAATCGGGCAGCCTGTGCGCGCCGATGCCTTGCTCCTTGGCGGCATTCATCTGCGACGCGGCGCGGTCGCCGACCAGGGCAGTGGCGATCGCCAGCGCCGAGCGCGCCTCGCCTTCCTGTGTCTTGGCCAGCGTCCAGCGCAGATGCAGCAGCGTCGCCTCGGCCTTGCGGATATCGGCCGAAAGGTTCTTGAAACGCGAGGCCTGGCGCGCCTGGCGCTTCAGGCTTTCGATCTGGCTTTCCAGTTCGCCGACGACGTCGTCCAGCCGTTCGAGATTCTGTTCGGCCGCCTTCAGCCGCAACTCGGCCTCGTGGCGGCGGGTGTGCAGGCCGGAAATGCCGGCGGCTTCTTCGAGCAGCGCGCGGCGCGCCTGCGGCTTGGCCTGGATCAGTTCACCGATACGGCCCTGGCCAACCATCGACGGCGAGCGGGCGCCGGTCGACTGGTCGGCGAACAGCAGCTGCACGTCCTTGGCTCGAGCTTCCTTGCCGTTGATGCGGTAGAGCGAGCCGGCCTCGCGCTCGATGCGGCGCGACACCTGCAATTCATCGGCGTCGTTGAAGGCGGCGGGCGCCGTGCGGTCGCTGTTGTCGAGGAAAAGCGTGACTTCGGCGGTGTTGCGAGCGGGGCGCGTTCCCGAACCGGAGAAGATGACGTCGTCCATGCCGGACGCGCGCATGTTCTTGTAGGAGCTTTCGCCCATCACCCAGCGCAGCGCCTCGACCAGGTTCGACTTGCCACAGCCATTCGGCCCGACAATGCCCGTCAGCCCGCGCTCGATGACGAACTCGCCGGGCTCGACGAAAGACTTGAAACCGAGGAGGCGAAGGCGCGAAAACTTCATTCGCGCCGCTCCACAAGTGGGTTCCGCAAAAGTGTTGCGGGGTTTTGCGAAGAGAACCCACGGCAAGGCATAGCGACGCGCACGCCGAAGCGCAGCCGCTCCGGCGTCGCCTGGACGTCAGAGCAGAGGGTCGATGATGGCCGACATTTCCTCAATCGACATCGCCCCTTTGTAGGTCTTTCCATTGATGAAGAAGGTCGGCGTCGAGTCGACCTTGAATTCGTCGGCGCCGCGCTTCTGGACCGATCTCACATCGTCCAGAAGTTTCTGGTCCGTCAAGCAGGCCTCGAAGGACTCCTGTGTAAAACCGGCGAGCTTCGAGATTTGCAGCAGCGCGTCCTTGGTATTGTTGACGCCCACCCAGGCCGGCTGCTGCTTGAACAGCACGTCCACCATCGGGAAATAGTTATCCTTGGCGCAGCGCGCCAGCATGAAACCGGCCTCGGCGCTGGGATCGAACGGGAATTCGCGCAGGATGTAGCGGGCCTTGCCGGTGTCGATGTATTTCGTCTTCAACTCAGGGAAGGTGGTCGCGGCGAAATGCGCGCAATGCGGGCAAGTCATCGAGGCATATTCGACGATGGTGACCTTGGCGTCGTCCTTGCCGAGCTGCTTGTCGGGCAGCGCACCCGGCTTCAGCAATGTCGCCATATCCACCGCGCCAGTGGATTCAGGCGCCGTGACGGCGGCCGGCTTGGCCGGGTTTGCAGGGGCTGCCGGCGTTGCCGGGGCCGCAGGCTTCACATCCGCCGCCTTGGCCTCCTCGTCCGAGTCGCTGCATGCGGCGAGCAGAACCACCACCGGGACGGCGGCCAGCGACGACAGGATTGTTCTGCGAGACAAGCTTTGGTCAAACGGGGGACGGTTCATGCGAATCACCTGACTATGGTTGGATTTTGCAATGCAAAGGCTAGAAAAGGCGAGAGTTGGCGCGAATTAAGGCATCGCCGTCCCCATTCCAATCGCCAAACTTGATGCGCATGATCACGAATGCGCGAGATTGTCACTTCCTTTCGCCAAGAATGGTGGCGCCGAGCCGCTCCAGTGAGGCGCGCAGCCCGTCATCCTCGATCAGTCCGACGGTATCAGACAGTTTTGTCTTTTCGGCCGCGGTCAGCGGCCGGAAGCTTGGTTTGGGCCGGCCCTTGTCCTTCGTCACCGGCTTCTGCACGATCCTGATGCGGCCAACGGCGTTGAAGCCGAGGAAAGCGTTGACCCGGTTGATGATCTCGCCGGTCTCGTGCTGCAGATGCAGAGCCGCCATGCCCTCGCAGGCGATGACCAGTACCGCCGGCTCGAACGGATCGTCCTCATGCATGCGGCGCGGCCACTGGATCTTTTCGGGGCGCGAATGGCCGGCGAGCCTTGGCCCGGCGATCTCTTCCCAGGACTGGACCAGCCCGATCGAAATGCCGGCCCGCTTGCGCAGCACCGGATCGAGGATCGCGGTCGCCAGATCGCTCACCGGAACGGGATTGCCGTAGGGCCTTTTCCCTGCCATGTGCGTTCTCCAGCCACGCCCCTCACCAAGCTTAGGGCCAGTTCTCGATCAATGGCACTGCACGACCAGACCCGCAAGGTTGCAACACCGGATGATGGCGACATCGCGTCCCGGCTCCTCGCCTGGTACGATGTGCATCACCGCGAATTGCCGTGGCGGATCACGCCCCGCGAGCATGCGCGCGGGGCGCGGCCCGACCCCTACCGCATCTGGCTGTCCGAAGTCATGCTGCAGCAGACCACGGTCGAAGCGGTAAAGGCTTATTTCCGCGCCTTTGTCGCGAAATGGCCTGATGTAAACGCCCTTGCCGAGGCTGAGACCGAAGACGTCATGAAGGCTTGGGCTGGGCTCGGCTACTATTCCAGGGCGCGCAATCTCAAGGCTTGCGCCGATCTTGTGGCACTTCGACGCGGCCGATTTCCCGAAACGGAAGCCGGTCTGCGGGAATTGCCAGGCATCGGTGCCTATACGGCGGCGGCGATCGCGGCGATCGCCTTCGACCATCCGGCCGCGGTCGTCGACGGCAATGTCGAGCGGGTTGTCTCACGGCTGTATTCGATCGCCACGCCGCTGAGCGAAGCCAAGGCCGAGATACGCGCCCATGTCGAAGGCATGGTTCCCCTGATAAGGCCGGGCGATTTCGCCCAGGCGATGATGGATCTGGGCGCGACGATCTGCACCCCGCGGCGGCCGCGCTGCATGCTTTGCCCGCTGCGCGAGGATTGCAGCGCGACTGTCTCGGGCGATCCCGAACACTTCCCGGTGCGCCTGCCGAAGGCCGAAAAGCCATTGCGGCGCGGCGCCGCCTTCGTCGCGGTGAGAAGCGACGGCGCCATCCTGTTGCGCAAGCGCCAGGACAAAGGCCTGCTTGGCGGCATGACCGAGGTGCCGACGACGGGCTGGACCGCGCGGAACGACGGCGCGACGACGGATGCGGCCGCGCCGTTCACCGCCGATTGGCGGCGTGCCGGCCAGATTGGGCATGTCTTCACCCATTTCGCGCTTGAGCTCGAGGTTTTTCGTGCCGAGGTGAACGGCGCCGCGCCTGCGGGGCATTTCTGGTCGCTGGTCCATGAAATTTCCGGGGAAGCGCTGCCGACTGTCATGAAAAAGGCAATTGAAGCAGCGATACCCGGCGCGACGAAAAAGCCGTCGCCGCAGAGTGCAAAGAGGCTTGCATGACTGAAGTCCGCCATATCGTTTTCGACATCGGCCGCGTGCTGATCCACTACGACCCGAACATTCCGTTCAGCCGCCTCATTCCCGATGCCGAAGAGCGCAAGTGGTTTTTCGACAATGTCTGCACGCATGACTGGAACATCGAGCAGGACCGTGGCCGCAAATGGGAAGAGGCCGAGGCGCTGCTGATCGCCGAGCATCCCGACCATGCTGAAAACATTCGCAATTTTCGCCGCCACTGGCACGAAATGGTGCCGCACGCCTATGACGACAGCGTCGCCATCATGGTCGGCCTGATCGAGAAAGGCCACGATGTGACCATGCTGACCAACTTCGCCGCTGACACGCTTACTGAGGCCCGGCAACGCTTTGACTTTCTCGACCGCCCGCGCGGGGTGACGGTGTCGGGCGATATCGGCCAGATAAAGCCGGACCGCGCCATCTACGATCATCACGTCGCCGCGTTCGGCCTCGAACCCGGAGCCACGCTGTTCATCGACGACAGCCAGAAAAACGTCGATGGCGCAAAGGCGGCCGGCTGGCAGGCGGTGCTGTTCACCGACGCAAAAACGCTCGAGGCGGACCTCGAGCGTTTGGGGATCAAAGTCTGATCTCAGGCGCTTGCAGGAGGGGCAATCAGGCCCCTGCCCGCTCCATGCCGAGCCTCGCGATGCGGCGAAGCTCGTCGATCGGGGTCAGGCCGCCGCTGCGCTCATAGTGCCAGAAGGTCCAGCCATTACAGGCGTCCAGGCCCTGCACCTCGGCGCCGATCTTGTGGATCGAGCCGGCGCTGTCGCCAATCGCCACCGTGCCGTCGGCGCGCACCTTGGCCGCCCAGCGCTTCTTGGCGTCGTAGAGCGTCGCGCCGGGCTGCATCAGCCCGGTGTCGATGAGGCTGACAAAGGCAACACGCGGTTCGGCGCGCTTGCCGGTCAGCACCGTCAGGTCGGCCTCGTCCAGCGGCCGCACCGCATCGATGCGTTCATTGGCGGCGTCGATATAGGCCTGCTCGCGCTCGATGCCGACGAAGTGGCGGCCAAGGCGCTTGGCGACGGCGCCGGTGGTGCCGGAACCGAAGAAGGGATCGAGCACGATGTCGCCGGGCTTGGTCGAGGCCATCATGATGCGGGCGAGCAGCGCTTCCGGCTTCTGCGTCGGATGCAGTTTGTCGCCATCGTCGTTCTTCAGCCGCTCGCCGCCGGTGCAGATCGGAAACAGCCAGTCGGACCGCATCTGGATGTCGTCGTTCGATGCCTTCATGGCTTCGTAGTTGAAGGTGTAGCCCTTGCCCTTCTGGTCGCGCGAAGCCCAGATCATCGTCTCATGGGCGTTCTGGAAACGTCGACCGCGGAAATTCGGCATCGGATTGGTCTTGCGCCAGACGACGTCGTTGAGGATCCAGAAGCCGAGATCCTGCATCTTGGCGCCGACCCTGAAGATGTTGTGGTAGGAGCCGATGACCCAGATGGTGCCGTTGGGTTTCAACACGCGGCGCGCCGCCAGCAGCCAGGCGCGGGTGAAGGCGTCGTAGGCCTCAAAACTCTCGAACTGGTCCCAGTCGTCGTCGACGGCATCGACCTTGGACTGGTCGGGCCGGTGCAGGTCACCGTCGAGCTGCAGATTGTAGGGCGGATCGGCAAAGATCACGTCGATGGATTTTTCGGGCAGCCGGTCGAGTGCTGCGACGCAATCGCCCTTGAGGATCGTATCCAGCCACTCGGATTGCTGGGGAGCGTGGGAAAGGTCGTCGAGAAGACGCACGGCAGACATTGATACACCCAAAGCACGCGTTACTGTTTACTCCCCGTTATGGTTACCGATCAGCGTAAATATTCAGTGAAGGGATCGGTTCGACGGCCGAAACCTTCTTAATTTGCGCAGCCCGGCCTGTTGGTGTATGCCGCGCCGCCTGAGCTTTCCTGGGTCCCCCGGGGCCTTTCCCCTCCCTTGTTGCGGATCACCATGCCCCAGCCTGACCTTGTCATCTTCGATTGCGACGGCGTGCTCGTCGATTCCGAAATCATCGCCGCGCGCATCGAGGCCGAGCTTTTGACCTCGGCCGGATACGAAATCTCGGCTGAGGAGGTTGCCGAGACCTATGCCGGGCTGACCTTCAAGGACATCATGATGCGGGTCGAGGAAAAGTCGCGCATCCCCTTCCAGGCCTCGCTGATCGACCGCGCCGAAGACCTGGTCGACCGCAAGCTGCGTAGCGACGTGCGCGCCATAGACGGCGCACGCGAGGCGGTCGCCGCGGTAACGGTGCCGCGCTGCATCTGCTCGAATTCGCGCTCCGAGCGGATCGAATTCATGCTGGAGAAGGTGCAATTGCTGCCGTTCTTTGCCGGCCGGATCTTTTCCGCGCTGGAAATACCGAGCAAAAAGACCAAACCGGCGCCCGACGTGTTCTTGCTTGCGGCGCAAAAGCTCAACGCCGATCCGGCCAACACCTTCGTCATCGAGGATTCCGTGCACGGCGTTGCCGGCGCCAGGGCGGCGGGCATGCGGGTGATCGGCTTTACCGGCGCATCACACAGCTATCCCGGCCATGCCGACACACTGACCGAGGCCGGCGCCGAAACCGTCATCCGCCGTTGGGCCGAGCTGAAAAGCGTGATTGCGGCCCTGTCGGAATGGTCGGACGCCTGAGAGCCGCGCTCCCAACGAGCGCACGGCCCGAATGCTAGCCTCGCGGGATCAGGGTCGTGTTGTCGTCAGCAGGAGCAGCAGGAGGAGGAGCGGGTTTGGCTTTCTTCCGGCCCGACTTCTTGGGCTTGTCCGTCACCGCCTTCGGGGTGACTTCGTCATAGCCGGCAAAGGCCTGGTAGTCCGACGCGGTGGGCTCGGGGACGACGACATTGGAATCCGTGAAGACGAATTGCGTGGCGGTCGAGGGGTCACTGACCTGGATCTGATACGGGTGGATCTGCGAGTAAAGAACCTCGGTGCCGTGCATGACGGCGACACGGATCGGCATGGTGATGGTACCGGGGGCAAACAGCGGTCCCGGCACAACCTTGCCGGCGACGGCAATCTTCATCGACAGCTGGCCGTTGGCGCGACTGCAGTCGCGGGTCACATCGGTGATCGAGGCCTGGTAGATGATCTTCGTCGGATCCTTGTTCGGGTCAACGATGGTCCCGTCTGGCGCCGCAGGAGCAGCATCCGCAGCGGCCGCGTCGGTTTTCTTCTTTGGCTTCTGGCTACCCTTGCCATAGGTGTTGAAGAAGGCCGTACCGTCGCGCAGCGTCACTTTCGGGCAGTAGGCCTGCAGCTGGCTGGCGAGAACCTTGGGATCCTGCGGCGGCGGAGGCGTCGTGTCCTTCTTGCCGAAGCCGAGGTTGAGAACGCCATTGTCGCTCGATTGGCAGCCGGCGGCGGCAAGCATAAAGCCGGTAAGCGCCAGACCCGCGACAAAGCGGTTGTTTAACGAATAAAACGCCATGAAACTGCACTTCCCTCTCGCAAAGCTGGTGACGTATATCAACGGCGCGGCAAAAATGCGACTGGAGCCAGCGTAGAAATTAACCACCTTGCCGTGAACGAAACCGCGCGGCAGCAATGGAATGTGACGATGCAATATGTGAGTACCCGCGGGGAAGCGCCCGTGCTTGGATTTTCCGACGCGGTGCTGGCCGGACTGGCGCGCGATGGCGGACTTTACGTGCCCGGCACCTGGCCGCAGTTCTCCGCCGCCGAAATCCGCGCCATGCGCGGCCTCGCCTATCCCGATCTCGCGATCCGCGTGCTGTCGCCGTTTATCGGCGGCGAGATCGAGATGCCGGTGTTCGAGCGCCTGGTGCGCGAAGCCTATGCCACCTTCCGTCATGACGCCGTTTGTCCGCTGGTGCAGACCGGCCCGAACATCTTCGTCCTGGAACTCTTCCACGGCCCGACGCTGGCCTTCAAGGATGTGGCGATGCAGCTTCTCGCGCGGCTGCTGGACCACGTGCTGGCCGAGCGCGACCAGCGCGCCACCATCGTCGGCGCCACATCGGGCGATACCGGCGGCGCGGCCATCGATGCCTTTGCCGGGCGCAACCGCACCGACATCTTCGTGCTCTTTCCGGATCGCCGCGTCTCGCCTGTGCAGCAGCGGCAGATGACGACGTCGGCCGCCGCAAACGTCCATGCGCTGGCGATCGAGGGCAATTTCGACGATTGCCAGGGCCTGCTGAAGGACATGTTCAACGATCACGGCTTTCGCGACCGGGTGGCGCTGTCCGGCGTCAATTCGATCAACTGGGCCCGCATCATGGCGCAGATCGTCTATTATTTCTCGTCGGCGCTGTCGCTCGGCTCTCCCGACCGGCCGGTCTCCTTCACCGTGCCGACCGGCAATTTCGGCGATATCTTCGCCGGCTACGCCGCCAAGCAGATGGGCCTACCGATCGAGCGGCTGATCATCGCCACCAACGACAACGACATTCTGGCGCGCACGCTTGCGACCGGCGAATACCGCATGAAAGGCGTGTTCCCGACCACGTCGCCGTCGATGGACATCCAGGTCTCGTCGAATTTCGAGCGCCTGCTGTTCGAGGCCGCCGGCCGTGATGCGGCGACGGTGCGGCGCTATATGAACGGCCTCAAGCAGTCCGGCGCCTTCACCATCGAAGACGGCGAGATCGCAAAAATCCGCGCCGAATTCGACGCCGGCCGTTCGACCATGGACGAAGTCGCCGCCACGATCCGCTCGACGCTTGGCGCCAGCAACTATCTGCTCGACCCGCACACGGCCGCGGCCATGCATGTTGCCGCCGGCAAGGCCGACGGCGCGGTGCCGATGGTGGTGCTTGGCACCGCCCATCCGGCCAAGTTCCCGGCCGCCGTCGAAGCCGCCTGCGGCGTATCGCCCGCCCTGCCCGCATGGCTAGGCGGGTTGATGACAGCGGAGGAAAAATACACGGTACTTCCATCCGACCTGAAAATGGTGGAAGATTATGTCGGCCGCCACACGCGGGCGGCGCGTTAGGGAGTACTAGCCATATGGGTGTTGAGGTAAGCCGTCTGTCGAACGGCCTGACAGTCGCCACCGAAACCCTTCCAAGTCTTGAATCCGTTGCCCTTGGTGCCTGGGTCAAGTCAGGCGCACGCAATGAGCGTGACGACGAGCACGGAATGGCCCATCTGCTCGAGCACATGGCGTTCAAGGGAACGAAGCGGCGAACCGCCTTCGAGATTGCCTCGGAAATCGAGGATGTCGGCGGCGAGATCAATGCCGCGACCAGCGTCGAGACCACCTCCTATTATGCCAGGGTGCTCTCCGACGACGTGCCGCTGGCGGTCGATATCCTCTCCGACATCCTGCAGGAATCCGAGTTCGACCCGCAGGAGCTGGAACGCGAGCAGCATGTGATCCTGCAGGAGATCGGCGCCGCGCACGACACGCCCGACGACATCGTCTTCGACCGCTTCACCGAGACCGCCTTCCGCCATCAGACGATCGGCCGCTCCATCCTCGGCACGCCGGAAACCGTCAAATCCTTCACCTCCAAGCAGTTGCACGATTTTATCGAGCGGCAATACGGCGCCGAGCGTATGGTGGTCGTCGCTGCCGGCGACATCAAGCACGACAATTTCGTGCGCGAGGTCGAGAAGCATCTCGGCGGCTTCCGCAGCAAGGCCGACAGCACAATGCCGCAATATGCGCAGTATGTCGGCGGCGATTTCCGCGAGGATCGCGACCTGATGGACGCGCAGATCGTGCTCGGCTTCGAGGGCCGCGCCTATCACGTGCGCGATTTCTACGCCTCGCAGGTGCTGTCGATGATCCTTGGCGGCGGCATGTCGTCCAGGCTTTTCCAGGAAGTCCGCGAAAAACGCGGCCTGTGCTATTCGGTCTATGCCTTCCACTGGGGCTTTTCCGATACCGGCATATTCGGCGTCCACGCCGCGACCGGACAGAGCGACATTGCCGAACTGGTGCCTGTGATCATCGACGAGTTGCAGAAAGCCGGTGAAAACATCCTGCAGGAGGAGCTCGATCGGGCGCGCGCACAATACCGCGCCGGGCTGATCATGTCGGCCGAAAGTCCGGCCAGCCGTGCCTCGCAGATCGCCCGGCAGCTGCTTTTGTTCGGCCGGCCGATTGCCAAGGAGGAACTGATGGAGCGGCTGTCGGCGCTGACCATCGAGCGACTGACTGATCTCTCGTCGCGGCTGTTTTCGACCAAGCCGACGCTTACCGCTGTCGGACCGGTGGGTACGCTTGCACCCTACGAGTCTATCCTCGACTCGCTCTCGGGCACGCAGACCACGGCCCGCAAGCTCGCCGTCTAAATCAGTCCAGGCGTTGTGTTCGCGCTCCCTTTCTTTCGCCGAGACCTGCCGGCGCTGAAAGGTGACCACGTCACGCTGCGCGTGCCGTTCACCAACGACTACCGCGAGTGGTCGGCACTGCGCGGCGAAAGCCGCGGCTTCCTCGAACCGTGGGAGCCGCGCTGGACGCCTGACGAGCTCGACCGCACGGCATGGCGGCTTCGCATCAGCCGCTACCGCGAAGACTATGCGCAGGGAACCGCGATCGCCTTCTTCATATTCGAGAAGAGCAGCGGCAAGCTGGCCGGCGGCATAACCCTCGGCAACATCCGCCACGGCGTTTCGCAAAGCGGCCATATTGGCTACTGGATCGGCGAGCGCTTTGGCGGCCGTGGCCTGATGACCGACGCGGTCAAGGTGGTGTCGCGCTTTGCCTTCGATACGCTGAGGTTGCACCGGATCGAAGCTGCCTGTATTCCCGACAACGCCCGGTCGATCCGCGTGCTTGAAAAAGCCGGATTCCGGCGCGAAGGACTTCTTCGATCCTATCTCAGGATCAACGGCATCTGGCAGGACCACTACCTCTACGCCCGGATCGCGGACGATCCGCCGGGCGCTGGAACGAAGGGCTGATTTTTGACGAATATCCTGCGAAACAGGTCGCTGTTGGCCTTCGCCCTGGCGGCAATCGTCACGCTGTGCGCGGCGGTCTCGGCCTTCGCCGTCGAACCGATCAAGATTGCCCGCGACGACGTGGCGCTCGACCTTTCGGGCGCCGTCGAAATTTACCGGAACCAGGGCGAGAATTTCCAGGTCTCGACCGCGCCCGGGCCGGACGGCATCGTGCGACGCATCGAGGTCGAGGCCAATGATGCGCGCTCGACCGGCGACTGGGCGGTGTTCGCGCTGGCCAACACCACCGACCAGCAGCTCGACCGGCTGATCGTCGCGCCGCATTTCCGGCTGGTGAATTCCGGCATCTTCTGGCCGGATCTCGGTTCGACCCGCATCGCCGCGATCACGCCCAGCGAAGGCTTCGCGCTCGACCGCCAGACCAGCCCCGACGCCGACGTGTTCCGGGTGACGCTGAACCCCGGAACGGTGATCACCTTCATCGCGGAACTCGCCTCCCCCAAGCTGCCGCAGGTCTATCTGTGGGACCCGGAAAAATACAAGGACTCGGTCAATTCCTACACGCTGTTTCGCGGCATCGTCATCGGCATCGCCGGCCTGCTGGCGCTGTTCCTGACCATCCTTTTCGTCGTCAAGGGAACCTCGATGTTCCCGGCAACCGCGGCCCTTGCCTGGGCGGTGCTGGCCTATATCTGCGTCGATTTCGGCTTTCTAAACAAGATCATAGAGATATCACCCGGAAATGAGCAGATGTGGCGGGCGGGAACGGAGGTGGCGCTGGCGGCGACCTTCGTGGTGTTCCTGTTTGCTTATCTCAACCTCAACCGATGGCACGGCCATTTCAGCTACGGTGCATTGGTCTGGATCCTCGGACTGGTGCTGATCGCCGGTGTGGCCATCGTCGACCCAGCGGTTGCCGCCGGCATCGCCCGCATTTCCTTCGCCGCCACCGCGCTGACTGGCCTTGGCCTGATCATCTTCCTCGGTATTCGTGGTTACGATCGTGCGATCATGCTGGTGCCGAGCTGGGTCATGGTGCTGCTGTGGCTGTGCGGGTCGTGGATGGCAATCACCGGCATGCTCGCCAACGATATCGCCCAGCCCGCACTTGGCGGCGGGCTGATCCTGATCATCCTTTTGATCGGCTTCACCGTCATGCAGCACGCCTTTGCCGGCGGCGCGCTGCATCAGGGCCTGTTTTCCGACCTCGAGAGGCAGGCGCTGGCCGTTGCCGGCTCGGGCGACACGGTGTGGGACTGGGACGTGCTGCGCGACCGCGTCGTCACCAAGCCCGACGTCAGCATCCAGCTCGGCCTGGCGCCCAACAGCCTTGGCGGCGCTGCCCGCAACTGGCTGCCGGTGCTGCATGCCGACGACCGTGACACGTTCCGCACAACGCTCGACGTGGTGCTCGAACACCGGCGCGGCCGGGTATCCCAGAATTTCCGCCTGCGCGGCGCCGATGGCCACTATCACTGGTTTTCGCTACGCGCCCGTCCGGTAATCGGCTCCGACGGCGAGGTGATTCGCTGCGTCGGCACGATGATCGACGTCACCGAGCAGAAGAAGTCCGAGGAAAGGCTGCTGCACGACGCCGTGCACGACAATCTGACCGGCCTGCCCAACCGCGAACTTTTGATGAACCGGCTGGAGGCGATCATCTCGATCGCCCGCACCGAAGAGAAGGTGCGGCCAACCGTCTTCGTCATCGACATCGACCGCTTCAAGCAGGTCAATGACGGGCTCGGCATCTCGGCTGGCGACACCATCCTTTTGACCATTGCGCGCCGGCTGCACCGGCTGCTCAAACCGAAGGATTCGCTGTCGCGCTTTGCCGGCGACCAGTTCGCGCTGATGCTGCTGTCCGAACAGGACCCGGCCCGCATCGCCGGCGTTGCCGACGCCATCAAGCATGCGATCAACAACCCGATCACCTTCGCCAAGCGCGAGATCGTGCTGACCGCCTCGATCGGGCTGATCACCTGGACCTCGGCGCAGACCTCGGCCGAGGACATGGTCAAGGATGCCGAGCTTGCCATGCACCAGGCCAAGCGTTTCGGCGGCGACAGGATCGAGCCGTTCCGGCCGGCCTTCCGCACCGTCGGCACAGACCGGCTGCAATTCGAGTCCGATTTGCGCCGCGCCATCGAGCGGCGCGAATTCACGCTTGCCTACCAGCCGATCGTGCGGCTAGAGGACGGCAGCACGGCCGGCTTCGAGGCGTTGCTGCGCTGGGACCATCCACGCCGCGGCATGATCCCGCCGGGCGATTTCATCCCGGTCGCAGAAAGCTGCGGCCTGATCGTGCAGCTTGGGCTGTTCGCCATGCAGCAGGCGGCGGAAGACCTCGCCGGCTGGCAAAAACAGATCGGCGACACGCCGCTGTCGGTTTCGGTCAACCTGTCCAGCCGCCAGCTGATCCGCCGCGATCTGGTCAGCGATGTGCGCTCCGTCATCGCGCGCGCCAATCTGAAGCCGCGCTGCTTCCGCCTCGAACTCACCGAATCGCTGGTGATGGACAATCCCGAGCAGACCTCGCATGTGCTGACCAAGCTGAAGCAGCTCGGCATCGGCCTGTCGCTGGACGATTTCGGCACCGGCTATTCGTCGCTGGCCTATCTGACGCGCTTCCCCTTCGACACCATCAAGATCGACAAGAGTTTTGTCGACGACGCGACGCCGAAGCGCGCCGTGCTGCTCAAGTCCATGGTCAACATGGCGCATGAACTCGGCCTGTCGGTGGTGGCCGAGGGCATTTCAGACGAAAGCGATGCGCTGGAGCTGCGCCAGATGGGCTGCGAATATGTGCAGAGCTTCATGTTCGGCGCCCCGATGCCCGCCGACCAGGTGCTGAAGACGCTGAAGGAACAGTATCCGATGACGCAGGCCTAAGGGGTCAAGCGTGCCCGGCAGCCAGGCTGAGATGCGCCAGATCGATGCCGATCGAGGCGAGGATGCGGTCGTATTTGCGCTCGATATCGGTATCGAACAAAAGCTCGGCATTTGCCGGGCAGGTCAGCCAGCCATTCTCGGCGATCTCGGTTTCCAGCTGGCCGGCGCCCCAGCCTGAGTAGCCAAGCGCCATCAGCGCGTGCCTGGGGCCACGGCCCGACGAGATGGCACGCAATATGTCGACGGTCGCCGTCAGGCAGATATCGTCGGAGACCGTCAGCGACGATTCCACCCGGTAATCGCCCGAATGCAGGACGAAGCCGCGGCTGCGGTCAACCGGGCCGCCATTGCGCACGACGAAATCGCGGGCCTGCGCGGGCAGGCGGATCGCCTCCTGCTCGTTCATGATGCCGAGTTGCACCAGGAGGTCCGGAAACAGCATCTGCTGCGTCTGGTTGATGATCAGGCCCATCGCGCCTTCGTCGCTGTGCGCGCAAATGTAGATGACGGAGCGCGTGAAGCGGTCGTCCTTCATGCCAGGCATGGCAATGAGGAACTGGTCGTCGAGAAAGCCGCGCTGGGCCGCCGTCTTCTTGTGCCGCAACAAGTCCATGGACAGGAGCGTAACGCGTTTCCAAAGCGCCGAAAAGATGCGACACGCGCGATTCGGATATGGCCGCCCTGCCGCAGGTCACGCAAATATGATACGGGCGATCCCATGACGCCATTGCGCAGACACGAACGGACGATCAAATCACCGCCATGCAACGCTTGAAAATCATGCTGCTCGCTGCGGTCATTGGATGCGGAACCGGCTTGCCCGCCGCTGCCTCGTCGTCAGCCTGGTACGACAGCGAAGGCGGCAAGGTGCGGCTGGTGACATCAGGCAAACCCGACGAAGCCGGCCGCATCCATGGCGTGCTCGACATTGCGCTGAAGCCAGGCTGGAAGACCTATTGGCGCGATCCGGGTGACGCCGGCGTGCCGCCGCAACTCGACATCTCGGCCAGCACCAACATTGCCGACGCCGCGCTGTCGTTTCCGCCGCCGCAGCGCCACGATGACGGCTACGGCAAATGGGCCGGCTACGACCATCCGGTTTCGTTGCCGGTGACGTTCACGCTGTCGGCGCCAAAAGAGGCGACCGTCATCGACGCCGATATTTTTCTCGGTATTTGCGAGACGATCTGCATTCCGGTGCAGACCAGGCTGAGCGTCGATCCTGCCTCTGACCCGGACAATGCCGAGGACGCGGCGCAGGTGGCGGCAGCGCTTGCAGCCCTGCCCACCCAGGCAAAGCCCGATTTCGGCATCGTTGTTTTGCCGGGCGACCATGAGACGCTGGTTGTCGAGGCGAGTTTTCCGGGCAATCCGGACGCTGCCGATTTCTTCGTTGCCGGCGAGCGTGACTACATGTTCGGCGCCCCGGTGCGCAGCGAAAAGGACGGCAGGCTGGTGTTTACGGTGCCGATCCTCGACCGGCCGTCGACGACGCCGACGGATGGCGGCCTTCACTACACGCTGACCAGTGCCGAGGGTGCCGTCGAAGGCCTCTTGCCTTTCCCTTGATACAGGCTTTGTCAGCGGTTGCGGGAAACGCCTGAGTTCGCTATCTCGAAGACCAAGTCCTTCCAGCTTTTCGAACGAGGAATTTCATGACGATTGCCGTTGGCGACAAACTACCCGATGCGACTTTCAAGGAAATGACCGCCGATGGCGCCAAGGTCATCACCAGCGCCGAGATTTTCTCGGGCAAGAAGGTCGTGCTGTTTGGTGTTCCCGGCGCTTTCACGCCGACCTGCAGTAACAACCATCTGCCCGGCTATCTCGAAAACCATGACGCCATCCTGGCGCGCGGCGTCGACACCATCGCTGTCGTCTCGGTCAACGACGTGCACGTGATGGGCGCCTGGGCGCGCTTCAGCGGCGGTGAAGGCAAGATCCTCTACCTCGCCGACGGCACCGGCGATTTCGCCAAGTCGATCGGCCTCGACTACATCAGCGCCGATATGGGGCTGCGTTCGAAGCGCTTCTCGATGATCGTGGATGACGGCAAGGTCACCGCGGTCAATGTCGAGACCAAGCCCGGTGTCGACGAGTCCGGTGCGGCCCACATTCTGGGACAGCTCTAGGGATCAATCATGTCCGATGTCCTTTGGCGCGCGATAGCGATCGGCATCGGCGCCACGGTGCTGATGGATATCTGGGCGATGTTCCTGCACTTGGCGTTCGCTCAGCCGCGGCCGAACTGGGGGCCGGTCGGCCGCTGGGTCTGGCATCTCAGGAGCAAGGTTTTTCACGACGACATCGGTGACGCCGCACCTTACGCGCATGAATCGGCGCTCGGCTGGGCCTTCCACTATCTCGTCGGCATCGTCTACGGCATTATCCTGGTGGCGTTGGCCGGGACGGCGTGGCTGGCCGCGCCGACCTTCCTGCCCGCCTTCATCCTCGGAATGGTCACGGTCGGCGCCGGCTGGTTCCTGCTAGCCCCTGGCATGGGCGCCGGCTGGGCCGCATCCAAGCGTCCCAATCCGATGCAGATCCGCGCCCTCAACCTGGTGTCGCACACGGTGTTTGCGCTCGGCCTCTACGGCACGGCCCTACTGATCCGCTGAGGCACTCTATTCGCTGACCGTGCGCGGCTTCATCGAGGCGACGGTATCGATGATTTCCTGACGCAGCGCGTCTTTCTCCGCCTCGAATTGCTCCCGCGTGATGCTCCGGCCGCCGGTGGCGGTGACGCCGAATTCCTCGAGTGCTGATTCGTAGCGCGCCTTCCACCGGATCACGTGCCCGGTCATTGCCTGGTTCAGCGCCGGAACCGAGCCCGGATGGGCCGGCAGGCCGCATGATTGCGTGGTCCGTGCATCCGCCGCCAACATGACGACGTTCCAGTCGTCGAAGCTGACGAGATCCATCTGGGCATAGAGGAATGCGCCATGCTCGCCGTCCCAGATCGTGCCGTCGATGACCAGGAAGGGCGTGGCACGGCAATAGCCGTGGCGTGCCGCCATCTCGCTGTTGAAGGCCTCGGTGCGCTGCTGAAGCCGGTATTTGGCCGCGGCGAAAAGAGCGATGTAGTCGTCTGCCGTTCGCATGATGTTGCGCGCATCGTCCGGCGCGAAGCCGACTTCGCGCAGGAGTGAGCCGATCTTCGGATCGTCCCAAAGCTCTTTTGAGAAAACGCGTCACGCCATCGGCATCCGGCGTCGGACGCATCATTTTCTTCAGATCGGCAAAGCTGTGCTGCTGCTTGCCGAAAGTCCTGCGCCCGAACATTGCCGCAATACCTCACACCAGGTCGATTGCGGCAGTCTATCGCGCAGGGTGTGAAATTCATTCTAATCCAAAATATAGAATTGCTTGCTTTCCTCAATCAATTGGCGCGCTGCGGAGCCGCCTTGTCGATCGGCCACCATTCATGAATGACGCGACGAGCACCCATATCATAGGCGAAGTAGTTGCCACCGCCGGCTGGCTGATCCCCCGCGCGGCTGATCTCGCGGCCGCTGAGCGACAGCAAGAGGAGTGTTCCGACGCCGCCATGGCCGACGAAGGCAATATCGCCGATGTCAGCGGCGCCGAGTACAGCCTCGACCTCGCTCACGATGCGCTGCTGGGCGTCGATGGCCCGTTCCCAGCCGCGGATGCTTTGGTGCGGGTTGGCGAAGAACTGGTCGGCGATCGCTTCGAACTCCGGCGGCGGCAGAAAGCCTGTCGCCGAGCGGTCGTTCTCATGCATGGCCTCTCTCACCTCGACAGCAAGGCCGAGATGTTTCGCGAGGATTTCCGCGGTTTCGATCGCCTTGCGCTCAGCCGACGAGACGATGCGGCGGATCGAGCCGACCCAGGGTTGGTCGAGCATGGCCAACGCCCGCGACCGGCCGATGTCGGACAGCCCCCATTCCGGCACGGGAACGCTGGCGTCAATCTGAACCTGCGGATGGGTGATATAGAATGCAATCGGCATGATAGAGATTCCTGGCAGGAACTGACCGGTGCCCGGGTCTCAATAGCTCTGGGTCGAGCGCCGTGCCCTTGGCGCCGCCGGCTGCTTCTCGGATGCCGCGGGCTTCAGCGCCGCTGCAGGCCTCGGCGCGGCAGGTTTGGCCGAGCCTTTCTTGAACGGCGCCATGCCTTCCCGCGCCAACTCGTCGGCGCGTTCGTTCTCGGGATGACCGGCATGGCCCTTGACCCAATTCCAGGTGACCTGATGGCGTCTGTTGGCCTCATCCAGCGCCTGCCAGAGTTCGCCGTTCTTGACCGGCTTCTTGTCGGCGGTTTTCCAGCCGTTCTTCTTCCAGCCGTGGATCCACTTGGAAATACCATCCATGACGTATTTGCTGTCGGTGTGCAGGTCGACGGCGCAAGGCTCCTTCAGCGCATTCAGCGCCGAGATGGCAGCGAGCAATTCCATGCGGTTGTTGGTGGTCTCGGCCTCACCGCCTGACAGCTCCTTGGTTTTGCCGTTGAAGCGCAGGATCGCGCCCCAGCCGCCCGGACCCGGATTGCCCGAACAGGCACCGTCGGTGAAGATTTCAACGCGCTTGCTCATGTCAGCCCATATTCGGAGGGAGATTGGATCGCCCGGTGGAATCGCATCCTGCGGATATATTCGGTCGGATCGCGCTTCATCACCAGCCCACCATCGGGAACGTTCAGCCAGTCATAAAGCCGGGTCAGCATGAAGCGCAGCGCCGAGCCGCGCGCCAGCATCGGCAGCGCCGCTTTCTCGTCGCCGCTCAAGGGGCGCACGCTCTGATAGCCGGCAAGCAGCGCCGTGCCCTTGGTCAGGTTGAAGGAAAAGTCCTTCTCGAAACACCAGGCGTTGAGGCAGGTGGCGACATCGTAGGCGTAGAGATCGTCGCAGGCGAAATAGAAATCGATCAGCCCCGACAGTTTCTCGCCGAGGAAGAAGACATTGTCGGGGAAAAGGTCGGCATGGATAATCCCTTCCGGCAGGCCCGTCGGCCAATTCCGCTCGAAATCGGCGAAATCGGCATCGACCTCGGCCGCCAGCCCCAGCTCGACCTCGTCGGCGCGGTCGCGCGCCGCGTTCCACAGCTTGCGCCAGCCATCGATGGCCAAGGCGTTGGGACGGATCATGGAAAAGTCCTGGCCGGCAAGATGCAGCGCGGCCAGCGCCTTGCCGACTTCGCCGCAATGCCCTGCTGTCGGCCGCCGGAGCGAAAGGCCTTCGAGGAAAGTGATGATCACCGCGGGACGGCCGGCCAGCTCGCCAATGACTGTGCCGTCATGCGCGGTCACCGGCAGCGGGCACGAAATCCCCTTCCTGGCGAGATGGCCCATCAGACCGAGGAAGAACGGCAGATCCGCCCTGTCGACGCGCTTTTCGTAGAGCGTCAGTATGTAGGCGCCGCTGGTGGTGTGCAGCAGGAAATTCGAATTCTCGGTGCCTTCGGCGATGCCCTTATAGGACAGGAGATCGCCGACCGGATAGGCCTTCAGGAACGCGCCAAGCTCGCCCTCACTGACATCGGTATAGACCGCCATGGGCTGTTCACGCGGCTCCGTTGACGAAGGCCATGTCGGCCTTCGTCAGTTCGACATCGCGCAGAACCCGCATTACCGGAAAATCCTCCGTTTCGGTCGCCGTGACCGCCAGATCGATCGTTACCTCGAAGCGCTGCCGAAAGGCATCGATGATCTCGTCGACGATGATTTCCGGCGCCGACGCGCCGGCCGACAGGCCGAGCGTCGAGATGCCGGCAATGTCATTCCATGGAATCTCGGAGGCGCGCTGTACGAGAAGCGACATCGTCGCGCCGGCACGCTCCGCCACTTCGACAAGACGGCGCGAGTTGGAGGAGTTGGGCGCGCCGACGATCAGGAAGAGATCGGCACCGGCAGCGGTCTCCTTGACCGCTTCCTGGCGGTTGGTGGTAGCATAGCAGATCGATTCCGCGGCAGCCGCATGCAACTGCGGAAACCGGTCCTGCAAGGCGCGGATGATGCCGGCGGTGTCCTCGACCGACAGCGTCGTCTGGGTGACGAAGCCCAGCGCTTGCGGGTCGACCGGCACAAAGGTTGCAGCGTCGGCCTCGGTCTCGATCAGGGTGACGGCGCCCTCCGGCAACTGGCCCATGGTGCCGATCACCTCGGGGTGCCCGGCATGACCGATCAACAGCACATGGCGGCCGAGCCGCTGGTGGCGCATCGCCTGCTTGTGGACCTTCGACACCAGCGGGCAGGTGGCGTCGAGATAGAAGAGGTTGCGCGCCTGGGCGTCCGCCGGCACCGATTTCGGCACGCCATGCGCCGAAAACACCACCGGGCACTGGCGATGCTGAGCCGGGATCTCGGACAGCTCCTCGATGAACACCGCGCCGAGGCTTTGCAACCCCTCGACGACATAGCGGTTGTGCACGATCTCGTGGCGGACATAGACCGGGGCGCCGTATTTCTTTAGTGCCAGCACGACGATCTGGATGGCGCGGTCGACGCCGGCGCAAAAGCCGCGCGGCTGGCAGAGCCTGATCGTCAGCGGTGGCTTGGTCTTGGTGTGAAGCATGAATCCGGGGCCGTTGTTCAGAGCCGAAATGAGGTGTGCACCCCTGCCCTGTCAAGGGCGGCGACGATCATTCCTCCTTTGCGGGGCGGCGCAACCTGATGATGAGAACCGCCGCCAGAGCAGCCGCCAGGCCATACCAGGTGAAGGCATATTGCAGGTGGCTGTTCGGCAAATCGATGATGGTGACGCCGCCGACCGGCAGCCCGCCGGGGTTCGGCGCGGCGTTGGCGTCGACGAAGAACGGCACCAGCGCAGCACCGGCCGGCAGGACGGCGCTCGAGGCCATGGCGTCGCGGTCCTTCCAGTAGAAGATGTTCTTTTGCACATCATTGTCGGGAAGCATCATCGACGGCTTGGCCAACAGCGGATTGCGGGCGAGCCCGGTCACCGTCACCTTGCCCGCCACCTGGCCCTGCGCGCGCTTGGCCGCGTCCTTCAGGTCGTAGGGAACGAAGCCGCGGTTGACCAGCACGAAGCGGCCACCGTCGAGCTGCAGCGGTGTAATGACGTCGAAACCGGACGCGCCTTCCCAGGTCGAGAAGAAGTGGCGCTCGCCCTGATGCAGGAACGTGCCGGTCACCGTCACCGGGGTGTAGTCGACATCGCCGGTGGCTGTGAACTGCCTCTCGACCTCCGCCAGCGGCAGCGGCGCGGAATGCGTGCGCTGGTCGATGGTCTGCAGAAGCGCTTCCTTCCAATGCAGGCGCTGGATCTGCCAGGTGCCGAGCGCAAGCAGGATACAGAACAGCACCAGGCCAAGGCCGATCAGCAATGCCGTCTTTGGCCGCGAACGGCCAGCGACCAAACCGGAAGCCTGGCTCATTGCCCGCTGTCCAGCCGGCCCTCGGCCGCCTTGTTGGCGTATTGCAGCGTCAAAAGCACGCCCTTGATCAGCCGCAGCGCCGTCAGGCACAGAACCAGCGCCAGCGGTATCCAAAGCAAGAAATGCAGCCAGAGCGGCGGGCTCAGCGTGACTTCCATCCAAAGCGCCAGCCCAACGACGATGAAACCGATGATCAGGATGACGAACACCGCCGGTCCATCGCCGGCATCGGCATAGGAATAGTCGAGGCCGCAATTGCTGCAGCGCTTGCCGACGGTGAGGAATCCGGAAAACAGCTTTCCCTCGCCGCAGCGCGGACAGCGGCCGTGCAGGCCGGCCGAAATCGGATCGATCGGTGGCCAGATAGCCTTGTCTTCGCTCATGCTTTACGGCTCGATTTCGATCGGCGTTCCATCCGGCACCCTAGTCCAGATTTCATCCATGTCCGAGTCGGTAACCCCAATGCAGCCGTCCGTCCAGTCGACCAATTGAAGCAGCCAGCCCCACCAGCCGAAGCCGTTGGGCTGGCCATGGATCATGATCATGCCGCCGGGGTCGATGCCGGCGGCTTTCGCGGTCTCGATTTGTGCGGCGTTGGGATAGGAGATGTGGATCGACTTGTAGGCGACGCTACCGGGATTGCGCCAGTCGAGGATGTAGCGCCCCTCGGGCGTGCGCTCGTCGCCTTCCCGGTGTTTTTGCCCGATAGGGTCGCCTCCCAGTGCAATGCTGTAGCTGCGGAGGACCTTGCCACCTCCGATCAGATGGAGCCGCCGTTCCGACTTGTCGACACGCACGAGGTCGATGCGTTCGATGGCAAAGGCCGGGAAGGCGGCGAACAGAAATGTGCAGATCGTCCAGAAAATCGTCAGCCGCATTGGCTACCGATCGGCGATCATTGCGCCGGAAAGAAGATGGCGCCGAAAAGAAGAAAGGCGGCTGCGTTGTCGCAACCGCCTTTCTGATTTCTCGGGTCGATTCTCCCGGCGAAGTCGGTCAATGGCCTTCGATCAGAGCGCCGGACGATCCCCAGACATAGATCGCGCTGAACAGGAACAACCAGACCACGTCGACGAAGTGCCAATACCAGGCGGCGGCCTCGAAGCCGAAATGCTGCTTGGGGGTGAAATCGCCCTTCATCGCGCGTACCAGGCAGACCAGCAGGAAGATGGTGCCGATGATGACGTGGAAGCCATGGAACCCGGTCGCCATGAAGAAAGTGGCGCCATAGATGGAGTCCTTGAAGCCGAACGGAGCGTGTATGTACTCGTAGGCCTGCACCATGGTGAACAGCATGCCGAGGCCAACGGTCAGCACCAGGCCGTTGATCAGCCCCTTGCGGTCGCCATGCAGGAGCGAGTGGTGGGCCCAGGTGACCGTGGTGCCCGACAGAAGCAGGATGATGGTGTTGTAGAGCGGCAAATGGAAGGGATCGAGGACTTCGAGGCCCTTCGGCGGCCAGACGCCACCAGTAAACGCCGTGCGCGCATAATTCTGGACCTCGCCCGGAAACAGGCTGGCGTCGAAATAGGCCCAGAACCAGGCGACGAAGAACATCACTTCAGAGGCGATGAACATGATCATGCCGTAGCGCAGATGCAGCGACACGACGCGCGTGTGATGCCCCTCATGCGCTTCCTTGATGGTGTCGGACCACCAGGCGAACATGGTGTAAAGGACGATGACCAGGCCGATGAAGAACAACCACGGATTGGCAATGTTGTGGCCGAAAAGCGGAAAATCGCCACCCTTGAGATACTGCATCCAGGCGACGCCGCCTATGGCCATGACCAGTGCACCGATGGCCCCCAGGAAGGGCCACGGGCTCGGGTTGACGAGATGGTAGTCATGTTGTGGTTTTGCGTGCGCGTCTGCCATATCAACCCCCGAGATTTGCTTCGGTATCTGGAACTTTGTTGCTGCTGCCTTCGATCGGCGCTGACGACGCAACCGGCTTGCTCTTTTCGACCGGGAACATCGTGTAGGATAGAGTGATCGTCTTCAAGTCCTTCAGTTCCGGCACGTTGACGATGTCGGGATCGACATAGAACATGACCGGCATGTCCAGCGTCTCGCCGGGCTTCAGCGTCGTGTCGGTGAAGCAGAAACACTCGACTTTGTTGAAGTACGGGCCAGCCAGTTCGGGCTGCACGTTGAAGGTGGCGCGGCCGGTGACGGAGCGGTCGAACTTGTTGGTCGCGCTATAGTGTGCCTGAACCGTCTCGCCGATCTTGATGACGATGGAGCGGGCCACGGGCTCGAACTGCCATGGAACGCCGGCTGTGTTGGCGTCGAAGCGGATGGTGACGTCGCGGTCGAGCACACGATCGGCATATTGCTGCGTGGCGCGCCTGGTGGTGCCGCCATAGCCGGTCGCCTTGCAGAACATCGCATAGAGCGGCACCGCGGCATAAGCCATGCCAATCATGCCGCCGAAAAAGGCGATGCAGACGCCGGCGACGATGCGGTTAGTGTTCTTCTTCCTGGGATCGGTGACTGTCTGGCGGTTCATCGTCAGCCTCACATCGATCCGGAATGACCGAACTTCACGATGGTCGCGACATAGAAAATGACGACAAGCACGGCCAGCGCCAGGCCGATGGCGGCCGAACGGTTGCGCCGGGCTTTCTGCTGGCGATCCGTCAACGTAACTAGGTCAAGCTTCTTGTCGACCATGGTCATGCTCCACCGATGGCGAGCGCGCGACCGACGACGCAGTCGGCAAGGTAGATCGCGAAGATGGCGAACAGATACAGCAGCGAGTAGCCGAACAGGGCCTTGGCCGGCTTCATGACGCGGTCGTCGTCCGTCATCTGCAGCACCTTCCAGGCATACCAGACGAAGCCGGCGCCAAGCAGTAATGCGGCGATGCCATAGGCCGATGTGGTGAAGCCGAGGATCCATGGCAGCACGCCAACCGGTGCAAGGATCAGCGCGTAGGCGAAGATCTGGCGCCGGGTCGATGCCTGGCCGGCAACGTTCGGCATCATCGGGATGCCGGCTTTCGCATAGTCCTCGGACTTGAACAGCGCTAGCGCCCAGAAATGCGGCGGCGTCCACAGGAAGATGATGAGGAACAGGATGAGGCTTTCGAGGCTGACCGCTCCGGTCGCCGCGGCCCAGCCGATGACCGGCGGAATGGCGCCCGCGGCGCCGCCGATGACGATGTTCTGTGGCGTCGAGCGCTTCAGCCACATCGTGTAGACGACGGCGTAGAAGAAGATGGTGAAGGCCAGCAGCGTCGCCGACAGCCAGTTGACCAGGACGCCGAGGGTCATCACCGACAGCACCGAAAGCACGAGGCCGAAACTCAGGGCTTCACCGGGCCGGATGCGGCCGGCCGGGACCGGACGTCCGGCGGTTCTGGTCATCACCGCATCGATGTCGGCGTCGTACCACATGTTGAGCGCGCCCGACGCGCCGGCACCGATGGCAATGGCCAGGATGGCGATCACCGCCAGCAACGGATTGATGGTCACCGGTGCGGCAACCAGGCCGACAAAGGCGGTAAACACCACCAGCGACATGACGCGCGGCTTCAGCAGGGCGAAGAAATCGCCCGCCGTGGCTTCCGACATGCGAAAGCCCGCTTCGTCAATCAATGGGTCGTCGACTAGGGCCATGCGTACTTAAGTCCATCATTCCGTTGGCCAAAACCGCCGGACGAGCCGGCGGTTTCGTATTCAAGCTGCCTTACTTGATCTTCGGCAGCTGTTCCCACTGGTGGAAAGGCGGCGGCGAAGGCAGCTGCCATTCAAGCGTCGTGGCGCCCTCGCCCCATGGATTGGCGCCGGCCACCCGCTTCTTCTGGAAGGCCTCGAACACGCCATAGAGGAAGATCGCGACGCCGACGGCCGAGATATACGAGCCGTAGGACGACACCATGTTCCAGCCAGCAAACGCATCCGGGTAGTCGATGGTGCGGCGCGGCATGCCGGCAAGGCCGAGGAAATGCTGCGGGAAGAAGATCAGGTTGACGCCGATGAAGGTGACCCAGAAATGGGTGTTGGCGATGGCGAAGGAATACATGTAGCCGGTCATCTTCGGGAACCAGTAGTACCAGCCGGCGAAGATGGCGAACACCGCGCCGAGCGACAGCACGTAGTGGAAGTGGGCGATGACGAAATAGGTGTCGTGCAGCGAGCGGTCGAGACCGGCATTGGCGAGCTGAACGCCGGTCACGCCGCCAATCGTAAACAGGAAGATGAAGCCGAGCGCCCACAGCATCGGCGGCTTCAGCGAAATCGAGCCGCCCCACATCGTCGCGATCCAGGAGAAGATCTTCACGCCCGTCGGCACGGCAATGACCATGGTGGCGAAGACGAAATAGCGCTGCGTGTCGAGCGACAGGCCGGTCGTGTACATGTGGTGGGCCCAGACGATGAACCCGACCGCGCCGATCGCCACCATGGCATAGGCCATGCCGAGATAGCCGAACACCGGCTTCTTAGAGAAGGTGGAGACGATATGGCTGATGATGCCAAAGCCCGGCAGGATCAGGATGTAGACTTCCGGGTGACCGAAGAACCAGAACAGATGCTGGAACAGGATCGGGTCACCGCCGCCATCCGGGGCAAAGAAGGTGGTGCCGAAGTTGCGGTCGGTGAGCAGCATGGTGATGCCGCCGGCCAGAACCGGCAGCGACAAAAGCAGCAGGAAGGCGGTGATCAGCACCGACCAGGCAAACAGCGGCATCTTGTGCATGGTCATGCCAGGCGCGCGCATGTTGAAGATGGTGGTGATGAAGTTGATTGCGCCGAGGATGGACGAGGCGCCGGCAATGTGGATCGACAGGATCGCCAGATCCATCGCCGGCCCGGGCTGGCCCGAGGTCGACAGCGGCGGATAAAGCGTCCAGCCGCCGCCGACGCCGTAGGCGCCAGGCGCGCTCGGCATGAAGGCCGAGGTGATCAGCAGGATGAAAGCCGGCGGCAGCAGCCAGAACGAGATGTTGTTCATGCGCGGGAACGCCATGTCCGGCGCGCCGATCATGATCGGCACCATCCAGTTGGCAAAGCCGCCGATCAGCGCGGGCATGACCATGAAAAAGATCATGATCAGGGCGTGCGCAGTGCCGAAGGCATTGTACATGCTCTTGCCGCCATCGATGGCGGCATCGCCGTTCATGCCGTAGACCATCTGCGCCAGGCCGGTGAATATCTGGATGCCCGGCTCCTGAAGCTCCATGCGGATGACGACCGAAAGCGCCCCGCCGACGATGCCCGCGAAGATCGCGAAGATCAAATAGAGCGTACCAATATCCTTGTGGTTGGTCGAATACACCCACCGGACCCAGCCGTGATAGGGCTTGTGGTCGTGATCGTCGTGAGCTGCAGCGTCTGCCATGTTCCGCTCCGTTCCCTGATCTCTTATGGTCGCGGCGTCAGTTGCCGGCGGCCGCTACCTTGTTTGTGCCATCGACCTCGGCCATCAGCGCCTTGTTGGCGCCGGGCAGATCGGTCTTGGCTGCCGCCAGCCAGGTCGTGTACTGCGCATCGGAGACGACACGGATCGCGATCGGCATGAAGGCGTGGTCCTTGCCGCAAAGCTGCGAGCACTGGCCGTAGTAGAGGCCTTCCTTTTCCGCCTTGAACCAGGTCTCGTTGGTGCGTCCGGGAACGGCGTCCATCTTGATGCCAAACGCAGGCATGGCAAAGGAGTGAATGACGTCGGTTGCGGTGACCAGCACGCGGGTCATGGTGTTGACCGGCACCACCATCTCATTGTCGACGGCGAGCAGGCGCGGGTAGACCTTGCGATCGTCCTTGCCGGCGGCAGCGCGGTCAGCGTCCTGCAGGATCGCCGAGTTGAAGGTAAGCGCCTTGTCGACCTGGTATTCGTAGTCCCAGTTCCACTGGTTTCCCGTCGCCTTGATGGTCAGCTTGGCTTCTTCCGGCGGCGTGTATTGCGCGGTCAGCAGCTGGAACGACGGTATGGCGATCAAAAGCAGGACGATGACAGGCCCGATGGTCCAGATCACTTCGATCAACGTGTTGTGGCTGGTCTTCGAAGGGATGGGATTCACGCTCGCACGGAACTTCCAGATGCAATAGGCGAGCAGGAAAAGCACCACGGCGGTGATGATGACGATGAACCAAAGCGTGTAGTTCCCGAACCACTCGATCTGCCGCATCATGTCGGTCGCCGGAGGCTGAAAACCGGTCTCCCACGGCTGGGGCTGAGCCGCATGGGCGGACGCACCGGCAAAGACTGTGGCGGCGGCTGCGCCTGCCAGAGATTTGGCGCTTGCTAGAAAATTGGCGCTAGCTAGGAATTTTCTCATCGCCCTCATCATCTCCCGGTTCCTCGCGATCGGAGCGCAAGAATATCTGATAAAGCCGGGATGGGAATCCCGGACAGTCCCAAGGCTGGTTCAAACCATACTCTATTTGCCTCCGCAAGAAAGGAGCGGAGGAAACCGTGCGGCATTTTTGCGCGCAAGTGCGATAGCGGCCTTTTTGCCTTGCGCGGATCGGGGATGGACGGGCGGCGCAGGCGTGCGGACAGAATGCGCCGGACGGTCGCAATTCGGGCGAATTTGCTAGGGAAAAGCGGATTGTGGCCGCTATCGGGGCAGACCAGCGGCGGTCTCATCCTTTACTTGGCTTTGGCGCGGCTTAAAGTGCCGTGATTCGCAATGGAGCCGTCATGAACGCTTGGCTTTCGGCAGATTTTGGGCTTTCGAGAAACTCTTGGCTTTCGAGAAACTGGACGAAGGTCATCGTTCTCGCCGCCCTCTCTTGCGTCGGCTTGTCCGGCATCAGCCATGCCAATGCCGCGCAGCCAAGCGGCACGGTGCGGTCGACGCATGGGGCGTGGTCGATCATCTGCGACACACCGGCCGGCGCCACGTCGGAACAATGCGTGATGATGCAGAACGTCGTCGCCGAGGACCGTCCCGAGATGGGGCTTTCCGTCGTCGTGCTGCGCACCGCCGACAACAAGGCCGAGATTTTGCGCGTGCTGGCGCCGCTCGGCGTGCTTTTGCCCAACGGACTTGGCCTCAATGTCGACGGCAAGGACATCGGCCGCGCCTATTTCGTGCGCTGTTTCCAGGATGGTTGCTATGCCGAGGTCATTCTCGAAAAGCCGCTGCTCGACACGCTGAAGACCGGCACGTCGGCCACCTTCATCGTCTTCCAGACGCCGGAAGAAGGCATCGGCATTCCCGTCGACCTCAAGGGATTCGCCGACGGTTTCGCCGCCCTGCCTTGAGACTGTTTTGGCCCTGAAACTGCTCGATCCCAACGACTTCGAGATCTTCAAGCGAATTCGCCTGGAGGCGTTGCGCGCTAATCCCGAAGCCTTCGCCAGCAGCCTGGCGGATTGGGAAGGTCTGCCGGACGAGGAGTGGCGACGGCGCCTGACGAACAACCCTGTTGTCGTCAGCTTTAGCGGCGATGAACCTGTCGGCATAATGGGCCTGATGCGACAGCAGGCCGGCAAGATGGCGCACCGCGCCACCATCATCATGGTTTACTTGCGCGACACCGAGCGCGGCGACGGACACGCCATCGCAATGCTCAATCTTTTGCTCGAACACGCCCGCGCATTGGGCATCAGGCAGGTCGAACTGGCCGTAAGCGCGGAAAATCCCGCCGCCATACGATTTTATCAACGCGAAGGTTTTCATGAAATCGGTCGCATCCCTGCCGGCTTTCTTCACGAGGGCCGGGAGATCGACGAAATCATGATGGCGCGGCGCCTGACATAGGCTACGGCTCGGCCAAGCTCGAAAAGGACGACGGTGGCGATCCGATGGTTTCCGGCCGGCTCCAGGGCATGAAATATGTGATCTACTTCTACGGTTGCGATAATCACGAGAAGTGCAAGTCGCTGCAGTTCTCCTCCGGCTACACCGATGCGTTCACGGCCGACCAGGCCAACGAATGGAACAAGAAATATCGCTGGATCAAGGCCTATTCCGGCGACGGATCCAACTTCAAGATGGATGTCAGCTTCATCGGCGGCATCACCAAGGCCAATCTCGAGGAACAGTTCTCGACCTGGGATTCGCTGACCAGCGATATCAAGGTTTTCGTGAACCAGAAGTAGCGCGGCCCTGGCCGGCCGCCGGCAATCGGCAATATCGATCTTGCCGATTGTCTGGGCGCGGCTTCGCGCCTACATCGTGGGAGACAATTCTTCTTCCCACGAACGGACCTGCCATGAACAGCCTGATCGGCCAATTCGACATTTCCGACGATCGCATCAAGCAGATCGTCGCCGAGACCCTCAACGGCGCCGACGACGGCGAGCTGTTCCTCGAATACAGCGAAAGCGAAGCGCTGATGTTCGACAATGGCCGGCTGAAGACCGCCAATTTCAACACCGACCAAGGCTTTGGCCTGCGCGCTGTCGCCGGCGAAGCCAGCGGCTACGCGCATTCCAGCGACCTTTCGGAAGCCTCGCTGCTGCGCGCCGCGGATGCCGTTGCAACGGTCAAGGGTGGCTATTCCGGCACGCTCGCAGCGGCACCCGCGCGCACCAACCGCCATCTCTACGGCGATGAAAACCCGATCCCCTCGCCTTCCTTCGAGGTCAAGGCAAAGCTGCTGCAGGAAATCGATGCCTGGCTGCGCGCCGAGGACCCGCGCGTGCGCCAGGTGACGGCCTCGCTCGCCGCCTCCTGGCAGCATGTCGAGATCGTACGTGCCGACGGCCAGATGGTGCGCGACATCCGCCCGCTGGTCAGGATTAACGTGTCGGTCGTCGTCGGCAATGGCGACCGCCAGGAGAGCGGCTCCTACGGCATGGGCGGACGCAAGGCGTTCGGCGAGTTTCTGGTCGAGGACAGCTGGAAGCACGCGGCCAAGGAGGCACTGCGGCAAGCACTGGTCAATCTCGAAGCCATTCCGGCGCCCGCCGGCACCTTTGACATCGTGCTGTCCAGCGGCTGGCCTGGGGTCATGTTGCACGAGGCCGTCGGCCACGGGCTGGAAGGCGATTTCAACCGCAAGAAGACATCGGCCTTCGCCGGGCTGCTGGGCCAGCAGGTCGCCGCCAAAGGCGTCACCGTCGTCGACGACGGCACCATGCCCGAGCGACGCGGCTCGCTGACCGTCGATGACGAAGGCACGCCTTCGGCCCGCAACGTGCTGATCGATGACGGCAAGCTCGTTGGCTATATGCAGGACCGCCAGAATGCCCGGCTGATGGGCATGAAGGCCACCGGCAACGGCCGACGCGAAGGCTATGCGCACCAGCCGATGCCGCGCATGACCAACACCTACATGACCTCGGGCGACATGGAGCCGGACGAGATCATCGCCTCGGTCAAGAACGGCATCTATGCCGTGTCCTTCGGCGGCGGCCAGGTCGACATCACCTCGGGCAAATTCGTGTTCGGCTGCACCGAGGCCTACATGATCGAAGACGGCAAGGTGACGCAGCCGATCAAGGGCGCCATGCTGATCGGCAACGGGCCGGACGCCATGCATCGCGTGTCGATGATCGGCAACGACATGAAGCTCGACAACGGCATCGGCATGTGCGGCAAGGCCGGACAGGGCGTACCGGTCGGCGTCGGCCAGCCGCATCTGAGGATGAACCAGATGACGGTCGGCGGCACCAGGGTTTGAGGATGCCGCCGTGTTCCGGCAACAAGCCTAAATCTCAGCCATACCTTGAAGTGAACACAATCGGCGTTAGGAAATTGGTAACTGTTTAACCGCCTGGGCCACGTTTCCGCGCAAACGCTGTACCAGCCTTCTCGTTGCGGTGGTGTTGGCAATGCAGCGTTCCCCCGGCGTCCTGGCTTTCCTGCTTGGCTTGGTTTCATTGATTGGCGCGACATCACTGCAAGCCAATCCGGCGTCAGCACAGTCGACATGGTTCAAGTCGCGATCGACGCAATCTGCCGTCGTTGGCGGAAGCACCAGTGTCCCCTACGGCTGGATCGATTTCTGCCATCGCCGGCCAAAAGAGTGCAAGGTGCCTGCCCTGCCGGCCGCTGATATCAAGCTGACCGCGCAGAACCTGCGCACCCTCAAGCGGGTCAATCAGAAGGCGAACAGCTCCATCAAACCGGTCAGCAATTTCGATCATTGGGGCACGATGATGGACCACTGGGACTATCCGGTGGACGGCAAGGGCGACTGCAAGATCTACGCGCTCTACAAGCGCAAGCTGCTTCTGCAGGCAGGATTCCCGCGGCAGGCGCTGCTGATGACGGTCGTGCGCGACCTGAACAATGAAGGCCACACCATCCTGACGGTGAAAACCGACAAGGGCGATCTTGTCCTGGACAATCTGGTCGATGAGATCAGGCCGTGGAACGCGACGGGCTATTACTTCCTGAAACGCCAGTCGCAGCAGAACCCAAACACCTGGGTATCGATCAACCAACGGGGCGGCACGCCGAAACGGATGTCGCCAAGCTAGCCTACGGCTAACGCCGCCGTTTCGGCTTCTCCAGCAGCGCCACCGCCTCGACATGCGACGACCACAGGAACTGGTCGATCGGGGTGACGCTCTTCAGCGTATAGCCACCATCGATCAGGATGCGCAGGTCGCGCGCCAGCGTCACCGGATTGCAGGAGACGGCGACGACCAGCGGCACGTCGGAACGGGCGATCTGCTTCGACTGGTCCTCGGCACCGGCGCGCGGCGGATCGAAGACGAGGCCGTCGAAGGCATTCAACTCCTTGAAGGTGAGCGGCCGGCGGAACAGGTCGCGGCGTTCGGCGGTCACCCGCTTCAGCCCAGAGGCGAAACGAAATCCCCGGTCGAGCGCCGCAAGGGCTGCCGCATCGCCTTCCACCGCATGGACTTCCGATTTCGCCGCCAGGCGCAGGGCAAAGCTGCCGCAGCCGGCGAAAAGATCGGTGACCTTCTTGGCCCGCGACAGGTGCTGGCCGACGATATCCGCCATCGCTTGCTCGGCGGCCTGCGTCGCCTGCAGGAAGGCACCCGGCGGCACCGCGACGGCGATGCCGCCAAACATGACCACCGGCTTCTTCGGCTCGACGACGATCTCGTCATCGACCGAAAGCCGGGCCAGTCCTTCGCCGATGACAAAATTGGAAGCGACGCGGCGCTGGTTTTCGCCGAGCTTGCCGGACTCGTGGACCGCGATGTCGAGGCCCGAGCCGGTCAACGTCACCGTCATGCGGAACGATTTGGTGGTTGCGCATACGAGTTCTGCGAGTGCCCTCAGACGATCGAGCGCTGCGACGATCTCGGGCAAGGAGATCGGACATTCCTCGATGGGAATGATTTCCGACGACAGCGCGCGAACGAAACCCAGCTTCATGCCGGCCTCGCTGCGCCGGGCCGTGAAGACGACGCGGCGGCGCGTATGCGGCGCGCATGGCACCAGCGCGCCTACATCGCTGGCTATGCCCTTGCTCTTCAGCGCCTGCACGACCTTTTCGCGCTTCCACTGGTGATAGGCTTCGGCTTCCAGATGCTGGAGGGCGCAGCCGCCGCATTCGGTGAAATGCCGGCAGGCGGGGTCGATCCGCAACGGTGACGTCTCCAGCACCGCCATCAGCGTGGCGCGGTCCTTTTCGCGTGCGGCGGTGACGGTTTCACCGGGCAGCGCAAACGGGATGAACACCTCGCCGGTTTCGGCCTCGGCGACGCCGTCGCCCTGGGAGCCCAGTCTTGCGATGGTGAAGCGCGCGCTCATTGGTCGCGCCCCTTGGGATCGCTGCCCTTGGCGTCCTTGATACCGGCAAGCAGGAATTCGCGATTGCCGTCACCACCTTCGATCGGCGACAGATGCAGCCCCAGCGTGCGCCAGCCGGGGACGCCTTCGAGCCACTCCTGCAGCAGGCCGGCAACGCGCGCGGCATCGTAAGGATCTTTCAGCAGGCCGCCCTTGCCGATCGCCTCGCGACCGGCCTCGAATTGCGGCTTGACCAGGAACACCGCTTTCGCGCCACTTTTGGCCAGAGCGAGCGCCGGCGGCAGCGCCAGTTTCAGCGAGATGAAGCTGACATCGGAAACGATGAAATCCGGAATGCGACCAGCCAGATCGGTGACCGAGAGTTCGCGAGCGTTCAGCCCTTCGATCGCCGTCACGCGCGGATCGCCTGATATGTCGGGATGCATCTGGCCATGTCCGACATCGATCGCGGTGACATGGGTCGCACCGCGTTCGAGCAGCACCTGGGTGAAGCCGCCGGTCGAGGCGCCGATGTCGAGCGCTTCGCTGCCCGTGGGATCGAGGCCGAAATGATCGAGCCCGGCGATCAGCTTCAGCGCCGCGCGCGAGACATAGCCCTGCGCCGGGTCGTCGATGGCGATCTGGCACTGCGGCAAGACGGTCTGGCCAGGCTTGCGGGCGATGGTGCCGTCGACCGTCACCGTGCCGCGCTCGACCGCGTCACGGGCGCGCGAGCGGCTGGCGAACAGGCCGCGTGCGACGAGCAGTTCGTCGAGCCGCTGGCGTGTGCTGGCTGGCAGAGGGGAATTCATCGGCCTTCATGGCGAAAGCCGACGATGATGGCAAGCACCTTGGGGCCGATCGGCAATCATCGGTCGACCGTAGCTGTCGATGAGTGTCAGAAGATGGTGCGCGAGACCTGCCGTTCGACGGCCGGCGTCAGACTGTCATTGCTGTCGCCAGAAGCCTGCTTGCGCGGGGGCTCAGCGGGGCCGGGTGCCACTGATACGGCGTCCGGAATGACGACGAATTGTAGCCTTTGCTTGTAGGAAAAGCCGCCACGGATGCCGCCGATCTTGCCGGCGACGATGCCCATCACCGCCTTTTCGAGGTTGCGATCATAGCGCGTTTCGGCCATGGCCGGCGCAGCGATAGCGGCCAAAAGGGCCACGCCGCACAGAAGCGTTCTCATTGTTTTTAACTCCCTGCCTTGGGCACGTTCTATAGCAGGGCGCCGTTGAAAAACGGCCAAGAGACACGGTAAGCAAAACAACAAACGGCAACGTAAACAGCGCGTTACGATCGCCAGCCGACAAACCGATTCAGGGCTTTGAGATTTTGATTCAGGCGCGCTGGGCGCGAGCGGTGTGGCCCAAGGCGACGAAAACGGTGCGCACGATGCCGGTCGCATCCAGCCCGGCATCGGCATACATTTTTTCAGGCTTGGCGTGATCGGTGAACGCGTCGGGCAGCACCAGCGGGCGCACCTTCAGGCCGCTTTCCAGCAGCCCTTCATGGGCGAGGAACTGCAGCACGTGACTGGCAAAGCCGCCGACCGCGCCCTCTTCCACCGTAACCAGCACTTCGTGCGAGCGGGCCAGCCGCCGGATCAGATCTTCGTCGAGCGGCTTGGCGAAACGGGCGTCGGCAACGGTGGTGGAAAGCCCGGCCGCGCCAAGCTCCTCAGCCGCAGCCAGGCAATCCTGCAGCCGCGTGCCGAAGGACAGCAGCGCAACCTTGGTGCCTTCCCTGACGATGCGACCCTTGCCGATTTCGAGGATCGAGCCGCGTTCCGGCATGTCGACACCGACGCCATTGCCGCGCGGATAGCGGAAGGCGATGGGGCCATCATCGTAGCTTGCCGCGGTGCGCACCATGTGGCGCAGTTCCGCCTCGTCGGCCGCCGCCATGACGACAAAGCCGGGCAGCGTCGCCAGGAAAGTGGTGTCGAAGGCGCCGCAATGGGTGGCGCCATCGGCACCGACGAAACCGGCGCGATCGATGGGAAAGCGCACCGGCAATTTCTGGATCGCCACGTCGTGGACGACCTGGTCGTAGGCGCGCTGCAGGAAGGTCGAATAGATCGCCGCGAACGGCTTGAAGCCTTCGGTGGCGAGGCCAGCGGCGAAGGTCACCGCATGCTGCTCGGCGATACCGACATCGAAGACCCTTGTCGGGAACGCCTCGCCGAACAGGTCAAGGCCGGTGCCGTTCGGCATGGCGGCGGTGACGGCGACGATGCGGTCGTCTTCACGGGCTTCCTGGACCAGGCTTTCGGCGAAGACCTTGGTGTAGCTCGGGGCGTTGGCCGGCGCCTTGGCCTGCGCGCCGGTGATGACATCGAACTTGTTGACGCCGTGATATTTGTCGGGCGCGGCCTCGGCAGGCCCGTAGCCCTTGCCCTTCTGGGTCACGACATGGATCAGCACCGGGCCGTCGCCATTGTCGCGGACGTTCTTCAACACCGGGATCAAATGCTCGAGATTGTGCCCGTCGATCGGGCCGATGTGATAGAAGCCAAGCTCCTCGAACAGCGTGCCGCCGGTGACGTAACCGCGTGCATGCTCGACCGCCCGGGTGATGGCGCGATCGGCGCGCTTGCCGAGATAGGAGGTCAGCTTCTTGCCGAAATCGCGCAAGCCGAGATAGGTCTTGCCGGAAGCCAGACGCGCCAGATAGGCGCTCATCGCGCCGGTCGGCGGCGCGATCGACATATCGTTGTCGTTGAGGATGACGATGAGGCGAGCATCGAGCGCGCCGGCATTGTTCATCGCTTCATAGGCCATGCCGGCCGACATGGCGCCGTCGCCGATGACGGCAATGACATTGTTGTGGCCACCGGAGAGATCGCGCGCCGCCGCCATGCCGAGGCCGGCGGAAATCGAGGTCGAGGAGTGCGCGGCGCCGAACGGATCGTATTCGCTCTCGGCGCGGCGGGTGAAGCCGGACAGGCCACCCTCCTGGCGCAGCGTGCGGATGCGGTCGCGGCGGCCGGTGAGGATCTTGTGCGGATAGGCCTGGTGGCCGACATCCCAGATCAGCCGGTCGTCCGGCGTGTTGAAAACGTAATGCAACGCCACCGTCAGTTCGACCACGCCAAGGCCGGCGCCGAGATGTCCACCGGTGTGGGACACCGCATCGATCAACTCGGCACGAAGCTCCGCAGCCAACTGCGGTAGCTCGCTTTCGGCAAGCGTGCGCAGGTCGGCCGGAATGCGGACCTTGTCGAGAAGCGGTGTGTGCAGCGTTGCGTTCACTGTTAAGGGGCCTGCTCAGATATGATGTTCATGCACGTCGATCATGGGCGAAATATGCCTCCGCCCAGCGAATGTAAATGCGTGTCAGTGACGCGGATGGTTCTGATCCAGAGCCTGATCCATCCCGATAGAACCGGGATGAGGCTCTGTCCTCCTGTTTGACCATGATCTTTTCCGAAAACCGGGTCCCACTTTTCGGGATCATGGTCTTAATTGTCCGGTAACGGAATGAACTCTTCCTCATCTCCAGGAACGATATCGAAGCGGCCTGTCTTCCATTCTTGTTTGGCCTGTTCGATGCGTTCTTTCGACGAGGAGACGAAATTCCACCAGATGTAGCGCGGCGAGCCGAGCGAAGCGCCGCCGAACAGCATGAAATGGGCACCAGTTTCCGACGAGACGACGATCTCGTCGCCCGGCTTGAACACCAATAGCCGCTCCGCCGGGAAGCGATCGCCGGAAATCGAAACCTCGCCTTCCAGCGTGTAGATGGCGCGCTCCTCGGCGTCGGCCGGGATCTTCACACTGGCGCCAGGCGCCAGCCTCAGATCGGCGTAGAGCGTCTCGGAGTCGGCTCTTACCGGCGACCGCAGCCCGGAAAACGCGCCGATGACGACGCGGCCGTTGACGCCTTCGGCGTCGATTTCGGGCAGACGGAGCGCCGCCGTGTTCTCGAAGACCGGGTCGACCTCTTCCTTGCCATCCGGCAGTGCCAACCAGGTCTGCAGGCCGGAGACCGACATCGGCGCGCCGCGCAACTCTTCCGGGGTGCGCTCGGAATGGACGATACCGCGGCCGGCGGTCATCAAATTCACGTCGCCGGGCTGGATCACCATTTCGGTGCCGAGCGAATCGCGATGCCTGATCTTGCCGTCGAACAGATAGGTGACGGTCGACAGGCCGATATGTGGATGCGGACGGACATCGAGCGCCTGGCCGGCGCGCAGGATGGCCGGTCCCATGCGGTCGAAGAAGATGAACGGGCCAACCAGCCGGCGCTTGGCCGTCGGCAGCGCGCGGCGAACCTGAAAGCCGCCAATATCCTTGGCGTTCGGAATGACCATCAGCTCGATCTGGTCGCTGGCGAAGGCGTCACCGACTTCAGGGTCTTTACCGGGGAAGAAGCTCATCGGAGGTCCTCAGGCGAAGCGGAGTGCCGATTTGGCCTTTGCCTTGGCCGCCACTTCCTCGCGGTTGCGCGGATGATGATTGGTTTCCATGGAATGCAGCAGTTCGTGCGCCGATGCGGCAATCGCCTCGACGGCACGGTCGAAGGCCGCCTGGTTGCGCTGCGAGGGCCGTGTCGTTCCGCTTAGTTTGCGCACGAATTGAAGCGCGGCGTCGCGGATCTCGTCATGGGTTGCCGGCGGATCGAAATTGAACAGGGTCTTGATGTTTCTGCACATGCTTGAACTCCTTACCTGCTTTCTCTGCCCGCCCCGTTTTGCAACCTATTCCGCGTCGAGTGGCTCGGTGCCAACCGGCTTGCCGTCGCGCGACAGCCTGATCTTCTCGACCTTGTCCTCGGCCGCCTTCAGCAACCGGTCGCAATGCAGCTTCAGCGCCTCGCCGCGCTCATAGATCTTGATCGACTGGTCGAGCGGCACGTCGCCGCGTTCCAGATCATCGACGATCTTTTCCAACGCGTCGAGTGCCTGCTCGAAGCTCATCGCCTTGACGTCTTCGTTCACTTCGCCAGCCATCCTCTATCCTTTCATCAGTCGCCCGACGTGGGCGGCGACCGAAAATGCCAGTCCCTGCAGATCGTAGCCGCCCTCGAGCAGGCTGACGAGGCGGTTGCCGCTGTGACGTGCAGCGCGCTCGAGCAACTGGCCGGTCGCCCAGTCGAAATCGTCCTCGGTCAGGTTGATCTGTGCCAGCGGATCGCGATGGTGCGCGTCGAAGCCGGCGGAAATTATGATCAGGTCGGGCGCGAAATTGTCGAGCGCCGGCAAAACCCGCGACAGGAAGGCATCGCGGAACACCTCCGAGCCAGTCTCCGGCGCCAGCGGCGCGTTGACGATGTTGCCGGCGCCGGTTTCGCCCTTGGCGCCGGTGCCGGGGTAAAGCGGCATCTGGTGCGTCGAACAGTAGAGCACCGACGGATCGTCCCAGAAAATATCCTGCGTGCCGTTGCCGTGATGCACGTCCCAGTCGACGACGGCGACGCGCTCGACGCCGTGTTTGTTCTGCGCATAGCGGGCGGCAATCGCCGCGGTGTTGAACAGGCAAAAGCCCATGGCCGTGGTCTTTTCGGCATGGTGGCCGGGCGGCCGCGCGGCGACAAAGACGTTGTCGGCACGGCCCTGGAAGACATCGTCGACGGCGGCGTTGGCGGCACCGATGGCCGTCACCGCGGCCTGCCAGCTTTTCGGGCTGGCGCTGGTGTCGGCATCGATCGAGACGATGCCGGTCTCGGGGATCGCGGCGCGGACGCGGGCGACGAAATCCTGGGGGTGGGCATAGAGGATGGTTGCCTCGTCACCTTCCGGCGCCTCGACGCGATCGAGCGCCGCAAAGGCCTCGTCGTCGAGCACGCGCTCGATGGCGCGCAAGCGGTCGGGCCGCTCTGGATGACCGGGCGGTGTCAGGTGTTCGAGAAAGATCGGGTGGGTGTAGAGCCGTGTGACCATGTCCCGATATAGGCGCGCCCGGCCGCTTTGACCATGTTTTCACGCCCGGAAAGGGCGACGTTCAACAGGGTTTAGACCGTGATCCCGAAAAGTGGGAACCGGTTTTCGGACAAGATCACGGTCAAACAAGAAAATAGAGCCCCATCCCGTTTTTATCGGGATGGATCAGGCTCTAGGTGTTTGGCGTCGGCTGGGTCCAGCGCGAGCCGCCGAACGAGGCCAGTGCCTTGTCCTTCAGTTCCCTGAACTTCGACGACGCCTCGGCCAGCCGCCGGTCCCAGTCGGGGTTCGGCACCTGGCCCTGGATGGTCTTGAAATAGACCTGCATCAGGCAAGCGATGGCAAAGGGTTCGATGAAGGCGGCCTTGAAGGCCCAGGCGAAGACGATGGCGAGCACGAAGGCCCAGCCTGCGAGTTGCCCCGGCATGAGGTACAGAATGGCGCCGGCCGGTGCCAGCATCAGCAGGAAGATGACCAGGGACACACCCCACATGATCACCGCCAGCCAGACGGCGTTCTTGACCATGGTCTTGCCGTTCTGCGCGTAGAGCACGACCCCTTGCCGCGCCGTCTCAAAGGGTGAGGCGGAATTGATGCGGATGTTGTAGCCGAGGATGATCTCGTCGACATAGGTCAGCGACAGGCGGATGACGGTGTTGATGAAACTGACCAGGCCGCTCAAGCCGGGAATGGGCAGGAAGGCGGCAATGCCGCCGATCAGGCCGGTGATGGCGCGGATGGCGCCCTTGACCAACTGGTCGAGCACGAAAAGGATGTTGGCTTCGGCAAAACGCTGAGTCACGACTTCCCTGGCATAGGCGATCTGGCTCTGGCCGCCGGGGACGTCGCGGCCGTCGATCAGGTGGACCATCACCGCGATATGGCCGGCCTTGACGATGTAGAGGATGTATTCGCGGATCCAGTAGACGGCGATCGAAACGACGCCGATACCGACCACGCCGCCCCACAGGGCAAACGACATCGGCCCGTCAGGATCCGTCGAGATATGGCCGACGCCATAGCCGACGCTGGCACCAGTACCGGTCGCCACGATGTAGGCCAGCGTGATGCCGAAATAGACGATCATGCGAAAGACGATGAAGGGCCATGTCCTGATCATGATGGACACCGACCTGCCGATCTCGAAATCCCACATGTCCCGAATCTCCCCTCAGAGATGGTCGCAGAGGATGAACTCAGGCGGGCGATTGTCAATCTCGGGCCGACCGGCGACTGCCAATTATCCCGGCAAATCGCCAGTTCGCTTGAGCAGCCCTTCCAGAAGGATGTTGAAGGCCTTCACCGCCTTTTTCGACGTGGCTTCGGGATCGTCCGAATTTGCGATCCACTGCGCCGCATGCAGCGAGGCGCCACTGATCAGCCTTGCCGCAGCTTCGGCATCGACGCCGACGATGGTTCCCTCGTCGCTCAGCCTTTGAAGGTTCTCCGTCATCAAGCGGATGCATTCGTTCTGGCTCGGCCATTGCGAAGGATCGCCAAGCACCGCCGGCCCGTCGCGCAACACGATGCGCTGGATTTCCGGCTCCAGGGCCATTTCGATATAGGCCGTGCATTCATCGACAAAGCCGCTCCAGAGCGTGTCCGCTTTGGCTGAAACGACTTTCAGCCGGGCGAACATTTCAGCGTCGATCTCGGCGATCACCGCCTGCAGCAGTCCCTTCTTGTCGCCGAAATGATGATAGAGCGCGCCGCGCGTCAGCCCGGCCGATGCGGTGAAATCATCCATCGAGGCCTCGGCATAGCCGACGGTGCCAAAAGCCTGGCGCGCGGCCGCCACCAGCTTGGCACGCGTCTCTGCGATCATCTCCTTGCGGGGTCTGTGCATGGTTCTGGCCCTACTGACATACGCTGCGTATGCCAATTGACATACGTGGCGTATGCTCTATTTAACAATCATACGCCACGTATGTAATTGTCGAACCTGCCTTTGTCGAGGAGCCAGACCATGCAAAACCCCTATTCGGAAATCTTTCGCGCCCCTGGCGCCAAAGGCTTCGCCGCCGCTGGCTTCGTTGCCCGACTGCCGATCGCCATGGCGCCGATCGGGATCGTCGCCATGCTGTCGCAGACACATGGCGAATACTGGCTGGCCGGCGCCGTCTCGGCGACATACGCACTGGCCAACGCATTTCTCGCACCGCAGATATCAAGGCTGGTGGATCGCCTTGGCCAGACCCGCATTGTCGTGCCGACCACGGTCCTTTCGGTGCTCGCCTTCGTGATCCTGATCGCGGCGGCCAATCAACACTGGCCGATATGGACGCTGTTCGTGTCGGCGCTGCTCGCCGCCGCCATGCCCAGCATCCCGGCAATGGTGCGCGCGCGCTGGACCGAGATTTTTCGCGATCGCCCCGAGATGAACACCGCGTTCGCCTTCGAATCGGCGGCGGACGAACTGGTCTATGTCGCAGGCGCATCGCTATCGGTGGGTCTGAGCGTCGCCCTGTTTCCGGAAGCGGGCATGCTGGCGAGCACATTGTTCCTCGCCTTCGGCTCGATGGCCTTCATCCTGCAGCGCTCGACCGAGCCACGGGTGCGACCGGTGAGACAAGGTTCGCGCGGCTCGGCAATCCGCCTGCGCGCGGTTCAGATCATCACCTTCGCCCTGATCTTCATCGGCGCCACCTTCGCGACCACGGAAGTGAGCACCGTGGCGATCACCAAGGCGCTTGGCCTGCCGGGCGCCGCCAGCCTCGTCATCGGCGTCTACGCGCTGGGATCGTTCGTCGTCGGCATCATCATCGGCACGCTGAGCCTGAGAACGCCGCTGCAGCACCAGCTTGCCATTGCCGTCGCCGTCATCGCGCTCACCACGCTGCCGCTGCTGGTTGCCGACACGGTGCCGCTGCTGGCGCTGGCGGTCTTCGCCAGCGGCTTAGCAATCTCGCCGACCTTCATCACGGCATTCGGCCTGATCGAGCGGCACGTGCCGGAGGCGATGCTGACCGAGGGCATCACCTGGGTCACCACCGGCATCGGCATCGGCATGGCGCTCGGCTCCTTCGCCGCCGGCGCGGTGGTGGATGCGTATGGCGCCCAGAACGGGTTCTGGGTCTCGGTGGCGTCGGGGGTCATCGCATTGGTCACAGTGCTCGCGGGCCAGCACAGCTTGGCAACCCACACATGCGATCTGGACGAATGCAACGCGGCCGCCGTTCCTGCGGAATAACGTAGACAAGCATCCAGCCGTTTGTCTCGATAGTGCCGACGTTCAGAATTGGCAGCGGCCTCCGGGACGTCGTCATCCCAGGGCGAAGCAGGAGCGAAGCTCCGTCGCGGAGACCCTGGGATCCATGCCGCGACTTTTGCCGTAGAGTGCAGCGGAGCAGAATTCTGAACCGTCGCAGCGTGTCGAGTTCACGGCATGGCAACTGTGTTCACGCGAATGCGGTTTTGTCCCTGATGATAGCGTTGAGGGTGACCAGAAGCTTCCTTGCGACGGCGACGATGGCGA